>NZ_BCTP01000156.1 GCF_001571345.1 Komagataeibacter xylinus NBRC 15237 | reverse complement strand
CACCCCGCAGGCCAGATAGACACGCACACCATTGCCCACGCCAATCATGCCGTCTCCACGATCCGGATGACCCGTGCCAGAAGCTCTTCTGCAGGATATCCCGTCACCCTGATACAACGGCCATTGCGCAGCACAATGGCCAACTCGTCAGTATCATCGCCAGACGCCACAGCGGGTGCATTCACGGAAGCAACAGGAACAAACGCCACAGACTGATCTGGGGAAGACAGTCTTTGACGGAATGAAGTACGCCACTGGTAAAGATGTTGGCGGGTCAGGCCATGCCGACGTGCCACATCCGATACACTTGCCCCGTCCACACCAACTTCAGCCAGAATCTCCAGCTTCCGTTCGTCCGGCCAGCGGCGACGGCGTTCAACGCCAATCAGGATTTCCTGAGCCATATTTACCTCCCGAACGACGTCAATAACGACGTCGTTAACGACGGTAAGTTACCAGTCACAATCCTCAGGCATAAGGCGGCCTCAAGCGGCCGATTAC
>NZ_BCTP01000155.1 GCF_001571345.1 Komagataeibacter xylinus NBRC 15237 | reverse complement strand
GCTGTCCCCACGCACCAGGATACGCACCCGGGGCCAACGGCTCCTGATCTGCTCCACGATCCGGCGGATGTCTGCCAGTGCTTCCTTCCCCGGGTCCCTGTCTGCCGTGCGCAGGGTAGCGCTGAGGAGATGATCCCCGCAGAAGATGTATAGTGGCAGATAGCAGTTATGGCCGTAATACCCATGAAAGGCACGGCCTTCCTGATGGCCATGGATACGGTCATCGGTGGCATCCACATCCAGAACGATCCGGGCGGGTGCGCGCTCATGCTGGTCCATGAAGAGCGTCACGAACAGGGTAGCCAGGACCTCATGATCAGCAATGATGCGGCAGTAACGATCTGCCTTGTGGCCACTGCGCTCCAGCCGGTTCAGCGTGGATTTTCCTGCCAGTGCCGCACAGTTCGCCCGGCTTCCTGACAGACGTCCCGATACCAGACCCATGACAGGATCATGACGTAAAGCGTCATGGTCATTAAGGTCTTCATAGCCCAGTGCCAGGCCC
>NZ_BCTP01000154.1 GCF_001571345.1 Komagataeibacter xylinus NBRC 15237 | reverse complement strand
GCTGTCCCCGCGCACCAGAATACGCACCCTGGGCCAGCGGTTCCTGATCTGCTGCACAATCCGGCGGATGTCAGCCAGCACTTCCTTCCCCGGGTCCCTGTCTGCCGTGCGCAGGGTAGCGCTGAGGAGATGATCCCCGCAGAAGATGTATAGCGGCAGATAGCAGTTATGGCCGTAATACCCATGAAAGGCCCGGCCTTCCTGATGGCCATGGATACGATCATCGGTCGCGTCCACGTCCAGAACGATCCGGGCAGGAGCCCGATCATGCCGGTCCATGTAGAGCGTGACGAACAGCTCCGCCAGTGCCTCATGATCAGCAATGATGCGGCAGTAACGGTCTGCCTTGTGGCCACTGCGCTCCAGCCGGTTCAGTGTAGATTTGCCAGCCAATGCTGCGCAGTTTGCCCGGCCTCCTGACAGACGGCCCGAGGCCAGACCAAAGATCAGGTCATGCCGCAGGGCATCGTGATCATTGAGATCTTCATAGCCCAGTGCCAGGCCC
>NZ_BCTP01000153.1 GCF_001571345.1 Komagataeibacter xylinus NBRC 15237 | reverse complement strand
GGGGCTGGCTTTGGGCTATGAAGATCTCAATGATCACGATGCCTTGCGGCATGACCTGATCTTTGGTCTGGCCTCGGGCCGTCTGTCAGGAGGTCGGGCCAACTGTGCGGCACTGGCCGGAAAATCCACACTGAACCGGTTGGAGCGCAGTGGGCAGCAGGCAGATCGTTACTGTCGGATCATTGCTGATCATGAGGCCCTGGCTACCCTGTTCGTCACGCTCTTCCTTGACCAGCATGAGCACGCACCCGCCCGGATCGTTCTGGATGTGGATGCCACCGATGACCGTATCCATGGCCATCAGGAAGGCCGCGCCTTTCATGGATATTACGGCCATAACTGCTATCTTCCCCTGTATGTCTTCTGCGGGGACCATCTCCTCAGCGCTACCCTGCGCACGGCAGACAGGAATCCGGGGAAGGAAGCACTGGCAGACATCCGCCGGATCGTGGAGCAGATCAGGAGCCGCTGGCCCCGGGTGCGTATCCTGGTGCGTGGGGACAGC
>NZ_BCTP01000152.1 GCF_001571345.1 Komagataeibacter xylinus NBRC 15237 | reverse complement strand
TCGGAAATACCGGTTCATCCGCAAATGGAAAACAACGCATGCCGCTGCCAGTGATGGCGCGCGATTGAGAGAGGGGCTTCTGGATAAAACCAATACGGCCTCAAGTGTCTGGGCCGACACGGCCTATCGCTCAAAAGCCAACGAAGACTTCATGGAAAAGCAGGGCTTTGTCTCCAAGGTTCATCGCAAAAAGCCGCATCTCAAGCCTATGCCCCGGCATATCCAGAAATCAAATGCTGGAAAGTCGGTCATCCGCTCGCGTGTCGAGCATGTCTTTGCCGATCAGAAGTCACAGACGGGGCTGTTTGTCCGGACTGTCGGTATCAGTCGAGCCACCATGAGGATCGGGCTCGCCAATATCGTCTACAATATGCGCCGCCTCCTCTTCCTCGAAAGATTGAACGCGAGCGCATAGCCATCCAGCGAGAGACAACTCCCAATCTGCTCAAAACGCAGACTGGACGCCATCGCAAAAATCGTCAATCAAATCGCCAAAACCCAGAAATTACCGGCCAAGCACATCAATCAAGGGTTCTTCGATCCCTCC
>NZ_BCTP01000151.1 GCF_001571345.1 Komagataeibacter xylinus NBRC 15237 | reverse complement strand
TGAGCTGGGTTTAGAACGTCGTGAGACAGTTCGGTCCCTATCTGCCGTGGGTGTTGGAGACTTGAGAGGATTTGTCCCTAGTACGAGAGGACCGGGATGAACATACCTCTGGTGCACCGGTTGTCGCGCCAGCGGCACAGCCGGGTAGCTAAGTGTGGACGGGATAACCGCTGAAAGCATCTAAGCGGGAAACCCACCTCAAAACAAGGTCTCCCCAAGGGCCGTGATAGACCATCACGTCAATAGGCCAGGTGTGGAAGCGCAGTAATGCGTGCAGCTGACTGGTCCTAATCGCCCAATAGGCTCATTCCATCGCCCCCTCAAAAGGGCAACATACATGCACAGCAGTCATCCACTCTCAATACATAAACATACACACCAACCCATCCACATCCAGTCCAACCCCATATCAGGGGAGACTCGATGACCTGGTGGCCATGGCGGGGAATGATCCACCCGATCCCATCCCGAACTCGGCCGTGAAAACCCCCAGCGCCCATGATACTGTGCCTTAAGGCACGGGAAAGTCGGTCGCCGCCAGGTCTTCCAGTCTCCCCCACAAACGCGGGGTGGAGCAGCCCGGTAGCTCGTCAGG
>NZ_BCTP01000150.1 GCF_001571345.1 Komagataeibacter xylinus NBRC 15237 | reverse complement strand
GGCGGCGGCTCGGGGACCGGGGCCACCATGACAGGTATGAACGATGTCCCGCCTTTGGCCTGCGCTTTGGCCCGAGCCTCTCGCCGCCAGCGAAACACCAGACTGGGATGGATCCCATACTGTGCAGCCACCTCCCTTATGGGGCGTCGGCTCTCGTAGGACGCGATGACCACTCGCGCGCGAAATTCAGGGGCGTGCCAGCGGCGGCGATCCGAAACGATCTCGATCCGCGAGGCGCCCGCCAGCCTGTCCCGCTCGCATGTCTCTCTACCGCTCCTTTGGAGCCTCTCTGCGGTACTACCTGCGACACTCGCAGGTAGTACCGCGTCCCTATCTCTTAAATCGCTCATGCTTCATAGCTGAACCAGACCAGAAGTATTCAGCAAGGCGTCAGTCGCCGGGAGCTTACAATGCACCGGCGGTGACGTCTGGCGATGATACTGACGAGTTGGCCATTGTGCTGCGCAATGGCCGTTGTATCAGGGTGACGGGACATCCTGCAGAAGAGCTTCTGGCACGGGTCATCCGGATCGCGGAGACGGCATGATTGGCGTGGGCAACGGTGTGCGTGTCTATCTGGCCTGCGGGGTTATACC
>NZ_BCTP01000149.1 GCF_001571345.1 Komagataeibacter xylinus NBRC 15237 | reverse complement strand
ATTTCCACATCTTCGAGGAGCAGTTCGAGTTGTTCAGTCTCACGCTCGATCTTTTCTGAACTGGCCCCGAATTTCTGTTTCTGCAGGCGAGCGATCCGGATCCTGAGCGACTGGACAAGGGCATCATAGGCCCGGGCCGACGCCGACAGCCGCACGATCTCGCCCTGCTGGGCCATGATGATGCCCTTGAGGGTCTCCAGATCATCAGGCAGGGGGCCAGAGTGTCGCTCCATCTCTGGATAATAGCGGAAAACTGCCAGAAAACAAAGAAATCCGCGACAGAAATAACGAAAAAAAATCAGGCTACGCGAGAGGGGGGCGCCGACCAGGATGGCCGTCTCCAGTCGATTCCTTCCCAGAGCATGGCCATCTGTGCGGCTGTCAGGCGGGCAACGCCATCTGCCGGGGAGGGCCACGGAAAACGTCCGGTCTCGAGCACCTTGTAATAAAGGCAGAACCCCTGACCGTCCCACGTCAGAAGCTTGATCCTGTCCCCCCGGCGACCGCGAAAGGCGAAGAGAGCGCCCGATGTCGGGTCCTGACGCAGCCTGTCCTGTGCAAGTGCGGCCAGCCCCGATATGCCCTTGCGCATATCCGT
>NZ_BCTP01000148.1 GCF_001571345.1 Komagataeibacter xylinus NBRC 15237 | reverse complement strand
GAAGACGATATCTTTACAGATTTTGAGCCTATGCCATCGCCCCGTCTGGCTGTGATGGACGGGCTGGAACATGTCATCCGCATAGGCAGTTTTTCAAAGACCCTGTCTGCCTCAGTAAGATGTGGTTACATCGCGGCTCGGAAGGATCTGATTGACGGACTGATCGACTTGCAGGTGGAGGGATCGAAGAACCCTTGATTGATGTGCTTGGCCGGTAATTTCTGGGTTTTGGCGATTTGATTGACGGTTTTTGCGATGGCGTCCAGTCTGCGTTTTGAGCAGATTGGGAGTTGTCTCTCGCTGGATGGCTATGCGCTCGCGTTCAATCTTTCGAGGAAGAGGAGGCGGCGCATATTATAGACGATATTGGCGAGCCCGATCCTCATGGTGGCTCGACTGATACCGACAGTTCGGATGAACAATCCCGTCTTTGATTTCTGGTCGGCAAAGACGTGCTCGACGCGCGATCGGATCACGGACTTTCCAGCATTCGATTTCTGGATATGTCGGGGCATAGGCTTGAGATGCGGCTTTTTTCTGTGAACCTTTGAGACAAAACCCTCTTTGTCCATGAAGTCCTCATTCGCTTTCGAGCGATAAGCTGTATCAGCCCAAACGCTTGAGGCCGTATTGGTTTCCC
>NZ_BCTP01000147.1 GCF_001571345.1 Komagataeibacter xylinus NBRC 15237 | reverse complement strand
AGGATGCAGACCATTCTCTGAAGGAGGCATTCTGGATGGGCAGCCCTCTATCCCTGCGTGACGATCATGATAGTTCGGAGTTGCGACGCCTTGCGCGCAGAAGCCGGCATGCGGGTCAGTCGCGTCGCCTGTTGGCGCTTGCGGCGATTTATGATGGCGCCTCGCGCGGCGAGGCGGCCCTGCTTGCGGGGACAGACCGTCAGAGTATCCGTGACTGGGTGCTGCGTTTCAATGCGGATGGCCCGGATGGCCTTGTGGATCGTCATGGCGGGGGACAGAAAGCCCGCCTGACACAGGAGATGCTGTCTGCCCTGAAAACCCGGCTCGAAGAAAGACCCATCCCTGCGGTGCATGGTGTTGTCCGCTGGCGACTGTGTGATCTCTGCGGGTGGCTGCATGAGACCTATGGCGTCAGCCTGTCGGAAACGCGTCTGGGTCAGATCATACGCCGCGAGGGGTTCCGCCTGCTGACAGCCCGGCCACGGCACTATCGCCAGGATACAGAAGCCCAGGACATTTTTAAAAAGAGTTCCCCGGTGTCATGGCGGCGATCAGGTCCAGACATCCCGGAAAAGATATCGAAATCTGGTGGTCTGACGAGGCGCGGATCGGCCAGAAAACGAAGCTGACCCGACGGTGGGCGAAACGGGGCACCCGGCCCCGGGCCGTTG
>NZ_BCTP01000146.1 GCF_001571345.1 Komagataeibacter xylinus NBRC 15237 | reverse complement strand
TGTTGATTTTCACTGAGAACTGACCCGGGTAGGGCGGAAATTTTCATCGAGATTTGACCCATGCCTTCACACTCCCCGGCAGCATCTGCTGGGGGTTTGAGGAGTGATTGACATGGAGCTTCTGAGTGTGATCCGTCGGTGGCACTGCCGGGATCATCTTCCGATCCGCGAGATCGAACGCCGGACGGGACTGTCACGCAATACGATCCGGAAATATCTCCGGGCACAGAGTATTGAACCACGGTTTCAGGTTCCCGAACGTCCCAGCCGACTGGACCCGTTTGCTGACAGGCTGAGGGGATGGCTGGTCCTGGAAGCCGCTCGCCCCCGCAAGAACCGGCGCACGGCGCGACGACTGCATGAAGACCTTGTGGCGCTGGGTTATGATGGGTCCTACGGACGGGTGGCCGCTTTCATCCGGCAGTGGAAACACGAACAGCGCCAGGCACGCCAGACAACGGGTCGGGGTGTTTTCGTGCCCCTGTGCTTCCAGCCCGGGGAAGCCTTCCAGTTCGACTGGGGCGAGGACTGGGCGATAATTGCCGGGCATCGCGTCAAGCTGCAGGTTGCCCACACCAAACTGTCCTTCAGCCGGGCCTTCATACTCAAGGCCTATCCCCTGCAGACCCACGAGATGCTTTTCGATGCGCTTACCGAGGCCTTCCGCGTGCTCGGTGGCGTGCCGC
>NZ_BCTP01000145.1 GCF_001571345.1 Komagataeibacter xylinus NBRC 15237 | reverse complement strand
GCGGATTTCTCACATTTTGTCTGAAGAGTGTTATTCTCTGTTCTGAGAGCTGTGTCCTGTGCGTCTGATCTGGAATGACAACGGCATTTTGCCTCTGGAGGCAGATTCTGGACGCAGTTGGGGTCTTAGCGCCTGAGAAGGCGGTGATGGCTGTGAGTATGTGGCCTATGCTCTGTCTGTTTCGTCAGGAAGCCTGGCGGAGCCTTCGCAATCGTGCATGAGCGAGGGCGAATTCGTGCTGGCAAGGGAATATATCGGGCATGGACAGGACAATTCGACGCACGCTGACCTTTACGACTGTTGCGATTTTGAGCAGTCGTGCGCGTATGGTGCCACAGGTCGCCTTCTCCAGAGAGGTCTGCCCAAGGGCCATCTTTTGCAGAGCGGTGAGCAGGACATAGGCTGCGGCCGAGAACCACAGCCGGAGCTGGTTGGCCCGGATGGTATGGGAGGATGTTCTGTCTGAGAACAGATCCAGCTGGCATTCCTTGATGCGGTTTTCCATATCCCCGCGTGCGCAGTAAATCTGTTCGTAGAGATGGCGGGGGTCGGACATTCCCTGCGGTAGCGTGGTGACAATAAAGCGATGATAGCGGTTGCCGTGGCGCCATTCGGCCTTGGTCACCACCCGCCTGCGGCGCGTCCAGCTGTCCTTTGTGATCCAGTCAAAGGAGGCGAAACCGCGCGCAGCTCTG
>NZ_BCTP01000144.1 GCF_001571345.1 Komagataeibacter xylinus NBRC 15237 | reverse complement strand
CAAAGCGGCGCGCGGTTTCGCCTCCTTTGACTGGATCACAAAGGACAGCTGGACGCGCCGCAGGCGGGTGGTGGCCAAGGCCGAATGGCGCCACGGCAACCGCTATCATCGCTTTATTGTCACCACGCTACCGCAGGGAATGTCCGACCCCCGCCATCTCTACGAACAGATTTACTGCGCACGCGGGGATATGGAAAACCGCATCAAGGAATGCCAGCTGGATCTGTTCTCAGACAGGACATCCTCCCATACCATCCGCGCCAACCAGCTCCGGCTGTGGTTCTCGGCCGCAGCCTATGTCCTGCTCACCGCTCTGCAAAAGATGGCCCTTGGGCAGACCTCTCTGGAGAAGGCGACCTGTGGCACCATCCGCGCACGACTGCTCAAAATCGCGACAGTCGTAAAGGTCAGCGTGCGTCGAATTGTCCTGTCCATGCCCGATATATTCCCTTGCCAGCACGAATTCGCCCTCGCTCATGCACGATTGCGAAGGCTCCGCCAGGCTTCCTGACGAAACAGACAGTGCACAGACCACATACTCACAGCCATCACCGCCTTCTCAGGCGCTAAGACCCCAACTGCGTCCAGAATCTGCCTCCAGAGGCAAAATGCCGTTGTCATTCCAGATCAGACGCACAGGACACAGCTCTCAGAACAGAGAATAACACTCTTCAGACAAAATGTGAGAAATCCGCGT
>NZ_BCTP01000143.1 GCF_001571345.1 Komagataeibacter xylinus NBRC 15237 | reverse complement strand
CAGAGCTGCGCGCGGTTTCGCCTCCTTTGACTGGATCACAAAGGACAGCTGGACGCGCCGCAGGCGGGTGGTGGCCAAGGCCGAATGGCGCCACGGCAACCGCTATCATCGCTTTATTGTCACCACGCTACCGCAGGGAATGTCCGACCCCCGCCATCTCTACGAACAGATTTACTGCGCACGCGGGGATATGGAAAACCGCATCAAGGAATGCCAGCTGGATCTGTTCTCAGACAGGACATCCTCCCATACCATCCGCGCCAACCAGCTCCGGCTGTGGTTCTCGGCCGCAGCCTATGTCCTGCTCACCGCTCTGCAAAAGATGGCCCTTGGGCAGACCTCTCTGGAGAAGGCGACCTGTGGCACCATCCGCGCACGACTGCTCAAAATCGCGACACGTGTCACGCTCAGCGTCCGTCGGATTGTCCTCTCCATGCCGGACATGTTCCCCTGTCAGCATGAATTCGCCCTCGCTCATGCACGATTGCGAAGGCTCCGGCAGGCCATCTGAAGAAACAGACAGTGCACAGACCACATAGCTTCCACCAACACTGCCTTCTCAGGCCGTGACACCCTCACTGCGTTCAGAACCCGCCGCCAGAAGCAGAATATCGTCAATATTCCAGATCGGGCTCCTGTGGGATGACTGAATTCTACAAAATGACCCGAAATTGCCTCAAGTGTGAGAAATCCGCGTCGA
>NZ_BCTP01000142.1 GCF_001571345.1 Komagataeibacter xylinus NBRC 15237 | reverse complement strand
CGGGATTTTTTCCTCACGCCGGATCGAGCGGGCGACATATCGCGACATCGGGGTGCGCTTCGTGGCGGCGAACCTGCATCCGGATCATGATACGATTGCGACCTTCCGCCGGACGAACAGGGGCGCCATTGAAGCTGCATTTGCACAGGTCCTGCTTGTGGCGCGCGAGACAGGCCTGCTGCGTCTGGGCGTGGTGTCGATCGACGGCACGAAAATCGATGCTGACGCATCGAAATACCGTTCCCTGCGCTACGACCGGATCAGGGCGCTGCGCGAACAGCTGGCGGTGGATATCGCGAAACTGATGGACCAGGCGGAGCACGCGGATGCCACAGACAGAGATCCGCAGGCCCTGCCAGAAGAGCTTGCCCGACGGGAAACGCTGAAAGCGAAGCTGGACGAAGCCTGCGCCCGGCTGGAAGCAGATGCGAAGGCGCAGGCCGAGGCGGCGCGACCGGCATACGAGAAAAAGAAGGCGGTGCATGACGCAAAAACAGGGCGTCGCGGCCAGGCGCCGAAACCGCCGGATGATGAACCACCACCCGACCGGCAGATCAGTCTGACCGATCCCGACAGCCGCCTCATGCGGCGTTCGGACGCCCACGAGTTCCGGCAGGCTTACAATGCCCAGGCCGTGGTCTGCGCCGAAGGCAGCCAGCTGATCGTGACAACCGGCGTTGTCGCCACGCCAGCGGACGCGCCATCCTTTGCCGACACCGTGCTGTCGATGGAAC
>NZ_BCTP01000141.1 GCF_001571345.1 Komagataeibacter xylinus NBRC 15237 | reverse complement strand
TAGGGATGGAAGAAGGAGACAGAACAGGCACCTTTACGGACGAGACATGGGCGATCTGGGAACCTCTGATTGAGGCGGTTCGCCCAAGGGGCAAGACGCCGCCCCATGATCTGCGGCGTACGATAGCAGCAATTTTCTGGCGTCATGAGAATGGCGCGAAATGGCGGAGCATCCCCGCTGAACTGGGGCCGTGGTGGCGAGCGGCCCAGCTTTTCATCCGCTGGGCGAAGCTGGGTGTGTGGGAACGCCTGCTCGCACTGGTTCAGGAACAACAGGGAGTAGCACTCGGCATGACTTTTCTGGATGGCACGAATATCAGAGCTCACCACAAGGCGGCGGGAGCCCCAAAAAAGGGGGCTCTTTTGAAGAGCGAGACCATCGTGAAGCACTTGGCCGCTCTCGCGGCGGCTATGGCACAAAAGTCTGCGTGATAGCAGACGGGCATGGAAAGGCTGTTGGTTTTGCCCTGGCGCCCGGCCAGGCCCATGAACTGCCGCTGGCTCCAGATATGCTTGATAGCCTTCCCGCCATTCCTTTGTGGGTGGTGGCGGACAAGGGCTATGCCTCGGACGCCTTCCGTGAACGTATCTGGGACATGGGAGCCCGACCGGCCATTCCCGCAAAACGACGCGATGCGCCGGTTGCCTGTCCCAGATGGGTCTATCGGTGTCGGCACCTGGTCGAGAACCTCTGGGCCCGTCTCAAGGAGTGGCGTGCTGTTGCAACCAGATACGAGAAAACCGCAGCGTCGTTCCT
>NZ_BCTP01000140.1 GCF_001571345.1 Komagataeibacter xylinus NBRC 15237 | reverse complement strand
TGGCGCCATTCGGCCTTGGCCACCACCCGCCTGCGGCGCGTCCAGCTGTCCTTTGTGATCCAGTCAAAGGAGGCGAAACCGCGCGCCGCTCTGCCTGTCGTGGCGGCTTCGTCACGAACCTCAGCGGACAAAGAGGCAATCCGGTCATACAGGCGGGTGTTGCCTGCAAGCCCCAACAGGAAGTCAACGTGGTTGTCTTCGCACCATGTCATCAGAGTGTCCCGGGCGAAACCGCTGTCCCCACGCACCAGGATACGCACCCGGGGCCAGCGGCTCCTGATCTGCTCCACGATCCGGCGGATGTCTGCCAGTGCTTCCTTCCCCGGGTCCCTGTCTGCCGTGCGCAGGGTAGCGCTGAGGAGATGGTCCCCGCAGAAGATGTATAACGGCAGATAGCAGTTATGGCCGTAATATCCATGAAAGGCGCGGCCTTCCTGATGGCCATGGATACGGTCATCGGTGGCATCCACATCCAGAACGATCCGGGCGGGTGCGCGCTCATGCTGGTCCATGAAGAGCGTCACGAACAGGGTAGCCAGGGCATCATGATCAGCAATGATGCGGCAGTAACGGTCTGCCTTGTGGCCACTGCGCTCCAGCCGGTTCAGTGTGGATTTTCCGGCCAGTGCCGCACAGGTGGCCCGACCTCCTGACAGACGGCCCGAGGCCAGACCAAAGATCTGGTCATGCCGCAGGGCATCGTGATCATTGAGATCTTCATAGCCCAGTGCCAGGCCCATGATCCGCTGACGGACAAGGTCTTCAACCCGGTATT
>NZ_BCTP01000139.1 GCF_001571345.1 Komagataeibacter xylinus NBRC 15237 | reverse complement strand
GGACTGCATAGCTGTTTATAATGAGCATGATGCAGTCTGTCTTTTCTGATGCCGCATGGTCCGTCTGGGAGCCTTTGATCGAAGAAGTCCGTCCGAAGGGGAAGACCCCACCGAAGAACCTTCGACGAACGATCTCCGCGATTTTCTGGCGCCATCAGAATGGCGCGAAATGGCGCGCCCTTCCGCCTGAGTTTGGCCCCTGGTGGATTGCCGCACAATTGTTCATTCGCTGGTCGAAGCTTGGGGTGTGGCAGCGTCTCTTTTGAAAAGGTAAGAGGCGCGGACCCGGAATTAGGTATGGTCTTTCTCGATGGCACGACGATCCGTGCTCATCACAAGGCGGCCGGGGCCGCCAAAAAGGGGGATACAGAGGATGCCTCAGGGATCGTGAGGCGCTTGGCCGCTCACGTGGAGGCTTTGGCACCAGGGTCTGCGTAGCGGCGGATGGACATGGCCGGGCATTGTCCTTTACACTGTCGCCCGGACAGGCACATGAACTGCCATCCGCTTATGTCCTACTCGACGACCTGCCCCGCCCACCGACCTATGTCGTCTGTGATCGCGGATATACCTCGCACAAATTCCGTGAATATCTCTGGGACCGGGGATCTCGTCCGGTCATCCCGCCAAGGAAGAATGATCCGGAAGTCGCCTGTCCCAGATGGGCTTACAGACACCGACACCTGGTCGAAAACCTGTGGGCAAGGCTCAAGGAGTGGCGGGCTGT
Organism: Komagataeibacter xylinus NBRC 15237; assembly: GCF_001571345.1. GTDB lineage: Bacteria > Pseudomonadota > Alphaproteobacteria > Acetobacterales > Acetobacteraceae > Komagataeibacter > Komagataeibacter xylinus. Next base: position 92 of record NZ_BCTP01000139.1, on the reverse strand, counting down.
CGCGACCCGATATGAGAAAACCGCGGCATCCTTCCTCTCTGTCATCCTCATCGCTGCTACAGCAGACTATATCAAGGCCTAACAGGCCCTAG
>NZ_BCTP01000138.1 GCF_001571345.1 Komagataeibacter xylinus NBRC 15237 | reverse complement strand
ACCTTCGAAGACCGTGATGGGACTGGTCGGTTCGAACACAAAATCCTTACTCGGCTCTCCTATCCCCCCGTATGCGTGAAGCCCGGCAAATCTGTGTGCGACGATCTTGGTAAGCCGGAGGACTCTACGCTCTCGATTACCGGAGACAACTGGAGACGGTACGTGATCTGGAGTGGCGCTGATACTGGCTATGATCGCTTCGCAATCGGGCATCATGACATTACCCGCCCACTTGGCGCGCGCCCGGCAATACCACGACAGCACACCTCTAGCGGCAACGGTATGGAGCACCAGCCTATAACCTGTATCTGTCGCTATGGGGCGTCCGGAGACCAGTTCTGCAAGGAGTATGTCATACCAAGGGCTACTGTCTCTGACTCATCTGTGAAGTGACGCGAAGGGCCTGTTCTGATTCTGTCGTGAGAGGGAGGATCGGGAATGGCTGGTGCGATTGCCTTACGGACGGATTATACGGCTTCTGCGTTACGGCGTCTGGCCTCTCGTACGCGGGATGCGAATGTTGCACGGCGCCTTTTGTCTCTGGCTGCGGTGCGCGACGGTGCCAGCCGGGGCGAAGCGGCGCGGATCGGCGGGATGGACCGGCAAACCCTGCGGGACTGGGTGCACCGGTTCAATGCTGCGGGGCCGGATGGTTTGCACGATCGGTGGCGCAACGGGTCGGTCTGCCGCCTGACAGCGGACCAACTGGCAGAATTATCGGCGCTGGTCACGACAGGGCCTGACCGTGCCCGGGACGGCGTGGTGCGCTGGCGTCGGGTCGATCTTCAGCGGGTCATCGAAGAGCGTTTTGGCGTCTCCTATCAT
>NZ_BCTP01000137.1 GCF_001571345.1 Komagataeibacter xylinus NBRC 15237 | reverse complement strand
CCCTAAACAGGCGGGTTTTTTGTTGCCTAAAATTCCCTGCAGGAAACACATAGGAAACAGACGAAAAGGTACCGGGGCGCATTTTTGTCCACTTTCACAAATGCGTGATTTAAGAGCGGGGCACCCTGTCGCCTGTTTCGGGGTATCATTCCAGGCTTGTCGAGTCAGGACAGTCTGCCCCTCTGCTGTCCGTATCAGGAGACGCAGGAGCAGCCATGGCCGCAGACGAACTCACGGGACTGATCCGTTATCTCGGTCAGGAGGACTGGCAGGAGTGTTTTGGCGAAGTGCTCGCCGATCACATCGGTCCGGCGCTGGAAGCGGGCGACATCTCCTTCGAGGATCTGGCGGAGATGATCGGTCCCGACGTCGCCATGACGCTATGGGGCTGCGCCTTCGAGGATTTTCTCGGGCAGGACTGGGATGATGGCCGGAACTTCGTCGACGTTTACCTCAAGCGTCGGGGCTGGAAGGAAGGGCCACGTAACAGCGCCTACATGCGTGCCCTCAAGGCTTCGGTCATGAGCCTGTATGAAGTCTCGGACATCAGACCCGGCCAGAGCCTGATGGCGCGAGACCTGCTGCGGGGTGGTGATCCGGTTCTGGTGCATGAAGGCACGGCCACCCGGACACTGGAACAGTGGGACCGGATTGCAGCACGTCTCGTGCCGTCCGATGGAAAGACCATTCTGGCAGGCGGGCTGCTCGCCTATTCACGGGGTGCCTGCGAAGAACTGGCTGCGAACCTTTACAGGGCTCTGCGGAAAAAACGGGGCAAGGCCGAGTTTCCGAAAGTCGATACGCAGACGCTGCATGAACTTGCGCCGATGTTCACGCTGA
>NZ_BCTP01000136.1 GCF_001571345.1 Komagataeibacter xylinus NBRC 15237 | reverse complement strand
GAGCCTGATCCGAAAGTTTTTGAACAATACCAGCCTGTTGTGATTCATCCGTCTTTACGAAGAGATGGAGTGAATGGTGACATGGACTGGTATTGCCCGACGTGAACATAGCCGGGAAGGACTGCGATATCCATCGGATATGATGGACGGGGAATGGGCTTTGATCATGCCATTTGTGCCCCCTGCGAAACGGGGCGGTCGCCCTCGCACGACGGATATGCGCGAGGTGGTCAACGCGATGCTCTACATAGCCTCGGCCGGGTGCGCGTGGCGCCTGCTGCCGAAATGCTTTCCGCCGGTCTCGACCGTCAGGCGCTATTTTTACGCCTGGCGTGATACCGGGCTGTTCGAGGTCATGAATACGGTGCTGGTCATGAGCCTGCGCGAGATCGAGGGGCGTGAAGCCTCCCCGAGCGCGGGCGTGATTGACAGCCAGTCGGTGAAAACTACGGAAAGCGGCGGGCTTTCGGGCTATGACGCGGGCAAGAAGGTCAAGGGCCGCAAGCGCCATATCGTGACTGATACCTGCGGCTTCCTGATCTTTCTCCTCGTTCATGCCGCCGATATCCAGGATCGTGATGGGGCCGTTGATGTCCTGGCGGCAATACGCAGGCGCTTTCCCTGGCTGCGCCACATCTTCGCTGATGGCGGCTATGCTGGCGAGAAATTGCGATCCGCGCTCGCCTCCATGGGAAAATGGACGGTCGAAATCATCAGGCGGTCCGATACGGTGAAAGGCTTTCAGATCCTGCCGCGCCGCTGGGTGGTTGAACGGACATTCGCCTGGCTGGGACGGTGCAGGCGGCTCGCCAAAGATTGGGAACAATCCATTGCGTCCTCAACCGCATGGACATTGATCGCCTCGATCCGCATGCTCACACGACGGACAGCAAGGCATTGTCAA
>NZ_BCTP01000135.1 GCF_001571345.1 Komagataeibacter xylinus NBRC 15237 | reverse complement strand
GTCTGACCGAAAATGAGTTGAGTGATTTCAGCGGGTTATGATTCATGGGTTTGCGATAACCTGATGAGATCAAGATGGCCTGGACTGAAATCACCCGAGCGCAGTATCAAAGGGACGACCTGGAATATGCAAGCGACCTGCGCGATGCGGAGTGGGCGCTGATTGCGCCGCTGATGCCCGAGAAGAAACGGCTGGGCAGACCACGACGTACGGATTTGCGCCGGGTCATGGAGGCGATCCTCTATATCGTCACGACCGGTTGCCAATGGCGGCAGTTGCCCCGGCACTTTCCGGCCTTCACGACCGTACAGGGCTATTTCTACCGTTGGATCCGCGAGGGAAGATGGGAAGCCATGAACCATATTCTCGTGATCCTGTCGCGTGAGCAGGACGGGCGAGACGCCACGCCTTCAGTGGGCATTATTGACAGCCAGTCGGTTAAAACCGCTGAAAATGGCGGCCCACGCGGTTATGACGCGGGCAAGAAGATCAAGGGACGCAAGCGGCATATCGCGACCGACACGCTGGGTCATGTCGTGGCGGCTGTTGTACATCCCGCCGACATTCAGGATCGTGATGGTGCGCCGCTGGTAGCGGTCAGGATACGCTCATTGTTTCCCTGGCTTCGCCATCTGATCGGTGACGGGGGATATGCTGGCGAGAAGTTGCGTGGTGCGCTGGCTGAACTCGGCCGATGGACGATCGAGATCGTCAAACGTAGCGATCGGGCCGAAGGCTTCGTCGTCCTGCCCAAACGCTGGATCGTGGAGCGTAGCTTTGCATGGCTCGGACGTTGCCGTCGCCTCACGAAGGATGTCGAGGCAACAATCTCGTCATCCCACGCGTGGTTGATGATTGCCCATATCCGCAGAATTCTGCGAAAAATCAATCAAACCGCTTTCTGATTCAGGCTCT
>NZ_BCTP01000134.1 GCF_001571345.1 Komagataeibacter xylinus NBRC 15237 | reverse complement strand
AGTGTCTGACCGAAAATGAGTTGAGTGATTTCAGTGGATTATGATTCATGGGTTTGCGATAACCTGATGAGATCAAGATGGCCTGGACTGAAATCACCCGCGCGCAGTATCGCCGGGACGACCTGGAGTATGCAAGCGACCTTCGCGATGCGGAGTGGGCGCTGATTGCGCCTTTGATGCCCGAGAAGAAACGACTGGGGAGACCACGACGTACGGATTTGCGCCGGGTCATGGAGGCGATCCTCTATATCGTCACTACGGGTTGCCAGTGGCGACAATTGCCTCGTCATTTTCCCGCCTTCACGACCGTGCAGGGCTATTTCTACCGTTGGATCCGCGAGGGACGATGGGAAGCGATAAACCATATTCTCGTGATCCTGTCGCGTGAGCAGGACGGGCGAGACGCCACGCCTTCGGTAGGCATTATTGACAGCCAGTCGGTTAAAACTGCTGAAAACGGCGGTCCACGCGGTTATGACGCGGGCAAGAAGATCAGGGGCCGCAAGCGGCATATCACGACCGATACGCTGGGTCATGTCGTGGCAGCCGTCGTGCATCCCGCCGACATTCAGGATCGTGATGGCGCGCCGCTGGTAGCGACCAGAATACGCTCATTGTTTCCCTGGCTTCGCCATCTGATCGGTGACGGCGGGTATGCCGGCGAGAAGTTGCGTGGTGCGCTGGCTGAACTCGGCCGATGGACGATCGAGATCGTCAAGCGTAGCGATCGGGCCGAAGGCTTCGTCGTCCTGCCCAAACGCTGGATCGTGGAGCGCAGCTTTGCATGGCTCGGACGCTGCCGTCGCCTCACGAAGGATGTCGAGGCAACAATCTCTTCATCCCACGCGTGGTTGATGATTGCCCATATCCGCAGAGTTCTGCGAAAAATCAATCAAACCGCTTTCTGATTCAGGCTC
>NZ_BCTP01000133.1 GCF_001571345.1 Komagataeibacter xylinus NBRC 15237 | reverse complement strand
GGGGCCAGATACCGCAGAAAGGTACGACGGTCTGCGAGAGGGGCAAGCTGCCCCCGGAAGACCAGCCGGTCGGCATCGAAAAGTGCGAGCAGCCGGGTGAGGAACAGACGGCGAAACAGCTTGCCCAGCACGCGAACGGGCAGCAGGAAGGCAGGGCGTGACGAGATCCAGCGCTGGCCATCGGGCGAGAGACCGCCACCCGGCACGATCATGTGCACATGGGGATGGTGGGTCAGCGCCGACCCCCAGCTGTGCAGCACGGCGGTGATGCCGATGCGGGCACCCAGATGCCGGGGATCGGCGGCGATCGTCATCATCGTCTCCGAGGCGGCCTGGAACAGCAGGGCGTAGAGAACGGCCTTGTTCTGGAGCGCGATGTCGGCGATCCGCGCCGGTAGGGTGAAGACGACATGGAAATACCCGACCGGCAGCAGATCGGCCTCCCGCTCGGCCAGCCATGTCCGCGCGGCGTTCCCCTGACAGCGCGGACAATGACGGTTGCGGCAGCTGTTATAGGCGATCCGCCAGTGTCCACAGTCCCCGCAGGCCGCGACATGACCACCAAGGGCCGCCGTGCGACAGTGTTCGATCGCCGACATGACCTTGAGCTGCTGCAGGGGGAGACGGCCGGCATGGGCTGACCGCCAGGCAGGGCCGGCAGCCCGGAAGATGTCCCCCAGTTCGAGGGAGGCGGACATGACCGCCCCCGCCCGGGGATCAGCCGTCGGGCCTCGCCTGCGTTGTCGCCAGCATGCCCAGCCTGTCGAGCGGACTGATGACGGCCCGCACGGTCCGTGTCGCAACTTTTGTATAAAGGGCCGTGGTCTCCAGGCGGGAATGACCCAGCAGAACCTGGATCACGCGGACATCGACACCATCCTCAAGCAGGTGCGTGGCAAAGCTGTGCCGCAGGGTATG
>NZ_BCTP01000132.1 GCF_001571345.1 Komagataeibacter xylinus NBRC 15237 | reverse complement strand
ACAATAGAAATATTCAGGAAGGCGTCAGTCGCCGAGTGCTTACGCGATGACCGCCCCTTTGGCGGCCCGGCGCCTCCTGCCACTCACCTTGATGGCTGGAGTGGCATCGTGCAGGCTGATGCCTACGCCGGCTACAATGCCCTGGCAAAGCCGGAACGGCAGCCTGCGCCCGTCACGCTGGCGGGCTGCTGGGCGCATGCCCGACGCGGCCTGTTCCGGCTGGCCGAACTGGGCAGGGCACCTCTTGCCGTGGAAGCCGTAAGGCGGATCGACTGCCTGTTCGAGGTGGAACGGACCATCAATGGTGCCGTGCTGCGGCAGCAGTTCAGCGCGCCCATCGTGGAAAACCTGATGGAATGGATGCGTGACAGTTGCAGCCGCATGTCCGGAAAATCACCCGTCGCGCAGGCCATGGCCTACATCCTCAGACGACCGGATACCTTCGCGGCGTTCCTCCATGATGACCGGATCTGCCTGACCAATAATGCGGCAGAACGGAGCCTTCGTGGCATCGCCGTAGGACGCAAGGCCTGGCTGTTCGCGGGTTCGGACCGCGGCTGCCATGTATTCCCTGACCGTCACTGCGAAACTCAATGATGTCGATCCCCACGCCTGGCCGGCTGACGTCATCGGACGGATCAACGATATTCCCGTCTCCCGGCTCCCCGACCTGCTTCCCTGGAATTGGAAAAACACCCGTCACGCCAATCATACACAGGCGGCCTGACGCATGCCTGTGGTCCTCGTCGGATGCTTACAGTAGACGGGCCAATGATGCGCAAGCGTGATCCGAGGCGGACCAAGCTGGGGCAGAAAGCCCAGTTTCCACGCCACCCATTGCGTCGCCATCCACCATGATATGATGATCATGAGCAGGACGACGCTCACCTGCCCCCATAAAATCCGAGATCCGGACATAGTGCTTTCCTTC
>NZ_BCTP01000131.1 GCF_001571345.1 Komagataeibacter xylinus NBRC 15237 | reverse complement strand
GTATAAGAGCCCGATCCGAAAGTTTTTCAAGCTTGATAATGCCTTGCTGTCCGTCGTGTGAGCATGCGGATCGAGGCGATCAATGTCCATGCGGTTGAGGAAGCAATGGACTTTTCCCAATCTTTGGCGAGCCGCCTGCACCGTCCCAGCCAGGCGAATGTCCGTTCAACCACCCAGCGGCGCGGCAGGATCTGAAAGCCCTTCGCCGTATCGGACCGCCTGATGATTTCGATCGTCCATTTTCCCATGGAGGCGAGCGCGGATCGCAATTTGTCGCCAGCATAGCCGCCATCAGCGAAGATGTGGCGCAGCCAGGGAAAGCGCCTGCGTATTGCCGCCAGGACATCAACCGCCCCATCACGGTCCTGGATGTCGGCGGCATGAACGAGGAGAAAGATCAGGAAGCCGCAGGTATCAGTCACGATATGGCGCTTGCGGCCCTTGACCTTCTTGCCCGCGTCATAGCCCGAAAGCCCGCCGCTTTCCGTAGTTTTCACCGACTGGCTGTCAATCACGCCCGCGCTCGGGGAGGCTTCACGCCCCTCGATCTCGCGCAGGGTCATGACCAGCACCGTATTCATGACCTCGAACAACCCGGTATCACGCCAGGCGTAAAAATAGCGCCTGACGGTCGAGACCGGCGGAAAGCATTTCGGCAGCAGGCGCCACGCGCACCCGGCCGAGGCTATGTAGAGCATCGCGTTGACCACCTCGCGCATATCAGTCGTGCGAGGGCGACCGCCCCGTTTCGCAGGGGGCACAAATGGCACGATCAAAGCCCATTCCCCGTCCATCATATCCGATGGATATCGCAGTCCTTCCCGGCTATGTTCACGTCGGGCAATACCAGTCCATGTCACCATTCACTCCATCTCTTCGTAAAGACGGATGAATCACAACAGGCTGGTATTGTTCAAAAACTTTCGGATCGGGCTCT
>NZ_BCTP01000130.1 GCF_001571345.1 Komagataeibacter xylinus NBRC 15237 | reverse complement strand
AGCCTGTCGGGTTGGGGTACCCTGTGAAGGGTAAGGTTGTAAGGTGGTGAGATGAGCAGCTTCATCCCGTTTGACCGATCCCAGCCGTATCTTCTGCCGCCTGATCTGAAGTCGTGGCTTCCGGCTGACGATATGGCGCATTTCGTTGTCGCAGCCGTTGAGCGGGTTCCGATGAGTGCGTTCTGCGTGCCAGTACGCACGGGTGGCAAGGCACAGTACCATCCGCGCCTGATGTTGGCCCTTCTGATCTTCAGCTATGCGAACGGGTTGTTTTCCTCACGCCGGATCGAGCGGGCGACATATCGCGATATCGGGGTGCGCTTCGTGGCGGCGAACCTGCATCCGGATCATGATACGATTGCGACCTTCCGCCGGACGAACCGGACAGCCATTGAAGCTGCATTTGCGCAGGTCCTGCTTCTGGCGCGCGAGACGGGTCTGCTGCGTCTGGGTGTAGTATCGATTGACGGCACGAAAATCGATGCCGACGCATCGAAATACCGTTCGGTGCGCTACGACCGGATCAAGGCGCTGCGCGAACAGCTGGCAGTAGATATCGCGGAATTGATGGAGCAGGCGGAGCAGGCTGACACCACGGACACGGATCCGCAGGCCCTGCCAGAAGAGCTTGCCCGACGGGAAACACTGAAAGCGAAGCTGGACGAAGCCTGCGCCCGGCTGGAAGCAGATGCGAAGGCGCAGGCCGAGGCGGCGCGACCGGCATACGAGAAAAAGAAGGCGATGTATGACGCAAAAACAGGGCGTCGCGGTCGGGCGCCGAAACCGCCGGATGATGAACCACCACCCGACCGGCAGATCAGTCTGACCGATCCCGACAGCCGCCTCATGCGGCGTTCGGACGCCCACGAGTTCCGGCAGGCTTACAATGCCCAGGCCGTGGTCTGCGCCGAAGGCAGTCAGTTGATCGTGACAACCGACGTTGTCGCCACGTCAGCGGACGCGCCATCCTTTGCCAGCACCGTGCTGTCGATGG
>NZ_BCTP01000129.1 GCF_001571345.1 Komagataeibacter xylinus NBRC 15237 | reverse complement strand
GCTTATCAACAAAACGGCACGCCCTTACAGGGCGTGTTTTAACATCCCATATGAACTTGTGTGTCTGGAGTTCTGGTGATGTTGAATGTCATGAAAGGTCTGACAGACCTTGAGTTCGAGCGTCTCTACAGCACGGAAGAGGCCTGTATCAAGGCGTTGATGGTGGCGCGTCGGGAGGTCGGGATGGCCTGCCCGTCCTGTGGCCACGATCGGAATTATCTTTGTGGTCGCCGGGTAGGCTGCACACGCTGCAATCGCCGCTGGTCGGTCACGGCCGGCACGGTGATGAGTGGCACGAAACTTCCGCTCACGATCTGGTTCCGGGCCATGCACATCATGACCAGTACCAAACAGGGTGTCTCGGCCATCGAACTGGGCCGTCGGCTGGGCGTGAGCTATCCGACGGCGTGGTATCTCGCCAAACGCCTGCGCCGCGCCATGACCGAACGTGAAGCCCGTTATCTTCTCGGTGGTTCAGGTCCGGACGGTGCCCCCGTCGTGGTCGAGGCTGACGATGTCTATCTGGGTGGCGAGCGAAACCAGGGCTCGGGTCCGGGAGGCAAGACCAGGATGATCGCCGCGACCGAGCGGTATGAGGGCGGCCGTATGGGCCATGTCGCCATGCGGACGGTGGTCGGCTTCACCAGCAGGGCGGTGCGGGCATTCGCCGATACCTGCCTCATGCCAGCCGTCAGGGTTCATACCGACGGCCTGAAGGCTTTTCTGGCCTTCGGCACACCCGCCAGATCCCATGTGGTCACTGTCAGCGGCAGCAAACGCCCCTCCCGACAGCGCACCGCACCCTTCCACGGCCTCAACACCGCCATCGCCAATCTGAGCACGGCCCTCAAGGCAACGCACAAGGCCATCGCCCCGCAGCACACATCCGATTATCTCGGCGCCTTCTGCTGGACCACCAATCGAAGACACAACATGTTCGGCATGATCCCGGCCGCATGCCGCGCCGTCGCGACGTCTTCAATCCTCACGCGCCGACGCGCATATGCCGAAATTCCCGTGCTGCTTGGTTGATAAGCGGG
>NZ_BCTP01000128.1 GCF_001571345.1 Komagataeibacter xylinus NBRC 15237 | reverse complement strand
GTAATACCAACGGTTATAGAGACTGACCTGTATGAGCCCACTTTCTGAGACCGATGGATCGGATGGTTTCCGGCAGGTCGGCAAGGTTGTTCCAGGCGGAACAGGCGGCGTCGATGATGTGCTCGATGCCGTCAAAGACGGTATTGGACAACCAGTTGGCGCGTAGGAACTGCCAGATATTCTCGACCGGGTTCAGTTCGGGAGCACGGGACGGTAGGAAGATCAGGCTGACATTGCGGGGCATTTTGAGCTTGGGCGTAGTATGCCATCCGGCGCGATCGAGCAGGACGACCGCGTGGGCGCCTCGTGTCACGCAACGCGAGATTTCCTCGATATGCAGTTGCATGCTGGCCGTGCCGGTGAATGGAAGCGCCAGGCCAGCGGCTTTGCCGCGCGCCGGGCAGATCGCCCCGAACAGCCAGGCATTGTCGTAGCGCTGGTCGGCCGGCTGGCGTGGCCGCGTGCCTCGCCGGGCCCATTGCCGGACGATGCCGTTCTTCTGGCCGATCCGGGCCTCGTCCTGGAACCAGATCTCGATCGACTTTCCCTTCGGCAGATGACCGGTGTGGGCGCTCAGGATGCGAGGGAAGTTTTTTTGAATGCCTCCATGACGGCAGTATCCTGCCCCGGATGACGCGGCCGGGCGCTGACATGGGAAAAACCAAGCCGTTTCAGCAGGGTGGATACGTGACGCTCATGATAGACGACGCCGAAGCGCTCTTCGATCACGCGTTGCAGATCGACGCGGCGCCAGCGCACCACGCCATCGCGCTGCCGATCCGGACCCGCCTCGACCAGCGCCTTCAATTCGGCCTGCTGTGCGGCATTCAGACGGCAGGCCGGCCCTGCGTGCTGATAGTCGCGCAGGCCATCGGGCCCTTCGGCATTGAAACGGTGAACCCAGTCTCGCAATGTCTGGCGGTCCATGCCACCTACGCGGGCTGCATCGGTGCGGTTTGCCCCGTCACGGATCGCCGCCAGGGCCAGAAGCCGGCGCGCAGCATTCGCATGCCGACTGCGTGCCGCAAGCCGCCTCAGGTCAGAGGCCGAATAGTCATCCCGTAGCTTCACCGCCCTCGTCATCAGCCAGTTCCTCCCGCAGCAAGAGAAACAGAGCCAACTCCGTTCGTCACTTCACATACGAGTCAGGGGCTACATCCTTTGGTATAA
>NZ_BCTP01000127.1 GCF_001571345.1 Komagataeibacter xylinus NBRC 15237 | reverse complement strand
ACTGTCAGGAATTTCGTGTAAGAGGCGTTGTTCACGTTATTGATCAGACGGTGGCGCGGGCGAAGCGGTCACCGAAGAGAATGGCGAACTGGGCTTTTGCCATAGACCATTCCCTTGGGGGCATGATCCATTCTTTCTCGGCCCGGTTCAAGGCCAGAAAGAGGAGCTTGAGAGCCGCGTCGTCATTGGGGAAATGCCCTCTGGCCCGGACGGCCCGCCTGAGCTTGGCGTTCAGCGCTTCTATGGCATTGGTCGTATAGACCAGTTTCCGGACGTCGGCAGGGAAGGCGTAGAAGGGAATGACCTCCTCCCAGGCCCGCTCCCAGGACTGGACGATCATTGCGTATTTCCGACCCCAGGGGCTTTCGGCAAAGGCAGCCAGAGCGGTTTTTCCAGTCTCGGCGTCCACCGCCCGGTAGATATCCTTCAGAGCCGTGGCCACGGATTTGCGGTCTTTCCAGGCGACGAAATCCAGCGAATGGCGCAGCAGGTGAACGATGCAGGTCTGCACCAGGGCTTCGGGGAAGACGGCACGGATGGCGTCGGGAAAACCCTTGAGCCCATCAACCACGGCCAGCAGGATATCCTCGACGCCACGATGGCGTAGCTCGTTCATGACACGGAGCCAGAATTTGGCGCCCTCGTTCTGCTCGATCCACAGGCCGAGGATCTCCTTCGTGCCGTCGACGCGTATGCCCAGGGCGATATGCACCGCCTTGTTGCGCACCATGCCTTCGTCACGGATCTTCACCCGCAGGGCATCGAAGAACACCACCGGATAGACCACCTCCAGCGGCCGGTTCTGCCAGGCTGCCACTTCGTCCAGAACGGCGTCGGTGATGACGCTGATCAGGTCCGGCGAAGCTTCCATCCCATAGATTTCAAGCAGATGGCCCTGGATCTCACGTACGCTCATCCCACGCGCATACATCGAGATGACCCGATCATCGAAGCCGGGAAACCGCCGCCGGTAGCGGGCGATCAGTTGCGGATCGAACGTTCCCGCCCGATCACGGGGGATGTCCAGCCGTACCCGACCGGCATCCGTCAGCACCGTCTTCTGCCCATAGCCATTGCGACAGTTCGGGCGACCAGCCACAGTCTCGCCGTCCAGATGGTGGTCCAGTTCGGCGTTGAGCAACCGCTCCGCCAGGGCTTTCTTCATATCGCCCAGAAGGGCATCTGCGTCTGACA
>NZ_BCTP01000126.1 GCF_001571345.1 Komagataeibacter xylinus NBRC 15237 | reverse complement strand
TGCCTGGTAGGTCAGTTCAAGGTGATTTTCATTGCCCTGCACGGGCGTGTAGGCGGTCAGGGCCGAGTTGCGGTCGAACTGCCGCTCGCCCGAACTGGCCCGGCCAATGCCCCAGCCCAGACCGATCGTGTCGTTATCGCGGCCCTTGAACGGGGCCTTGAGGTTCAGGCCCGCATCAATGGCGAAGCTGATCAGGTTGCGGTCGCCGCTATTGCCGGTGGCACGCACGAACAGGCCCACCGACCGGGCCGATGTGATGGAAGGCCGCCAGAGCATCTGGTCAATGATGCCATACACCATCCAGTTGCCCCGGTCCCAGCGCGGTATGCCGGTGGTGTCATTCGGGCTGCCGAGCGCCTGGCCCAGGTTGTTGTAGCGGTAGTCGGCGAACTTCGCGGTATCGTAGTAGCCGCCCAGCTTGTACACGCCCGGCAGGCCGGGGTTCTTGGTCGCGTGCGCCATATCGGCGGGCTGGGGGTTGAGCGCGTATTGCAGTTCGGTCATCAGCAGCGCGCCGGTGCCCATGTTGAAGTTCGTGCCGTTGGCGCCGTTATAGGTCTGGCTGGAGGGGTCGGAGTTGCTGCCCAGCGCCGAGCCGGTGGCCTGCTGGATGGGCAGGGAGTTGTTGCGGTTGCCCGGCGGGTTATCGTCGGCTGCGGCAAACATGAAGGTGAACTTCTCGCTTGGCCGGTAGCGGATGCGGATGGCGGGGGACGACAGCGGCCACGATGGCCCGCCGCCATACAGGTTGACCGAAGGCGCCATGGGCCAGCCGAAATTCGCGTTGAGGTAAAGCGAGGCGTAATCGCTGATCAGGAACTCGGTATCGAGATCCTGCTGGCCGATCTTGACGTCGAGCTTGCCGCCAAGGAAGGACTGCTGGTACCACAGCTCGAACAGGCGGGTGGAGCGGTCGGCCTCGAACCCGCTGACGGGGTTGAAATTGGCCAGGTGATCCTGCGAGATCGAGCGCCCGCGTGTCTGCAACGCGCTGACATTGAACAGGCCGCCCTTCAGCCCGAACAGCTTTTCGGTATCCACGGTAAGCGTGGGCATGGTCACGCCATCATAGGACGGTCCCGTGCCCGAGCCGCCTGCGCCGTCATTGCTCGACGGCGTGCCGCCGGTGCCATTGCCCCACACTTCATCGACTTCTTGGATATCGAAGCTGATGCCGTGCTTGTACAGCCACGGCCGGGCACCCCACATATTGCCCAGCAGGTTGCCGCTGGTATCGAGTTTGTCACCATCGCCTGAGGCTTTTTCTTCCGCTTCGGCGGTGGCGCGTTCTGAATCGCGCACCGTGGCGGGGTCGATCTG
>NZ_BCTP01000125.1 GCF_001571345.1 Komagataeibacter xylinus NBRC 15237 | reverse complement strand
GAGAGTGTCCGATCTTCTGTGTATAATTGATCTGGTCCATACTTCACCGAAAGGAAGTATGAATGACCATCTCGAAGGAACTCCTGGACGAATTGCTGACGGGCGTGAAGCGTCCTGAAGACCTGCTCGGAGACAGCGGGTTGCTGAAGGAGCTGAAAATTCGGCTCATGGAGCGTATGCTGGGTGCAGAGTTGAGCGCGCATCTGGGCTATGAGGAAGGCAAGGCTGCCCCGCCGGGCCAGTCGAACCGGCGGAATGGCTCCACGACCAAGGTGCTGAAAGGCCAGGACGGCGCCTTTCCGGTGACGGTGCCGCGCGACCGCGACAGCAGCTTTGAGCCGGAGCTTATAAAGAAGGGCCAGACCCGGATCGACGGGATCGACGACAGGATCATCGGTCTCTATGCCGCCGGTCTGACGGTCCGGGACATCCAGACCCATCTGCTTGATCTTTATGGCCTGAAGGTCTCTCCCGACCTGATCAGCCGCGTCACCGATGCCGTGCTGGACGAGGTCCGGGAGTGGCAGGGCCGGGCGCTGGATCGGATGTATCCCATCGTGATCTTCGATGCCCTTCGGGTAAAGATCCGCGATGCTGACAGCCGGACCGTTAAAAACAAGGCGGTTTACGTTGCTCTCGGTGTCACCCGCGAGGGAGTGCGCGAGGTTCTGGGGCTCTGGATCGCCGAGAATGAAGGCGCCAAATTCTGGCTTTCGGTCATGAACGAGTTGAAGAACCGGGGCATCCAGGACATCCTGATCGCGGTCGTGGACGGGCTGAAAGGCTTTCCCGAGGCCATCACCGCCGCCTTTCCCGAGGCGATGGTTCAGACCTGTATTGTTCACCTGGTGCGCCACAGCCTGAACTTCTGCTCATGGAAGGACCGCAAGGCCGTGGCTGCCGACCTGCGCCGGATCTACGGGGCGGCGACCGCTGACATGGCGGCCGCAGAGCTCGATGCGTTCGAGGAGAAATGGGCCGGGAAATACGCGTCGATCGCCCCGGCATGGCGCCGGGCATGGCCAGAAGTGATCCCGTTTTTTGCCTTCGATCCGGCGATCCGCAAGATCATATACACTACGAACGCCATCGAGAGCCTGAACCGGGTCATCCGCAAATCGATCAAGACGCGCGGTTCGTTCCCGACCGACGATGCCGCAACGAAGCTGATCTACCTGGCGATCCGCAGCTTCGAGAAAGACGGGCGGAATGTTCGGGAATGGTTTGCAGCCCGCAACCAGTTCGCCATAATGTTCGGCGAGCGCTTCGCCGCTTGAGTATCTGAAAACCCATGGGCCAGGCCAGATACACAGACTTCAGGACACTCCC
>NZ_BCTP01000124.1 GCF_001571345.1 Komagataeibacter xylinus NBRC 15237 | reverse complement strand
ATGTTGCTCTCGCTGCCTCCTGAAACAAGTGCCGTAAAAATTTTCAAATCGATCCCTTTGACTGCACGCTGGATTGGTTCTTTCTTGAGGTGAGCATAACGTGCGGTCGATTTGAGATCGCGATGACCCAGCAGTTTCCCGATCATGACCAGATCCTCGCCGAGTTCCAGCGCATCGGATGCAAAGGAATGGCGGAGATCGTGAATGCGGACATCATGCAGCCCGGCTTCCTTTCGGATGCGCCGCCACGGCTTCTCCAGATCGGTCAGGTGACCACCGTCTTTCCGTCCCGTGATGACATAGGGATTGCCCTCAACCCGCGTGATGTCTCCAAGCAAGCCGATCGCACTCTCGCCCAACTGAACCGTGCGGGCACCATTTTTGCTGTCAGGTAATCTGATTATCCCTTCGTCCAGAAAAACATATTCCCATTTCAGACGTTGGATTTCCCGCAGGCGGCAACCGGTTAAAAGCAGGAGTTGGAACGCGTTGACGGCTTCCGGCATTGCGGAACGGCCGTCGTCGAGTGCTTTGCCAAGACGCTGATGTTCTTCTGTTGTGAGGTAGCGCTCGCGCTTCTGCTCCTTATAGCGTTTCACGCCCCTGCATGGATTGACGTTGTCTGTCCGCACACCCCAGAGGATTGCCAGAGAGAACATTTTCGACAGCACACCCAGAGTCCGGTTCGCCTGATACGGGATATGGCGATAGGCGTGGTGGAATGCGACCACATCCGAGTGGGTCAGGGTGGCCACCATCCGGCTGCCAATTTTTTTTATAATGAACAGGTCAATCGCGCGTTGATATTCGGCTTGTGTGGTTGATTTCAGATGCGTCTTTACATGCCGTTCAATGAAAGTCTTGCAGAACTGACTGATTGTGGGGGAGGTCCGCTCTTCGCCGCGTTCGGTGTTTGGGTCGTTGCCGTCTTTCACACGAGCGAGGATTTTAATCGCTTCATCGCGTGCTTTGTCTGCCGTCCAGGGACCATGATGGCCGATCGTATAACGTCGGAACCGGCCATTGGCTCGATAATGAACCACGTAGCTCATCCGACCCGAAGGCCAGACCCGCAGGGCGAAGCCGGCGACCTGATCGTCCCAGACGATGTAGTCCTTCTCAGCAGGCTGGAGGGTGGCGATTATGCGCTTTGATATCCGGGGCATGGCTGCCTCCACAGGATGCGTATAGGATGCAAATGGGATTGAAACGTCAGCGTGAGTAAGCGTAGACAGAAGAGCCAAAATGAACGACTTATTCAATTAAAATAATAGGATAGTAGTGGTTCTTCGGGATGCGTCGGGGAATTTCGTGGCAGGGCGTAGCTCTTGCCTACAAA
>NZ_BCTP01000123.1 GCF_001571345.1 Komagataeibacter xylinus NBRC 15237 | reverse complement strand
CGCCTCGTTCTCGACATGCGGCATCGCTATTTAATTTCCGTATATCGGACATAAAGCGGGCGGACAGTTTTCAATCTTCTTTCTCTTTTATTCTCTATGTCTGTCGGCTATCATCAATTCGAATGCTCTGTGAGAAGCCACCGAGCAGATTAGATGAGTAGCCAGGTGGCCGAGAAAGATACTGATCTTGAGCTGAAATTCGACGGGGCCCCAGTGCAGAAATTGCACGGCGCTCCGGCGGAGGCAGTGATCGCCTCGCTCAATGCTCTCCAACGTATGGTCTATATCATTGGGATGAGTGCCGAGGGGCGTGCCCTGAGCGAGCGCTTGAAGCCTACCGTCAAGGTGAAGCGCGAGTATGCAGTCGTGTGTCGCGCGCCTCGAAAGGGAAGTCATATTCAGCCTTTTGCTGTCGCCTCGCAGGCAGGAGAGATGAGTAGTTCCTCTTTTGCTGCTCGAGAGAAGCTGCTTGCAACCTTGCGAGCCTTCGATAGTGGTGAGGATGCACGGCTTAAGTCTGTGGTTCCAAATGCTCGCGAGCGTTGGTTCTTAGCCAAAGCAGCGACCGGCTTACTTCCACCTGAAGATAGCGGGCTGGAAATCATGATCCGTGCAGGTGCACGCGGTCCCTTTGCATTCAAGGCTGATCGCGCACGAACTCTTCTGAGTGCATATGATACTCCCCGACCACCGGCTATCGAAGAGGAGACCGTCGTGGGGAGGCTCCGGGCTATCGACTACCAACAGACAATTATGACAATCAAACCGGGGTCAGACCCTGCACTTCGCATGGACTATCCGCTCCCGTTAGAAAACTGGCTTCAAACCAACGTCCGCAAACGACTCAAAATTAGTGGCCGTCCTAAGAGCAATGCTCGCGGTGATCTAAGTTCGTTCGACGTGATTTATAACATTGTGGAACTCGAGCCGCATCTGCAATCCATTGACCGCTTCACATCGGGCGACAAAGTCTTCATGACAAATCGTCCCATAAGCTTGCCTGTAACTGTTTATTGGGCCGATCGACTGTTCGGTTTCGTGGATACTCACCTGGGCATCGATGTCGTCGTTGATGACCTATCCGAACTTCGCACGGCTGTACTGTCGGAGCTTGATCTAGTTTGGCGGCAGTACGCTCAAGCCGACGATGACGAGCTCGATGAGGAGGCGCTTGAGGTTAAGCGACACCTGCTCCTGCGTTTTGGATCCCTTGACTAATGACAAGAGATCGAAAGGACATTGACGCCTCTTTGAAACGCAAAGGCTTCGAGCGTGATGATGGCGATCATCACTATTACATCTACCACAATCTTGCTGGTCGAAAAACGATGAAGAAGACCAAGATGAGTATGGGAAAGTCG
>NZ_BCTP01000122.1 GCF_001571345.1 Komagataeibacter xylinus NBRC 15237 | reverse complement strand
CCTGGCTGTTTCGGACACTGGAGGACACAGCCCGGCAGATGGAGGGGCCAGCGCTGTTCAATGGGGACGGAGAGGATTTGGTCTTCCACGAAGTATGTTTCCCGCTGGCAAAGGGCGTGACACAGAAGATAGTGGCGGACGTGCTTGACGGGATCATGGCCCTGCGACCTGAAAACCGGTCATTCTGGAACTGGCTGAAAGAGCCGATGAGCAATCCCGTGGGCAAGGCTGGACGAGATGAAAACGGGCGGTTCCTGCGCACCGAGATGGATGATGGTGCGATCGTGCTGGGCACGCTGGATCTGAAGGGGCGGCAGTTGCGGCTGCAGGTGAACTCGAAAGAGCGTGCCGAACGTGGCCGTGCCATGCTGCAGGCTGGTCTGGGAGATCTCGTGCGTGCTCCGCTCACGCAGATCATGACGCCGGTGCAGGCGATGGAAGACCGGGGGACGCATGGACGTGAGGTCTCGCCAGAACTGCAGATCCCGCCCGAGGAGGAAGCCCGGATTATCGGGCAGATGCTGGAGCGGCACTATCGGCAGGTGCTTGATGAGCCTGTTCCGGCTCTGGGGGACATGACGCCACGTCAGGCCGTCCAGACAGCCTCAGGGCGTAAAAAGGTGGCCATCTGGTTGAAGGATATCGAAAACACTACGGTCCACGCCCAAGGGAGTGGCGGTGCCATGGCTGCCTACGATTTTGGGTGGATGTGGCACGAACTCGGAATCATCAGGCTCAGGAAATAGTCGGCTTACGCCTCATGTCGGTCATATGAGGTCTGTGTCTACTATTCTTAATAGCGGACGCTTTAGTTGAGGCGTGCACGGCCTCCAATTGCAAGGCGATCAGACCAGAGAACCAATCTGCAAGCAGGTCAAGTTCAGAGCTCGCGATGCCCGGAACTGATCATCCGAAAGCTCACGCTTCCTTCATCCATTGCGTAAATTTTTGCGCCCAAGCCGGGTTCCAGCGTGAGAGTGCTGGACGATTATGAATCATGTCGTCGGCCGACCACTGGATGCGGCGCATATCCATTTCGGATGTGACTTCGTTGTCCGGACACAAGATGTATAAGTCCTCACTGAATAGCCGCTGCAGAAAATAATCTACCACCTGTTCCGCTGTCCATGCTCCCTCCGGTTTACGGTCATGAGGCCCGTCCTTGCCGTGGAAATTCATGGGGGGAGCGAGGTTATTTCCGTCACGTCAGTCTCGC
The DNA here is from genome assembly GCF_001571345.1 of Komagataeibacter xylinus NBRC 15237. Classification (GTDB taxonomy): domain Bacteria; phylum Pseudomonadota; class Alphaproteobacteria; order Acetobacterales; family Acetobacteraceae; genus Komagataeibacter; species Komagataeibacter xylinus. The sequence goes on along the minus strand of NZ_BCTP01000122.1, from coordinate 163 downwards.
GACGCACTCGAAACCTGAGAATCGCCTCTATCGCCGTCTTCTCACCGCCCTGGACTGGTTCCGGTAGTCGTTCAGTGCCCGCGCGAACGAGGTAAGCTCCCGGCGACTGACGCCTTGCTGAATACTTCTGGTCTGGTTCAGCTATGAAGCATGAGCGATTTAA
>NZ_BCTP01000121.1 GCF_001571345.1 Komagataeibacter xylinus NBRC 15237 | reverse complement strand
CGCGATTGCAGCGGCGGATCCGTCTCCCGAAAGTGAGGAGCACGATAACGGCGACGCCGTGGTCTCTCCCCAAAGACGGCGCGGCAGGCCCAGGGTCCCGGACGCCACTCCACGGGAGCGCATTGTGCTCGACCCGGGCGAAGCCTGTTCCGCCTGTGGCAGTCCCTTGCGCCTCGTCGGCGAAGATGTCACCGAAATCCTTGAATTCATCGCGGCAAAACTGAAAGTCGTCGAAACGGCACGGCTGAAGAAATCCTGCCGTCATTGCGAAACAATGGTGCAGCCTGAAGCGCCATCGCGCCCTGTCCCACGGGGCATGGCTGGCCCCGGGCTCCTGGCCCATATTCTGGTCTCGAAATTCGATGACCATATCCCGCTTTATCGTCAGAACGAGATCTTTGCCCGTCAGGGTGTCGAAATCCCTCGTTCAACCCTGATCGACTGGTGTGGTCAGGCCGTTGCAGTCCTGCGGCCCCTGACAGATATGATCCGTCAGGAGGTCGTGGGGGCAGAGCTGCTTCATGCCGATGATACGCCCATCCAGGTTCTTGATCCCCGCCTGCGTCAGGCTGGCAAACCGCGGGGCGTGAAGGAAGGGCGGATCTGGACCTATCTGCGCGATCCCCGCCCATGGGGCGGGAGTGATCCACCCGCCGTTGCCTACTGGTTCTCTCCCGATCGCAAGGGGATCAATCCCCAGACCCATCTGGCACAGTTCCGTGGTATTCTGCAGGCTGACGCCTACGCCGGGTTCAGGGACCTGTATAAACCCGATGCAACGGGAACCGTGCGTGTGCGCGAAGCGGCCTGCTGGGCTCATCTACGCCGGGCATTCCATGATGTCTGGAAAGGCAGCGGCTCGACAATTGCAAGGGAAGCGCTTGAGCGGATCGGAGAGCTCTACGATATCGAGCGGCAGATCACCGGGCATCCCGCCAGGCACCGTCTGGCTGTCCGACAGGAAAAAAGCCGCCCCCGCGTTATAGCGTTCCATGCCTGGTGCGAAGCACAGCTCACCCGCATCCCCGGGAAGGGAGAACTGGCAAAAGCGATCCGCTATGCGCTCAACCGGTGGGCCGCCTTTACCCTGTTTGTGGAAGATGGTCGTGTCGCCATTGACAATAATCCTGCCGAACGGGCCATACGGCCCGTATGCGTCGGCCGAAAAAACTATCTCTTTGCCGGTTCCGATGCCGGTGGGGACAACATCGCTGACGCCATGACCCTCATCGAAAGCGCAAAACTCTCAGGCCTCAATCCGCACGATTACCTCGCCGACGTCCTGGCCCGTATCAACGAGCACAAAATCAACCGGCTCCATGAACTGTTGCCATGGAACTGGAAACCCGTGACAGATCTTCACAAACAGGCCGCATGATCAACGGCGGCCTTAAGCGGCCGGTTAC
>NZ_BCTP01000120.1 GCF_001571345.1 Komagataeibacter xylinus NBRC 15237 | reverse complement strand
CTCCACGTTTCGTACTTTTGGTCGCTTTGACAGTGGTAAACTGAATTCTACAGGAACGAAGTTCTATGCCGCATTTGCCCGAACGGATAATAATAAGTGGAAAGGATATGGTAATCAGGACGAGTTACAGGCCAATTTTAAACTGGTCCAGCCAGTCAAGGATATAGGAAAAATATCAGCAATATTTGATTGGTCTGACTTTACCCAATATAATTATATGACCGAAGACTTGAATATGATTAAGAAAATGGGTACAAGTATTGATTTTCTATATCCTAATTACGGTCAGTCTTCTCTGGCGGCGCAAGGAATTTATCCGGCTGGATATCAGGTTCTTGGCAATTCAAGTGACGAGCAGAATGCAACATATGATGATGCTGCTCAGGTCCAGCGCAACTACCTTTCCGCCATAACGGCAGAATTTAAGCTTGCGCATAACCTGATAGAAAAAACTATTCTCTATTCGCATGAATCCAGTGGCGACTATGAAGCCAGTCAGGACTTTGCTGCTCCTAACGGTGCACCGATGAGCCAGATGGTCGGGCATACGATGATCCGACGGATCGGTGGTGTTCAGTCATTTAATTACGAAATCAATAAAAATCATATTGATACCGGTTTCTGGTATGAAAATAACAGCTTTTCGTTTCCTGACAGGCTCTACGCCGAGCCCTTGTCCACCACGGGCAAGCCCCTCAGCCCGATCAGCGGGTTTGTTAATCCTTACACGACCGAATTTGATGATGAATACAATACGAACACTTTCCAGTTTTTTCTTCAGGATAAATATTACGTACTTCCCAATCTTAGCCTCATGGCAGGCTTCAAGTCACTGCTGCAGACGACCCATGGCGGTGGTAAAATTAACAATGCAGCCTACACAGGGGTTTCCTCTATTCCGCGAGGTGACCTGACAGCGGCTAACGCGTTTCTTCCCCATTTTGCACTAAACTATAATTTCCTGAAACATAATGAATTTTATATCGATATATCTGAAAATATGCGTGCTTACACCTATGCTCCGTGGAACGTATCGAGTGGTGGCGCGTGGGCGGTTCAGGGACAGGCGCAGTTTGATGCCAACAAACAGTCCCTCAGGCCTGAGCGCGTCTGGGATTATGTTGTAGGATATCGATACTCGTCACCAATAATTACAGCAACGGCAGATTTTTATCATACAGATTATTACAATCGGCTTGTGAACACGGATAGCGGATCAATTTTCCAGCCCGTAAATACGTTCTCCAATGCTGGTCATGAAACAATAAATGGTGTGGATACGGGGCTAACGATCCGTCCGTTCCACGGACTGGAGTTTTTCAACAGCTTCAGTTACAGCGATGCCGTTTATAATGGAGGAATAAATTACGAAGGGAGTTATGTCAGTCTGGTGGGCAAGCACCAGGTCGGATACCCAAAATTCATGTATAAAACGAGCCTGACTTACAGCTATCGTAACGCAAGT
>NZ_BCTP01000119.1 GCF_001571345.1 Komagataeibacter xylinus NBRC 15237 | reverse complement strand
TAAGAAAATATTAGGTCGTCCAATGTATACATCTTCAGTGTTTTTTTTGAAGAAATTAGATGCGAACTCAATATGCTTCCAGAGTTTGCGGAATATACCCCATGCTTTATTCAGGACAGAGTTGGATTTATACGCGATCGTGGGTCTAATGAATTATATTGGAGAGATATTTCTGAACTTCCAAGTGTTATTGAGCGAGTTCTCATGCAAGGAATTTCTTTTTTTGATGAGCATTATAATTTTTCAAGTGAGGAAAATATGTTGGAGTTCTTACCCGCAAAATATAAGGTATCTTTGTCTGGTGGTTATCATGAATATGAACAAAGCCAAGGCGTTATGTTATGTATAATTCGTTGTATTATAGGAGATTTTGAATTTGTAAGGCGATATAGAAGTGATGAATACAAGACTGTATTTCCAAAAATGACCGAAGACCTAGACAAAATCATAGCGTACGTTCCTCAGATGGAAAAATCATGGCGAGAAAAAGGGTACGTTTCGGTCTGAAGTTGCTTTTGATATAACGTAACAAGCCCTAATTGAAATATCCACACTTGGGGCTATTAGACCTTGAATGATAGAACGCACTGCATGGTCCATCTGGATCCTTTGATCGAGAGAAGCCCGTCCGAAAGGCAAGACCTCCCGGAGGAACCTGCGGCGGACGAATCCACAATTTTCTGGCGGCATCAGAACGGTGCAAAATGGTGCGCGTCCGTCGCCACCTGAATGTGGCCCCAAGGTCTGCATGGCCGCATACGGTCATGGCTGGGTACTGTCTTTTACGGTTTCACCCGAACAAGCGCATGAACCGCCGTGTCCTATGCCTCATATAAGTTCCGAAAGTCTCTTGGGAGGGAACAGGGGATTTCGTCCCAATCATTCCGACAAGAAAAAACGATCTTCCGTTCACCTGACCCAGATGGGCGTAAGGGCACCGACATCTGGTTGAAAATCTTCAAGGAATGGCGGACTGTCGCAACCCGATACGAGAAGGCAGTCGTGTCCTTTCTTTCCATCATCCTCATCGTGGCGACAGCAGATTTCATCAAGAATTAACAGGTCCAATTATCAGTAAATCGGCCTTTTTAGTTATATATAATGAGAAAAAATATTGACGGCATCATGTTCCGAATGTATAATTTCTGCATTATATTAATATTGTTTGATATAATATAAGATGTTTAAAAAGGATGCATTGGATAATATAGAGGCCCCATGGCTTTTCCAAACAGACCATCAGGCGGATGTTTATAATAGCTATGATCCAATCATTTTATCAGGATCGTTAATGCAGCAGACGCTTGATGCATTCTACGATGAAATTTATAAAAAGTTCCATGCACCAGCCTACGCGGGCAAAAATTTCAACGCACTCCGGGATATCCTGACAGACCTGTCATGGATCATAAACAGAAGCCGATATGTCGTCTTTTTTCAAAATGCAGAAGAAATACTGATCAAAGGACAAGCAAATGCCTTGCAGGGCTTTCTGGAAATATT
>NZ_BCTP01000118.1 GCF_001571345.1 Komagataeibacter xylinus NBRC 15237 | reverse complement strand
TGAGAGGATCACCGAGAGTCCCGCTCGATCTCACATTACAAAACGCGTGACCGTACCGCAGTTGTCCACCGTCTCGCCATGCCTGCCAACTCCGCACCGGACAGACGGCGGGGTCACGACGACGACGCAATTTTTTCGCGATCCGTCGACCGGACCTCGGACTCAACAGAGAAACCGTCATCCCATCCGCTGTCTCGATAAAGTCTTCAACTCTTAGCCGTGCCAGAGCTTCAGCTCCCAGACTCAGAGCTGCAGCGAGTGCGAGAAGTGCTCGATCCCGAACGCCCGCGATATCCGGCTTGCAGCGGTGTGCTGCTTCCCGCAGCATATCTGCGGATGGCCCCGTCGCCGCTTTCGGGCAAACCTTCTGGCTTTCTGGAAGAGGAATGGCTTCCAGGATCTCACCGTTCGCAGCGCACCACGCCACAACCGCAGCGCGATCAACGTTCAGACTTTTGCGCGGGCGACCCGCTTTGGCCCGCCTTTCCAGCCATTGCGTCAGCGCCCGCTCGCCGACGGGAAATCGCTGCAGAGGAGCGTGAGACTGGACAAATGCCCGCCAGGACGTGGCGTAAGTCCTGGCCGTCCCGTCAGACAGATCCTGCGGCGCGCGGGCCGCAGTGAGCAATCTCCAGGCTTCAGCCATGTCTCAAAGGACCAGCACCTCGGACGCGTCTGGAGATTACCGGTCTTGCCTGACAGATTTCAAAGACATGTGGGCTGACAATCATGACGGACGGTTTCCCTCCACACGGCTTTCGGTATGCGGGCCTGTGAGGCCAGGCACTTCGTGGGCTTTGGAGAGGAGCTGTGCCGTAAAAATAGTCAGGATAAGCAACCCGAGTGCTTGGGAAACCGTCGCAATCCAAAGATTCCTGTGCCGTCCGGCCGCCAGCGTTCGCAAGGCTTCGGCCGTCCGCTCGCGATCATGCCGAATGAACACCCGAAGCTCGTCGCAGAGCTGATCGTCTTCCTGCTGGTCATGGCGGTCTCCGACCGCTTTCCAGAACGCCTTCAATCTCGCGATGCTCTGTCCCGCCGTGCTTGGATAGTCTCCCGGCAAAAAGCGTAAAAATTCGAGCCAGAAGCAAAGAAACAGACCAATAATAGCTGCCACTCCGAACACGGCACCGTTAACACCAAGCTGCAGCGATTTCCTCTGAAACCAATAGGGAAATCCGGCGCCGACCAGAACCCCAGCAATCACCGACACGAGACCAGCGGGCACCGCACCTAAAGGTTTCATCATCTCCTTACAGTGATCGCGCACCAAATTTTCGCATTCTCCCAGGTAAGCATCTGAAATTTGCGACGCTTTTGGAAATTGCGCTGGCAGCCCCCATGGGTCTTTCTGATCGTCCACCACCACGTTGTGCTTCCTTTGCGCACTGATTTCTGCCGTTTCTGGACCAGCGAACCCTTAACTGAGAAGGGGAGCGAAAACCTGACTCGAAGAAGACCGACAGCTTAACAATATGGCATCTGCACCGCTCTAACACCTCGCTATCAGGTTAACACTATTTTGCAGCCATTTTTCGACTTAAAAGCACAAGAC
>NZ_BCTP01000117.1 GCF_001571345.1 Komagataeibacter xylinus NBRC 15237 | reverse complement strand
CCTGGCTGTTCCGGACACTGGAGGACATGGCCCGGCAGATGGATGGCCCAGCTTTGTTCAATGGGGACGGAGAGGATCTGGTCTTCCATGAAGTGTGTTTTCCGCTGGCAAAGGGCGTGACGCAGAAGACGGTGGCGGACGTGCTTGACGGGATCATGGCCCTGCGACCGGAAAACCGGTCACTCTGGAACTGGCTGAAAGAGCCGATGAGCGATCCCGTGCGCAAGGCTGGACGGGATAAAAACGGGCGGTTCCTGCGCACGGAGATGGATGATGGTGCGATCGTGTTGGGCACGCTGGATCTGAAGGGGCGGCAGTTGCGGCTGCAGGTGAACTCGAAAGAGCGTGCCGAACGTGGCCGTGCCATGCTGCAGGCTGGTCTGGGAGATCTCGTGCGCGCTCCACTCACGCAGATCATGACGCCGGCGCAGGCGATGGAAGACCGGGGGACGCATGGACGGGAGGTCTCGCCAGAACTGCAGATCCCGCCCGAGGAGGAAGCCCGGATTATCGGGCAGATGCTGGAGCGGCACTATCGGCAGGTGCTTGATGAGCCAGTCCCGGCCCTGGGGGATTTGACGCCGCGCCAGGCCGTCCAGACAGCCTCAGGACGTAAAAAGGTGGCCATCTGGTTGAAGGATATCGAAAACACTACGGTCCACGCCCAAGGGAGTGGCGGTGGCATGGCTGCCTACGATTTTGGGTGGATGTGGCACGAACTCGGAATCATCAGGCTCAGGAAATAGTCCGCTTACCTGAAGGGTTTCGGGCGCCGCGAGGCGTACGAAAGTCTGGGAAGACCGAACCCGCGACACCGGGACTCAGTTATGGGGAATTTGCAACTGGCGCTACCCGGGGGAGAGCCTGAGCCAGAGCATACAGGTGCGTTTGTGGAACTGGAACGGGTTTTTGTGACCGGATCTGCATGACGCGATGACAGAACTGGCGGTGCAGACAGCGATTTTCCCGGTTTTTCCGGTGATGCGTACAGGAGCCCCGGTTTGCCGGCGCGGAGCCACTCCGACATCGGGATCGGTCATGCTGTCGTATCTGCGGGCTGTCATGGTGATCCCTTGGTTGGATCAGTCGCCCGTGGCGGCCCTCGGGGCTGGCACCAGCGGGGAAGGATCTGGATGACGACCATCGGACCACCACAACATGGGCAGGGCGGTGGCGTGACCGGTCCGGCTTCCGGGACTTCCGGCGCTGATGTGGGTATGACCTTCAGCAGGTCCCGCACCCGGGCCAGACTGGCCTTGCGGTTGGAACTGGCGAGCAGGCCATAGTGGCGGATACGATGAAATCCCCGTGGCAGGACATGCAGCATGAAGCGGTGGATGAACTCATCCGTGGCGAGTGTCATGACCTGCTGCTGCTGGGCCGTGTCCCGCCGGTAGTCCTTGTAGCGGAACGTCACGCCCTTTTCGTTGAACGCCAGGAGGCGGCGGTTCGATATGGCGACGCGGTGGGTATAGCGCGACAGGTAGGCCAGCACCGCTTTGGGACCGGCAAAAGGTGGTTTGGCATAAACGACCCAGGGTCTGGTTCGCACAGGG
>NZ_BCTP01000116.1 GCF_001571345.1 Komagataeibacter xylinus NBRC 15237 | reverse complement strand
TGGATGGCTTGTGGATCGATGCATCCAGCTGGCCAGAACGCATGCCCATCCGGATGTCCCGGAGAAAACGGTGTGGGAGATGTTCCTGGCCGAGCGCGCGGCTCTGGTTCCTTATGCCGGTTCCTTTGACGGGTTCCATGCCCGCATGGCATCCGTCACGAAAACCTGCCTGGTCCGCTTTGACAACAACCGGTATTCCGTCTCCAGCAGCGCGGTTGGTCGCCCTGTGGAACTCAGGGCCTATGCCGGGCGCATCGAAATCCGGCAGGATGGCCGGACGGTTGGGGTCCATGCCCGCTCGTTCGAGCGGGACCGGACGGTTTATGATCCATGGCATTATATCGGGGTGCTGGAGCGCAAGCCGGGTGCCCTGCGCAATGGCGCTCCATTCCGGGACTGGATCCTGCCCGTCTCCATTGAACGGATCCGCAGGCGACTGGCTGACAGGCCAGGTGGCGACAGACAGGTCGTACGTCTTCTGGTTGCCGTGAACGAGCATGGCCTGACCTGCGTGGATCAGGCCTGCCGGGAGGCCCTGGAAGATGGCATGCATTCCGTTGATGTCATTCTCAACATCCTGTCACGCCGGGATGAAGCCACAAATCCCGTCCTGCCTGCCCTTCCCGAACCTCTGGTCCTGCATCATGCTCCTGTGGCTGACTGCAGCCGGTATGATATCCTGAGGACACGCCCATGATGGAACGTGGGCCGATCCTCCAGGCGATGGCGGAACTGAAACTCTACGGTATGAAAGCTGCCTATGATGAACTGGTGACCCATGCGGTCAAACGACAGTATCTGCCCCAGCAGGTCATAGGAGAACTGCTCCAGGCCGAAATACATGAAAAGCAGGCCCGGTCGGTACGCTACCAGATGACCATTGCCCGGATGCCGCGGGCACAGGATGTCGAGGACTTTCAGTTCGCGGATACGCCCGTCAACGAAACCCTTGTCCGTGACCTGGCTCGGGGCGAATTCCTCGACCTCAAGCGTAATGTCGTGCTTGTGGGGGGCACAGGTACCGGCAAAACCCACCTGGCCACGGCCATTGGCCGGAGCTGCATCCGCACAGGTCGGCGTGGCCGGTTCTTCAACGTGGTGGACCTGGTCAACCGGCTTGAGGCTGACAGTCGGGCGGCAAGGGCGGGTCGGCTGGCCGAACAACTCGGCCGACTGGACTTTATCATCCTCGACGAACTGGGATACCTGCCCTTTGCCCAGTCTGGCGGACAGTTGCTGTTCCATATGATCAGCCGCCTTTATGAACAGACCTCGGTCATTGTCACCACGAACCTGTCCTTCGGTGAATGGGCCAGTGTATTCGCCGACGCCAAGATGACCACGGCACTGCTCGACCGTCTGACCCATCACTGCGACATCATCGAGACAGGGAACGAAAGCTGGCGGTTCAGGAACCGTAACTGAACCTCTCTCCAGATCCATACCTGCCCCGGCCTGTCTCCTTACGCCTACGGCTTCAGGAGACAGGCCGGGCCTTCAACAGGGGGTTAATATTGCATGCCGATCAGGGGTTATTTTTGAGTGCCGATTGACAA
>NZ_BCTP01000115.1 GCF_001571345.1 Komagataeibacter xylinus NBRC 15237 | reverse complement strand
AGGTGCTTTTTTGTTTGGGGCTGGCATAGGTAAGTGTTTATTGGGACGGGTTAGGAAGGGAGCTTAGCCCATTCGGTAAGGATTTTCACGAGCTTTGCGAGCGAGCGGGTGTTGAAGCGCCACTCGCATTCGGCCAGGAAGAGATGAAAGTCCTTGCGTGGTATTCCATTGTATCGTCGCAGATGACGCTTGGCCTGGCTCCAGAAGTTCTCGATGCCATTGATGTGGTTTCTTCCCTGGGTGAAATGCCTGCTGTGATCGACGCGCTCATGATGGAACTCAGACACATCGAGCCTGTCGTAGGCATGCCACGAATCACTGTAAGCGATTGAATCTGGGAGCACTTTCTGCCGGATGAGAGACATCAGCGTCTGGTGCCCGGCATTAGGGATCATGACAGCATGAACGTGGCCAGACCGCTTCAGCAGACCAAAGACGGCGACTTTTCCGGCAGCACCTCTGCCCCGTTTGCCTTTGCGATGCCCACCGAAATAGCTTTCATCGACTTCGATCTCGCCGGAAAAAGGTGCGTCATGAGCAATCTGTTCAGCGATGATTTCGCGCAGCTTGCGGTAATACAGGGTCGCGGTGTTGCGATTGACGCCCACAAGTTCGGCGGCACTCCGTGCGGGCGTGCCCGCAACGAAGTGCTCCAGAAGCCGTTTTTGGGTGTCAACGGGCAGTCGGCTGCGACGACGTGCTTTCATAGGATATATCAAGCCTTTATCGGCTTACCTATGCCAGCCCCTTTTGTTTTTCCATGTGCCCGCATGGCGCGCCCCGGAATCAGATGTTCCCATCGATTCCAGACACTGCGCGCAGGTCACACAATATCGGCAAAGCCGGGTGAGCGTTTGTGTTGCAGGACCGACAGCACGCCATGCAGGGATTCCTCAAGGCTTGCAGCATCCGGTGCGCTGCCCAATGCAATGCGCGCCCGCTGCGGCGGCTCGCCGCTGATGGTGAAAACGGTGCTGGGCACCAGCGCCAGGCCTCGCCTGCGGGCATACGCCACAAAATCCGCACTGCCCCACCAGTCCGGCAGTTTTAGCCAGACATGCGGCCCGTCGGGGTTCATGCAATGCCCTTCCCCCAGCACCCTGCGGGCAATGGACTGGCGCAGGCGCAGTTCTTTCTGGATGGCGTGCAGGATCGTATGCGCCTGCCCTGTCTGCATCCATCGCGCCGTGAGCGCGCTGAGCAGCCCGGCATTGGTGAGCGCAATGGCCCGGATGGCCGCCGTCACCCGCCGGGTCATGTCCGCATTGGGCAGGGCGACATAGGCGGTGCGCAGGCCGGGGCTGAGCGTTTTGGCGAGGGTAGCCACATAGCTGACACGGCTATGGTCGAGGGCTGCCAGTGCCGGGAGTGGATTGTCCATCAACAGGCTGTAGGGGTCGTCCTCGGCAATATGAAGATGATGATGCTGGGCAATCTTCAGGATGTTCCTGCGCCTTTGCAGCGACATCGTAGCCGTGGTGGGATTGTGGATGGTCGGGATGCAGTAGAGCAGCCGGGGATGATGCTCGGCGCAGACCCGATCAAGCTGGTCCGGCATCATGCCTTCCATGTCACTGTCCACGCCGACCAGAATAAGAGACTGTTTCAGAAGATAGTATAAAATCTCAAAATCCCAAAAATAATTGTTATTTATCAATTGGTTAATGGGGTAATTTAGCGCTAAATGACCCCATTCATGCCTTTTAGGGCCTGTTAGGCCCTGAATGACAGAAC
>NZ_BCTP01000114.1 GCF_001571345.1 Komagataeibacter xylinus NBRC 15237 | reverse complement strand
GGTTCTTCCGCACTTTTCGTGATGATGTTTTTGATTATGCGGGCTGGAGGACACGAGCCCTGAGGAGTTCGAAGCCTGCTCTTCCGAACATGGTTCGCTTGATCATTTTCAATCGGCTGATCTGTCCTTCAACCGGGCTGGTTGTCCATGGTGTGACGAGAGAAGCTTCAATGGCAGCAGCATCCCGTTCAAGCGCAGGAATCAAACGTGACAGCAGCGTCGTTTTCCCTTCTTCCAGCAGGGCCTTCAGATCGCCCTCCTTTCTGGTGTCCTCCTTTTTACAGAGGAGGTTCTGCATTTTCCTGAGCCAGCAGAGCGTGACAGCGAGTTGCGGTTCGGCTTCCAGAAGGGCAGGAACAAGTAGGCCGTCCTGTCGTCCAGCAGACAATGGATCATCTGCAAGAAGAAGGCGTGCAAGTTTGCGCCCCAGAGGGGGCGAGACATACGCGGAAGAAACGGGTTTCGTGGAAATACCCTGTCGCGTCGTCACCCATTTCCGGACAGTGCCATATTTTCCTGTAAACCCCTGCTCCACGAGTTCCCGCCATAGCTGGCGAATATTCCGACATCCTTCGACCCATCTCTTTTCCAGATGGGATATGTAAGGCCCGAGTATGCTGCGTGTCGGAACCGTCCTTTTCCATGTTGGCGCATGGCCCCGCTGAAACCAGCGCCGCACGGTTTTTCTCTCTACTCCGATCGTTGTGGCGATAGCCTGAATACTGTGCCCTTCTGCTTTCAGGGCAAGAGCTTCATTGAAAAGAGTTTCACGTCGCTCCCCAGAGACTGGCCTGATGAGCGTCTGCGCTTCTTCTGGTTGTGTCCTGACTGTTCCAGACGTTTCGCTCAATGTCGTTGATGCGCTGAGTTGTCGCGTCAGGGTTCTGACTGTTGTCGTGAAACGGCCCAGTATGCTGACAAAAGCCTCTGACAGGTTCTTCAGCAGATGCCAGCGGTCCGTCACCTGAAGAGCTGATGGCGCGCCTCTGTGGCATCCATCTGCATAAGCACCAGCACGGTCTCTGGCAATGATTTCAACACCGGGGTGGGCCTGCAGCCATTGGGCCAGGGTCGCAGCCTCCCGATCTGGCAGGAGGTCAATGACATCATTTTTCTCAAGATCGACCACAATCGTTCCATAGTGATGTCCCCGTCGCCATGCCCAGTCATCCACCCCTACCACGCGTGTAGGGGGCATGTCTTTCCTGGTGTTCCGTGCCCGGGAAAGGAGGCGGCGAATGAGAGTGTCCGGGCTGATGGGGCAACACAGGCGCACGGTCATTCGTGCACCAGCGGAACCGCCCAGGGTATGGGCGATATAATAATGAAGATCGGTAAGACGCGTGGTCTGTCTGCCATGACGCACGGTTATCCCGTCAAGGGGCATCACAAAGGTCCGACGTGGACAGACCGCAGCCTGACAGAAAAAGCGTGGTACAGAAACGAACAGCGTGGCCGGACGGCCCTGCCATGGAAGATCCGCAAGTTTTCTCTGATAGAAGCTGTGAACGCGTTGTGTCGGGCACTGACAGTCCGGACACAGTACACTCCGCTTGCGCAGACCGACTTCGATCTCCACTCTGTTGTCCAGTGCAACAACACGACGAACGACGAGGGAACGGGGAAGATCAAGGATCCGAAGGCGTGACACTGGGGAATATCCATGAAAGTGGGCGACTTTCAGGATTTTCCAGTTCCAGAACCACAGTACAAGATACCCATCACGAAAAATGCGGAAGAACCC
>NZ_BCTP01000113.1 GCF_001571345.1 Komagataeibacter xylinus NBRC 15237 | reverse complement strand
ATGTTGATTTTCGTTGAGAACTGGGTTCTTCCGCACTTTTCGTGATGGGTATCTTGTACTGAGGTTCCGGAACTGGGAAATCCAGAAAGTCGTTCACTTTCATGGATATTCCCCAGTGTCACGCCTTCGGTCTCTTGATCTTCCCCGTTCCCTCGTCGTTCGTCGTGTTGTTGCACTGGATAACAGAGTGAAGATCGAAGTCGGTCTGCGAAAACGGAGTGCAGTGTGTCCGGACTGTCAGTGCCGGCACAACGCATTCACAGTTTCTATCAGAGAAAACTCGCGGATCTTCCATGGCAGGGCCGTCCAGCCACGCTGATCGTTTCTGTGCCGCGCTTTTTCTGCCAGACGATGCTTTGTCCACGTCGGACGTTTGTCATGCCCCTTGAGGGGATAACCGTGCGTCATGACAGACAGACCACACGTCTTGCCGATCTTCATTATTATATCGCCCACACCCTGGGCGGTTCCGCTGGAGCACGAATGACCGTGCGCCTGTGTTGCCCCATCAGCGCGGATACTCTTGTCCGCCGTCTTCTCTCACGTGTGCAGAACACCACAAAAGGCACGGCCCTTACACGTGTGGTGGGGGTGGATGACTGGGCATGGCGGCGGGGACATCACTATGGAACGATTGTGGTCGATCTTGAGAAAAATGATGTCATTGACCTCCTGCCAGATCGGGACGCTGATACCCTTGCCCGATGGCTGCAGGTCCACCCCGGTATTGAAATCATTGCCAGAGACCGTGCCGGTACTTATGCAGACGGATGCCGCAGAGGCGCACCATCCGCTCTTCAGGTGACAGACCGCTGGCATCTGCTGAAGAACCTGTCAGACGCTTTTGTCAGCATTCTGGACCGTTTTACGACGACTGTCAGGACCCTGACACGACAGATGAACGTATCAACGGTCGTAAGCAAAATATCTGAAACAATCAGAGCGCATCCAGAAGAGGCGCAGGCGGTCGTCAGGTCAGCCTCTGGGGAACGGCGTGACATTCTTTTCAAGGAAGCTCTTGCCCTGAAAGCAGCGGGACACAGCATTCAGGCTATCGCCACAACGATCGGGGTAGAGAGAAAAACCGTGCGGCGCTGGTTTCAGCGGGGCCATGCACCACCATGGAAAAGAACGGTTCCGTCACGCAGCATACTCGTGCCTTACACAGCCCACCTGGAAAAGAGATGGTCCGAAGGATGTCGCAATAGTCGTCAGCTATGGCGGGAACTCCTGGAGCAGGGCTTTGCAGGACAATATGGCACCGTCTGGAAATGGGTGGCGACGCGACAGGGATGTTCCGCGAAACCCGTTCCTTCCGCGCATGTCGTTGCACCTCGGGGACGCAGACTTGCGCGGCTTCTCCTCGCAGAGGATCCGTTATCTGCCGGACAGGAGGGACTGCTGGTTCCTGCCCTTCTGGAAGCTGAACCGCACCTTGCCGTCACACTCTGCTGGCTCAGGAAAATGCAGACCCTGCTCTGTAAAAGGGGTGACACCTGCACGGGAGGCGATCTGAAGGCTCTGCTGGAAGAAGGAAAGACGACGCTGCTGTCACGTCTGATTCCCGCGCTTGAACGGGATGCGGCTGCCATTGAAGCGTCTCTTGTCACACCTTGGACAACCAGCCCGGTTGAAGGACAGATCAGCCGACTGAAAATGATCAAGCGAACCATGTTCGGAAGAGCAGGCTTCGAACTCCTCAGGGCGCGTGTCCTTCAGCCCGCATAATCAAAAAACATCATCACGAAAAGTGCGGAAGAACCC
>NZ_BCTP01000112.1 GCF_001571345.1 Komagataeibacter xylinus NBRC 15237 | reverse complement strand
CTGTAAATGCTGTTTCAAAATTCCCCACATGTGCTGTCGGAAAATTCCCCAGCACGGATATGGTGATCAGCCATTGAGGTGATCGATAGCTCCATGCTTTGGGGGCCTACCGCGGCGCTTTGGCGCTGCCGGTGGCATCAGATTGGCGTGGGCCCGTGTATGCTCGGGGATCAGATCGGCATGCTGGCGCAGGCGATAGCTGGCACCTTCGATGTGGACGACGACAGCATGGTGAAGTAGCCGGTCGAGCAGCGCGGTGGCGACGACCGGGTCGCCGAAGACCTCGCCCCACTCGGCAAAACCGCGATTGGAGGTCAGGATCATCGCTCCCTTTTCGTAGCGGGCATTGACCAGCTGGAAGAAGAGGTTGGCACCACCTGGCGTGATTGGCAGGTAGCCAATTTCATCGACGATCAGCAGCGAAGCCCGCGTGTAGAAGCGAATTTTCTCGGCCAGACGCCCCTCGCGTTCGGCTCTGGTGAGCGCCTCGAGCAGTTCTGCCAGAGAGCAGCGATAGACGCTGCGTCCGGCCCTGACGGCGGCCACGCCGATGGCTGTGGCCAGATGGGATTTTCCGGTGCCTGGCGGGCCCAGAAAATGCAACACCTCGGCCCGATTGATGAACTCGAGCTGGGCCAGCGCGGTGATGCGATGCCTGTCGAGTGAAGGCTGGAACGAGAAGTCGAAGCTCTCGATAGTTTTGATCGGCATGAGGCGGGCGGTGCGCAGTGCTACGCTGATGCGCCGTCCCTCGCGCAGGTTCAGTTCTTCGGCCAGCAGATCGTCGATGGCCTCGATGGCGCTGATCTCGCCCTTTTCCAGCCTGCCCAGCGTGTGATCAAGCGTTTCGAGGGCGCGTGCCATATGGAGAGCCAGCAGGCTTTGTCGGATGCGTTCGGTGACAGACATCATGCGGTCCCTTTGGCATTGATGTTGGCCAGGCGTTCACCCACCGCGCCGTAGAAAGCCAGAGGACGCTGGAGGATCGGCACCGCCGGTGTCGTCGGCAACATCTCGGCGTGTTGAACCGGTGGGGCCTTGCGGTGGCCTGGCTCGATCCGCTTACGGTTTTTGCCTTCCAGCACGGGATGCCGGGCGATGAGTTTCCCTTCCTCGAAGATCAGGACTTCATGTGTATGGTGCTGGATCTCGACCACGCGACGGCGGGCAGTGTCAGGCACACTGTAATAATTGCCGGCCACCGCCACCATCCCCTCGCGGCTGATCCGCCGCTCGACGCTCAGAACAGCATCGTAGCGCAGGGCAGGCAATGGATGCAGATGGGGCTGCTCCTGTGCAAAATGCTCCTGCACGATCCGCCCGGTGGTGGCATGTGCCCGCGCGTTGGCGATATCCGCGCGCCAGACGTCGAACTGGGCGTTGAGGTCATCGAGATCATGGAAACTGCGGCCAAGGAAGAAGTCCTGACGGATGTAGCGGAAGGGTCGCTCGACCTTGCCCTTGGTCTTGGCGCGATAGGGCTGGCAGGCTCTGGGGGCGCTGCCATAATGGGCCAGAAGCGCCACCAGCGAGGCATTGTAGGTCACCACGCCCGCATCATCCTCACCGATGACAGCGGTCTTCATGCGATCGTAGAGAATTTCCGTGCAGCAGCCCGCCATCGCCTCGAAGGCGGCGATGTGGCAACGCATCACTGTTTCCAGACCCTGGTTCGGGCAGAAACGTCCCCACAGCCAGCGACTGTGCCCCAGCACCATGCTGAACAACCAGACCTTGCGCACGATGCCTGGCTCGCCGGTGAAGACTGTCTGGAATTCCGCAAAATCGACCTGCGCCTGAACGCCGGCTCCGGTCTCG
>NZ_BCTP01000111.1 GCF_001571345.1 Komagataeibacter xylinus NBRC 15237 | reverse complement strand
TCGAACAGATCGTCGACCAGAGGGGCTATGTCTGTTTGACGGACTGCCAGCCGATGTTCTGGGGGCGTACCGTTGATGGTGCGCTCGGCCTGGAATATGGCGTCGATCCTGCCTACTGCCTCTATGGCGAGGGGCGCCTTGTCCCTCTCGGCGATTTTGAACAGTCCCCTGCGTCCATGCGCCCAGCATCCGGCGGAGACAACCGGCGCGGGTTGGCGTCCCGGTTTCGCCAGAGTGTTATAACCCGCATAGGCGTCTGACTGCAAAATGCCGGTCCAGCCGGTGAGATGGTCCGTGGGATGTTCGCCCCTGCGGTCCCGGGAATACCGGAACCAGACGGCTGGCGGTGCTGGCCCACCAAATGGACCATCATCACGCACATAATTCCATAATCGTCCGGTGACTGTCCGGCCTTTCGCCAGAACCGGCACGGTGGTGTCATCCGCGTGCAGGCGTTGTGCCGCCAGCACATGCGCCCGGATCAGCGCAGTCAGGGGGGCCAGCGTCGCGGTGCAGGCTCCCACCCAGTCGGCCAGCGTTGATGTGTCGAGATCGATCCCTTCGCGGGCAAAGGCATCGCTCTGGCGGTTCAGCGGCAGATGCTGCAGGAACTTGTCGCACAGGATGGTCGACAGCAGCCATGGGCCGGCGCGTCCGCGCGCGATCGGATGGAAGGGGGCGGGTGGCTGGGTGATGCTCTCGCAGTCCCGGCAGGTGAACTTCTCCCGCACCGTCTGGATGACCTTGAACTGGCGCGGGATCACCTCCAGCGTCTCGGTGACGCTCTCCCCCAGTTTGCTCAGACGATCGCTGCCACAGCACGGACACTGTGTCGGTGCGGGGATGACGACCCGCTCGCGCGGCAGATCGGCACGCAGGGGCTGGCGCCCCCGGTTGCTCCTGGGTGCTGTCGCGCGGACGGCGGGATCCGCCGCATTTTCGGGCGCGTCCTCGGCGAGTGTCGTCTCCAGCTCTTCCAGTTCGAGTTCGAGCTGGGCCAGCAGGCGGCGCCCCCGCTCCGACGAGGCGCCGAAACGGTCCTGGCGCATCCGCGCGATAAGATGTTTGAGATGGGCAATCTGCGCTTCGGCGCTGGCCGCACGGGCTTCCGCGACCTCGGCACGCGCCTCGGCAGCGGCAAGTGCCGCGCGCAAGGCGATGATGTCGTCCGTGTCTCCCGTCATGAAGGCAGTTGATCACATGGGCGCTCAAAAGGGTACCAGTATATGCTGACCTGGCGCGGTTTTTATTATCCCGCCAGTTCAGGTCTCCATGTTTTCTGCGGATTGCGCCAGTCCACACCCTCCAGCAGACAAGTCAATTGTGACGGGGAGAGATGGATCGCTCCGTCCTTTGCCGAAGGCCACAGGAAATGCCCGCGCTCGATCCGCTTCGCATATAAGGAAAGGCCGATCCCATCGTGCCAGATCAGTTTCACCAGGTCGCCGCGTCGGCCCCTGAAGGCATAGACGTCACCCGCGAAAGGGTCACGACCCAGTGCTTCCTGGACCTTCAACGCCAGCCCGGGCATCCCCAGGCGCATATCGGTTACACCGGCCGCCAGCCATATCCTCAGCGTGGAAGGAAGCGGGATCATGATCGTAGTGCGCCCACAATCTCACGCAGACGATCAGCGGACAGCCCTGCGTCGAACTCCAGCCGCACACCGTCCGGAAAGACCAGGCTGACGGCTTGGCCGGACAGCGTTCCCTGTTCTCTCCGACGCTCCGATGGCTGCGGCTCGGGGGCCGGGGCTACCATGACAGGTATGAACGATGTCCCGCCTTTGGCCTGCGCTTTGGCCCGAGCCTCTCGCCGCCAGCGAAACACCAGACTGGGATGGATCCCATACTGTGCAGCCACCTCCCTTATGGGGCGTCGGCTCTCGTAGGACGCGATGACCACTCGCGCGCGAAATTCAGGGGCGTGCCAGCGGCGGCGATCCGAAACGATCTCGATCCGCGAGGCGTCCGCCAGCCTGTCCCGCTCATCGGTCTCTCTACCGCTCCTTTGGAGCCTCTCTGCGGTACTACCTGCGACACTCGCAGGTAGTACCGCGTCCCTATCTCTTAAATCGTTCATGCTTCATAGCTGAACCAGACCAGAAATATTCAGCAAGGCGTCAGTCGCCGGGAGCTTA
>NZ_BCTP01000110.1 GCF_001571345.1 Komagataeibacter xylinus NBRC 15237 | reverse complement strand
CTCTGTCCTTCCCCTGGGGACACACACGGCAGTTCGCGGAGATCGACGGGACGACCGTTGAACTTTCCGATGAAGAAGCGGGCCGTCTGACCGCTCTGCACAGCGAGCAGGAAACCATTGAGGCGGAATACGCGCAGGCCGATGAGTTCCCGGAGGACGTCGATACGCGGCTGGGTGAAATCGAGCAGGCTATCGAGGCGCTGGAAGAACGCCCTGTTTCCTTCGATCCGGCGGACATGGTCCGGGCCGGTGTCTTCGTCAGCCTGGATACAGACGGCACGCTGCTGGTCGAACGGGGTTTCGTCCGGCCGGAAGATATGCCGGTCGAACTCGAAGTCGATCAGGACGAATCAGACAGATATGACGACGCCATTGACCACCGCGGCGATGGCGATGATGCCGAAGGGGATGGGAGGGAAGGCGCACCCGATACCGACCCCGAGGAGGAAGACGGACTGAAACCGCTTTCCGATCGCCTGCTGACGGAACTGACGGCCTGGCGCACACTGGCCCTGCGGGATGCGTTTGCCAGCAATCCGCATGTCGCGCTGACCGAACTGCTTCACACGCTGGTACGCGATCTGTACTGGCAGGTCTCGGGCGCAGATTGCCTGGAAGCCTATGTCCGGGAAATCCCGCTGCAGGTCCATTCCCCCGACATGCCCGGCAGCCTGCCGGCCCACGCGCTGCGCCAGCGCAACGAGGGCTGGAAGCACGATTTGCCGGAAGACGAGGCTGCACTCTGGCTGTGGCTCGACCGGCTGGACGACACCAGCCGTCTGGCCCTGCTAGCGCATTGCCTGTCTTTCGGGATCAACGCGCTGCATGAATCGTCTCATGGTCCGTCTCTGGCACGCAGCGTCAGGGAGCGGCTTGCGCGAGCAGGCCGTCTCGCCACTGCGCTCGCGCTCGATCTGGCCGAAGCAGGCTGGCAGCCAACGGTGGAGAACTATCTCGGCCGCGTCACCAAGGCCCGCATCCTCGAAGCCGTGCGCGAGGCGCGGGGAGCCGAGGCGGCAGAGCGTATCGCCCATATGAAGAAGGGTGACATGGCGCAAGCGGCTGAGCGGCTGCTGGAGGGCTCCGGATGGCTGCCCGAGGCATTGCGGACGAGGAACGTGGCGGAGCGAAGTGAAGGGGGAGCAGGGGTAGCTCGTATGCCCGATAGCCCGGACGCGGTGGCGGCCGAGTGATGTCAGCCCGCTGACTGGTATTGGCGCCTTTCGGTCTCCGGAAGGCGCCTTTTATATGGGAACGACGACATCACGCCGGAATGGCTGTCGACGGTGGTCAGTGACGGGTCACCGGCTGCAGGTGTCGATCCGTTTCAAGCCTGAGGGCCGCTGTCCATAAGGGTGTTTTGGTATAGAAATCCCGCCTGTTGAGGCCGGTGCCGGTTCGGTGCTCGTTGAGCAGTCCTGCCCAGCACAGTGGACGCAGGACATGGACGTACAGACTGGCGGTCAGCTTGAAATCCCGGTGACGGATCTCCTCCTCTTCACCCCCGTAGAGAACCGAACATAGTCGCTCTTCGGTGACGGCAGCCTGGGCTTCGATATTGATGACGTTGAGAAAGATATCCCAGTTGCCGAACAGCGGCTCATCGCTTCGGGTGTAAGGACTGTGGTCAACGACAAAGAGGAGATGGGTCGTTAACAGCATCCAGAGCCGGGCAGGCTCCGATCTGAGTTTTCTCGCCAGGTCGGTCAGCCGCAGGGTTCCCTTGAAATGCCGTGCGAGCTTCGCACTGAGCAGAACCTCATGCAGGATCACCAGCGGCGGGAAATCGTGTTCATTGAGGACTTTGTTAACGGCGTAGAGGTCTTCGACCGTATAGGCTGGCCAGTCAAATGCCTCGGCGGCCCACGCGACAAAATAGCGCTTGAGCGCCTTGGTGGGCGTGAGGCCGATCGGGCCGTTTTCCTCAATATAGCCGATCGTCAGCAGCGCGGCCTTCAGGATGAGGGCATGCGACAGGGGGAGGTCGGTGTCGGGCGAACGAAACGGATTCATTATATAAACAATGAACCAGGTAGGTGCGAGTTGCCAGTCTGGCTTTGCGACGCAGAGACGATCTCCGTCCCGCGTCCTTCATTGTAATGTCGGTTGTCGCCCTCATGTCGGACAATCCGAAGCACAAACAAATGCTCCCAAAGC
>NZ_BCTP01000109.1 GCF_001571345.1 Komagataeibacter xylinus NBRC 15237 | reverse complement strand
TTTGACCGTTTGAGCGAAGAAGCTGCCCGGATTACGCCCCAGCATCTGGCCGAGCTTCGGTCATCCCGTCGTTACGCCATTCTGGTGGCAGCCGGGGTCCGACTTGAGGAGGTTCTAACCGACGCGACCCTCATAATGATGGACAAACTCCTCGGAAGCATGATGCGCCGTGCCGAGCACCGGATCCGTGACAAAGCGATTGTCACCATGCGATCGTTGCAGGCCCAGCTTCGTCTGCTGACAACCTCCTGCCGTCATCTGATTGAGGCGCGTGATCAGGGTGTTGATTCACTGTCTGCCATTACGGGAATTGACTGGCCCCGCCTCCAGGACGCCATCGGCAGGGCTGAAACCCTGACAGCTCCAGAGACCATTGATCGCACGGCCGAACTGATCAACCGGCATCGCTCTCTTCGTCCTGCCATTGGTCCATTCCTGAACGCGTTCCAGTTTCAGGGTGGTCGCACGGTACAGGGATTACTGAAGGCGGTGCAGATCATTGGAGACCTCTATCGGACCGGTAAACGCCGCTTGCCTGACTCCTGTCCGATCCGTTTCATTCCGCCTTCCTGGCACAGCTTTGTCAGGCCAGAGGGAACAGTCATACGACAGGCCTACGAACTCTGTGTTCTGACCCAGCTGCGCGAGCGTCTGCGTGCCGGAGACATCTGGGTAACGGAAAGTCGCCAATACCGCGCATTCGACACCTACCTTCTTCCGGAAGCCACGTTTGCAGCGATGCGCGCGCAAGGACCGTTGCCTCTGGCGATCAATGCTACGGCTGACACGTTCCTTTCTCAACGGCGTGCAGTGCTGGAAACCGCGCTGAACCGGGTGACGGCTCTTGCCAGGAAGGGCGAGTTGTCACAGGTCCGGCTTGATGCACATGGTCTTGTGATTTCGCCTCTGAAAGCAATTACACCCCCTGCTGTGGAAGAGTTGAGGCGGGCGGCTTACGACCGGCTGCCACGGATCAAGATTACTGATCTTCTGCTGGAAGTGGACCGCTGGATCAGCT
The DNA here is from genome assembly GCF_001571345.1 of Komagataeibacter xylinus NBRC 15237. GTDB lineage: Bacteria > Pseudomonadota > Alphaproteobacteria > Acetobacterales > Acetobacteraceae > Komagataeibacter > Komagataeibacter xylinus. Next base: position 1,261 of record NZ_BCTP01000109.1, on the reverse strand, counting down.
TCACCGACTGCTTTACCCATCGCCGTTCCAGCCGTGTCGCGGATGACAAAAACGCCCTGCTGACGGTGATCCTGGCGGATGGGATTAATCTTGGTCTGACACGCATGGCCGACACCTGTCAGGGTGCCACCCTGCGCCAGTTGGCGCATCTGCATGACTGGCATATCAGCGAGGCCGGATACGCCGAAGCCCTTGGCCGTATGGTTGCAGCCCATCGTGGGCTGCCCCTGGCGTCACTCTGGGGAGACGGCACATCGTCCTCAAGTGATGGTCAATTGTTTCATGCAGGTGGCAGAGGCGCTGCGATCAGCGATATCAATGCGCGCAATGGCAGTGAACCGGGCGTCAGTTTCTACACCCACATCTCCGATCAGTATGATCCGTTTTCGACCCGGGTGATTGCTGCGACGGCCGGTGAAGCGCCCTATGTTCTGGATGGACTGCTTTATCATGCTAACGGACTTTCCATTGAAGAGCATTATACAGATACGGGTGGGGCATCGGATCATGTTTTCGGGCTGATGCCCTTCTTTGGTTATCGATTTGCGCCCAGGATACGGGATCTGAAAGAGCGGAAACTTCACCTTTTTCCGGGACAACACCCGGGCGAACTTCTGGGTGGGATGGCCGGTGACCTGATCAATACCAACCATATTGTGGAACACTGGGACGACCTGCTGCGTCTCGTCACATCTATTCGGAGTGGAACCGTGACCGCTTCGGCCATGCTGCGCAAACTCGGATCTTACCCCCGTCAGAATGGTCTGGCTGTGGCTTTGCGCGAAGTCGGCCGGATCGAACGGTCAATTTTTATGCTCGACTGGATACAGGATCTGGATTTGCGCAGACGAACCCAGGCTGGACTCAATAAGGGAGAAGCCCGGAATGCGCTGGCTCGGGCGCTCTTCTTCAATCAGCTTGGCGAACTGCGGGATCGGCGTTTTGAAAATCAGGCCTATCGGGCGTCAGGTCTGAACCTGCTGGTGGCAGCGGTCATCCTATGGAATACGCGCTATCTTCAGTCTGCCATCACGACGCTCGGTATTTCAGATGACCTGGCCCAGCATATCGCACCCCTCGGCTGGGAGCATATTTCTCTGACAGGCGACTATCGCTGGAATGTCGATGAGCAGCCCGAAGCTGGCGCGTTACGACCGCTTCGGGTACCTGCATCCCTACTTGTTGCGTGAACCTCAATGTGGCCAGTTCTACAGGTGTTCACTCCAAGCGTACGTAAAATACACTTTCGTGTCGTGATCCC
>NZ_BCTP01000108.1 GCF_001571345.1 Komagataeibacter xylinus NBRC 15237 | reverse complement strand
AGTTCTCAGTGAAAATCAACAAAAAGCCCGGCCGACGCCGTCCTCCGCTGCGCTGCGGCCCTACGGGTGCGGGCCAGCCGTCCCGTTGCCTGCAGACCGCCATCGAGGCCGCATGGGGCGGCGTCGATACTCTGACAGGAGATACGACAATGGCACAGATCGGCACCTTTACCCGCACCGAAGACGGCATCTTCAACGGCACGATCCGCACCCTCAACATCAACGTCAAGGCGACCATCCGGCCCGTAACCCGGGAGCATGACCGGGCTCCCGACTACCGGGTCGCCGCCAACGGGGTTGAACTCGGGGCCGGGTGGAGCCGGACCGCCAAGGACAGCGGTGCCGAATACCTCTCGCTCAAGCTCGATGACCCCTCCTTTAACGGGCCGGTCTACGCGAGCCTCGTGCAGGGCGACAACGGCGAGCACAAGCTCATCTGGTCGCGCTGACCACCTCCCGGCGCCCCGTCCAACGCGGGGCGCCGGTCTCTCACCACCCCGATATTATGCGGAGCAGAAACCAGTCCAAACCCGCAGAAAACCACCATCCCGGATCACCCGCTCCGCATAATCCCGGACTCCACATAATCCACGCGCCCCAGATAGACGCGGTAGTTGGGGGCATTGTCGTTGGCGCGGTTGGTCTCGGCCACCAGACGGACGTTGCGGGCCTGCAGGGCTAGGGTGACGATTTCGCCTTCGAAACCTTCGCCCACCTTCTTGAAGGAACCGATGTTAGCCATTGTCGTATCTCCATGCTGTTATCGGGCCGCGACCACCGTGGCCTCGATGGCGATCGACCAGCCGGAGGCGAGCGGCAGAGCACCCCGCAGGGGCCGCAGCGCAGCGGAGGACGGCAGGGCCGAAACTTTCTTGTCTCGCGAGGAATGACGGCGCAGCCGTCAGGGGAAGAAAGTTCTGGAACGCCGTTGCGGCCAGCCGATCGAGGCGCAGCCGGTCTTCGGCTAGATCAGCCATCCAACAGAGGCCATGGTGTGCGGCTCCGACGCCCCCCGGAGATACGATGCCGGCATGACCGGTCCATAAAGGTGGGACCATGCTGTCTGGAGCGAAATTGTCTCTACCCGCTAAAGGGTTCTGCAAAATCTGCTGGTCGTTTCCACAGCCAATCCGACATTATGCCCATCATCCGCGCCTGTTTATGGGCACGTTCGCACCGCGTCGCATGGCCCCGCCCCAGCACATGCACGCTCCATCGAAGCAGTCTGGACGATCCCTCCTTCACTACTGACGGACCAACCGTTTCACCGGTGAGGAGAGGGACTGCTGCTCCCCCGCCCGTTTCTCACCAAACGGAATATCAGCCTGACATAATAGTATAGTTTATAGCAGTCATCGGCTTACCGTTCTTCGCTATGGAGAATATTTTAAATTAATGAAATTTATTTCTTTAAATAGTTCATGCCACCAATATTTAGTAATAAATAATTTTACCATGATATTATTAATGAGTTATATATTAATAACTGAGTTTTATTATAATGAAAAATGACCAGATTTGATTGCTAAATGACCAGAACCGGGCAGACGCAGCATATACGCGACATTAAGTAACAGCTTTGGCACTTCTGAAACGAGTCTAAAATGTCATCAGAATTCATTTTCCATTGCATGTCGGGGCTACCGCGTTCAGGATCTACTCTTCTAGCCGCTATTTTAAGACAAAATCCAAATGTTCAGCACGCTGGGATTACGTCACCCGTATTACCCATGATAGTAAAAATATCTTCCATCATGGTTGAAGGAGAGTTAGTAACAGAATTTAATGAATCACAGCGCAAGAATTTAATTTATGGAATTATAAAAAACTACTATTTAAACAAAACATCTACACACAATAAAAATATTATTTTTGATAACCACCGTATGTGGTGCACTCGCTTAAATTTATTGGATTATATTGATCCAAATTCTAAAGTGATCTGTTGCGTTCGAGATCCTGTGTGGATTATTAATTCTTTTGAAAGAATTATTCAATCTGATCCATTGCTTGGTTCCCATCTGATCCCCATTGAATATCGCGGCACCTTGCATGAACGAGTTGAAGCTCTTCTTTCAAATGGAGGGGCATTCGGATATTGCTGGAAAGCGATTAGAGAAGCATTCTATAGCAAGTTTTCTAGAAAACTAATCATTGTAGACTATGACACCCTAACAAAAAGACCTAAAGAAACCTTAATAAGGTTAGAATCTATTTTAGGAATCAAGCACCACGTATATGATTTCAATAATATAAATTTTAATAGCGCGAACAGGTTTGATGAAAACTTAAATACTGTTGGACTTCACTCAGTCGGGAAACATATCCATCCCCCTTCGAGACACCT
>NZ_BCTP01000107.1 GCF_001571345.1 Komagataeibacter xylinus NBRC 15237 | reverse complement strand
ACTTCTTGAGCGCCGGCGAACGCCCTTTCGATACGATTACGCTCACGGTATCGGCGGACGTGGCAAGGCATGTCCGGCTATGGTTCGAGCATGGCGAGATTACGGATGCGGTTCCCCGAAACAGAAGATTTTGCCATATTCTGTCGCTGTCATCTTCCTTCTTTGCCAGTGGCCCGGTGGGTATCGCGATTGGCAGGAGCATGAGGGAGGTCAACATCAAAACAATAAGAGAGCATCTTTGAGCATCAGGCCGGGTGTGACTTTTGCTTATAAAGCTGCCAGGGCTTCGATCAAAGCCCGCCAGATGACCCTTTGTGCAGCAAAGGTCCTGCTTGTGTGCCTATGAACGGTCGGGCAGGCCATGCGTCGGTCAGGGCAGGTCTGCTGCCAGCATTTCCGCCGGGCATTCCAAGCGCTCCGTTGCAGCCCCTATAACGGATACGCGATATGTTCGTGCTTGCCTGCGCCTTTTTGTCATTCCGGAATATTGCGGCAGCAGGGCATAAAAAAGAGTCTGTGGGCCGCCGCGACGGCCCTGTCTTTCAGCAATACGACAGGCTTTTCTGGATTGCATATCGTAACAACTCACCGGACACTACCTACATTGCAGAAACGTTCTATGCTTGCTGCCAAGGCAGGCTTAATCGTTAGGTGCATAGAATACCAATACATCATAAAATCTATCAAAAGTGCCAAAGCGACGTTCTGTTTTTATGGGGTGATAGTTGTTCAGACCATTTTGGAATAGTGCATTTTTTTCCATTTCGCAGTTTTTTTCATAGCAGTAACTGTATTCAATCATTCCAAAATCTTTATTTTTTACCATATCATAAAATATTTTATTTCTTCCGTTTAGCTTCAGATATTGTCCCAGATTAAACATGTCTACGGTGTAGGGTTGGCCTGCCCAATAGCAAATAGATAGCATACGACATGCAGACGGACGTGGATTTGAACTTATCATATTATAAATTGCATCCCACCGTTTCTGCTGCGCAGGTATCTGCTGTATATTTTTAATATTGGTTGGCAAATGTGTGACGCTTTTTATTACAGGAGGGGTGATGGCAAGTATGGTCAGCAATATCATGCTTGGTGTTCTGTATCCTTGCCATTTTTCAGGAAATACGGATACACCTATGCCAATGACAATTGCCAAAGCGATCAGTGTGTCAATTTGTGCGTTATCGGATACACCTTCGCCAGCTCTTTGGCATATGCCCAAAATTAAACAAACTGTAAAAATTATTAATATTACGCCTCTTAATTTTTTATCTTTTATTTCAATTAAGCATGGCAAGGCAGCAATATAGAGCATCTGCATCCAACTCGATGAGTCTCGCATATTGTTCAGATTTGATAGTGACATAACGCGCGGATGAAAGAAAACGTCTTCTATCAGATTGTAGCCAAAAATGGCCTTCAGACATAAGAATGCTAATGCAGTAAAAAGTATACCAGATGCGCACCATGTATAGAAAATTTTCTTATCGTTAAAAAATAATAGAATAGTTATAGATAGAGGGATGGCAAATTCATTATGCTTTGCCGTTCCAGCCACAACAGAGAAAAAAGCAGCCAGGCATATGTAAAAATATCTATTTCCTTTGTTACTATTTATGCAATTAATAGATATAAAAAGAGATACCAAAACAAAAAAAATGCCGATCCATTGCGGATCATTTGTAGCAAACCACCATTTGAAATACATAGCCGTATAAAGGAAAGGGATGAAAAAAGATAGTATTATACCAATAGGCTTTCCCCCCAGGCTTTTTACGCACATGCTGCATAAAAAACATGACGCGGCCATGAATAAAAAACTAACAATGCGGCCCGCAACCATAACATCATGCGTTACATATTTACTAAAATACGCAACTATATAAAATGAAAGTGGCGGATAATTGTTAAAAATCAGGCCATTTTGTGGATCAGGATAAAGAGGGCCCAGAGCCGGATTTATGACCCTATCGATTTGATAGGCATTCCATCCTTCATTCTGGGCAAGAGGGATGTGGGTAAAAATTTCAGAGAAGGGGAATAAAACTGTGCATATCGAAGAAAATATTAAAAAAAATAAAATAGAATAAGTAAATTTTTTTGTGCCATCATTTGCACAGACTGGTTTTTGCATTTAGTATTCCTACGTGCTTTCCAAGCGCTGAGCTGAAAATTTTCTGTAATTCTATATAAATTATCACATTGTGTAAAGTTTGAATCTACGGTACGTTAATCCATTGTCGTAATCATGTGTTGCGCTGTGGCTTGCAGTGCCCTTGGGCATTCCAACTGATCAGCCGCACCTCCATACTTGGGATCTGAGGCTTTATTGGTGGGCTTGCAAAAATGTTTCGCGTGCTAGGTTGCGCACCGTTTTT
>NZ_BCTP01000106.1 GCF_001571345.1 Komagataeibacter xylinus NBRC 15237 | reverse complement strand
CGACCTATCAGGGAGAGGATCATGACCGAAAAGACACTTGAGGCCGTTGTTCTGGCAAAGCGTCCTGACGGAAGTATTACGCCGGATGTTTTCGCGACAGTGGAACGTCTCTGGCCCGCGATAAAGGAGGGTGACGTGCTGACACGCACCCTCTTTGCTTCCGTCGATCCCTATATGCGGGGCATTCTCAACGAGGGGCGGACCTATCGTGAAGGACTGGCGGTTGGCGACATGATCCCTGGCGAAACCGTGGGACAGGTCATCCAGTCGAAGCACCCAGCCTTTCGTGAAGGCGCGGTCGTTTCCGGTGCGTTTGGATGGGCGACGGTGCTGGCAACTCCCGGGGACAGGCTGGTCCGGGTTCCCGATGATGTGCCACCGTCAACCTATCTTGGTGTGCTCGGTATGCCTGGTACAACCGCCTATTCGGGTATGACGGATATCGGACAGCCCAAGGCAGGGGAAACGGTTGTTATCTCTGCGGCGTCCGGTCCCGTAGGCGCAACAGCCGGGCAGATAGCCAGGAGAGCAGGAGCGCGGGTGATCGGTATCGCGGGCAGCGTGGAGAAATGTGCGTGGGTCACGGAAATCGCCGGATTTGATGGATGCATCAATCATCATGAAAATCTCGACGAACAGCTTGACGCCCTCTGTCCTGACGGCGTCGATGTCTACTACGAGAACGTTGGGGGTACAGTAGGCCAGGCTGTGATCAGGCGGTTACGTAATCATGCCCGGGTTCCGATCTGCGGTCTGGTCGCTGACTATAATGATCGCGACTATAGCGGGCTGGCGCATGCGCCCACAATCAGCGCGGCTATGCTGCTGTTTCGCAGAGCCCGCATCGAGGGCTTCATTGTCGGTGACCGGCCGGAGCGGTTTGCGGAATGGCGCGCTTTGGCAACTCCCTGGGTTCAGGAAGGTTCTCTTGTTTATAAGGAACAGATTGTAAAGGGTCTGGATCAGGCCCCTCTCGCCCTGGTTGGACAACTGAGTGGACAGAATTTCGGCAAACTTCTTGTGCAGGTTGCAGACGTTCCGACAAACCATGAGTGAGGGTCAACGGAGACAGAAAGTCTGTTTCCTGGGGTCAGTATGCGCAATCGCTCTGGCCCTGATGCCTTGCGTGCCTGCGCAGGCAGCGGACAAGGCGTGGTGTTCCGTATCTGATCCGCAGGCTGCAGGGACTATGCCCGCGCTTCTTCGCCATCTGGCTTCTGTCCGGAACCGGCCGCCAGCGCCTCTGCCACGGGTGCACACGGAAGGCACGTTGCCGCATCACGGTATTTAGGACGAGAGCGTCTCCTCAAAATATGACCTTAAGCTCATGCAAGAGGCAGCGCTGGCCTGGCATGCCGGAGCAGATGACGAATGGCTGAATTTTGCCCGTCGCTATCTGATGGCGTGGATAAAGACCTATAAGCCGAGCTTCAACCCGATCGACGAGACAGGTTTTGACACTCTGATCGACACTTATGTGATGATCGGCCCCTCGCTCCCCGCCTCGGAACGAGAACAGGTCCGATCCTATCTTCAGGATTGGGGTTGGGGATATGTGACAGCCATTATCCATCACGGGCGACGTGCGATCTGGATCAATAACTGGCAGAGCCACCGGATCAAGCTGGTGACAATGATCGCCGTAGCGATCGACGATACCCCGCTGTTTGACAAGGCACGCGATCTTTTCCGCAAGCAGATACAGGCCAATATCGCACTAGACGGGACCACTCTGGATTTTCGGGAACGGGATGCGCTGCACTATGTCGTCTACGACCTTCAGCCGTTGATCCAGGCCGCTCTTGCCGCCAGAACACGCGATGAGGACTGGTATCACTGGACGAGCGATGACGGCTCTTCTCTGGCGAATGCCATGACATGGCTGCTTCCCTATCTGAGCGGAGAGAAGCGACACAGGGAGTTTGTACATTCAGCCGTACGCTTTGACGCGATCCGCGCACAGGCCGGGCTGAAAGGCTATTCGGGCCTGTTTGATCCGCGGACGGCTGGCGCGCTTGTGTGGCTTGCTTCCGCTTTCGACCCGCGTTTTCGTCTTCTCGCGACCCAACTCGCATCACATCCGCCGCTGTTTATATCGATGTGTGGTCAATGAGCGATGCCGTTTATGAAAAAGGACGGGGAGGGAGACCGTTTCTTATCCGAAATGGTCTCTTGTGGTCCGGCATTTTGCAGGACCCAGTCACGGGTTAACTGAGGCGGGAGAGGTTTGAATGATCGTGCAGCGTCAAGTGCGTCGGTTATTGCTGCATCGCCTACACTGTAAGCCGGGTCAGGCGTCAGGTATGCTGGTGGATCCGGACGTCCTTCTGTCATATTTGATGGACACCTCCTCCGCAGCACCCTGAGGCACAGAAATCGGGGAAAAATACTTCCCGTTCAATGATACATCAAAGTTATTGCCTTCGAC
>NZ_BCTP01000105.1 GCF_001571345.1 Komagataeibacter xylinus NBRC 15237 | reverse complement strand
ACTTAGAGCGCGCTGCGAATAGCTTGAATCATAGGATTCCCAAAGGGCGTCTGATGTGATTCAAGATGAAGACTGGCGAAGGAGGCCAGCCTTCATGCCGAAAGCCTACTCGCAGGATTTACGAGACCGCGTGATTGATGCGGTGGGGAAAGACGGCATGAGTTGCCGGGCAGCGGCACGCCGTTTTGGCGTGAGCGATGCCTCGGCGATCAAATGGGTGCAGCGCGCAAGACGCATCGGAGATCGGTGCTGCGCCGGCACGGGCGGGCATCGTCCCTCGAAAACCAGACCTGAACGGGCCTGGCTGCTGGCCATCATTGATGCCGAACCTGATATCACCCTTGCGGCGCTGTCGATCCGACTGCGCGAGGAGCGTGGCGTTCAGGCCGACACAGGCATGCTCTCGCGCTTTTTCCAATCCGAAGGGATCAGCTTCAAAAAAAAGCGTGCTGCCCTGCGAGCAGGACCGGCCTGACGTCGCGCGCAAGCGCAGGTTCTGGAAGCGCTATCAGGCCAACATAGATCCCACCCGTCTGGTCTTTATCGACGAAACCTGGGCTAAGACCAACATGACGCGCACGCACGGCCGTTGCCGCAAAGGTGAGAGACTGAGAGCCAGAGTCCCTCATAGCCACTGGAAGACACTGACCTTTCTGGCTGCCTTGCGTCATGACCGGATCACCGCACCCTGCGTTCTCGACGGACCGATCAACGGGCGCAGTTTTTTGGCCTATGAACTGTCCCGGGTTTACCGGAGAGTAAAACTCTCGGAGGATGAGCCCTATGGTAGAGAAGAAGAAGACATCACGTTATTCGCCTGAGTTCCGTGAGCGCGCGGTGCGCCTTCTGGACGAGCATCGATCGGATTACCCGAGCCTATCGGTGGCCTGTCGCGAGATTGGTGGCAAGCTTGGCTGTTCGGGCGACAGCCTGCACGACTGGTGGAAGCAGGCCCGGCGGGACGCGGGTGCGTAACCAGGGCCGACCACGGCCGAGACGGCACGGATCAGGGCGTTGGAGCGTGAGGTCCGTGAACTGCGTCAGGCCAATGAGATTCTCAAGAAAGCTTCAGCTTATTTTGCACAGGCGGAGCTCGACCGCCCGTTTCGCAAATGATCGCGTTTATTGAAGCCTGCCGTGCCGATTACGGGGTCGAGCCAATCTGTCGCGTTCTGCCGATTGCCCCGTCCACGTTTTACCAGCAGGCGGTCATAGCAAGAGATCCGACCAGGGCCAGCCCGCGTGCCCTGCGCGATAGGGAACTGATGGAACATATCCGCCGGATCTGGCGGGACAACCGTGCTGTTTATGGTGCGCGTAAGGTCTGGCACAGCCTACAGCGTGAAGGGCGACAGGTTGCGCGCTGCACTGTTGAGCGCCTGATGCGGCAGATGGGTCTGAAGGGGGTGATCCGGGGCCGGAAGGTCATCACGACCCGTCCGGATACGGCGCGCCCCTGTCCTGATGACAGGGTCAACCGGCAGTTCCAGGCCGAGGCTCCCAACCAGCTCTGGGTCTCGGACTTCACCTATGTCCAGACCCGGAATGGCATGGTCTATGTGGCGTTCGTCATTGATGTGTTCGCCCGCAGGATCGTGGGGTGGAAAGTCTCGACTTCCATGACCACCCAGTTCGTGCTCAACGCCCTTGAACAGGCCATCTGGCAACGAAAGCCCGCGGGAAACAAGGCGCTGATCCACCATTCGGATCGTGGATCACAATACCTGTCGATCCGGTACACCGAACGCCTGGCGCAGGCTGACATCGACGCCTCGGTCGGCACGGTCGGTGACAGCTACGACAATGCACTGGCAGAGACCATCAACGGTTTATACAAGGCCGAGGTCATCCATCATCTGGGGTCATGGAAATCCATGGCGCAGGTCGAATGGGAAACCCTCAGATGGGTGGACTGGTATAATAACCAACGCCTGCTGGCGCCAATCGGCTACAGGCCTCCCGCCGAAGCCGAACGCGCCTTCTATGCAGATCAGAGCAGGCTTGATATCGCTGCCTGATTACTGAATAAATCGCTCTCCGGTAAACCCGGGGCAGTTCAATGATAGGGTTCCTGGGTTCCGAGACTGATCTCTTACCTGCTTTAGGCGCCGACTATACCTCGTGTGGAATCTGGCCTCGATACACCGCAAGCTTATATCGAGGCTGGTTTGCAGTGAGAGACTGCATGCCTTCGGTCCCTGTATTGATAGCAAGGACCAACGCTCCACCGGCATGTGGCTTACGCCGCATGCCGACCCGCCTACCTCCGAGTTGGCGAGTTCCAACTGTTAAGCGGCATGGAAAAGTGACCCCTTCGGAAGGGGGACAGGCAGCTAAAAACGACCCCTTTCTGAGAAACGGGTTCACGATGGCCTTCATGCTGAATGGAGGCCCGGTTTGGGATGCTTGTTGTGGAAACAATTGGAAAGATCCGTCGCGCGCATTTTGTCGAAGGAAAGGCGATCAAGGCGATCTGCCGGGACCTTGGGATATCGCGGCAGACGGTACGCAAGGTGATCCGGTCGGGACAGACGTCTTTTGACTATCACCGAGAACGACAGCCTCTTCCCCGGATTGGTCCATGGGA
>NZ_BCTP01000104.1 GCF_001571345.1 Komagataeibacter xylinus NBRC 15237 | reverse complement strand
GGCCACACGCGGTATGGTCGTGGCGCGAGCGCTGTCGAGGTTCAGGGATCGTACATACTCCAGGCGTTCCAGCAATCGCAGGATATTGCGCGCGGCTGGTGACAGGGGCGGGTTACGCAGCCACGAGAGCGAGGAGGCACTGCGATCGCCACGACGCTCCAGCATTTTGTCCAAACGACAACGGGTTTCCGGCGGCAGATCCCCTGCAAGGACGTCATGGACAAGGTGATCGGCCTGCTGGCGAGCACGGCGCACCAAGGCTTCAATGACAGTGACCGACGGCAGGAGAATGCTTCGGCGACGCATCTCGTCAATCAGGATCGCAGCCATGCGGGATGGCTGGGTCACATGATGTGCAATTGGCATCGCGAAACCGGTCATGTCATGAAATGCCGACCGATCGAAGGTTCGGTAGCCATAACGCTTCATCAGGTGGGCCAGATGGGATCGACGGGTTTCGTCACGACGTCCGTAATGGGACCAGAGCCCAGGGGACAGGTCGAGCTGCCGCGCAACAAATGACAGAATGGGAGCCGGTGGTGTTTCACCAGATTCCAGCACCCGTCCCGGCCAGCGCATGTAGAGCATGACCATCGCAAAACCCAATCGGGAGGTTTCTCCGCGGCGGGTTGCGATCAGATCGAAGTCATCCTGGCTGAGTGTAAAATGTCTCGTGATCTCGCGATCATCGACAGAAGGCTCGTAATGTCGGGCGAGAGCTTCACGGGTCAGAAGACGGCGCCGCGCCATGATCGGATGTCTCCTTCATGTGTCCGGAAGGGGATCGTTGGACGGACTGTCCCGGACAAGTGCAACACGTCATGGAATACAGCCGTGTGCTGTGTCTCATAAAGGTGGTACCATATGTTTTGCAGTCATGGGGCCTTATACGTTACACTTTCCCGTATGACACACATAATGATCGGCTATGCCCGCTGCTCGACGGACAAACAGGATCTCGCGGCCCAGCATCAGGAACTGCTCAAACTCGGTGTTTCTGCCGATCGTATTTACACCGACAAGGGCTTCACCGGCACGAACCGGGAAAGGGCCGGCCTTGACCAGGCACTGGCGGCTGTTCGTAGTGGCGATACTTTGGTCGTACCAAAGCTTGATCGACTGGCCCGCTCTGTCCCTGATGCACGGCTTATTGGCGACAGCCTGGCATCCCGTGGCGTGAAGCTTCAACTTGGGAACAGTATTCACGATCCGTCTGATCCAATGGGCAAGTTGTTCTTCAACATCCTTGCGACTTTCGCGGAGTTTGAAGCCGATCTGATCCGGATGCGTACTCGTGAAGGGATGGCCGTTGCACGCGACAAAGGTAAACTACGCGGAAAGAAACCCAAGCTTTCTGAACGTCAGCAAAAAGAGCTTCGCCGGATGTATGATACCGGCGATTACTCCATCAGCGATCTTTCAGAACTGTTTTCTATTTCTCGGCCAACTGTCTATCGAACTCTCAGCAGAACAGCCTCAACGTTCTTGTTGGGTTCACTCTAAGAGTATCCGTTGTGGTCAAGCGGCTTTTGGCGTCCAAAGCCGATCTTTGTGAAGCAGGGCGTTTGCGAGGACAACGAGCTTTCGCATGATTGCGGTAATGGCGATCTTGGCGTGTTTTCCCTTTGCGATAAGGCGATCGTAAACACGTTTGAGGTCTGGGTTGAACCGCATGGCGACGATGGCCGGCATGTAGAGAGCTTGCCTTATGGTGGCACGACCACCCTGGATGAAGCTGCGGCCTCGCCATGTGCCGGACTGGCGCGTGATGGGTGCCAGCCCGGCCAGTGCACCTGCCTGACCTTCTTCCATCATGCCGAGTTCGGGCATGTCGGCCAGAAGCGCATGAGCCGTGACTGTTCCCAGTCCCGGAATACTGGTCAGCACGTCCCGGCGTCGAGACAGATGCGCATCTTCCGCCACGAGCGCGTCAGTTGCCGCATCGAGGGATGTGACCTGCGCCTCGATCTGCCGCAGGCGATGACGCGCGTGGCGCTGCAGCAAGCCGATCGTGAGGGTCTTGAGACGATTGAGCGTTGCCGTGCGGTCTCGCATCAGACTGCGGCGCGCGGCGACCAGTTCGGCCAGACGGTTCTGTAGATCCGTGCGGACTGGACGCGCCACCGGATCCAGCAGGGCACCATAGCGTGCCAGCATCAATGCATCGACGCGATCTGTCTTCGCGAGTTTGCCGGTGGCTTCGGCGAAACGCCGCGCCTGTCGTGGATTAACCTTGACCTGCGGGATACCAACGGCCGCCAGGCGTTCCTCCAGTGTGCGGTGATAGGGGCCGGTTGGCTCGAACACCACCCGGGCAACGGCTTTGATGTCGCCGATCCAGCGCAGAAGTGCGGTCTGGCCCTTGCGGGTGTTGGCGACACGGACGGTATCACCGCCGGGGTGACGGGCGGCGTCGAGATGATCCTTGGATACATCGATCCCAATTGTGATCGATGCGGGTGGCAACTCGGCCTTGGAAGCCGCAACTGGATGCGTCATCTTTTCCATGTCCTATGCTTGTCATCCGAGGCCGAACCTCGGGTATCCGTTCAGGGCACAAGGAAAAGAAGGGGTGGTCATACTCTCAAGACGACCCATTACGGTCTGCCTGTTGCCGACCCGTCCCCTTCCTGATTTTTCCGGGGTGGCCACCCCGGAAAAATCAGTCCTTTGTCGCACGCAGCGACGCGGAATGCATAAGACAAGACTGTTTGAAAAGTTAGTCCGGAAAACATTCAGCAATCATAAAGAAG
>NZ_BCTP01000103.1 GCF_001571345.1 Komagataeibacter xylinus NBRC 15237 | reverse complement strand
TTTGGCTTTTTTTGACGATTTGGATGGTAGGGGTGACAAGTCCTCCCCACATATAACGGACTATTCAATGGCAAACGCGCATAATTGCCACGTCATGACCGTTTTGCCCTTCAGGCATATAATCCTACCCCCTGAAGGCTTTTCGTTGCTCCATACGTCTTATTCCACGTTTTCCGGGCTATCCCGCATGATGGATATACAGGGATTATACCAGAACCTTGGTTTTCTATGGTTTTTGGGATGTTTTTCTTTTTCTGTCCATTCATAAACAGTATTTTATGTTGAATTACACACTGTTTTTTCCTTTCATAGTCAACACAAAAACCTATTGACCATTCCATAAAAAACATAACAACCATTCAACATCAATAATAAAATACGACATTTATAAATATAGATTAACATTATACTTGATTTTATGTTTAATGTTATGTTAATATTTAAAAATACAGCAACACAATTTAAAGGAGAACTATTATGGCAAAAGCCAAAAAAGCATTATTCACATCATTTGGTCTGCTTAATTTTCAGGAACGAAAGGTGTTGAACGAAGGCAATGCGTTTTTTGAAGCCACACCAGAGGGAGGCAAGTCTGACAAGACCTTTTGCGTCACTCTGGATGATGGGAAGCAGATGTATTGCTATGTAGGCAATGACAAACTGACTTTTTACAAGGCCAATCTGGATGGCACTGACAAGCAATGGCTGTTCAATATTTTCCCGGATGGGGGCATATTTTCCGCTCACTCCATGGAAAATAAAAAGCGTAAAAAAGCACAGGCCAAGGCTCAGGAACAGAAAAAGCAACAGATTGGTGCTCAGAAGCCAGAACGCAGGACTTTGACGCTTCCCAAGGCTCCACATAAGAAAGCCCCTGTTATCGTGGAAGTCACAAAAAAGAAACGCTGATTTTCTTACCCCCAACCATTCAAACAGACAAAATTCACAAGGAGTTTTTCAGTCATTTTATAAGGAGATTTTAATATGCAATTTAGATTATTAGACAACAAAGGCACACCCAAATGGGAAATCAGTCGTTGGACCTACAGCCCTGAAAAGAAGCGAGCCATCAAGGAAACCCTTGGCTCTTTCCCCTGCTATTTTTCCATGGTTTCCGGTGGCATTCTGGATAAATGCACCAAACAGGAAAAAGCTGAAGTGCAGGAATGGTGGCGTGTCACCAGTGAAGCCGTAAACAGGGAACGTGTCAGAAGTCAGGTAACGACCCTTCCTTCCATCTTCCAGGACCTTGAAACCCTGTTGGACGTTATCCAGGACAATCCTGAAGACCTCGCAGAACTCAAGAACCATGCTTATGCATTCAAGGATGCTGTCAGCAAGGTTGTTCGCAGGAAGTCACGCCAACAGAAAAATCAGGAAACAGTCAACAGCGTTCCCGCTTGACCATTCATTATGTTTTCCCCTTCATAGTCAACAGGGTTTTATGTTGACTACTGACCTATTTTTATAAAATCACATCAACACAAAATACTGTTTAAGTTTTCATATATGTAACACATTTTATACAAAGCACCTGCATTATACCTGTAAAATACCTTTTTATACCTGCTTACGTTTTCTCATCTTGTTTGCCATCCCTTTTGTTATCTTTTGATTATAGCCAGGCATACCAGTATCCGCTTCGCGTCTACTGGTAACTGGCAAGGGGGAAAATGCTTTTCCCCCGTTGACCCCCATTTAAGCAGGAGACCCATTACATGAGTGAAAAAAGAAAACTGAAAAAATCGTTACTGGTTCGTCTGGATGATGAGCAATATGCGAGCATCACAAACCATGCCAGACAGCGTGACATCACAGCCAACAGTCTTGTGCGTGAGTGTCTGGCTGGTGCTCTTTCACCCTCTGATACATATCAGAAGGTCAAGCCAGTCAAAGCCTATAGTCCACGCACACCCCCCAAGCCGGAATACATCAAGGAGCTTTACAGGCTCAGGGAAAGCACGGCTGAACTGTGTGGGGCATTGGTGCAATATGCCATCAAATCACGTCAGGAGGGTCATGTCATGGCTCATGCTGAAGCAGAATCCCTTATCCCGGATGTGCGTGATGCTGTGCGTAATCTGGACAAGCTCCGCAAGAAGCTTGAAGGAAAATAATGATTAGCGGGGCTACACGTGGCAAGGGTGGCTCAGGACTATGGCGTCACCTTCTGGACTACAAGCGTCAGAATGATGCTGTCATGGTTGGTGCATCACGTGGGTTGATTGAAACCGGCACGAAAGACCAGATTAAGGAACTCACCACTATTGGCAGTTATGCCAGCCATTCCAAACCTCTCCACCATGTTCATGCAGACCCCGCACACGACTGGACATCAGACCAATGGGCTGATTTCTGGCAGGATTACGAAAATGAATTTTTTCTCCAGAAACAGCCCTTCACTGAAGTTGTGCATGTCAAACATGGCCGGGAACACAAGCACAGGGTGTATTCCCTTCTGTTGCCATCGGGTTCCTGTATCCGAATGGATAATGATTTCATCAGACGTGAGAAGCTGAACCGACTGGCAGAAATACGCACAGGAGAACCTATCCTGTCCGGCAGACATAATGATGCTGTTATCAAGGCTCTGGAAGCCGAAGGGAAAACAGCCCAAGCCCAGATACTCAGGGATGCAGGACTGGAAGGAACACGCACCAGAGGGAAACTGAAGCCCCAGGAACGTGCCCAACAGGAACGCACCCATATTGATAAGGCTGGTCTGGCTGTAATCGTTCTCAAGGGCTGGAAGGGCTACAACCCGGATATTCTGAGAGAGCAGTTAAAGGCTCATGGTTGTCATCTGGCTATGGGGGATAAGGGGCCGGTTGTCATAGACCAGACTGGCAATGTTCATGCTTTGAA
>NZ_BCTP01000102.1 GCF_001571345.1 Komagataeibacter xylinus NBRC 15237 | reverse complement strand
GAGCATCGTGTCATTATGGGAGATTGCGATCAAAATCCGTATTGGAAAACTGGATGCGGATATGAACGACATTCTGGCAGCCATTCCTGAGGAAGGTTTCTCTCTGCTGCAAATACAACCCGAACACCTGCATATCCTTATGTCTTTGCCTCTGCATCATCGTGATCCGTTTGACCACCTCCTGATGGCGCAGGCGCAAGTTGAACACGCCACATTCCTTTCGGAAGACGGACAAATGGATCATTACCCCATCAAGCGAATACGCTGTTCGTGAAGCAGAACTGCCGTCAGAATATGCCTTCATGTTGATCATCGGGATGCCCATTTTTCCTTTTCAATACCGGACATCGTGACAATCACGCAATTTAGCCTCGGGATGAGAGAACAGAAGTCTGGTATTGTGATCCAAACTTCATTATCTTACGAGACGTAAGATAGGAGAGCGCCATGGAAACGGTCACTCTGCGCAAGCAGGGCAATTCGGTCGGGCTCACGCTGCCGGCGGAGACCCGTATTCGACTGGGTCTGGAGATCGGGCAAGAACTCACATTGGTCGAGTTGGCTGACGGCATTAAGCTGGTGAAGCGCAACCTCAAGCTCGAACGCCAGATGGATCTTGCCCGTGAAGTGCTGCGCGAACAGGCTGACGCACTTCAGGAACTGGCGAAACGGTGAACGAACCGGAGTTTCTCGAGGTTGATGCTGTGCTGTTCCTGCATGATTGCGCCTTGCGCGAATATGGTGGCGCGCAGGGAATCAAAAGTGCGGACTTGCTGCATAGCGCGTTAGACCGACCGTTGAACCGCTATCACTACGCGGATCCAGTTCCTGTCGATCTGTTTGACATCGCCGCCGCCTATGCCTTCGGCATTGCGGGCAACCACCCGTTCAATGATGCCAACAAGCGGACTGGCTGGGCCTGCTGTGTGTTGTTTCTCAAAGCAAACGGCCAGAACGTCGCCATCACTGCGCCTGACGTGGTGGAGCGCATGGTCGCTCTGGTCGAAAGAAAAATCGATGAGACAGAATTCGCCATTTGGCTGCGGAAGCATCAACTTCCATAAGAGTATTGCTGACACGGATATGTCCGCTTACGCCTCATCTCCGCCGTTCAACGAACTGTCAGATTTCCCTCAAGTTAGACGTTCCATTCCGGCTGTTCATGCAGGGAGAAATTATCTTTGAGCAAGGCGGGCATGATCTGTGAAGTGGATATGTCCGCTGGGACGTCGTATCTGCACTGTGCCTCTTCATGCGTGCCTTTGTTGTTCATACACGCGCAGATTCAGATCGGTGAGATCCAGGATGGGCGTAGGGATCTGAAGCGCGCATGCCCGCCTGACCAGGTCACCAATAATCTGTTGTGCTTCCACAGGAGCATCCTGCAGCAGATCCCGGAACATGGAGGACGTCAGGGTGGAGTCCGTTTTCGTCAGGAGACTGACAGTGCCCTTCAGCGTGGCATCCCGTAGGGGATAGCCAGCCGCCGCCGCCGTTGACGCACATTCATGGATGACCGCCTGCGCAAAGGCCTGACCTGCTGGCTGGCTGGCGACATCCCCCACGGTTCCGCGCATCAGGCAGCAGATGCTGCCCAGGGACGCGAGCAGAACCCATTTATCCCACATGTCCTGCAGGATGTGGGTGGAACACACGATTTCAAATCCGGAACCCGACAGGGTTTCCGCAATACTGCGTGTCACTGGCGTATCGCTGCCTTCCCGGTCCCCTATTGAAAGCCGGGGAAGAGAACCCGTCTGGACAATGCGCCCCTGCGCGTCGAGCCTGCTGACGATAAAGCACGTACCCCCCATGACCGCGGCAGGGCCAAAGCGGTCTGCCAGAATATCAAGATGCTGCATGCCGTTGAGAAGCGGGACAATCCGTGTCCGCGGTCCCACCGCAGGCGCGAAATCGTTCATTGCAGCCATCAGGGAATAGGCTTTTACGCTGACAAGAATGATGTCGTAGGGATCGTCAATCTCACTGGCCATCACCATCCGGGGGGTGAGGGTGACGTTGCCAACGGAACTGATCAGGCACAGACCCTCGGCACGAAGCTGCTGCAGGCGCCTTTCGCGTACCAGAAAGGTCACGTCATGCCCGGCGCTGGCCATGCGCGCGCCAAAATACCCACCCACGGCACCCGCGCCGACAACAAGAATTCTCGAGCCCATGACGCTGTTTCCTCTCTTTGATCCGCCCTGATGTGTTGCGGTTGAAGGCGAGTTGAGGCGCTCTGGCGGCAGGGGTCAAGACAGGCTCAGAATCTCGATCTTCCCGGGTGCCGGGCCTTGATGCTGGCCTCGTCGATATAGGTCTCGACGACCTGAAGGCTTTTGTGCCGCGAGAAGCGCTTCAGTTCCAGGAGATCATACCCGTCCTTTGCGCCCGTGGTGATGGCCCCGCGGCGCAGGCTGTGTCCGCCAAAGTCCCCTTCGAGGTGGGTGTCGCCACATCGCTTGCGGATGATGTCCGTGACTGCCCGATCCGACAGGGCATGCGGGCCGATCCTGGGCGGGGTCCCGACGGGAGTGGTTCCCGCCCTGTGACCCCGTGCGGACCAGATACGCCGGAAGACCGGACCTTCCGTGATCCCGGCCTGCCGGAGCCAGGTCTCGTATGCCAGAACCGGGCAGTTCCGGGTCAGGCCCCGCGGGATGCCGATCAGAGTACCCTTGCGCTGGGGATCCCCCTTGGACCGGCCCAGCCGGATCTGCATGCCATCCTCGTCCACCGTGATGTCGTCCACCTTCAGTGCGGCCAACTCGGAGCGCCGGAACGCACCGGCAAAACCGAGCAGAAGAATGGCCCGGTCCCGCGCACCGACCAGATCATGTGGACTGATGGCTTCGACGACCCGGACCAGCCTGTCCCAGGTGAGCGCGGTTTTCTGGCGGGGCAGGGTCTCCTTTGCCTCTC
>NZ_BCTP01000101.1 GCF_001571345.1 Komagataeibacter xylinus NBRC 15237 | reverse complement strand
ACTGCAGCCTGTCTGCTCTGCTTTTGCTAACCCGACAGACAGGTTGAGTCGGAATTGCCACGATGCTTAGCGGTCAATCTCGATCGCCAGCTTTGTCCCGCTGAACAGGATGCGCATACCGATCCCCCCACTTCTTGAGCGCCTGAATAACTGGCTTCAGCGTCTTTCCCAGCTCGGTCAGGGCGTATTCCACATGCGGTGGCACCTCGGGGAAAACGGTGCGTGACACCAGTCCGTCTGCCTCGAGTTCGCGCAACTGATTGGTCAGCATCCGCTGCGTGACGTTGGGCAAGCGGCGGCGCAGTTCGCCGAACCGCAGCACCCCGTCCTCGAACAGGTGATACAGGATCAGCGCCTTCCACTTGCCCCCGAACAGTTCCAGCGTGGCTTCCACCGTGCAGCCGGGGCTGCAGGCCAGCGTGGTGTGACGAATGCGGGGCATGGTATCATTCCTGACACTAGGGGCGGTTTATGTGCGTTCTTGCGCACACCGTAGGCTGGGTCAATGTTTACATGCGGGCCGGACAGATGTCCTGCATTTGTAAACAGGATTGATCATGTCTTCATCTTCTTTATTGGAACCTGTGCGACTGGGCGACCTATCGCTGGAAAACCGGATCTTCCTGCCACCACTGACACGCTGCCGCAGCACCCAGCCCGGCGATATTCCCAACGCGCTGATGGCCGAATATTACGCGCAGCGCACGCAAGCGGGTTTCCTGCTTACCGAAGGCACGCAGATCGAACCTCGCGGGCAGGGCTATGCCTGGACACCGGGCATCTACTCACCTGAGCAGATCGCGGGCTGGAAACTGGTCACGGACGCGGTGCACGCAAAACAGCGGCCCATCTTTGCGCAGTTATGGCATGTCGGTCGTGTCTCGCACCGCGCCCTGCAACCCGGCCATGAAGCTCCGATCGCCCCGTCTGCCGTCGCGGCAACAGGCGTGAATGTGTTCATCCCCACGGGGCCGGGCACGGGAAAGCTGGTACCGCCGGACATGCCACGCGCGCTGTCCATTCCAGAAATCCATGACCTGGTAGAGTTGTACGCACAGGCAGCCCGCAACGCCCTGTCAGCCGGTTTCGATGGCGTCGAAATCCACGCCGCCAATGGCTACCTGATCAACCAGTTCATCTCCGAACGGGCCAATTTCCGCACCGATGCCTATGGCGGCTGCCTGTCCAACCGCCTGCGCTTCCTGCGCGAGGTGGTAGAGGCCGTTTCCGCCGTCGTCACCCCCGACAGACTGGGCGTGCGGTTTTCCCCGCTGTTCGGCACGACCACGGAAGAGCGCGTGTATCTTGGCCTGCTGGAGGACAATCCAGCGGAAACCTATACGGCGGCCGTGCGCGTGCTGGCGGACGCGGGCATCGCCTATGTCTCGCTCGCCGAGGCTGACTGGGACAATGCGCCTGAAATGCCGGACGCCTTCCGCGCCAGCGTGCGCGACATCTTCGGCGGCCGCATCCTGTGCGCGGGCCGTTACGACCTGCACAAGGCACAGCATGTGCTGGCGCATGACTGGGCGGACATGATCGGCTTCGGGCGCAAGTTCATCGCCAACCCTGACCTGCCCGCGCGGCTGGAACATGGCTGGCCGCTCAATTCGCTGGACCCGGCGACGATGTATGGCGGCGGCGCGCATGGCTACACCGACTATCCTTTCCACAATCAATAAACAGGGAAACGAAGCAATGAGTTTTTACCAGACCCTCAACCCGACCACGGAAACCGTGGAACGCACGTTTGAACTGCATACCGCCGCGCAGATGAAGGAGATTGTCGATCGCGCGGACCATGTGTGGAAGACCGACTGGAAAAAGCGCGATATCGCAGCCCGCAAGGTCATCATGTCAAAGGCCGCCGACCTGCTGCGTCGTGACCGCGTGACCCATGCGCGTCTGATCGCGACCGAGATGGGCAAGGCGCTGCCGGACGCGCTGGAAGAGATCGACATCACCGCCGATATCCTGTCCTTCTACGCCGATGGTGCGGCAGAATTCCTCGCTCCCACGCATCTGAAGGTCAAGGAAGGCCATGCAAAGATCATCAATCAGCCTCTAGGCGTGATCTACTGCATCGAGCCATGGAACTTCCCTTATTACCAGTTGGCCCGCGTGGCGGGGCCGAACCTGATGGCGGGTAACGTGGTCATCGCCAAGCACGCACCCAACGTGCCGCAATGTGCGCTGGCCTTTGAAAAGCTGTTCCATGACGCAGGGGCACCTGCTGGCGTCTATACCAATATCTTCCTCGACAACGACCAGTCCGCTGAACTGATCAAAGATTTCCGCATCCGTGGCGTCGCCCTGACCGGCAGCGAACGCGCGGGTCAGACGGTCGCGGCCGAAGCGGGGGCAGCACTGAAGAAGGACACGATGGAACTAGGCGGCAGCGACGCCTTCATCGTGCTGGATGACGCGGACCTTGAACTTGCCGTCAAATGGGCGACGTGGGGCCGGTTCGCCAATAACGGGCAGGTCTGCACGGCGGCCAAGCGGATGATCGTGCATGAGAAGGTCTACGACGTCTTCCTCGCAGGTCTGAAAACCGCGATCACGCAGTTCCGTATTGGCGATCCACTGGCTGAGGGTACGACCCATGGCCCGATGAGCAGCAAGAAGGCGCTCGAGACCGCACTCGCGCAGACCGATGAAGCGGTCAAGGCAGGGGCAACGCTGGTGGCTGGTGGCAAGCGGATGGAGCGCAAGGGTTTCTTTATGGAGCCGACTATCCTGACCAACGTGTCAAAGGACAATCCGGTCTTCTATCAGGAGATTTTCGGTCCCGTTGCCGTCGTGCATAAGATCGCATCGGAACACGAAGCCATCGAACTGGCCAATGATTCTCCTTATGGCCTCGGCGGGGCCGTGTTCTCGCGTGACCTTGGCCGGGCGGAACGGGTGGCCGAAGCGGTCGAGACCGGCATGATGTTCATCAACACGGCCACGGCTGCGGCCCCTGAACTGCCGTTTGGCGGGATCAAGAACTCTGGCTTTGGCCGCGAACTGTCCTTCCTCGGCATTGAGGAGTTTATCAACCGTAAGCTGATCCGCGTTGCCTGAAGATTAGGCGAACGCTGCTTTCTGTCCCGGATAAAATCCTGTCCGGGGCAGAGGTGTGCTACTCATCAAGTTAAATGCCACCTGCGGCTCAAGTGATACGAAGAAATGGTATATGCCTGCTTTGGCAACCGCACGATTAGGGCCTGTTAGATCTTGAGTTTCTTCCCATATTG
>NZ_BCTP01000100.1 GCF_001571345.1 Komagataeibacter xylinus NBRC 15237 | reverse complement strand
AGAATATCTGGCAGTTCCTACGCGCCAACTGGCTGTCCAACACCGTGTTCAGCGGCATCGAACACATCATCGAAGCCGCATGCACCGCATGGAACAACCTCACCGCCCTGCCACAGACCATCCGTTCCATCGGCCTCAGAAAATGGGCTCATATAGGTCAAAGGTGATAGCCCGTAGTATCAGTCGTAAGCAAGTGAAGTGCCCGTGTGGGCGTCACGTCCGACGAAACATTGACTAAATCCAACAAATGCACTCCCTACGTCGCAAAATTGGTTTGGATATCTATTTTTCGTATAATCTGCGTACTGAATAAAGATCGTTAATGAAGAAAGCTACTGGCGATGTTTGTTCCATTCCTCCAGATAAAGCTGTGTAGTAGATCAACCTTATCGTTTTCTGGGCTTGTGACGCAATTGACTATCAGGATTTATGTAACAGGCCGCTTTCTATATTTTCTCACCGACAGCCGAATTTCTGCCCTGAATTGCCTGTCTGCTCAGTGATACAGGAGCAGACAGGCGGTAGTCGCCCTCAGATACGACGTACAAGGGCATCTTCAAACTTGAGCAAAGCTTTGGCGTTGCGATTGTTCCCTATAGTTTCTGGTCGCCACCTAAATTAGACGAGTAAAAAAGAGCTATTGGTGATACGCAGTGAAGGCATTCAACATTATCGAAATTCGAACATACCCCGCCATGCCCATCCATCTCTAGCATCAACCTGAATGGGATGATGATTGATAAAATCGCGGAGTACTTCAAAATGTGGATGATACCATCTCTTTCGTTCAGGATTAGAACTGAAGACGCTCACTTGCGGATCAAGCATCTTTGCCACGCCTGCGTGCCAATTTTCTCTAGATCCATGGTGCATGACTTGTAACACGGCACTGTGGTAAAGTCGAAGATACGGGCGATAAAAACGTATTAAAGCATTTATTTGAGCCGGGGTCTTAAGGTATCCATCGCCCGTAAGTAATTGGCCCATGCGGTCGCTTTTCAAATTGCAGCTGATAGAGCCCGTGCACCACTGCAAATGCCGTCGGCGAAGGCAGTATTCTTGCTGATGTACGAGCCGAGCCTTCCCGACAGGTCCGCAGTAGAGGAAAAGCGAAATTATATTTCGACGTATTCCGTCAATTTTTTTTGCATTGGGGGATTTAAATTGAGCGTCATAAAGGACTTTAAGTTTATCTAATTCTTTTATCTTATCAGATATTTTTCCTGTTTTTATAATTTTTAGAGATTTAATGGCACTATCTTTAAAATTCTGCGTAACGTGAGAACTGTAATTGGCATCGTTATAAGGAACGAACTCCCATATATGATGGATAGTAATAGTCCCACCGGGGCGAAGTAATGATATAATCACTCCGGACGCTCCCTTCTTATTTGGTGCATAGTCTTCTGTTTCGCCTAAATCATCTCCCGTCTCAAAAATAATGTCATCTGCACCCTCTACCGGCACTAAAGGTCTCTCCGGATCACTGAGTTCAAGCGGCTGTGCATCGCCGCTCGGCCCTACTAATAAAATACGCTGAATTCGGTCTGCAAAATTATCGATAAAATACTCCGCAGGAGTTAATAAAAATTTCATGAACCACCCATTTGCGGTGGATCCAGTATTGAGTGCTATTTCGAGGCGTTGCCAAGGAGTCAGATAAGGAATCACTAAAGTTCCAATTGTATAGTAACGTAGAAGATCAACAAAGCCACTGATATGATCTGTGTCAAAATGTGAAATACAGGCCAAGTTTAGATGCCGATTTTCTGGGTAAAAAGCGTCTGATACACCGCGGAATGTGTTAATTTGACGGAGCAAGCGACGACGCGGATTTTTCTGCCGACCACGCTCTGTTCCACAATCGTAAACCCATTGAAATGGCAGGCGTTGTTTTCTCGTTACGACACCCGCAGTAAAAAGCCCTTGACCGACAGGAAAGAAGTTGTATTGGAATGTATAGATATCCTGGGAGGATAAAAAATTTATTAAATTGTTTGGCATAGATAATTATCGCTCATCATTTTGTAATTATTTCAATTTATCACTTAATACGCTTCCGCATGAATATTTATCCTTCCTATTGTCATAAGCAGACTACTAGAAAGTC
The DNA here is from genome assembly GCF_001571345.1 of Komagataeibacter xylinus NBRC 15237. Lineage (GTDB taxonomy): Bacteria > Pseudomonadota > Alphaproteobacteria > Acetobacterales > Acetobacteraceae > Komagataeibacter > Komagataeibacter xylinus. The sequence goes on along the minus strand of NZ_BCTP01000100.1, from coordinate 1,476 downwards.
GCTTTCATGCCAATCTTCGTGGGTTATTGAAATGTTTCCTAATAGCGGATACTGAATGAGAACTGTAGTTCACGGAATGCCCGGCATCAAGTACCATATGTCTGAATCCCGACCTTGCTGGTTCACAACGGCCCTATGCTATTTCTCCACAAAGGTTCGGACATAGGATCAGGCTTGTCAGCTCACATGTGGGGATTGAGCCAGTCAGACTCCTACAACGGATTCATGTCTGAAGTGGCCTGTCGGCGGTCAGGTTTATCGAAGATGGGATTGCTCAGGAAACTCAGCGCACAGTGGTGCATCTGGCGTCTCAGATGCTCGGTTAATAAGAGGCACAAGTGCCGCTTAGTCGAGCTTTGATGGATTAATATATGTTTCCGAAAGTTCTCAAAAATTGTGAAATTTCAAATCCAATTCCAGGAATACAAATTTTTCAATTATTTCATTTAGGTGATGGAAACGAGGATCTCATCATAAAGGGAAATTTCCCAGAGGGGACTGATATGGAGTTATTTCAATAATTTACTTTAATACATCAAATATGGAAAACGTAATACTATAAAACACGTATGTTACGAATACAAAGAATAGATACTTAAATAAATGGATGGTGGAACCCTGTGATTTTTGGCTGGAATACGTTCTGCTCTTTCAGCCGAAACCAGACTGTCTGCTCTCCTGAAGGGTTTCGGGCGCCGCGAGGCGTACGAAAGTCTGGGAAGACCGAACCCGCGACACCGGGACTCAGTTATGGGGAATTTGCAACTGGCGCTACCCGGGGGAGAGCCTGAGCCAGAGCATACAGGTGCGTTTGTGGAACTGGAACGGGTTTTTGTGACCGGATCTGCATGACGCGATGTCAGAACTGGCAGTATAGGCAGCGATTTTCCCGGGTTTTCCGGTGATGCGTACAGGAGCCCCGGTTTGCCGGCGCGGAGCCACTCCGACATCGGGATCGGTCATGCTGTCGTATCTGCGGGCTGTCATGGTGATCCCTTGGTTGGATCAGTCGCCCGTGGCGGCCCTCGGGGCTGGCACCAGCGGGGAAGGATCTGGATGACGACCATCGGACCACCACAACATGGGCAGGGCGGTGGCGTGACCGGTCCGGCTTCCGGGACTTCCGGCGCTGATGTGGGTATGACCTTCAGCAGGTCCCGCACCCGGGCCAGACTGGCCTTGCGGTTGGAACTGGCGAGCAGGCCATAGTGGCGGATACGATGAAATCCCCGTGGCAGGACATGCAGCATGAAGCGGCGGATGAACTCATCCGTGGCGAGTGTCATGACCTGCTGCTGCTGGGCCGTGTCCCGCCGGTAGTCCTTGTAGCGGAACGTCACGCCCTTTTCGTTGAACGCCAGGAGGCGGCGGTTCGATATGGCGACGCGGTGGGTATAGCGCGACAGGTAGGCCAGCACCGCTTTGGGACCGGCAAAAGGTGGTTTGGCATAAACGACCCAGGGTCTGGTTCGCACA
>NZ_BCTP01000099.1 GCF_001571345.1 Komagataeibacter xylinus NBRC 15237 | reverse complement strand
AGTTCTCAGTGAAAATCAACAGCCATAGGACGTGTCGCCCGTTAGCAGTCTGTTCTCCCGCTCACCCTGTGATGTTTGCACCCGTTTCCGGAACGTGCAGCCAATGGAAACTGGAGACTTGTAATCAGGGAACGAGTGGGACGGATTGCGTCAGCTGCAGGTAATTATCACCCCATCATCCCTGATCCGGCCAGAGGAAAAACAGGCCAATCAGCAGCGGCACCGGAACCAGAAAGAACCCCGAAGTCGCCCCGCGCGCAAAAACCGACACAAAGGCTCCGGCGATACACCCGGTCCAGCCAAGTCCCGGCAGCAATGAAGCCAGCGAAAACTCTCTCTTTCCCCGCCAGATCCCACAGAGAAACTCCGCAATATTATCAGCGAATTTTACAATATTATTGGTGACAACAATCGTCTGCACGGAAATACCGGAAAAGCGTGAAAGCGTCTCGCCCTGCATCGCCATCGCAACCGCCAGCAACAGCGTCTCAATTCGAGCACTGCCACCTGCGGCATGAGACCAGTGGACGCCCTGAGCCAGAACCAGCAATCCCGCCATCCACAGCCACTCATGCCGGTATGCCGGCAAAGCCCGCCGCAACAGACTCGCCGCCAGCGCTCCGAAAAAAAACAGCCCCAGAACCGTGCCGATCGCGCCGGCTCTGGCCAGATCCCGGTCGGCCAGGGAGATCCCGAAGGTGGTCGAATTTCCCGTCATCGCGGCCGTGAAAATGCCGTGGAGTTCAACATACCCCACGGCATCCACATACCCCGCCACAAGACTCAGCGCGAGAACGCGCAGGGCCGAGCGTATCAGCGGTGTCATCAGACGATCAGCGGTTTGTCCTGCCGCAGTTTCGACAACGTTTCATCATCAAGATTGAGATGTTCCTTCACCATCTGACGCGGCGACAGGCCCAACCACTGATTGGCCGAGAAATCGGCGAAGTGATCGCTCTTGAACGCTTCCAGAAAAACCATCGGTTCATCGCCGATATTTTCCAGATAATGCCCCATCCCGAGCGGCACATAACCCACATCGCCCGCACAGTAATCGAAGGTTCGCGCCTTCCCGCCCGATGCGAAAACCGTCATACGTGCACGGCCACGAACGAAATACTGCCACTCGTCATTGTTCGGATGCCAGTGGAGTTCGCGCATCCTCCCCGGTTCCACAACATTAATTGCAGCGGCAATGGTCGAGGCCGCCGGAAAGTTACGGGAATCGACAACCCGCACGGTTCCGCCAGCAGCTTTCGCAGGCTCCTGCTTCAAAAACCGATGCGTATACCGGATCTGCGACGGACCCTGCGGACATTTGATCGCATCTTCCTTTGCAACCGTCGGTTCGGTTCCATTGAAGATCCAGCGCGTTTTTTCCACATCTGTTGGCAGATTGGCGAAAACGGATTCCGGCACACCGAAATTCTTCGCCAGAACATGTCGCGGCGTATGAGCGAACCAGTCGCTGATCAGGAAAGTTTCGTTTTCAGAAAAATTCGCGTCATCAAAAACAAGAAGGAATTCGCATCCCTCATCGCCAAGTCCCTGAATGGAGTGAGGAATCCCGGCGGGAAAATTCCAGATATCCCCGGCTTCAACATCATCAACAAAAGGGTGTCCGCTTGTATCCAGCGCCGTGACCCGCGCTTTCCCAGCGATCATGAAACCCCATTCAGCTTCCTTGTGATAATGAAGCTCTCGATACCCGCCGGGTTTGAGCCGCATGTTCACTCCCGCAAGCGTTGTAGCGACCGGGAGTTCGCGAATGGTAATTTCACGCGCCCACCCACCGGAGCCAAGACGATTGCGTGCGTCGGCATAAGAGAATTTCAGATTGGGAATTGTCCCCGCATCCGTGTCCGGTGACGCCAGCAGATCGGGAACCTCGCGTTCACGTGGAAGATTGCGCGGTCCAAGAATGCTCGCCCCACGATCACCGCGAACGGGTTCCGGGGCCTCACGTTTTGAGCTGGTCCAGGGAAGGTCTGCCATTGCGGTATTTCCTGCCTGATGTGAATTGCGAAAAAATATGTCACTAGCAGGAGTGAAGCATTGATGTCCATCAAGAATTCTGTTTATGGTTGAATACTCACAACAATGTGAATATTCACGAAGGTAAAATACTCACAGAAAGCATCTGATTAATTTTATAAAATATATAAATTATATTTAAAAATTCTCGAAGCAATTATTATTACAAATAGACGGATTTTGTGGACAGAACGAAGAGATATGTCCGTTTCTGAAAATGAAAGCAGCAATACGGACAATTCTTTATGGAAGCACCACTGTCCGATTGACGAAGATGCCCCCACTCAGCATGCAGAGTTCGTCAACCTGAGCCGTGCCATGGCTTTTCGGGAAAAGGGCCGCAGACGCACTACCTGTTCGTCTGTCAGCCAATGCAGGTCGCCATCTTCAATCCCCTCACGGAGCCTGAAACAGATTTGAACGGAAGTCTGCGTCTGACTATCGCCTCCATGCCTCGTCATGACGATCCTGCTGACATATTTTTATTCTAAAACATACCGCGATCTGGAATAGTATGCGGATCAGACTGGATATTTTTTATCGCATTGTACACAGATTGTCTGTTGTTTGCTTGCCCTGCCGTATCCGCACATCCTGACAGACCCAGAAGGATCGTGACGAATGCGGCAATGCAGCACGCGTGTTTGCAGTTTCTAAAGACCATTTACGTTCTCCAAAGCAAAAACCCTATATGCGCTCCATAAAAGAAGTGCATACTCTACGTTCTTCGAAAAAAGCTGGGTGTCCTGCACTTTTTCCGAACGGAATAAAAAAGTATATTGCTCCCTAATTTATTTTTATTTTTCTGTTTCAACCGGAGTCAGACAGGATTTTTCAATGGCATGAGCGTAGTCGATTGCTACAGCAGTGCCCCAGGCACGAGATGCAAAAGTCGTTATCGGTTCGTCCTTCATCCTGCAAAGACCAATGAAACCTGGTGAGAACCCCTGAAGAGCCCGCTTTTGCAGCTTTTGTTCACCTGATATGCGCAAGGGAAAAGAGGCGATGGGAAGTATCGTTACGACATTACCAAGCATCAACTCGGCGTGTATGAGTTCCAGAGAATCTGATTCCATTTGTACATTGGGAGTAACACCAGCGATTTGAAACCCGGTATCAATCAATTGCCGACAATGCATACCTTTTGTCAGTAATGCCAACGGAAGAGTCGCTGCTTCTTCCCAGGTGATTTCCGGTTGAAGCGGAAGCTCAGAATCATCTACGGCAGCCAGAACCTGATGTTCCGCGTAAAGTGTACGCACCTCGAACGAATTGGCCTGAGGCATTTGATCCGTATACATAATGCTGAAATCAATTTCCTTTGAAATCAACTTCGAAATGATGTCTTCATTTGGAATGACCTGTACGGCACTGGCACATGGTCCAGCATCTTTCCTTATATCCTGCAGGATCAGGGGAATAAGATGAACTGCCGTCGGAATGACGCCAATACGTATGATTCCGAAAAGTCCCTGCCTTGCCAAGGAAGCATCCTGACTGTTGATTTTCACTGAGAACTGACCCGGGTAGGGCGGAAATTTTCATCGAGATTT
>NZ_BCTP01000098.1 GCF_001571345.1 Komagataeibacter xylinus NBRC 15237 | reverse complement strand
GGAAAGTCGCACAAGACAATTGGTGATCCTCTGCTCGGGCAGATGGCGCGGCAGCTCGGGTTAACCAAGACGAGCTTTCTGGAGCTAGTCGACTGCACGCTCGATCAGGTTGGCTACGAAGCCTTGGCCTTTCCACCGAAGAAGAATTGAGCCCCACGTTCGCGATCTGAAACGCAGTCCGACTTGCACTCACCGAGACAGGGTTCAATGAGTTTGCGCTGTTGATTCCTAAAAAATGGGCCTGCACGACTGGAAATGCCTTTAGTTGCTCCACACCAGACCTTCCGCTCTCCCCCCAAATCTGCCTGTCGGCTTCACCAATTCAGCAGACAGGCAGTGCTCACCTCAAGTCAGACGAGGTGGTAAGTCTTCTGTTGTATTCCTCGTGAGGCTTCCCTAATTCATAGGAACTGCGTCTTTTAAGAAGGATCTGTCATGACCAGCCTGTTTGAGCCGATTGAACTGGGAAGCATTTACGCCAAAAACAGAATTCTCATGGCGCCGCTGACACGCGGTCGGAGCACCCGTGATCATGTGCCCACCCCCATCATGGCCGAATATTACGCGCAACGGGCCGGAGCCGGTCTGATCATCTCAGAAGCGACCGGGATCAGCCGCGAAGGTCTTGGCTGGCCGTATGCGCCGGGCCTGTGGTCGCAGGAACAGGTGGAAGCCTGGAAGCCCATCACCGCCGCAGTTCACGCCAAGGGCGGAAAGATTGTGGCCCAGCTCTGGCATATGGGTCGGATGGTTCATTCCAGCGTGACGGGCCAGCAACCTGTGTCCTGCTCGGCGACAAAAGCGCCTGAAGCCCTCCATACGTACGATGGCAAGCAGGCTCCCGAAGTCGCCCGCCCTCTCACCAAGGAGGACATTGCCCGCATCCTGAACGACTACGAAAATGCTGCTCGCAATGCCCTTCAGGCAGGCTTTGACGGTGTGCAGATTCATGCCGCCAACGGTTATCTGATCGACGAATTTCTGCGGGACGGCACCAATCATCGTTCCGACGAATATGGCGGTTCGCCGGAAAACCGCATCCGCTTCCTGCGTGAAGTCACCGAACGCGTGATCGCAACGATTGGCGCGCACAAAACGTCAGTAAGGCTGTCCCCCAATGGCGATACGGTGGGCTGCATCGACAGTCATCCAGAGCAGGTTTTTGTGCCGGCCGCAAAGCTGCTGAATGACCTCGATATCGCTTTCCTTGAACTGCGCGAGCCCGGACCGAACGGCACGTTCGGCAAGACCGACCAGCCCAAGCTGCATGGTCCGATCCGCGAAGTCTTCAGGAAGCCGCTGGTTCTGAATCAGGACTACACACGGGAAGAAGCGATCGAGACAGTCGCTACCGGTGTTGCGGACGCCATTTCGTTTGGTCGGCCTTTCCTCGCCAATCCGGACCTCGTGCGTCGTCTGGAAGACAATCTGCCCCAGAACAAGGACGATATCCGCACCTGGTACTCGCAGGGTGCAGAAGGCTATACGGATTATCCGCTTGCTCGCTGATACCCTATTTTTCCCGCAAGTTCCTTCCAATGGAAGGAACTTGCATTTGAACTATAGAAAATATTTAGCCGCCGACGTGATACTTGTCGTGAAGTAGGCGAAATCACCTGAATAGCTCTACTCCCTGCCATGAATGTGAACACTGCGAAAGGCTGTTTTCGGTAACTCTATCCCGATAGCCGACTGTCTGTTTCCCCCCAAATTCGCCTGTCTGCTCAAGCGAACCAAAACAGACAGACGGCAGTCGCCTCATGTTAGCCGTTCAGTCAAACGTCTTAATTTCCCGAAAACGGACTCACCCAAATACGCGGCCAGAGCTTCGACATCAGACAACCGCACGCGCCAGACAGTGAATGCGTCACGTCTCTGATTCAGCGCAAGTGCAGTTTCTCGGGACTAGACGCTCAGACGGTTTCGCCGCGTTCGACGATCAAAAGAGAGACACAGGCAAGGTCCGCGAGCATCTTGCGCTTCCAGCCATAAAAAGATGCGTCGTAGCTTCACGAGTTCCGCAATAATGTCCGGCGGGCGAAGACGTTGTCTCGCCATTCTTCAATTTTTGGAAGGAGGAGCGATAGTTCCAGCGTGTGCCCCTCCAACAAGATGGCCAAAAGATTGGAGCAGGTATATTCTTCCCATGGTGTGATTGGCTCGATCTGTTCAAGCGTTTTAAGGGCTCTTCCCTTCAAGTTGGCGTAGTCGGATTTGTTGATCGTCTCAATCCATTCTTCCACGTGCTTCCAGTAGTTCGCCCCCGCGTTGATTGCGGTTGCCAGTGACGATCCGCTGTCCGTCATTGGTGGTGCGTCCAACGCTTCCGCCATGCTGATACCGAGTCCTGTTCGCGTCGCCGTTAGGTAACGTTGGATGGCCATAAAGCCTTGTCCGATAAAATATTCGGCAGTGTCGCAGAGGCCATCCGACTCAGGATCGTTAGATGCAGCAATAGCCGCATTAAGTCGGATCAACTCAAGGTCGAGAAGGCGCAAATGTCTCCCGAGCAAGAAAAAATCCCCGTCGGCATAGCCATCATCACTCTTAATAATCGTCATAATGCTCGTAATCGACCTCGGCCCAATATGCCGCCTCTCGTTCTGCCTTCAGTTGCTCTAGTGGAATGTCAATTTTATTAAAATCGATACTATACATTGGTATTTGCCAGAGGTCACAAAACGCGTGAACGTGACTTTCATTAGCCTGTTCTGTGACAAGTCCTTCCGTGTCCAACCGTGCTGCAAGTGCGTGAGTCAGATTGCGCGCTTCCGTGTGGCCTTGACTATCGACAAAATTGACCGCACCCCAGACGTCAGCCGTCGCCCGCACCCCCGCGCGCGAGAACATGCCGAGGGCGCTGAGCGCCTCTGTCAGCAGCAAGGATATAGGTTTCGTCCCCATCGTTACTTCTGACCATCGATGTGGGTCGTTCCATTGCGGCTTTCCGTCCTCATAAACCTCTATATCCACATACATCACACTTTCGCGGCTATAGAGCGCCCAATTTGGCATTATGTACTCGTTCATTCCCCCTTCGAGATAATGACTCTGACGCTTCGTATCGACATATTCTTGTAATTGGGCGACATCGACAGGCTTCCAGCTTTGGGCTTCGGCGTAGATCAGACGAGCAAGATGATCATAAAAGACCTTCTTGACAATACGCCCGACCCGGCTGCTCACCTGAGCAGGTGGGCACCGCACTATGTCGAGCAGAATGAGCGTCTTGGCCGCCTCTTCCTCCGCAAAGCCTACCAACACACCAGCCTCACGTGGTGACTGATTAAGTTGGCGAGAAGCGTTCCAAAAACCTTGAGCGCTTTTGAGGATGATAGGCAAGCCTTCCGCGATGAAGTCGAGCCGTGCACTATATGACATCGTGCACAGGGCATGGGCTTGCCGATTACCATATGAAGCTTTGAGCATTGCAGAACCACATCAGGTTACAGAGCCTCCACGTAACCTATTGCACACTTTTATGAGGATGCCGTGGAGCACTGGGCAGTTAAATTGGGGAGGTTCTTCTTTTCTGATCTTTCACGGGCAGGCGACGAGACGTAACCATCCGGCGAGAGACGCGGGCGTATTCAGGCGGCGATGGTATTGTGGACCTGCTGGTGGGCTTTCCAGTGCCAGGGCAGGAGTTCATGGAGGCGTGGATTGGGAATGTCATTGATCCGTGCCAGGACATCGGCGAGCCATGCCTGGGGATCGACATCGTTCAGGCGCGCGGTGACGATCAGGGAATACATGGCGGCGGCGCGCTCTCCGCCACGATCGGACCCGGCGAACAACCAGGCTTTCCTGCCCAGGGCGATGCCGCGTAGGGCGCGTTCTGCTGCATTGTTCGTCAGACAGATACGGCCATCTGTGAGGAATCGTGTGAATGTATCGGCACGCCGTAGAAAATAGTTCATGGCGTGGGCAACGGGATTTTTGGTCGACATGCGCCGGCAACACTCCCGCATCCAG
>NZ_BCTP01000097.1 GCF_001571345.1 Komagataeibacter xylinus NBRC 15237 | reverse complement strand
CGCGATTGCAGCTGCAGATCCGTCTCCCGAAAGTGAGGAGCACGATAACGGCGACGCCATGGTCTCTCCCCAAAGACGGCGCGGCAGGCCCCGGGTCTCGGACGCCACACCACGGGAGCGCATTGTGCTCGACCCGGGTGAAGCCTGTTCCACCTGTGGCAGTCCCTTGCGCCTCGTCGGCGAAAGATGTCACCGAAATCCTTGAATTCATCGCAGCAAAACTGAAAATTGTCGAAACGGCACGGCTGAAGAAATCCTGCCGTCATTGCCAAACAATGGTGCAGCCTGAAGCGCCATCGCGCCCTGTCTCCCGGGGGATGGCTGGCCCCGGACTCCTGGCCCATATTCTGGTCTCGAAATTCGATGACCATATCCCGCTTTATCGTCAGAACGAGATCTTTGCCCGTCAGGGTGTCGAAATCCCCCGTTCAACCCTGATCGACTGGTGTGGTCAGGCCGTTGCAGTCCTGCGGCCCCTGACAGATATGATCCGTCAGGAGGTCGTGGGGGCAGACCTGCTTCATGCCGATGATACGCCCATCCAGGTTCTTGATCCCCGCCTGCGCCAGGCTGGCAAACCACGGGGCGTGAAGGAAGGGCGGATCTGGACCTATCTGCGCGATCCCCGCCCCTGGGGCGGGAGTGATCCGCCCGCCGTTGCCTACTGGTTCTCTCCCGATCGCAAGGGGATCAATCCCCAGACCCATCTGGCACAGTTCCGTGGTATTCTGCAGGCTGACGCCTACGCCGGGTTCAGGGACCTGTATAAACCCGATGCAACGGGAACCGTGCGTGTGCGCGAAGCGGCCTGCTGGGCCCACCTGCGTCGGGCATTCCATGATGTCTGGAAAGGCAGCTTCTCGACAATTGCAAGGGAAGTGCTTGAGCAGATCGGAGAGCTCTACGATATCGAGCGGCAGATCACCGGGCATCCGGCCCCGTATCGCCTGGCGATCCGGCAGGAAAAAAGCCGCCCCCGCGTTGCAGCGTTCCATGCCTGGTGCGAAGCACAGCTCGCCCGCATCCCCGGGAAGGGAGAACTGGCAAAAGCGATCCGCTATGCGCTCAACCGGTGGGCCGCCTTTACCCTGTTTGTGGAAGATGGTCGTGTCGCCATTGACAATAATCCTGCCGAACGGGCCATACGGCCCGTATGCGTCGGCCGAAAAAACTATCTCTTTGCCGGTTCCGATGCCGGTGGGGACAACATCGCTGATGCCATGACCCTCATCGAAAGCGCAAAACTCTCAGGCCTCAACCCGCCTGATTACCTCGCCGACGTCCTGGCCCGTATCAACGAGCACAAGATGAACCGGCTCCACGAACTGTTGCCATGGAACTGGAAACCCGGTAAGCGTGAGCTGATCCCCACTCTTGCGTGCTGCATGCGGATTGCTTTAGTTCATGCCGCAGCATTTCTTGTATTTCTTACCGGAGCCATAGGGACATGGCTCGTTTCGTCCGACTTTTGTTGACATGGCCGGGACGTTGGAGAACTGGTCCATGGAATCCGACAGGCGCGCGGAGCACGTCCTCATCGACGTCTTGGAGCAGATCGTCCCGAACGTCGGGCCGCAACGCCATGGCGCGCTCGAAGCCCTCGATCCACAATTCCCAAAGTATTTCGCCATGCAGTGTGTCGATATCAAACAGGGGCGCGTAACGCCCGCGATCGAGATCACGGAGCACGGCATTGTAATGACGCAGGATCAACCGGGCATCGTTCTCGTGTTCGAGCACAGGAGCCCCCTCTTCTTCGGGATCGAGCGCCACTGGCAACCATTCTGAGGGCAGGATCATGTCGGGACAGATGACGACACCTGCGAGGAACCCATCCAGTTCGCTCAACAACATGGCTGTTTCGAGCCGTGCGAGAACGTGGTCGAGTTGACGCAGATAGGAAGGAAGTTTTCTCTGTGGTGGCATGCTACGGTAGCGCAACACATCCACCAGCCCGGATCAGGACTTTTCAGGTGGCCTGCTGCTTTGCCTGGAGCGACCAGTTCCAGGGCAGGAGTTCATCGATCTGATGCATTGGATGCCCGCGGGCAAGGCGATCGAGCACATCCGCCAGCCAGCGTTCCGGGTTCAGTCCGTTGAGGGTGGCGATGGTGAGCAGGGTATAGAAGATCGCGGCGCGTTCTCCGCCCCGATCAGATCCCAGGAACAGGAAATTCTTGCGCGTGACCGCTATATTCCTCAGACACCGTTCGGAAAAGTTATTGTCGATGGAGAGGCGCCCGTCGAGCGTATAGGCGCACAGACGATCCCAGCGTTTCAGCGCGTAGTTGAACGCTTTACCCAGGCCGTATTTGCCGGAGACCCGTGCTTTCTGGGCGATCGCCCAGGCATGAAAATCCTTCAGGACAGGAACCGCCCGCGCCTGCCGGACAGCCAGGCGCTGGTCCGGCGCCAGGCCCCTGATCTCGCGTTCGATATCATAGAGCAGACCGATCCGGGCCACAGCCTCCTCGGCCAGAGGGGCGGGCTGTGTGGTGTAGGCATTGAAAAAGTAGCGGCGTGCGTGGGCCATGCACGCTACCGGCCGGATCGGCGAGGATTTGCCCTCTTTGACACCAAAAAGCTTTTCGTAGCCCGCATATGCATCCGAGTGCAGCCAGCCAGCATACTGCTCAAGGTGAGTTCGAGGCCTCTCCCCTTTGCGGTCGGCGCTGTAACAATACAGCATCGCTGGCGGCTCATCGCTTCCCCAGGTGGCGGGATCGTGGCCGTAGCACCAGATCCGCGCCTCTTTTGTCTTCCCGTGCCCCGGCGCCAGCACCCTGATGGGGGTGTCATCCGTCCACAGGACATCGCGGCTCATGACGTAGGCCTGGATGCGGTCCCGTAGCGGCTCCAGCCACCACGCGCCGTGACCGATCCAGTCGGCAAGCGTGCTGCGATCGATCTCCACGCCATCACGCGCCAGGATCGACGACTGCCGGTGCAGCGGCAGACCGTCCCAGTATTTCGCGACAATCACGCTAGCAATCAGGCCGGCGGAAGCACGCCCTTTCTCGATAGGCAGATCGGGGGCAGGCGCCTGGAAAATCTTCTCGCACGACCGGCAGGCCAGGCGGGGCCGCACATAGCGCAATACCTTCAGTGGTGCTGTGATCTTCTCCAGCACTTCCGTCACGTCCTCGCCAATGTGTACCAGGCGTTCAGGATCGCATCGTCCACAGTCGCACACGACCACTGGCGCCAGTTCGATCACTTCGCGCGGCAGATGTTCAGGCAGCGGGCGCCGGGTGGCCTTGCGGCGTGGCCTGGGGACTTCGCCCTTTTCGCGCTCCCGGGTTGCCCGCTCGGCACTGGCTTCGCCAAGCGTCTCCTCAAGGTCGTCGAGCACCAGTTCGAGCTGGTCCATCTCCTTCTGGTGACGCTCGGATTTCTGCCCGTATTGCTGCCGCCGCATCAGAGCCAGCTGTTCGCGCGCACGCTCAATCTGTAACTGCAGGGCCGCACAGCGATCTTCCGCGTGAGCCAGCCTGTCTTCGGCAACAGCAAGCTTCTGCTCTGCAGCACTCAGGGCATGCCGCGCGGCCGCGAGTTCAGCCCGGAGCGCAGCCAGCTTTTCCATCTCATGTGGGGGCGTACTGGACATGGCCCAATCATATCAGATAATACCAAAGGACGTAGCCACTGACTCGTGTGTGAAGTGACAAACGGCGCTGGCTCTGATTCTCTTGATGCGGGAGGATCTGGCTGATGACGAGGGCGGTGAAGCTACGGGATGACTATTCGGCCTCTGATCTGAGGCGACTTGCGGCGCGTAGCCGGCAGGCGAACGCTGCGCGCCGGCTTCTGGCCCTGGCAGCAATCCGTGACGGGGCGAGCCGGACGGATGCGGCCCGCGTGGGCGGCATGGACCGCCAGACGCTGCGGGACTGGGTCCACCGCTTCAATGCTGAAGGGCCGGATGGCCTGCGCGATTATCAGCATCCGGGACCAGCCTGCCGTTTGAACGGGGCACAGCAGGCCGAACTGAAGGCGCTGGTCGAGGCCGGGCC
>NZ_BCTP01000096.1 GCF_001571345.1 Komagataeibacter xylinus NBRC 15237 | reverse complement strand
ATTCCCTTGGCTTCGCCATCTGATCGGTGACGGGGGATATGCTGGCGAGAAGTTGCGTGGTGCGCTGGCTGAACTCGGCCGATGGACGATCGAGATCGTCAAACGTAGCGATCGGGCCGAAGGCTTCGTCGTCTTGCCCAAACGCTGGATCGTGGAGCGTAGCTTTGCATGGCTCGGACGTTGCCGTCGCCTCACGAAGGGTGTCGAGGCAACAATCTCGTCATCCCACGCGTGGTTGATGATTGCCCATATCCGCAGACTTCTGCGAAAAATCAATCAAACCGCTTTCTGATTCAGGCTCTAACAGATTCAAAATTTTTATAGAAAATAATAAAGATTTTCACTATTCTGATATAATTATGGAAAGGACTGTTTATGTACGGTTTAATCATAAAGCATCGTCATGCACTTTTGCTGATGTCGTTGATCTCCTGTTTCACTCTTGAAATAGGTTTGGTCTCTGCTACGCCGCTTTCTGACGAACAGATTGCAGCAATAAATGATGGACGTAAAGAAAGACGTGACTTTTTAATCAAGCAGGAAATAAGTAGGCCGTTTCCATCTATAACAAAATCTGCAACGTATAATAATAGCGATATTGCTGTGGATACCCAGAATTTAGGGAGATTGAATTTCGTTTTAGCAGCTTTTATGCATCACGGCCAAGGTGAGGTAGAAAAAGCAAATCAGGAATTTCATGATGCATTGCAGGATATTTTTCACAGCCCCACATTTAAGGGTGTAACAAAACATCATATTCCGGGAACGCCAGCCGATAATGATTCTTTTCATTTTGAACAAGCACAATTCATCTATCGTATTGTTAAAATGTTTGGATCCCATGGTACCATCGCGTCTGGGATATTGCAGCCAGTTATCGAAATGGAGGCAGCCACGCTTATGTTCAACTGGGGAAAAAGCGAGTGTCATTTGTCCGATGCTGACATTTGGGATACATGGCGGATTTGGGGATCAGAAAATCATGGCGCACAAAGAGATGGGGCATGCTGGGCAACAGCAAGCCTTCTAGTTGATACGCCTCAAATGCATAATAAAGTATATGATGACGGATCCAAAACAGCCGAACAATTGAATGCATGGACTGCTTATATAAAGCAATATTTGCGGCAGAGGGGAACGCATGGCACTCTTATAGAATATTTTTCGCCAACTTATGCAAAATATACATTACTAAACTTTTATATGTATTTTGACTTTAGCGCAGATCTAAATCTAAAAGAATTAGCCCGGGAAACTCTGGACCTGTGGTGGGCCCTGTGGGGTCAAGAGCAGATAGACAGTATTCATGGCGGAAGTAAAACCCGTGCCTATCCTTCAACGATAGGTAAGGCAATGGTCATGCAATCTACGGGTTGGCTTTATTTTAATATCGGTCCTCGTCCTGTTAGCCAAGCACCGGGTGAAGCCGCAATGACGGGCAGCACCTACGCCCCACCATCCGTTGTGATTGACATCGCTGTAGATACGGATGGCCGTGGCGAATACGATGTCTTGACGCGCTCTCCAGGCCTGGTCACAAAACCCATGGATACATATTATCATATTGACCCCAACGATGAGGAGATCGTACGAATAGCCCATATAACCCCTGATTTTGTTATGGGAACAACAATGCTACCCAAGCTACCCACTCAGAAATGGGCTGCTATTAGCTCTCAGAATCGTTGGAATGGATTGATCATGGCAGGTGGCAATCCAAAAGATTCGATAACAGTGCTACCTGAATTTCTAAAAAAAGGAAGTCAATATAATGCAATATGGGGAGTACAAAGTTCAGCAACTCAGATATTGCAAGCCATTCCAAGTACCGAAAGTCATAATGCTGGGGGTATACGTGTATGGTTCGGAGATACATTGAAGCGCGAGGAACGAGATGGGTGGATCTATATTAATGGACCTGCCTATGTTGCAGTTCGTCCGGCGTGGGGAAATTATTTTTGGGAAAAATCAGATGGTCACTGGATGATACCCAGTGATGGATACGCGCCTATAATAATTCAAGCTGCATCTGCTAAAGAATATCCAACCCTTGAGGCATTTCAAAGCGCAATTCGGCATATTAAATTAAGCGTAAATGAGGATATTCTACATTTCCATGGATTGCAGTCCATGCATAGTATTACATTTTATTGTAAATCAGGAAAATTGCCCGAAATTGATGGTAAAACCATCGATTTGAAACCTAAAGCCAACTTCCAAAGTCCTTTTGTTAATAGTATTGCTGAAGATGTTGTCATTAATAAAAATGGGCGGAGTGAGAAAATAAGTTTTCTGAAATGATTTTGCATAACGAAATAATTCCGTCTCGTTGTAGTAATTAATTTTGGGGCTGGCATAGGTAAGCGTTTGTTGGGACGGGTTAGAAGGGGAGTTTAGCCCATCCGGTAAGGATTTTCACGAGCTTTGCGGGCGAGCGGGTGTTGAAGCGCCACTCGCATTCGGCCAGGAAGAGATGGAAGTCCTTGCGTGGTATTCCATTGTATCGTCGCAGATGACGCTTGGCCTGGCTCCAGAAGTTCTTGATGCCATTGATGTGGTTTCTTCCCTGGGTGAAATGCCTGCTGTGATCGACGCGCTCATGATGGAACTCAGACACATCGAGCTTGTCGTAGGCATGCCAGGAATCGCTGTAAACGATTGAATCCGGTAGGACTTTCGTAAGCATCCGGCGGGAGACGCGGGCATATTCAGGCGGCGATGGTATTGTGGACCTGCTGGTGGGCTTTCCAGTGCCAGGGCAGGAGTTCATGGATGCGTGGATTGGGGATGTCATTGATCCGTGCCAGGACATCGGCGAGCCATGCGTGGGGATCGACATCGTTCAGACGCGCGGTGACGATCAGGGAATACATGGCGGCGGCGCGCTCTCCGCCACGATCGGACCCGGCGAACAACCAGGCTTTCCTGCCCAGGGCGATGCCGCGTAGGGCGCGTTCTGCTGCATTGTTCGTCAGACAGATACGGCCATCTGTGAGGAATCGTGTGAATGTATCGGCACGCCGTAGAAAATAGTTCATGGCGTGGGCAACGGGATTTTTTGTCGACATGCGCCGGCAACACTCCCGCATCCAGTCGAACAGATCGTCGACCAGAGGGGCTATGTCTGTTTGACGGACTGCCAGCCGATGTTCTGGGGGCGTACCGTTGATGGTGCGCTCGGCTTGGAATATGGCGTCGATCCTGCCTATTGCCTCTATGGCGAGGGGCGCCTTGTCTCTCTCGGCGATTTTGAACAGTCCCCTGCGTCCATGCGCCCAGCATCCGACGGAGACAACCGGCGCGGGTTGGCGTCCCGGTTTCGCCAGAGTATTGTAACCCGCATAGGCGTCTGACTGCACAATGCCGGTCCAGCCGGTGAGATGATCCGTGGGATGTTCGCCCTTGCGGTCCCGGGAATAACGGAACCAGACGGCTGGGGGCGCTGTGCCTCCAAAGGGGTGATCGTCCCGCACATAATTCCACAATCGTCCGGTGACTGTCCGGCCTTTCGCCAGAACCGGCACGGTGGTGTCGTCCGCGTGCAGGCGTTGTGCCGCCAGCACATGCGCCCGGATCAGCGTAGTCAGGGGGGCCAGCGTCGCGGTGCAGGCTCCCACCCAGTCAGCCAGCGTTGATGTGTCGAGATCGATCCCTTCGCGGGCAAAGGCATCGCTCTGGCGGTTCAGAGGCAGATGCTGCAGGAACTTGTCGCACAGGATGGTCGACAGCAGCCATGGGCCGGCGCGTCCGCGCGCGATCGGATGGAAGGGGGCGGGTGGCTGGGTGATGCTCTCGCAGTCCCGGCAGGTGAACTTCTCCCGCACCGTCTGTATGACCTTGAACTGGCGCGGGATCACCTCCAGCGTCTCGGTGACGCTCTCCCCCAGTTTGCTCAGACGATCGCTGCCACAGCACGGACACTGTGTCGGTGCGGGGATGACGACCCGCTCGCGCGGCAGATCGGCACGCAGGGGCTGGCGCCCCCGCTCCGACGAAGCGCCGAAACGGTCCTGGCGCATCCGCGCGATAAGATGTTTGAGATGGGCAATCTGCGCTTCGGCGCTGGCCGCGCGCGATTCTGCATCAGTGGCCCGGATTTCGGCAGTAGACGCCCGGAGTTCGGCGACCTGGGCACGCGCCTCGGCAGCGGCGAGTGCT
>NZ_BCTP01000095.1 GCF_001571345.1 Komagataeibacter xylinus NBRC 15237 | reverse complement strand
GAGAACTGACCCGGGTTTTTCATCAGGAATTGACCCAGCCAGATGCTATTTCAGGCATAGTCGGACGGGCGGTCAAGAAGAGGATCTGTCCTTTCTGTTTTTTGATGCGGCGGTGCTGGCACGGAACCTGTAGCTGTCATTTCCTGTCTCGAGGATATGACAGTGATGGGTCAGCCGATCGAGGAGCGCCGTCGTCATCTTCGGGTCACCAAAGACGTCTCCCCATTCACTGAAGCTCAGATTGGTTGTGATGATGACACTGGTGCGCTCGTAGAGGCGGCTGAGCAGATGGAACAGCAGGGCGCCCCCAGACGCGCTGAAGGGAAGATAACCGAGTTCATCAAGGATCACGAGATCCAGGCGGAGCAGCCTGTCGGCAATCTGCCCGGCCCGGTTGGCGGTTTTTTCCTGTTCGAGCGCATTGACCAGGTCGACCGTTGACCAGAAGCGCGCCTTCTTGCGGTGATGGGTGATCGCCTGGATGGCCAGCGCGGTCGCCAGATGGGTTTTCCCGGTTCCCGGGCCGCCGATCAGCACGACATTTTCAGCACGCTCGATGAAGTCCCCGCCATGGAGCTGGCGGACCATGGGCTCGTTGACCTGCGTATCGGCAAAGGAGAACCCGGACAGGTCCTTATAGGCGGGGAACCGGGCGGTCTTTGTCTGGTAGGCGATGGAGCGCACTTCGCGTTCGGCCAGTTCCGCCTTCAGGAGTTGTGAGAGGATGGGGATGGCCGCCTCGAAGGCGGGCGCGCCCTGCTCTATGAGGTCAGCCGTGGCCTGGGACATGCCATACATCCGCAGTCCACGGAGCATGACGACAAGTGAAGCGGCGGCAGGATCATGACGCATGGCGGCTGTCCCCACGCAGGATGTCATACCGCCCTGTATCGGCGCACGGTTCGTGTTCGAGCACCAGGGCCTGTGGGGCATCAAGCCGGGGAACCGCGGTTCTCCTGGCATCGATCAGGCGATGAAGCGTATTGAGAACATGGGTCCTGGTCGCCACGCCGTCTTCAAGTGCCAGTTCAACCGCGCAGAGGACAGCCTGCTCATCATGCTGCAGCACAAGGGCCAGGATTTCAGCCATTTCCCGGTCGCCTCCAGGCCGCCTGAGCAGCTGATCCTGCAGGGTCCGGAAGGCGGCTGGCAATTCGGTAAACGGCGCGCCATTGCGTAGGGCGCCCGGTTTGCGCTGGATGACCGCCAGATAATGCCGCCAGTCATACACCGTGCGGCCTGGCACACCATGCGAACGCGTGATGATCCGGTCATGCACGCACAGAACCTGTCCTTCGGCGATAACGCGCAGCCTGTCGGGATAAACCCGCAGGCTGACCGGACGATTGGCAAAGGAGGCCGGCACGCTGTAGCGGTTGCCTTCGAACTGGATCAGGCAGGTTGGTGAGACGCGCTTGGTCTGTTCGACAAACCCGTCAAAGGGACGCCCCGGCACCATGAGGTGAGGACGTTCGCTGGCATGGACCTCGGAGACGCTGTGCGGCAATTCAGCATGCTGCAGCCGTTCCCAACAGTCCAGGCAGCGGGCTTCCAGCCAGGCGTTCAGCGCCCCCAAATCCGGAAAGACGGGCAGATCCTGCCAGATCTGGCGCCGGGCATCCTGCACGGTCTTCTCGATCTGCCCTTTCTCCCATCCTGCTGCCGGATTGCAGAAGGTCGCCTCGAACAGATAATGGCTGGCCAGGGCCATGAAGCGCAGGTTGACCTGACGTGCCTTGCCTGACCCAATCCGGTCCACGGCGGTCTTCATGTTGTCAAAAATACCCCGCCGCGGCACGCCACCGAGCACGCGGAAGGCCTCGGTAAGCGCATCAAAAAGCATCTCGTGGGTCTGCAGGGGATAGGCCCTGAGTATGAAGGCCCGGCTGAAGGACAGTTTGGTGTGGGCAACCTGCAGCTTGACGCGATGCCCGGCAATTATCGCCCAGTCCTCGCCCCAGTCGAACTGGAAGGCTTCCCCGGGCTGGAAGCACAGGGGCACGAAAACACCCCGACCCGTTGTCTGGCGTGCCTGGCGCTGTTCGTGTTTCCATTGCCGGATGAAAGCGGCCACCCGTCCGTAGGACCCATCATAACCCAGCGCCACAAGGTCTTCATGCAGTCGTCGCGCCGTGCGCCGGTTCTTGCGGGGGCGGGCGGCTTCCAGGACCAGCCATCCCCTCAGCCTGTCAGCAAACGGGTCCAGTCGGCTGGGACGTTCGGGTACCTGGAACCGCGGTTCAATACTCTGTGCCCGGAGATATTTTCGGATCGTATTGCGTGACAGTCCCGTCCGGCGTTCGATCTCGCGGATCGGAAGATGATCCCGGCAGTGCCACCGACGGATCACACTCAGAAGCTCCATGTCAATCACTCCTCAAACCCCCAGCAGATGCTGCCGGGGAGTGTGAAGGCATGGGTCAAATCTCGATGAAAATTTCCGCCCTACCCGGGTCAGTTCTCAGTGAAAATCAACACCCTGATCGTTGCCTGCCAGAAGGAAAGCGATCCAGGGAAAGACCGCGATGAACGGGACACGGAACACTTCCCCGATTACGGTACAGAGCAGGGTAATGACCACAAGCCGGGCCGTGTTTTTCCCACGTCCAGGCACGGATTTCATTTCATGCCAGAGCGCGCGGAGGCCTGATGGAGGATCACCCTGATCAAGTGCTGGCGGCGCAAAGTGCCGCCGGATGTCGGCTGTACTCATGGTGTTTATCGGTCAATGACAACGCTGACGGTCTCGCCGATACGGACAAGATCAGGCGGTGGGTCGATCAGCCTGACACGCACCGGGAAACGCTGGGCAATCCGGACCCAGTTCAGGCTTCGCGGAACGCGAGGCAGGCCGTCGGCGGTTGTGCCTTCATCGGGAAGAACGCCGGCGTTGAGGCTGTCAACGATCCCGTGGACATGGCGGCCGGTCATGCCGACCAGATAGACCTCGGCATGCTGTCCCGTCTGCGTTCCAGCAAGCTGGGTTTCACGGAAATTCCCGACAGCCCACCATTCTTCCGTATTGACGATGGTGAAAAGGGGATGGCCTGCGACGGCATATTCGCCGGCCGAGACATCGAGCGCCGTCACGATCCCGTCGCAGGGCGCCCGTACTACCGTGACCCGGAGATTGCGTTCGGCCAGGGACAGGGCCGATCGCGCACCGGCCACAGCCGCTTCAAGAGGCGCGATGCTGCGCACGGCCTGCCGCGCGCCCATTGCGGCCTGCTGTGCTTCGTCAAGGGCGGCCTTTGCGGTCGCGACCTCGGTACGCGCCTGGTCGAGTTGCTCGACCGTCACGAAGCCGTTGCGTTGCAGTGGTGTCAGACGCGCCAGCGTGCGTTGCGCGAGATCCAGGCGCGCCTGCGCGCCCGGAACACCGCTCCGGCTCGCATCGGCATGCGAAACCTGGGATTCCACCTGTGTAGTCTCGATCGCAAGCTGGGCCTGGAGGTTATGCAACTGTGCGAGCGCCTGGTCACGAGCGTACTGATATGGCTCCTGATCAATGATGTAGAGCACCTCGTCGCGATGGACGCGCTGATTGTCGCGTACCGCCAGTTTCGTGACCCGACCGCTGACGTCTGGCGCCATGTGTATGACATCGGCCCACAGGTAAGCATCATCGGTACGGGGACGGTGGTGCAGGCGTTCTGCCGCCAGGAGAGAGAGGCCGCCCAATGACAGGAATGCGGCTACGCTGATCGCAATACCAGTGGTTTTACGTCCGTTCATCATCAGTGACCGAAGAGCACGAGCCAGAGCGCCAAGGTGATACTGCCCGCTATGGCTGGATAGGTAAGCAACGGGAAAGGCACGCCTGTCCCAATCCCTGTCGCGCCGAG
Organism: Komagataeibacter xylinus NBRC 15237; assembly: GCF_001571345.1. GTDB lineage: Bacteria > Pseudomonadota > Alphaproteobacteria > Acetobacterales > Acetobacteraceae > Komagataeibacter > Komagataeibacter xylinus. The sequence continues at coordinate 491 of NZ_BCTP01000095.1, read as the reverse complement.
GGCTGCGCGCGTGGCGACGGCTCCGAGTGCGCCACCAGCAGCGCAAAGCAGCCATGACGGGAAGAATGAGCCGGCGATGTTCTGGGCGGGGGCGGCTGTACAAGCCGTGAGAAAGGGAATGACGCACAGGCCCGCGCCACCAATCACCCGACCGAGCCGAAACAGGGATGGCGCGCTCATGCGAGGCGTTCCTGGGCTGCCGTCACCGCGCGCTGCAGGGCGGACACGATCTTCTCGTGCATCGCCTCGGTATAACGCGCACTGAGCAGACCCACGCTCAATGCGCCGAGCAGGCGTCCATCGGAAGTGAAAAGCGGTGTGGAAACACTGGTCACGCCCACCGCCAGCTTGTCACGCATAATGGCGATGCCACGTTGCGCCACGTCCTTCATGTCGCGGTCGAAGGCCGCACGGCTGGGGCTGTTTTCTTCATTAGCTTCGATCGCCTGGAACAGTGCGACCCGGACCGTACGCGTCTCATGTGCCCAGAT
>NZ_BCTP01000094.1:0-2500 GCF_001571345.1 Komagataeibacter xylinus NBRC 15237 | reverse complement strand
GGCGGTTCCTTGCCTGAGTAATCAGGTATTGAAATGCTGGCTTGAGTGGATGGCTCCTGTGCATGTGTGGGCAATGAGCGCGATAAGGGCATTCGGTGGATGCCTTGGCACCAGGAGGCGATGAAAGACGTGGCACGCTGCGAAAAGCCATGGGGAGCCGCGAGCAGGCTTTGATCCGTGGATATCTGAATGGGGCAACCCACCCAGCGATGGGTATCATGTTCTGAATACATAGGGACATGAGGCGAACCCGGGGAACTGAAACATCTAAGTACCCGGAGGAAAAGACATCAATTGAGATTCTGCTAGTAGTGGCGAGCGAACGCGGAACAGGCCAGTGGCTGTTTTTGAAGAAGCAGAACGGAATGGAAAGTCCGGCCATAGCGGGTGATAGCCCCGTATGCGTAATATCAGGAACAGTCCTTGAGTAGGGCGGGACACGTGAAATCCTGTCTGAACATGGGGGGACCACCCTCCAAGCCTAAATACTCCCTGGTGACCGATAGTGAACAAGTACCGTGAGGGAAAGGTGAAAAGCACCCCGACGAGGGGAGTGAAATAGACCTGAAACCGAATGCCTACAAGCAGTCGGAGCCTCTTATGGGGTGACGGCGTACCTTTTGTATAATGGGTCAGCGAGTTTCTGTTTGCAGCAAGCTTAAGCCGTTAGGTGTAGGCGCAGCGAAAGCGAGTCTGAATAGGGCGACGAGTTGCTGGCAGAAGACCCGAAACCGAGTGATCTAGCCATGGCCAGGCTGAAGGTGCGGTAACACGCACTGGAGGGCCGAACCCACGCCTGTTGAAAAAGTCGGGGATGAGCTGTGGCTAGGGGTGAAAGGCCAATCAAACTCGGAAATAGCTGGTTCTCCGCGAAATCTATTGAGGTAGACCGTCGAGTATTACCCCGGGGGGTAGAGCACTGGATGGGCTAGGGGGGCCCAAAGCCTTACCAAACCTAACCAAACTCCGAATACCCGGAAGTATGAGCTCGGCAGACAGACAGTGGGTGCTAAGGTCCATTGTCGAGAGGGAAACAGCCCAGACCACCAGCTAAGGCCCCCAAATCGTGGCTAAGTGGGAAAGGATGTGAGGATTCCAAAACAACCAGGAGGTTGGCTTAGAAGCAGCCATCCTTTAAAGAAAGCGTAATAGCTCACTGGTCTAATAGAAACCTTGCGCCGAAAATGTAACGGGGCTCAAGCCACGTGCCGAAGCTGTGGGTGCATTCTATGAATGCGCGGTAGCGGAGCGTTCCGTAGGTCTGTGAAGGAGACGGGGTGACCCTCTCTGGAGATATCGGAAGTGCGAATGCTGACATGAGTAGCGACAAACAGTGCGAGAAACACTGTCGCCGAAAGTCCAAGGGTTCCTGCGCAAGGTTAATCCGCGCAGGGTGAGCCGGCCCCTAAGGCGAGGGCGAAAGCCGTAGTCGATGGAAACCGGGCAAATATTCCCGGGCCTGCCAGAAGTGACGAATACAATATGTTGTCAGGTCTTATCGGATTGATCTGGCTTTTGGCGTATTCCAGGAAATAGCTCTGGCATATAGACCGTACCCGAAACCGACACAGGTGGACTGGTAGAGAATACCAAGGCGCTTGAGAGAACGATGCTGAAGGAACTAGGCAAATTACTTGCGTAACTTCGGGATAAGCAAGACCCGTCAGTGGGCAACCATGGGCGGGTGGCACAGACCAGGGGGTAGCGACTGTTTAGTAAAAACACAGGGCTGTGCGAAGTCGAGAGACGACGTATACGGCCTGACGCCTGCCCGGTGCCGGAAGGTTAAGAGGAGGTGTGCAAGCACTGAATTGAAGCCCCGGTAAACGGCGGCCGTAACTATAACGGTCCTAAGGTAGCGAAATTCCTTGTCGGGTAAGTTCCGACCTGCACGAATGGCGTAACGACTTCCCCGCTGTCTCCAGCATCGGCTCAGCGAAATTGAATTCCCCGTGAAGATGCGGGGTACCCGCGGTCAGACGGAAAGACCCTATGAACCTTTACTGCAGCTTTGCAGTGGCATCAGAGACATTCTGTGTAGGATAGGTGGGAGGCTTTGAAACCGGGGCGCCAGTTCCGGTGGAGCCATCCTTGAAATACCACCCTGACTGTTTCTGATGTCTAACCGAGGCCTGTTAGCCAGGTCCGGGACCCTGCATGGTGGGCAGTTTGACTGGGGCGGTCGCCTCCCAAAGTGTAACGGAGGCGCGCGATGGTGGGCTCAGGCCGGTCGGAAACCGGCTGTCGAGTGCAATGGCATAAGCCCGCCTGACTGTGAGAGTGACAGCTCGATCAGAGACGAAAGTCGGCCATAGTGATCCGGTGGTCCCGCGTGGAAGGGCCATCGCTCAACGGATAAAAGGTACTCTAGGGATAACAGGCTGATCTCCCCCAAGAGTCCACATCGACGGGGAGGTTTGGCACCTCGATGTCGGCTCATCACATCCTGGGGCTGGAGCAGGTCCCAAGGGTTCGGCTGTTCGCCGATTAAAGTGGTACG
>NZ_BCTP01000093.1 GCF_001571345.1 Komagataeibacter xylinus NBRC 15237 | reverse complement strand
TCTGCGCTGGAACGGGAACTGGTGCGAATTGAGACATCCGTTCCTGTTTATCGGATTAATCTGCCTGCATACTGGTGTGTGACAGATGCGCTGACTCTGGTCTGTGAAAAAATAGCGAACGGAACCTTCCGTAGCATATGGGAAGACTGTATGCCCCTAACGGATTTAAGGGGACCGGACAGGATCATTGATCGTCGCGCGGTTGTTGCTGCTACGTTTGTGGCTGGCCTTGAACTGGTGCGACGGGGAGAGGCATCGATTGTCAATGTCGCGTTTCCCTCGCCGTGATCTGCGTCTCCCCACCACAGCGGTGGTAGTGTGTGCCTTAGAGCCTGATCCGAAAGTTTTTGAACAATACCAGCCTGTTGTGATTCATCCGTCTTTACGAAGAGATGGAGTGAATGGTGACATGGACTGGTATTGCCCGACGTGAACATAGCCGGGAAGGACTGCGATATCCATCGGATATGATGGACGGGGAATGAGCTTTGATCATGCCATTTGTGCCCCCGGCGAAACGGGGCGGTCGCCCTCGCACGACGGATATGCGCGAGGTGGTCAATGCGATGCTCTACATAGCCTCGGCCGGATGCGCGTGGCGCCTGCTGCCGAAATGCTTTCCGCCGATCTCGACCGTCAGGCGCTATTTTTACGCCTGGCGTGATACCGGGTTGTTCGAGGTCATGAATACGGTGCTGGTCATGACCCTGCGCGAGATCGAGGGGCGTGAAGCCTCCCCGAGCGCGGGCGTGATTGACAGTCAGTCGGTGAAAACTACGGAAAGCGGCGGGCTTTCGGGCTATGACGCGGGCAAGAAGGTCAAGGGCCGCAAGCGCCATATCGTGACTGATACCTGCGGCTTCCTGATCTTTCTCCTCGTTCATGCCGCCGATATCCAGGATCGTGATGGGGCCATTGATGTCCTGGCGGCAATACGCAGGCGCTTTCCCTGGCTGCGCCACATCTTCGCTGATGGCGGCTATGCTGGCGAGAAATTGCGATCCGCGCTCGCCTCCATGGGAAAATGGACGGTCGAAATCATCAGGCGGTCCGATACGGTGAAAGGCTTTCAGATCCTGCCGCGACGCTGGGTGGTTGAACGGACATTCGCCTGGCTGGGACGGTGCAGGCGGCTCGCCAAAGATTGGGAAAAGTCCATTGCTTCCTCAACCGCATGGACATTGATCGCCTCGATCCGCATGCTCACACGACGGACAGCAAGGCATTATCAAGCTTGAAAAACTTTCGGATCGGGCTCTTAGCAGCCTGTCGGGTTGGGGTACTCTGTGAAGGGGTAAGGTTGTAAGGTGGTGAGATGAGCAGCTTCATCCCGTTTGACCGGTCTCAGCCGTATCTTCTGCCGCCTGATCTGAAGTCGTGGCTTCCTGCTGACGATATGGCGCATTTCGTTGTAGCCGCCGTCGAGCGGGTTCCGATGAATGCGTTCTGCGTGCCAGTACGCACGGGTGGCAAGGCACAGTACCATCCGCGTCTGATGCTGGCCCTTCTGATCTTCAGCTATGCGAACGGGCTGTTTTCCTCACGCCGGATCGAGCGGGCGACATATCGCGACATCGGCATACGCTTCGTGGCGGCGAACCTGCATCCGGATCACGACACGATTGCCACTTTCCGGCGGACGAACAGGGGCGCCATTGAAGCTGAATTTGCACAGGTCCTGCTTCTGGCGCGCGAGACGGGTCTGCTGCGTCTGGGTGTAGTATCGATTGACGGCACGAAAATCGATGCCGACGCTTCGAAATACCGTTCCCTGCGCTACGACCGGATCAGGGCGCTGCGCGAACAGCTGGCGGTGGATATCGCGAAACTGATGGACCAGGCGGAGCACGCGGATGCCACAGACAGAGATCCGCAGGCATTGCCGGAAGAGCTTGCCCGACGGGAAACGCTGAAAGCGAAGCTGGACGGAGCCTGCGCCCGGCTGGAAGCAGATGCGAAGGCGCAGGCCGAGGCGGCGCGACCGGCATACGAGAAAAAGAAGGCGGTGCGTGACGCAAAAACAGGGCGTCGCGGCCGGGCGCCGAAACCGCCGGATGATGAACCACCACCCGACCGGCAGATCAGTCTGACCGATCCCGACAGCCGCCTCATGCGGCGTTCGGACGCCCACGAGTTCCGGCAGGCTTACAATGCCCAGGCCGTGGTCTGCGCCGAAGGCAGCCAGCTGATCGTGACAACCGACGTTCTCGCCACGTCAGCGGACGCGCCATCCTTTGCCGACACGGTGCTGTCGATGGAACACACGATCGGTCTCCCAAAGACAGTGCTCGCCGACACCGGTTACGCCAGCGGGCAGGCGGTCCGGGACCTGCGGAAAAAAGGCATCGATCCGCTGGTCGCCATCGGACGGCCCTGTGCCCGCAGGCCTTACGACTTCAGACCCCATCCCGAAGCAAAGGAGCCACGCCGGATAACCGAACCCTGGCGGCTCGCCATGAAGGACAGGCTGGAAACCACAGAAGCCGGAGATGTTTACAGACTACGAAAACAGACCGTGGAGCCGGTCTTTGGAATTATCAAAAGCATCATGGGCTTCAGAAAGTTCAGCCTGCGTGGCCTTGCAAAAGTCACGACCGAATGGACCCTCGTTGCACTCGCATATAACTGCAAAAGAATGGCGCGGCTTCACGCGGCATAAGCCGGGTCAGCCTCGGCGTTATCAGCCGCAAAATGCCCAACCCGACCGGCTGCTAACATGAAAGATAGCAGACTGTTGATAGGTGAAACATTATCCCAAATCGATCTTTGATTCCATTTTTATTCTTCTTGTTTTTTGTCGTATATGTTGTATAGAATGCTTTGCCATGTATGTCATCATCCAATGTATAAGCATATGCTTGTATTAATGTCACTATCGGAGAGTTAAGATGGTTATTGGGATAGGTATTTCAACATATAATCGTTCAAAACATCTTGATAGAATATTATTTTCTATAAAAAAATTTACTAAATCCCCTTACCATCTTGTTGTTGCTAATGATGGCAGCTTAGACAATACTATAAACATATGCAAAAATCATGGTGTTTCGGTTATTGGCAGTTGCAATAAAGGGATAGCATTTAATAAAAATAGAGCGTTATATGCTTTATCTGAATTCACAGATTCAGATACTATTATTATGCTAGAAGATGATACTATGCCAATATATCCAGGATGGGAACAGTTGTGGGTAAAGGCTGTGAAAAATTTTGGCTATGTAACATATGCTCACCCTAAAATAGCTGATGGAATCTCACAAGGAGAAGGCACACCAGACAATCCCTATGCATGTATGAAAATAACTTCGCAATGTGCTGGTGTTTCCATAAAATCTCTTAAAAAAGTAGGATATTTTGATACGAGATTCAAAGGATATGGCATAGAAGATGGAGAATGGACGACGAGATTAAGAAATTCTGGATTTGGATATATAAAAGTTCCTCAGGAAGATGGATACACAAAAGAAAACTGCATGATTACTGGAGCAGTCCAGACATTTGATGTCGAATCTTATAGAGACAACGCTAGTGTTGCTAAAAATAGAGAAATTTTTTCTCAAATAAGAAACGATCCCATTCCGCGTGCTGCGTGGTTAAACGAAGAAGAAGAAGAACTGTTAAAAACTGATATAAAAGAAGGTATAAAATTAATATGTAAAGTGTGGTAAATAATATTTAACAACACCATTATTGTAATTATAAAATATTAATATTAAGTAGAGGATTCGAACCCCCTTTGGTTTTGAGTATCCTTCTGTGATTTCCTACCTTGTGTCTTGGTGAGGGAATAGTGGCATGAAGCAGCTGGGTTTCTTTGATGTTGGAGAGCGTCTGGCTCGCCTGAGCGGGCTGGGCGATCAGCTTGAAGCATTTTCCCGGAGTGTGGATTTTAAGGTGTTTCGACCTGATCTGGACAAGGCTCTGGCCTATGCGGATGGGAGCAAAGGCGGCCGTCCGCCCTTTGATGCGGTTCTGAAGTTCAGGATTCTGGTGATCCAGATGCTGAACAATCTCTCCGACGAGCGGACGGAATACCTGATCAACGACCGCCTGTCTTTTATGCGTTTCCTCGGCCTGGGCCTATCCTAAATTTCGTGTTTGGGCGTTTGATGCGAAAGAAGGAGCAGCATCATGGCCCGACGCAAGAAACCCATCATCGCTGACGATGTTCTGGACCAGGTTCTGGCTGGCCGCGTGGTCCGCACGATGTCAGACGCAGATGCCCTTCTGGGCGATATGAAGAAAGTCCTGGCGGAGCGGTTGCTCAACGCCGAACTGGACCACCACCTGGACGGCGAGGCTGTGGCTGGTCGCCCGAACTGTCGCAATGGCTATGGGCAGAAGACGGTGCTGACGGGATGCCGGTCGGGTACGGCTGGACATCCCCCGTGATCGGGCGGGAACATTGCGATCCGCGTAACCGGCCGCTTAAGCCCGCCGTTGATCATGCGGCCTGTTTGTGAAGATCTGTCATGGGTTGCCAGTTCCATGGCAACAGTTCGTGGAGCCGGTTGATCTTGTGCTCGTTGATACGGGCCAGAACATCGGTAAGGTAATCGTGCGGGTTGAGGCCTGAGAGTTTTGCGCTTTCGATGAGGGTCATGGCGTCAGCGATGTTGTCCCCACCGGCATCGGAACCGGGGAGTTTTCGACCAGCACATTTGGGGAGATTACAACCAGCACTCACCCCGGGTAGGAAAAGGAAGTCTACCCGACGCCGGAACTGGAAAAGGTAATCAAGAAGACGCTGGGCATTCCGCAATTTCAGGAACAGGTGATGCAGGTGGCCATGGTCTGCGCCGGGTTTTCAGCATCCGAGGCCGACCAGCTACGCCGCGCCACGGCGACGTTCAAGAATACCGGCACGGTCTGACGCTTCCGCACGCGGCTGATCCAGGGGATGACGACGCGGGGCTATCCCGAGACCTTCGCCGAACGTATCTTCCAGCAGTTGGAAGGGTTTGGTAGTT
>NZ_BCTP01000092.1 GCF_001571345.1 Komagataeibacter xylinus NBRC 15237 | reverse complement strand
CAGGTGCCACGAGGTCTTGCTGCGCAGCCCCACGCCAAAATCGACCGCGGCACCGTAGCGGTTCGATGTCACGTTATCGCGGTCAACCACATCCTGTTTGTTGAACATGCCATTGATGCGAATGGCCATGTCCTCATTGATCTGGTAGTTGATGTCGCCCACGCCGCGAAAGAGCGGCCCGCTGCCAAAAGTCTGGTCATAGCTGTAGCTGTTGCCCGCATGGGCGTGTTTCTGGCTCTGGTTGATGACACCGCCCACATTGCCCGCGCCGAAATATTCGCCCGATGGGCCTTTGATGACCTCGACGCTCTCGGTATTGAACGTATCGCGCGTATAGGTGCCAAAATCACGCAGGCCATCGGTATAGATATCCTGACGCGCCTGCAGCCCGCGAATGCGGAACTGGTCGCCATTCAGGCCGCCCGCGCCCTCGCCGGTGGAAAGGGTAATGCCCGGCACGTTGGTCAGCGCCTGGTCGAGCGTGAAGGCGCGCTGCTGCTTGATCAGTTCCTGCGGCACGACGGTAATGGTCTGGGGCGTATCGCGCACGCTGGCGGGCATGCGCGCGATATGCAGGGTCTCGCTATTGGTGTTGCCCGATTCAATGCCCGCATCTGCATCTTGTGCCGTACCGCCCACGCGCACGGCGGAAAGTTTGATGGTGCTGTCGGCTGTATCAGTCGGTGCGGGCGGGGCATCGGCATGGGCTTCATCCGCGCCCGCGCCGAGGCCGACCGACATGCCCAGCGCCACGGCAACGCGAAGCCCGTGCCCTTGTGCTCTGGCGGGGGAGAGTTCTGGCTGGCTCAATTCACCACTCCTGTTGCACCCTGATCGTGGGTGCGTTGCTTGATTATGATGACGGAAACGGATGTTTTGATAATTACTCGCAACACGATATGCAAATAATTATCATTATTATAACAAAGAACAGAGTGAAGTGTTGCTTGATTTCAACATGAACCTGTAAAGAATAAATGCACGGAAATCATGAAATAATATGTAATGATAGCATGAGGCAGGTGCCAGGAAACGTAAAGAGACTTGTATTATCAAAGGCAATGTAGCGATCAGGGCCGTGGCATGACGGGTGCCGGTGCTACGGCATCAACAATTGATATTAATTATCACTTGCATAATGTGCCGGAATTTGCCATCTGCTGGTGCGGCATGCCCCTGCGGGCGCGGGCGTGCTGTTCCGTTGTGTCAGGCATGATCGTGTTTCCTGACCGGCAGGCATACATGCCGTTATTGTATTCATAGCGTAAAAAGCCAGGATTTATTTATGCCACGAGTCCTTTCCGCGGCCATGTCATTCTCCGCGTGGGAGATGTTTGTGAATGCGGGGTCCGTGGTGCGCGGCGTCATGCTTGTGCTCGTCGCATGTAGCCTCGTCACATGGACTATCCTGATTGCCAAAACCGTCGAACTCCTGCTGGCGCGCAGGCAGATGCGCCGCGCCGTCGCTGCATTGGATGAATGCGCATCGGTGGCGGATAGCGCTGATGGCGCGCCCGCCTGCCGCATTGCCCGCACCCTGCTTGCAGCAGTGCAGGCCGAGCGCAGGCAGTCGCGCGATATCGAGAGTGATGCGGAGGGGATGAAGGAACGCATCACGCTGCATCTTGAACGACTGGAGGCTGCCGAGGGGCGGCGGTTCATGTGCGGCACCGGCCTGCTGGCCACCATTGGCGCGACTGCCCCCTTTATCGGGCTGTTTGGCACGGTGTGGGGCATCATGAGCGCCTTTACCGGCATTGCGGCCAGCCGGGCCACGAGCCTTGCGGTCGTGGCCCCCGGCATTGCCGAGGCCCTGCTGGCCACGGCACTCGGCCTTGTTGCCGCCATACCGGCGGTGGTGATCTATAACCATATCATGCGCCAGTCGGTAGGGTGCCGGGCGCAGGTGGCCGATCTCACCGCGCTGGTCATGCGCCTGGTCTCGCGCGATCTGGGGCGCGCGGCGCAGGGCGATGCCGTGCTGCGCGGCTACGCCCTGCATGATGCCCGCGCCACGCCCTGATGCCCCGGTCTTCCTCACCGTAAAGGCCGATCACGGGCTGGCATTGGGCGAGACTAACGTGACAGAAGACAGCCTGCCCGACGCCCTTGCCGCCACAACGCAGGGCAATCGTGACGCGCGCATTCTCCTGCGGGCGGATAAAACCGTGGATTACGGCACGCTGATGGGCGTGATGGACCAGCTGCGTGCTGCGGGCTACCTCAAGGTTGCGGTGGTCAATCTGCAAAAGACGGGTGAGGGGAGTATGGCACCCTGATGCCCCGCGTTTTTCAATCTCATGATGCGACAGCTTCCTTTGCGCCATGGCATGCCTCCAGCCTGCGGCACGCTGACAGGCGCGCCAGGCTGGTATGGGGCGCGTCGCTGCTGGTGGTTTTGGGCGGCCTGGCGGGTGCGACATGGGGGGTGACGTGCCAGAAGGCCCGCCTGCGGCCATTGCCATTGACCTGGCCACAAGAGCCTGAAACAGAAAGCGGTTTGATTGATTGCCCTTAGCATTTCGCGAATATGGCGGATCATCAACCACGCGCAGGATGACGAAACTGTTGCCTCGATATCCTTCGTGAGACGGCAGCAGCGTTAGAGCCATGCAAAGCTGCGTTCCCCGATCCAGCGTTTCGTCAGGACGATGAAGCCTTCGGCCCGATCGCCGCGCTTGAAGATTTCGATCGTCCATTGGCCACGTTCAGCCAGCGCACGACGCAACGTCTTGCCAGCATACCTGCCGTCACGATCCTGAACGTCGGCGGGATGTACGACAGCTGCCACGACATGACCCAATGTGTCGGTCGTGATGTGCTGCTTGCGGCCCCTGATTTTCTTGCCCGCGTCATAACCGCGTGGGCCGCCGTTTTCAGCGGTTTTAACCGACTGGCTGTCAAAAATACCCACCCAAGGCGTAGCGTCTCGGCCGTCCTGCTCACGCGACAGGGTCACGAGAATATGGTTCATGGTTTCCCATTGTCCCTCGCGGATCCAGCGGCAGAAATAGCCCTGCAGGGTCGTTAAGGCTGGAAAGTGACGAGGCGATTGTCGCCATTGACAACCCGTGGTGACGGTATGGAGGATTGCCTGCATGACCCGGCACAAATCCGTACGTCATGGTCTCCCCAATCGCTTCCTTTCGGGCATCAGCGCCCACTTCGCATCGTGAAGGTCGCTTGGCATACTCAAGATCGTCCCTTTGATACTACGCGCGGCTGATTCCAGTCCAGACCATCTTGAGCTCACCAGGTTCTTGCAAAACCATGAATCATAACCTGCTAAAATCACTCAACTCATTTTTGGTCAGACACTAAGGGCAGACGGACGCGGTCTGCTCTTGGGGCCGGTTTGTCTTTATCTGCCATTGAATGCTGCCTGTGTTGGCAGGCTTTGCGTGGCAGCGGGATTTATCGACGCCCGGTAATCCTGCCTGAAGTGGGGGACTGAAACATATGTGCACGCAGATGGGTATGAGGAAAATGCCACACAATGCGTGTCGAAACGGATGTGCTGGACTAGCATCAGACTGCGTAAAGCATTGATATGGATGTTATAATATAGTTTTTTGCCGATTCCATTAATTGGTTTTCAAAAACACGAATTTATTTGACTCTGTGATTTTTAAAACATATTGTTTCGAGAATGCATCTATATGTGTTTCCAGATCAGAAGCCATGTTGATGTGATCTTAACCAATAACGTCAACAAAATAACATTTGGCGGTACAGATAATGTCAGTAAAAGAAGAGATAATATCGAAGGGAAAGTCTTTGACGCGGGCAGAGCTGAAAGTTCTGCGTGCCATTGTCGATTATTATCCAAAATCTGTACTGGGAACTATGTCATCAATCGCGATGATTTCCAATGTCAGCCTGCCAACTGTTTCAAGGACAATAACAAAATTAGGTTACGAAAATTATGATATTTTCCGTAGGGCGGTCGTTGATGAAGTAGGAGGAGAAATATTCTCGCCTTTACGTTCGTTGAAAACCCAGCCTTCAGATCAGGATGATATCGCCTCCTCGCAAAAAACATTTTTGTCTGATCTGTTTACAATACTGAATGATTTCAAGGATGGACAGCTTCCGGAGTCCCTGCAGCGCGCGGTAGCAATGATTGTAGACGAAAAAAGAACAGTCTATTGCATGGGCGGGCGGGCAAGCCGTCATCTGGCATCGTTGGCCTGCCATTACTTTAGGCTGGTCAGGCCGCGCGTGATATCCATATTTTCGCAATTTGATGAAGAATACATGGCTGATGTTCAAAAAGAGGACATCCTGGTCGTATTTGACTACAGAAGATATCAATCCAGTACTATTGATGTCGCGCAATTTTTTCATAATAAAAAAGCAAGAATAATATTATTTACAGATACATGGCAGTCTCCAATATCAAAATTTTCCGATATTGTTTTTAGTGCGCATATAGAACTGAGTTCTCCTTTGGGAACAATGGTTCCAGGCCTGATACAGGTAGAAATGCTTGCTGCAGCCCTTCTATCTGAAACAAGAAGCAATGTTGCCGGACGTATGCAGGAAATAGAAGAGATACCGAATCGTTAGTATAATAAATATATGAAATGTAAATGTGTGGAGAAAGACATGAATTACTGGATCAGATGTCATCCCAGGCTAAAACTTGCCATGGTTCTGATGTTGTGTGCTTCCGAGAATGTCTTTTTTCCCGGGGCTGTATATGGCGCGGAGACAAAGCAGGGGAAGCATACACGCGCCTCTGGTAGCAATACATCGCATAATGTCGATAAGCCTGAATCACTGAGCGTTTCAGCATCACGTACCCTTCATGAAGGCCCGGAGCACACCCTCTCGCGCGCAAAGATGGATATCGCGGTGCCCGGAACAAGTCCTTTGCAAATACTTTCAGCAACGACACCGGGTGTTAGCTTTACATCTGATGATCCATTCGGGTTGGATACATGGGCAAATACATTATACGTCCGTGGCTTCAACCAGAGCCAGATCGATGCGACACTTGATGGTATTCCCATGGGAGATCAGGCATTTCAGGAATATAATGGCCTGGATGTCAACGAGGCCATCATACAGGATAATATTTCAAGTATGTCGCTTTCGCAGGGTGGTGGCGCGCTCGATGTACCTTCGACAACAACACTGGGTGGTGCACTGACCTATCATTCTTCAGACCCGGATGATGTGATGGGAGGAACCGTCTCACAGACATTTGGCA
>NZ_BCTP01000091.1 GCF_001571345.1 Komagataeibacter xylinus NBRC 15237 | reverse complement strand
ACCTCAATCATGACTGGAAGCCGGAATATGGCGGCCAACTGGAACTGTGGCAGAAAAATCCAACCCGGCCTGTCAGAAAAATTGTTCCCCGGTTCGGGCGCAGCGTTCTCATGCTCCAGTCGCCTGATTCATGGCATGGACACCCCCAGGCCGCGCGAACAGGATATCTGCGGCGGACACTCATTACATATTTTTACACGGCACCCAAAATAAAAGCTGACAGGACGGAACAAAGCACGATCTATCTATCCAACAGCAGACAATCGACCATGCAGAGAGCAGAAATATTCGTACGGAACATAATTCCGCATTTTGTTATTGATACGGCAAGATGGGTACGACACAGAAAACGGAAGCAAAATTTTAGATAATAGCGTTCGCGCGCTTCTTGCATGAGAAATGCTGCTATACTCATGCAAGGTGCATAACACACCCTCTAGGGGAGGGGGCTGTTAAGCCCCCTTTCTTCTACGGCCACGTTTAGCGATCTTTGGCTCGTGGGTTGCGGTAATCTCTCGTCCCAATCCCATCTCTCGCGCCAGTTCTGAGCGGCGATTGGCATAGTTAGGCGCGACCATTGGGTATTCCACAGGCAGGCCCCATTTTGCCCGATACTGTTCCGGCGTCATGCCATAGGCAACACTGAGGTGACGCTTGAGCATCTTCAGTTTTTTTCCGTCCTCAAGGCAGATAATGTAATCGGGAAATACAGACCGCTTAATAGGGACCGCTGGGGTCGGCAGCTCTGAAACAGGCTCCGCTTTCGGAGACAATGACTGGAATACGCTTGTAATCAGATAAGGCAGTTTTTCAGGATCAATCGTATTTTTCGACACATATGCAGCAACCATCTCTGCGGTGACAGATATGCGCCGATTCAGTTCCTCGTCCATGCTCGTTTCCTAACAAATAAATATAGACCCGTTTATGCACGGGGCATCGGGGAATGTGATCCTTTGTATATATTCCAGAGGACCATTTTCCTATATCTTAACTTAAGGAAGGTTTGGAATGTAAGATGAAAGTATCTGCTATGGTGGCTGCTATGTTGAGGGAAACCACTTTAGAAAAAGCTAGACAACGATCAGTGCATCATATTTACCGATGCCTCGATGCTAATCTTCTCGATAGTGCAATATTTTGGATGAAGGTTCGTGATCGACTGGATACCATCGCGGAAAGCGGTGAACTGCACTGATGCGACTTACCCAGCACACGGATTATGCCTTAAGGTCATTCTTCATTTAGCGCAAAGTTCCGACAAACGGTATACTGTGAGGTATGTTTCTGAGCATCACGGGATTGGAGTTGTGACGGTTTTGTGCCGGTCAGGCAGTGATTATGCCACTCTTGCTTCGAAAGCGAGGGGGCTGATGCCGCCCAGATATGAATGGCGTCGACGTGGATTGTAGAAACCATTGATATACTGGAAGATGGCGGCAGTAGCCTGACGGCGGGTTGGCCAGTTCTGTCTCCAGAGCCATTCCGCCTTCAGGCTTTTGAAAAATGTTTCGACAGCAGCGTTGTCGAAACAGTTTCCTTTTCCGGACATTGAAGCCAGCAGTCCATGGGCCAGCAGCTTTTTCTGGAAATCATAGGAGCCATACTGGCTGCCACGATCGGAGTGGAAAATGCAGCCGGGCGCCGGGTCACGCAGCCGCACCGCCATATCCAGGGCACGGATTGCCAGATCCTTTTTCATCCGGTCGCTTACGGCCCACCCGATCACACGACGACTGAACAGATCGATGACGACAGCGAGGTAGAGCCAGCCCTCGGCAGTCCAGATATAACTGATATCTCCTGCCCATTTCCGGTTGGGTCCATCAGAAAGGAAATCACCGTCCAGAAGGTTGGCCGCAATGTCAGACTGACGGTGGCTGTCGGTCGTCACCTTGTGGCGACGGGTGCGCACGGGCCGGATCCCGTTGTCCTTCATGAGGCGGCCAATACGACGTTCCCCGACATCAAGCCCGGCTTCCCTAAGCTCCATGGTCATGCGCGGCCGTCCGTAGGAGCCGTTGCTCAGGGCATAATGTTCACGGATATGCGCCAGTACCTTCAGATCGGTACGCTGGCGCTGACAGGCCGGTCGGGATGTCCAGGCCCGGTAACCCCGTGCCGAGACCCGCAAGACCTGGCACAGCCTCTCGATTGGCCATTCATGCCGATGTCCGTGGATGAAGGCGAACCTCATGGCTTTTGGCTCGCGAAGAACTGGATAGCTTTTTTTAGGATTTCCCTCTCCTCCCGCAGAATCCGGTTCTCCAGACGAAGACGTTCATTTTCGCGGGCCAGGTCACCCTGAGGCTCGGATGTCGGCCCGGTCGGACGGTACTCCACTATCCATTTACCCAGAGTAGATTTGCCAATACCAAGGTCGGCCGCAATGCGCGTGCGTGACAGCCCACTGCTCAACGCGATCCTCACGGCCTCGCGCTTGAAATCTTCCGTATGCTTCATGGTCTCGTCGGTCTCCTGATATGAGCTTAAAATGCTCGAAGGACCGGCACAAAACCGTTACAAGTCCACGTCCGTGAATCAGATTTCAGACCAGATCTCCTCGGCCAGGAAGGATATCCATTCGAACAGAAAATCATGAGCAGGCCAGCATCACTTGTCTGAAAGTGGAGGCTCCGATAGATAGAAGATAATAACTGTTCGCAACTTATCCTCATGAGATGAGTCTGGCGGAACACCAGGAAGACGGGCGGTCAGGATCATGAACATCCGGCCGAAGGGATACGGGCGTCATGTCGAACAACCTTTTCATACTGAATAATGTCTTCGCGGCCGAACGTAATGCATTGACCCGCCTGTTCCAGAAAATGAGTCGGACCATGGCAGCAGAAGATCTGCTGCAGACGCTCTGGCTGCGTATCCAGCGTGTGGGTGACAATCCGCCAATCCATAATGGACGGGCCTATCTGTACCGCCTTGCGTCCAATCTGGCGGTCGATCAGGGGCGTGCTGATGCCCGTATCGAGCGCCTGCAGGCTGAAGCGCGGTTGATCCTGTATGGAGATGAAAGCACGCCGGATGTGGAACAGGCGTTTCTGGCGCGCGAGGAACTGGAGCGCGTCATGGCCGCCGCCGAACGCTTGCCGGAACCGACGCGCACCATTTTCTGGCTGAACCGCATGAAAGACGTGCCGTTACGTGAGGTGGCGGTCATGCTGGGGGTTTCGCGCACGACTGTCGAAAAGCATATAAAGCGTGCAATCACCCTGTTGGGAGATGCGCGTAACAGTCAGGATGTTTCCCGTCAGGGATAAGGGAATGTGGGGCTTCGGAATGTCCCTGTCCTGCCAGGTCGGCCATAAACCCTTCCGAAAGCAGATATGACTGGTTCCAGCGCACCATCTGATCGCATAACGACTCAGGAAGCCCGGCACTGGATCGCCCGGCTGGCGTCGGGTGATATTACCGAACCCGAAATGGCGGCCTACAGGCGCTGGGTTGCGGATGTGCATCATCATGCGGTCTTTCAGCACGAACTGAAATTATGGCGTAGCCTTGACCGGATCGGGGACCATCTTGCCCCGCGGCTGCCTGTCGTACGGCAGTCCGTAATGCGACGGAGGCGCAGGTGTTGCGTCCTTGCCGCGTCGGGACTGGCTGCGGCTGCCTGTCTGGCTGCTTTTCTGGTTGGTCCTGACCTATGGATGCGGCTGCATGCCGATCACTGGACCGGGCATGAAATACGCGCCTTCACGCTGGCGGATGGCACACGGACTGTACTGGATGCCGATGCCGCCGTCGCGGTGCATTACGGGGTGAGAACGCGCACGATTGAACTGCTGCGCGGTCGCGCATGGTTTGACGTGCGCCATGACCCGACCCGTCCCTTTCGGGTTGAGGCCGCAGGCAGCGTGACGGAGGACATCGGCACCGCGTTTGAAATCGATCCCCATGCGGATGGTAAGATCGAGACGACCGTGGAAAGCGGGATGGTGCGTGTCTCCACGCGTGAGGGGGGACAGTCCATCACCCTGACGGCAGGGCAGCGCGCGGTGTGGCAGGGCACAGGCCAGATCACCCGGCAGGGGGATGTGGCTGTGGACACGGTGGCGTCATGGCGGGACGGGCAACTTATGCTGACGGCGGTGCCCGTGCATATGGCGGTTTCAACCATCGCCCGGTACCGGTCGGGCATGACGCTGGTCGTGGACCATCTGGATGACCTGCCTCCTGTCACGGCATTGGTGGATGTGCGCAGACCCGACGATGCGCTGGGTGCGCTGGCGGCCGGAACACATCTCAGATTGTATCATTTGCCCGGCAATATCGTGCTGGTGCGGCGGAGTGGCTGAAAAAAAACACGAAGGGGGTTAGGCAGGCCGCCCGTGGAAACGTCATAGGAATGTAAGGGTTAATAACGACTCTCATTTGCATTCGTGTCTGTCGTTTTCATGAAGGATTTTCACTTGTCGCATATCGCTCCGGCGGGACGTCGCATTACAATCCCCATGGCATTGGCGCTGGGCACTGCGCTTTCAACTTTTGGTGGGCCATCTGCGCTGGCACAGCAGGCACAGGCGGGCAGGGCAGGTGTCATGCACCTTGACATCGCGCGACAGCCGTTGGGAGCTGCATTGCAGAATTTTTCACGTAGAACCGGCGTGCAGGTGGTCTATACCTCCTCCATTGAATCCGGCATCGTCTCGCCAGGTGTCAGTGGGGATTATGACCCCATGACCGCACTCGCACATCTTCTGTCCGGCACCGGTGTTACCTTCCGCCAGACAGGGACGAACAGTATCACGCTTGCGCCTGCGGCAGCTCCCATTACTCTGGGGCCCGTGCGGGTGGGGGGAGCCGCTGCACCAAATGGACCAGTTGGCTCCCTCAATACTGAACAGATCACGGTCATCGGGACACCGCCGCGTTTTCTGGCCCATGCGTCCCATGCCGGTACGAAAACGGACACGCCTCTGATCGACGCGGAAATCTCACGGAAGGGTTGTACATCGGGTTAGATTATGAAAAAGTCTGTTTTGCACAAAAGAAATTTCCATAATCATCAAGAAAACCCGATGCAGACAGAGTGTAGCGCAGGCGCGTATGAGTTTCCAGCCTCCTGTGGACGGCGTGTTGTGGCCCGTTTTGACGGGGGTCGCATGAGTTCGGATGGGGGCGTCATTCTGGTGAAGCAGGCTGATGACATTCTGGGTCTCAGCCGCCGCTTTGCTGCCTGTTTTCGCGATAAGCGGCATCCCGGCTTTGTGGAATAC
>NZ_BCTP01000090.1 GCF_001571345.1 Komagataeibacter xylinus NBRC 15237 | reverse complement strand
TGGCTCGTTCCTAGCGTCTCTCCGGCCTATCTGGCGTTCTGACGGGAAGAACGGACTGTCCCCACACATTCATTCCCCTTGAGCAAATGCCATCTGACTCGGTTCTGCTGACCTTGCAGCACCAGAGCGAGCGCAGCGCGGGAGCGCCGTAGGCCGCCGAAGGCGTCTGGTGTGGATAACTCCCTGTCAAAAAGGTCTCTGATCCGCCCCCGAGGGTCCACAGGACCCGAGGCCCGCTACCGCTCACGAGGGCGTTCGCGGGCCTCGTCCCGTGGGCTTCGTGGACGGCCCTTAAGATCATAGAAAGAGAAACGAAAAAAATTGTTGTTTATCATAATGTTATTGGGGGGGGGTGCCTCACCAGCTATGAGGCACCCCTGCCTCATAGCTGGTGAGGCAGGTTTGAGCGAAATCCGCTCATTCAATGGCGATATTTATTTTATTTTTGAAAAAATTTAGCTAATGAACTTGAACGAAATCTGCTCACGCGATGAGCAGATATATTTCCTTTCGGGTGTTTTTTCTTGCACCTATGAGGCACCCCTGCCTCATAGGTGCGAAGGCATAGGGTGATGTGGTGAAGACTCGAGAATTAGGAGTGACAACAGCTCCATCCGGCTCATGGGTGCAGGTCGAACGAGCAGCATTAGAACGCTGGTCACGGTTAGGGATGGAAAACCCTCGCGCTGCATCTGTGATGATGACGCTGGTGCATCACATGGGTCGCAATAATGCTGTGGTCGTGTCGCAAAAAACGCTTGCTGAATTATGCGCGTGCTCCCGAGCAACGCTTCAACGGGCACTCGATACCCTTCGGTCCGGAAACTGGATTGATGTCCGTCAGATCGGCCCGACCGGTACTGCCAACGCCTACATCGTGAACCGTAGGGTTGCATGGTCCGGGGCAAGAGCTGGACAGCGTTACGCTCTATTCGATGCTGCGGTCGTGGTCTCAGCCACAGAACAGCCAGACGCCGAAACCCTAGACGACCTCCTTCCGCTTGAATCCATCCCGGCCATGTTCAAAGGCGAACGCCAGTTACCGACCGGCCCCGGTATGCCGCCCCCTTCCCAGCCATCTCTTGATGGTCTGGAAGCCGACTTGCCTGCCACCAGCCGCGACGATCCTGCACAGTGAGCGCGCACACCCCTGCGCACATGTCGCCTGCACAGGCTGCACAGGTGGCTGATGTCTCCCGATGGACGATCATGCGTGCCATAAAATCTGGAGATTTGCAGGCTTTTCGGGACAACAAGAACCAGTGGCGGATCAAAAATGACGATCTGAACGCATGGCTTTCTGCACACCCTGCACAGTGTGCGCACAGTGTGCAGGAAGCGGTCGATGCACACCATGCGCACACCCCTGCACACCCCGATCCAATCGCTCAAGATACGCTCGAACTGGTGCGCGTGAAGGCCGAACTCGAAGCCGAAAAGACGCTCCGGGCGACCGTCGAGGCTGACCGCGATCACTGGCGCGAATTAGCCCAGAAGCTGGCCGAATCACGGCCACGCAAATGGTGGTTCTGGTGATGAGTGTGCTATGCTTCTGGTCTGACCAGCCGACTGGCGCCGCATGATAAGCCACGCTCTTTCGCCAATCAGTGTTGCAATTCTTCAAATATTTCGTGCATCTCAGTAATAATAGATTATTTATCTCTCCAAGATTCGTATACTATTAGTATATTTGAATAAGTTGAGCTTGGACCAAAATCTTCTGGATATTGTTTTATCAACGAAGATATTGCTTCTTTATAATCTTTTCTTGCGTCATCATCATCAAGCATATTTTTTTTAACACAAAAACACAATCTATCCAAAGAATTAAAATACATTTGCTTTGATTCATCTAACTTCAATTCTAAAATACTAGTGTCTCCTCCTGTTTTCTTGCATTCAAGAACACTAATTAAATCCTTAGAAAACTCTTTCCTCATCTGAGATATATGATCTTCTAAAGAAAGAAGTGTGTTTAAACTGCTGATTGAATTAGCTTTTACAGCAATAGTAACCTGACCATTTAATTCTTTTAACTGTTTATATGCCAAAAACAGCATAATCAACGCAATTATTGATGATAATAAACTAACTATTAATGAATATAAATTATAATTATCAGTGGACATAATTAAACTTTCTTAGAAATTTCAGATTTAACGGCCGAAATAATATTTGATAACGCAGAAACACCATAACTTTCTGTAGAAAGCTGGTCTTCAATACCAATTTTATTGTATAAATCAATCCAGAACTTGTCTTCAGTTTCTTTTCTTATTTTAGACTTAGTAATGTTTATTTGAGCTTTTTTTATTATTTCTATAGCCATACCTTCATTACCACTATTTCTTATCTCTTTTATTAATAAATTTAAATATTCATTTATTGTCATGCTATTTCTCCATAGTTAGTATTCATATATAATAACGTAGTAACACAAAAATAATTACTCATCATTCCTATTATTCAACCTCTTAGTCTCCATTCCTCGGACCCCTTCAGCGACCTA
This sequence comes from Komagataeibacter xylinus NBRC 15237, assembly GCF_001571345.1. Classification (GTDB taxonomy): domain Bacteria; phylum Pseudomonadota; class Alphaproteobacteria; order Acetobacterales; family Acetobacteraceae; genus Komagataeibacter; species Komagataeibacter xylinus. Next base: position 2,706 of record NZ_BCTP01000090.1, on the reverse strand, counting down.
TGGCGCTCCCGCGCTGCGCTCGGTCCGGATTTGCACCAACCTTGTGCCGAGTTACCCTGCTTGCTCAGAAAGCAAAGAGATTTTAGCAGATAAAACTACCGTTTTCCGGTAGGATCGATGCCTAAACTTAATTGAGCGACAGGAGCGGCATGATGAGCGCACACCCGATTGTCCAGCATGACGACGCCGAGACGACAGCCTTTGCTGACGCCGTTCGAGACGGAATCCGCGCCGCAGATGAAGGGCGTAAGCGTCCCTATTCTGAGGTGCGTAACTGGCTCCTCTCTTGGGGTACGGAACACGAAAAACCTGCACCACAGCGCGGGTAATCGTGCAAAATTTCATCGTTGATATTACCGATCCAGCGGTCGATGACCTCCAACGGATTAGAAATCACATAGGGGAAGAAAACCCCGCAGCAGCAAGCCGTGTTGCTATTCAGATAGTCGCGGCCTGTGACCGTCTCGAATATCTACCGGAACGAGGCCGACCGGGCCTTGTCCATGGCACGCGAGAACTGGTGTCCTGCTGGCCGTATATAATCGTCTATCGCATCGCAGATTCAACGGTCGAAATCCTGCGCATCTGGCACAGTTCTCAAGACCGATAGACGGCTAACTCATATCGCTGTTACATCTTCGGCCTGTTGTCCAAGTCGTCATTCCACTTGGCATCTTGGTCTGGCAGCAGCCGCTGCATACGCTCCATTAGACTTTGTAAAAGCTCAAATATTGGCCGGAGAAGCGCAAGCCATCCCCGTGGCGCCACCGGCAGCATTAGCTCATCAGCCCGCATCTTCAGGCGGGAAAATTCGTCACGCCTGCCACTGACCCAATCCGGATTGAGTTCTTCCCAATCCCACACGTTCCGCTGGCTGTTCCATCGCTCCATGTCTTCAACCGGGCCTTTGACACGCTCCGCCAGTTCCGAAGCCTCTTTCAGAATCTCTCGGCGTTTCGTATTCTGGAATTTGATGGCTTCCCTTCTCTGCTGCTCAGCTTCGGCTTCAAGCCGTTCCTGATAAGCGAGCCACTCGTCTAGGTCTTGCACTTCCTGTTCGGGGTCATCATCGAAAATCAGATCGGAGAGCCGCAAAGGTTTGGGCTGTTTCTCGCTCTTCTGACACACGACCCGAACGCGAACGGCACTCACCTCTCCACGCCGCTCTATGGCCGTCACAGCAGGGCCGACATGCGACCCCGGTTCTCTGGTCTCCCCTTGATCGGCCAGACTGCGCCGGTCGATCCTCGCAACTTCTCCGGCCGCCTCAAGGGCAGCATTGGCGAACCGCTCCCACTCCGTCCGAATCAGATCCACCGACTTGGCATTCGAGAGACCCACAACCACCTTGCCGGTCTCGAAATCCTTGTCGCGTAGGACGATGTGAGCGTGATGGTTCCGGGCATCGTCTCCGGACGGTCGATGGATAGCAGCCAGCCAACTGCCACGGCCAGCGGTCATACGTTCGCAGAAGTCCCGCACCAGGTCGCCGCGTTGCTCGTCGGTCAGTTCGTGCGGCAGGGCGACCATGACCTTGGTGACAACGCGCCCGTTTTTCCGGTCGGCCTGCTCCTGCTCGTCCAGCCACTTCCGGGCGGCACCCCCCCGTGAGCCGATCCGGGCAGTCGGCATCCGTTCGGCCAACACCGCAACGGCAGCGGTCGAGCGGGTGATGTAGCTGACATGAGCGCCAGCCGTTCCCGCCTGCTTCTGTGTGCCTTTCCCGATAGCCGACACGTTTACGCTATAGATTGCCACCGTTACCGCTAACGCTTTCAGTGTGTTGCCAACACCGCACGGATTACGTTAGTAATCCATATGTGCGCCCTCGCTTAATGCTCGGGATCAAAAGAGGACTGCAAAACCGTGTCTGAAGCAAGAAAAAACGATGATGCCGACCTTGCCGAACGCTACCGCGTCATGATGGCGCAAAATCGGGCGCGCTCTGAAAAACACAGGGAAGAACAACGAGCTAAGGGGTTAGTGCGCGTCTCTGGTTGGATACATCCAAGCCACCGGGATGAGTTTAAGGCATGGCTAATCGGTAAGGATGAACCCAAGCCGTGACAATCCGACACGGATAGGACCAACTCGACATGAATCAACACAGGTCGATACGACCCGACATGCCTAAAAAACCGCAGATTTCCGGTGCCTGTAGAGGGTTTGTTCTATGAAAGTGTTCGGAGCATCCACGCCTTTTTCGGCCATCCGATGAAGGATTCCGAAGTCGCCCGGCTGCTGTCCCTGATCCTGCGACATGAGCCGGAACGGATCGGCCTGACGCTGGACGGGCAGGGCTGGGCGAACGTGCCCGACCTGATCCGGCTGGCGAAGCGGGCAGGCAAGCCGTTCGACCTCGCCACCCTGCAACGGGTGGTCGAGATGAACGACAAGCGGCGCTTCACCCTCTCACCGGACGGCCTGCGTATCCGGGCCGCACAGGGCCATTCCCTGCCGGTTGATCTCGACTTGCCCGCCGTCCAGCCGCCCGATCGGCTCTGGCACGGCACCGCCCGCGACAACCTGCCCTCGATCTTCCGGGATGGTCTGAAACCGGGCCGCCGCCAGATGGTCCATCTTTCCGCCGACCGGGAAACGGCGCAGCGTGTCGGGGAGCGGCACGGGAAGGCCGTTATTTTGGCCGTAGAGGCCGGTCTGATGTTTCGGAATAAGATTCCCTTCTATCAGGCCGATAACGGCGTG
>NZ_BCTP01000089.1 GCF_001571345.1 Komagataeibacter xylinus NBRC 15237 | reverse complement strand
AGCATAATCCGATCAGTCTAGTTCATATCCAGCGGCGGTGAAGCACGCTGCGGCCTGGCGATGAGAGATATCGTCAATTGCTCCACAGACGGTATTTTGAAGAGCGTCGAGGGTTCGCGGTGCCACCCGTCTGATCCACGCCTTCATTTTGGCGAAGATGTTTTCGATCGGGTTGAAATCAGGACTGTAGGGCGGCAGGAACAACAACCTGGCGCCGACTGCCTCCACAGCCTCGCGGGCAGCGGCTCCTTTATGGGCGGGCAGATTGTCCAGAATGACGACGTCTCCCGGCGACAGGGTTGGAACGAGCACCTTGCGGGTATAGGCGGCAAACCATTCGCCGGTCATTGGGCCGTCCAGCATCATCGGTGCTGTCATGCCGGAGAGGCGCAGCCCGCCGATGAACGTCGTGGTTTTCCAGTGCCCGTGGGGCACGGACATCCGACAGCGCGTGCCCCGTTGTGACCGCCCCCGCAGGCGGGCCATCTTCGTTGAGACGGCTGTTTCGTCGATGAAGATCAGACGGGCCGGATCAAGGTCAGGCTGACTGTCAAACCAGGCCTCGCGCCGCTGTGCGACGTCGGGCCGTGTCTGCTCGCTGGCGTGCGCCGTTTTTTTTGATGGTCATGTCGTGACGGTCGAGACAGCGCCAGATCGTACTCGGCGCAAAGCGGACACCGTGTTCCGCTGCAAGTGTCTCCGCCAGTTCGACAAGGGAAATATCGGCCTTTGTTTCAATCGCGGCCAGCAGGAAGGCTGACCACGCTTCAATCCGGTGAGAACGGCGATCACCGCCCTGTTTAAGCGCATGGTCACGACCGCTGGCCTGCCACTCGGCAACCCAGCGGATAACGCTCGACGAAGACACACCAAAACGAACCGCCGCCGCACGACGGGTCATGCCAGAGGCAACAGCCGCAATCGTGCGGCGGCGAAGGTCAGCAGACAGGGCTCGGGTCATACGGGCCGGCCTCCATACCGGCACATAGTATGAATCAGATTTCGACCAGTATGGGAATCTTAAAATGAACCTATTAGATCAGATTATGCTCTAGTTCAAAGCAAAACGGCATATGTAGCAGCGTGACCTATCTCTCACTTCTTTCATGCCTTGAAAAAGAACGTCGATGATCCGCTTGTACCGTATCGTCATCTCCACATGATTAACAGGTCGGCCTCCTGAACATTTGAGGATGAGCGCCATGGCAGCGTCCTGGTCTATCCCGATGCTGCGATCCGTCTTGCTGTCATAGGCTAGAGCCGCCAAGGTGCGGCAATGCTCAGTCTTACCATGTCCAGCGAACGTCTCACTGCAGCGAGTACGTTCCATGACGATCTTTCGGATGAAACGTCGGCCACATGAAGACAGCGGAATTGGTTGCTGCCCCCTCATCGACATAGCACGCCTTGCGATCGCTCGTAGTGGACGATGAGGAAAAACGACGCATTATCCAAGTCCCCAGTCAGGGTGAATGCATGTTCGATAGGTTTCCTGAACTTGGGGGGAGTGCAATCAAGGAACCGACCACGATCTCGATGACCAACGACGTCCAGAACCACTGCTCATAAAAATCCGGTACGCGCCATCTGATGTTCTGACGTCCGAACATCAGCATCTGCTCCAATGCCCTGAAGTTCACGCATTTTGCGATGGAATGTATTACTCCCATCCAAGAATGATCTTACAAATTCCGCCTGAGAATGTTCTGACGTCCGAACATTGAGCATAAGGATGAACTAGAACCAGAAGACTATCGTAACACGTCGCACAGCAAAATATCATCCTCCATTATATCTTTGATCGCTATCTCCTCGGCTGATTTATGCCTCGTTTTAATGATTCGTCCGCTTTGACAAAGCCTCATTCAAGACACAAGTAATCTATAACATGGTCCTAAGTTGCCACTTCAGTCATGCCGCACCTGGGCCGGATTAGATGTTTGACGAGAAGCAGGCAACATTGATCGTATCTCTCGAAGACCAATTTAGGGCTTCATATCAGCCCATATGCCGTCGATTTTTTCCTTGACAAGAAAGACTGATAACAATCAACATCAACCATCATCGTTGACGTTGATGCTATTTTACGCATCAAAAGTCTGTCTGGGGAAGCCATAATGAACGGTCAAACATTTCGAAATAGCCGACTGACTTTGCGATTAAGTCAGGCCGACATCAAAGATGAACTCAACCGCAGACTTGGCCGAAGCTATGATAAGCCCAAGATTAGCCGGTGGGAAAACGATAAAGAACCAATCCCGGATGATGTCGCCGAGGTGATACGTAATATGGCTGGCGCAGTTCAAGATTCTGCAAGAATACTTGTGCTGGCAAACCAAAAAGGCGGCGTTGGGAAAACAACGTCATCGCTCAACCTCGCATACGCGTTGTCATCACTGGGAGGGCGCGTTCTTCTCATTGATATGGATCCACAAGCCACAGCTACAGCCGGGATACTCGCTGGCGCCAGTGTTGAACTTTATCATCAAGGCAAAACGACCGCTCACCTCATCCTTGGTGGAAAACCCCTTTCTGAGATCGTGGTTGCGGCGGGCACGCTACCAGACGGACGCGAACTGCCTTTCGATTTCATCGCCAGCCATATTGACCTAGCCGAAACGGACGGCCGGAGAGAACCCGGTTTTGACGCCGCGCTACGGGAAGCCATTGATCCTGTCCGTGAGGACTACGACTGGATCGTGATCGATGCACCTCCCAATCTCGGCATGCTTACATGGATGAGCCTTGCTGCTGCCGATGATGCAATTGTCCCTGTGAGAACCGAGCCTTACGACACAATGGGCGTTGGCCTGATTATCGGCACCATCGGCAAGATCCAGCGTCGTCTGAATCCAGGGCTTCGACTCCTTGGTATTTTACCGACCCAATATAACGCACGCAAATCTGTGGACCGCGAAGTCCTTCAACACTTATGTTCCATGATGAAAGACCGCGCTCCAGTTCTGGAACCCGTGCCTTCAAGCGCTGTGTACGGTCATGCTGCACGCGCAGGCAGGATTGCGTTGGAGTCCTCTTCTTCAGCAGCCGCAACGGCACCATACCTTCGACTGGCACAAGCACTCCAAACGAAGACAGATTTTCCGCTTGCAGATATCGAACAGCCTGAAAGTAATGCGTGATGGCAACCCGACGCAAAACAAAAGCCCCGTCTCCTATTCTCGGCGTAGCCGCTGGTCTCATTGACGACGCCAGCAACAGTTTTGTTCGCCAGGACGGAAAATTTCGACATACATTCGAAGTTCCTTTGACAGAAGTGGCGCCAGATCCGGACCAACCGCGAAAAAGTTTCGACGACGAGAGTATCGCAGCACTAGCAGAAACCATGGTCGCTGAAGGACAGCTTCAACCCATTCTTGTACGTCGTGTCACGAACTCACAATCCGACAAACGATGGGTCATAGTCGCGGGCGAACGCCGTTGGCGAGCAGCGCAACATGCTGGCTGGTCCAGCATGCTTGCAATTGAACACGACGGTGATGCTGAAGTCGCAGCGCTCATTGAGAACCTTCAGAGAGTGGACCTAAACCCTCTGGAAGAAGCAACCGGCATCCAACGACTGATTGAAAAAAGAGGCTGGAACCAGAGCCAGGCAGGTGAAGTTCTTGGAAAAAGTCGCGGCGAAATTAGCTCTATCCTGAAAATCCTGACGCTCCCAACCGATATCCTTGAAGAGTTGACGTCAGAGCGAGGTGTGGCACGAAATACCCTTGTGGAACTCGCACGAGTCCCGGATCCTGTGAGACAACAAGAGCTCATTGAACAAGCCAGAACCGGACAACTCACAGTAAAAGCTATTCGACTGGGTCGAGCTGACCTCGAACGGCCAGAATCCGCACCGACCCGCAAACCTTCTGGATTTACGTTTACATCCGTAGACAGGATGGCCCAGCGTCTAAGTGAAGTCCGTGCCCAACAACTCCCGCTTAATTCGGAAGACCGTGAACGCTTGCGAAGACTCCGGGCCGAGATTGATCAGGTGCTGGGTGATGAAAATACGTAACACTGACGAGAGAATCATTGACCCTGGCTGTATTAACCGGTTTGTTTGCATTCGGAACATCGCGCACAAAAGGCAAGGCTGGGGTAGATAATGGCTAGCAACGAAGCTGACCTGTTTGTCGACTCCCTAATAGGGGCTCCGTTAAAGGATGACAGAGCCCTTATGGAATATCCGTTCTTCAGCATCCAGAAGCAACCGCGCATGGAGCCTCTGGTATATGACGACGGGAAAATACAAATTACCATAGAACCTGGCCCAAAAGGGCTTGCGACGATTTGGGATAAAGACATACTTCTTTATGTCGTCTCTCTTATCAATGAACGCATTGAGCGAGGAATGACTGTCGACCATACAGTCCGCTTCGCTGCGCATGATCTCCTGCGCGTCACCGGTCGAGGAACAGGTAAGCGCAGCTACGACCTTTTGCTCGATGCGCTTCATCGTCTGAGATCTACAAATATCATGACAACCATCGAATCTGCAGACGAACGCGACCGGCGCGGGTTTGGCTGGATAGAGACATGGCGCGTAGTCGAGCGGAAAACATCGACTGGACGTAAAATTATGGCAGCCATTGAAATTACGCTCAATGACTGGATGTTTCGTGCCCTCGTCAAGGAACGCAGGGTGCTGACAATTAACCCCACTTATTTTAGTCTCGATAGTGGCCTGGGGCGCCGTATTTATGAAATCGGACGAAAGCATCTTGGTAACCAGGAAATATGGAAAATTAGTCTAGATAAACTCGCCAAGAAAATCGGTACTACACGCGAATTACGATTTTTCAAAAGAGATCTTCTCAAAATTATAGGCGATGACGTTATCCCCGATTATCAGCTATCCCTCGAAGTAGGTCCAAGGGGAGGGCGTCCCGTAGTGATTTTTGAACATCGAGAATCACAATCTTAGCGATAAAATATGAGCAGGACATGTGCGCGATGTTCCGAACCATGAGACGCTGTCGCGTTTGTTTTCCTAGGCTGCTGTGAAGCGCAAAATACCTAAGATATCAAGCCTGCTACTTATCGGATGCCATAACTTGTCATCGCCCAAGGAATCACACGCACGGACGTCCGAACGCCAGAGACCTACCTTAAACGTGCGCGATGTTCCGAATTCATGGCGTTTGGGCAGAGACTGCGCCTCATAAACACCTTGGGCAACTATCGGCGTGAACTTGATGACCGAATTAGCAAGGTGAAGATCGTTAATGTGCGCGATATTCCGAATATCTGGCCTAATGCCTTTTCCGGCGTGCGCGATATTCCGAAGTTTTCTCTTCCCTATATCCATTCTCAAGAATTGGAGGCCTGTTGCAGTTGTTCTTGACGGTCGCAAAGTATGCCTTCTGCCCTGTCGACGATGATTACTCCCATTATTCACAGCAACGCGATTCTCGTTCGGAATATCACGCACGTCTTATCGGAACATCGCGCACATCCCAACGGAATATCGCGCACGCTTTCTTTCGGAATATCGCGCACGCCTTATCGGAACATCGCGCACAGAAACAGGCCCTAACCAAATGATATTAAACGCGCTTTTCGGCCTTTAACTTTTTAACAGTTTAAAAATAACCTTCTAACTCGACCGTTGGGGATAAGTCTGCCTTCCTTGCATTCCATCTTCAGTTCGCGCT
>NZ_BCTP01000088.1 GCF_001571345.1 Komagataeibacter xylinus NBRC 15237 | reverse complement strand
AAGACATAGCGGACAGGCAGCAATTCATGCCGTCGACGTACAGGACAGCTGTGTGCCGGGGCCGGTGGCAGTTGTGTCGCGCCAGCGTGACCGCTGGCCCCTGTTCTATCATCCGGCGGGTGACAACCTGCTGAGCGAGGTCAGTCCGTCGGAGCCCATATAACCGTGAAGTCTGCCACCTGCCCCGGTCGTCCGCCCGACATCTGATGCCGGGCGGCACGGTTTCCATTACTTCGCGCTTTCCACCACAAGCCTGCCATCCCGGACGCCATACTGCTTCTGGTTATCCGGACCGATCAGCGATGTGGCATGACTTGCAAATGCCATTGGCAGGGACGCAGGCAATTTCACGGGTCGGTAATTCCGCGCGTCATTCACGTCCCCTGCCCCGGCATACCGGGCAATATATGGGTAGGGATAGACCGGACGGCTGGCTATTGCCGTGGCATTCGGTCGCGCATAAGGCTGGCTGGACATGGGGGCCATGTGGATCTGCCCGCCTGCCGGCGGCCTGTCATGGCTGCCGGCAGGTGGTCCCATCGCTTCCCTGCCCTGCGCTGTCCTCTCGGTGCGGATGGCAGCGGGCGTCAGTCCGGCTTCCGTCCATGCCATCAGCGGCGAGAGGAAATCGACCTGCGGAAAGCCCTCGCCATTGCCGCAATGCCCGACGCCGGGCAGCAGGTAGAATTTCAAGAAGCTGTCGGTCTGCTCCACGCCCATTTCCCGCTGCACGCCCTGATAATAAGCAATGGTGTTCAGGGGCGAGATCGACTGGTCCGCCAGGCCATGCCACAGGATCAGGCGGCCACTACGTTTGTGAAACGCATGAAGGTCCGTGTTCTCGGCATTATACAGCGGAGCCAGTTCGCTCATCCGGGCGAAGGAGGCATCGTCAAAGCGGAAGCGGCCTAGGTCAGCCGCCTTTTCATCCACCTGCGCCGGAATGACATAGGCAATGGCCGAAGCAGCAATGCCATTGCTCATGGATTCCCCATGCGCGGTCGCGGGCAGCGCCCATTGCAGTTCCGATCCCGGCAGGGGCCCGCCGATGATATAGGGATGATCGGATGCATCGGTTGCTCCGGCATAGAGCCGTACAGCCGCCTGCGTTTCCTCTGCCGTCAGGCAGTGCGAAGTGTCGCTCTGGCCAGCCGGACACTGCACCCATGCGGGATCGAAATGGCAGGTGCGGGGTTCTTCAAGAATACCGTCCTTTACACCTGAAAGCGTATCGCAATGCTGGATGACGGCATCATGCAGCACGCCCACCCGGTTCTGCAACAGGATGCTGGTACCATCGGCACGCTGATTCCCGCGCACGTTCCATGCGTGATAGAATGAATTCTGCACGGTAAACAGGGCGGCCGGAGCACCGGCGGAAATGCCATCAAAATCCTCGGGGAAACGCTGGGCTTCCATCAGCGCTTCACGACCACCATCGGAACAGCCGACAAAATAGGAATATTTCGGGGCCTGTCCGTAGAAAGTCGCCGTCAGGGCCCTGGCCGCCAGCGCGGTGACATGGTTCGCGCGATAGGCGAAGTCGATGCGCTTTTGCGGGTCTTTACCAAACTCGCCCTGTGCCAGCCCCACCATGGAGCCTGTATGGCCCATGTCATCACCCGCCATGACGAATTCGCCATTCAGGGCGGGCGCGCAGGCCCCGGCGTTACTGACGCCCACACGCGTCATGCCGCACAGGCCGCCGCAGCCTCCCTGCAGGAATCGCTGGGTCCAGTGCTCCATGGGCAGATCGACCTCAAAGGAAATCGCAGGCGCGATCTGCCCCGTGACCTTGCAGAATTTGCCCTTGGGGGTCTGAAGCACGGCAGCCTTCTGGCCATGGACTGCAGCGCCGACGGCGGGCGCAAGATCGACGGTGCCCAACGCATCGCACGATATGACAGGCGTTACCACCGGCAGGGAAGCGCTATCCGCCGCCTGTGCCGGAGTGACAGGGACAGGGACAGGCAGCAATCCGGCCCCTGCCCCCATGACCGCAAGGAGAACGGTCAGGGTCAGAAGTACGTTTTTCATATCAGGCAAAATATCCTGTTCGGCCTTCTTTGGTTCATGAACCGAAGGTAGGTCATGTCTCGCTGAATGAATGTATAAATTTGTAAGGTAGGCGCCTCATCATGGTCCTGACACCCACGCCCCTTATCGTTCAGCGCGCGTCCCCGACGTCCTTCACGGACGCATCGACCTGGCCCTTCACCCAGTAGCCGGATGCCTTGATCCACTGTGCCGGAATCCTGCGTTCATCGAGAAGATACTGGCGCACGGCTTTCGCCACGCGGGCCTCGGCACCGACCCAGACAAAAGTGCGGTCCGGAATTTCCAGATTTTTCAGGACAGCAAGAATGCCGACAGCGTCATCAGCTTGCTCCATGGAGCGATGGACCCAATGGGCAGCATGGTGTGCGGCCGTGGTAAAGACCTGCTCGTCTTCCGCCCCCGGCACAGCAACCACAGTCGTAACGGACGTCCGGGCAGGAAGCGCCTCAACCCGTCGTCCGATCGCAGGCAACGCCGTTTCGTCACCGATCAGAAGCCAGTGATCAATCGGGCCGGAAATGATCTGCGACCCGCGTGGACCACCGATCTCCAGTCGGTCACCCGGTTTGGCGGCCCGCGCCCACGCGGCGGCTGGTCCACCATGATGATTGACGAAATCCAGAAGCAGCGTACCGTTCTGCGGGTCGTAACGGCGCGGCGTGTAATCGCGACGGGTTGGTGAACCATCCAGACCGGGAATGAAGATCTTGATGTGATCGTCAGGGGACGGGCTGTTGAACCCGGCCAGTTCGGGGCCACCCAGCGTGATACGGATCATATGCGGGGTCAGGCGCTCAACAGCGCGGACTTCAAGGCTACGCCTGACCAGGTCATGCCGCACACGGCGGATCTCGGGGGCATCATCGCGATTTGAAAAGGACTGGAAAAGCTTCATCACTGTGTATCCCTGTCATGCCGACAGACCGGTGACTGTGGATACACAGACGCACAGGCTGCCAGCATGCTGCTGTCAGTTTCTGTGCGTTGTTTCACGTTAACGCATACGAAAGTACGGTCTGCAAAGACCACACTAGCTGTGCAAATCAAAGCCTTCGGCGGCAGAGTCTGTCAACGGGTTTCTCGGTATCCTTCTGTTACCGTCGCGCACCAGATGGCCTGACAGCACCATCTTCAGATCGGGCAGACTCCACTGGCACATTGCAGATGCGCCCAGTCCACCACTTCGCCCACCTCGTCATCCTGGATCATGGCCGTGATGGCAGCGAATTTGCCTGCCGTGACTTCCTCTTCCGGCAGGTATTCGTAACCAAGGCCGGAATCCGGACGGCTGGGCAGCACGGCGCAGCAGCGCACATGCGGCTGGTTGTCAGCTACCATGGCGCGGAAATTGTCCAGACTATGCCGGTCGGTATAGACCTTGAGCGTGTAAGATACCTGATTGCCCTGCTCCGCCCCGATCCAGTATTTCTCCAGCAGTTCCAGCCAGCGATACTGCTCCTCCGGCGAGGCTTCGGGTGCTGTCACCACACGCTCGCCCATGCCGAGACGCTGGATAAGCGGCACGGTCGGAAAGCCCACAATACTCATGCCCGGAAAGCTGCGCAGCGAACGCACGGGATAGCCCTTGTGCTCGTAAGCTGGCAGTAGCGGGTCGGTTCCTGCCTCCCACGTGCCGTCCTCGCGCCGCACGCCCTTGAACTGCACCCAACGCAGATATTGCCGCCGTGCGGGCAGGTGTGCACCTTCGGTCAGGCCAAACAGCTTCGATGTGGTGCCCGCAGGTTTGACGGTTGTAACTGTAACCGGCCGGGTGGTGCCGGTCTCAAGCGCATAGGCATTCGCCTCGGCTTTGGCGATGGTGGAGAGTTCGCGCACAGCGTTCCAGAAGGGGGCGGCACGGTCCTCGTCCAGCAGATCATGAAAGTCGAGACCGAAGCGCACCCATGCCCATTCATGCAGACCGGTCGGGCCGATGCCGATCCGGTTGGTCCGGCGCACTTCCTCGCCATACAGCGCGTCCATACGGTTGGCACGCAGCAGAAAGCGCACGCCAAGCCGCACGGAATCCCTTACGCGGGCATCCCATATGTCCGCCGCTTCGGCTGAGACCTGACCGGGCATCACTTCCTCTGGCGCCACCGGGCAGGCCAGCAGCGGGGCGAAATCACCAATCACGCAATAACCACCCGTGACGTGCAATGTGATCTCGCCGCAGGGGTTGGTCGTGACCGGAAAATGCGCGGACGTGGCCCGCTGAGCCAGATCGGCCAGCAGAGCTGCGCCCTCGGTGGCCTGATAGCGGTGCGAGCGGAAATCCCGCCCATCCGCATGCACCTGTTTGAGCCGAGCGCTGCCGGTGCGGTTATCTTCCAGCCGGTCACCATTGATGAAGCCGGGCTCCCCATTGATCCATGCGCACCGCGTAGCTTCCGCGAACATCGCGCGGGCGTGATCGGCCAAGGGGCCGGTCTTCGCGGGATTGTTCACGTATTCCCAGAATTCGGCATCCACCATGACGGAGTGGTTGGCGGTCCACAGGCCGCCTTCTTCCTTGGCGCGGATGAAGCACAGTACATCCCCGTCCAGCCATGATTTGGTGGCCATGCGCGCGGCACGGCGCGCACCGCCCACCTGCACCTCGACCGATAGATAATGGTCCACCCGCAGCGCCTGTTCCCATAGCGGCATATCGCCTGCACGCGCGGCCTTGATCACATGCTCACGCACATTGAGCAGTCCGCGCAGCAACGAGACCGGCCCCGAAGCGGGCCGCCCCTGCATGCCCGCAATCGGGCTGCCCGCACAGCGGATGGCGCTGAAATCCAGCACTAGTGTGCGATCGCGTTCGCCACCGAAGGCCATTGCCTCAATCGTCTCGACCGCCTTACCCCAGCCTTCGCGGCTGTCCTCAATGACGTGAACAAGGTCACTGCCTTCCGGCAGCCGGGTCAGCACGGTTCTTTCCAGAAAGGCGCGGACCTGCGCTTCCCTCTCTGCATCGAAGGCTTCCAGCACCGTGCCCCAGGGCAGGATCTGCATCTCAAGGCCGAACTGCAGCAGGCTGGCACGGTCCTGCGGGTAGTCCGGGTGCTCTGGTGAAAGGACGAATTTCACGTCGGGGGCCTGACCCCAGTCCACCACGCACAACTCATCATCATAGGCCCGTCCCACGCCGGAGCCGTTGAGCAGCAGATAGAATTTCGCAAAGGAGCAGATGGCCGTGGCGCAGTTGGTGAACATCTCCATGTTGCGATCCGGCTGCGTGCTGTCACCATGCTGGAGATGACGCCCCGAAGTGAGCAGCGCCCCCGTAGCGATGGCGTTACGGAGTTGCATGATCTCCGCATCCTCCACCGTGGCCAGTAATCCGGCATTGCCTTCGGCCACACGGTCGGCGACACGCCCGAAATCCTCCCGGTCGGAAGGGCGGAACACCGTCCGGCGACCGACTGCTTCTCCCATGCCCCGATCCAGCGGGCGTGCCGGGACAGGTCGCGTTCCGAAAGCCCCTTCAAACGGATTACGAACGGCCTTGCGGCCACCCTGGCCGCCCGTAAACAGCGAAAAATCTCCGTCCATGCACCGGCTCCATTCTGCGGGCGAGCATGGTCCGTCTTCGAGACCATGGTCGCTCATATTGTGCTCATGAAACTATGGTGACACCAGATATTGTGTCCTGCACGAACAAAATAGCGGGCCGCACTTTCCTGATCGCTGTCACCCGCAGTTTTCCTTGATATGCGACCTGATTTTTTTTGGCTCCTGCTGGACTGCCTGCCAGGCGAATCATTTTGGTCGCTTCGAACACCTGAGCGGCGACGCCATTGTCTCAGTGAAGGCCATGCGAAAATTATCACGCACACGTGAAATCAGGCAAAACTACGCTGCGCTTTCAGTCCCATTTGCATCCTATACGCATCCTGCGCGTA
>NZ_BCTP01000087.1 GCF_001571345.1 Komagataeibacter xylinus NBRC 15237 | reverse complement strand
CCCCCACGACAGAAAATACATTAGATTTGGTTCAGAATTATCATATAAGGTATATAGAATATTACAAAATAGCGGAAATACACATGCCGCGAATGATTATATTTCTATTTTTAAAGATGGATCTAATAAAATAAAAGATAAAATAATTCAATCTAGCTTAATAAAAAATCCAGATGAAAAAATAACTTTTATAAATACGTATAAAAAAAGTGTATTTATTTATGATGTAGAAAAAGATAAATTATTGCACTGTGATTTGCCATCTAAACTAAATCCTCTTGCGATTTTCCCAAAGTTTGAAATAATTGGGGATTATTGTTTATTTTTTATTGAAGTTTCATCTGTAAAAATTTTCTTAGGTGTATCATCTGATGGGTATATACGGTCCACATACGATCAAAAAACAAGAGGAATCTATCATTATTTATCAATAAAATCCCTAAATAGTGGTGGATTTTCTATTGAATATAATGGAAATTTTCTTTGTGCTGAAGGGCGTGGAAATTTATGCTTCAATAGAACGCATGTCAAAGAATGGGAAACATTTACATTCCAATAAATATTTATGAGAAGTTATTAATTTATAGAAATCAGAACGGTTTGAACCCCGATCCACCGTCACTAGGATCAGGGTCCGTGTCCCGGTCCCTCGACCGGGACGGCCCCCCCCGGCCACGTCCTCGGCCTCTCATGCGCATGCCTGGCCCATCGGACCGCCTCTGCCGTTCCTGCGCCTCGTATCGCTCCAGTCCGGTCCTGACGGCCTTTTCCTCGGCCTCCAGATCCTCCAGCCCCATACGATGCAACTTGGCATCCACAGCACGGGCGAGAGGATCTGTCGGGTAAAATCTGGCGAACAGGTCCGCCCTCTTTTCCGGCGCTTCACGAATGAGCTGCGCCAGCCTGCTCTCGATCCGCCGCTTCTGCTCCTCCTGCCGCTTCAAAACCTTCCTGCGGACTTCTGCGGCCCGCTCCTGTTGCTCCTCGGCCTGTCGTCGTTGCTCCGCCTCACGCTGGCGCAGCATCTCGGCATATCTGGCTTCGGTCTCCTGTTCAGCCCGGCGACTGCGGCCAAAGGCCCGCACAAGTGAGCTGGCAGCGGCTTTCTTGGCAGCACGAACCTTCTGGATGACGCCTGCCAGTTCCTGGGCCAGCTCACGCACGCGCTCATTCAGGCCGCGCCTGCGCCGGTTCTCCTGCGCCTTGAACGTCCGGGGCTGGTAATCCTCCCCTTTCCGTTCGGCCTTGGCCTGATGCTTCCGCTCGATGGTCACACTGGTCGGCCCGAGATGCAGGGTCGGCATCTTCTCGACCCCCTGCCGCTCGTAACTGCGATGATCGACACGGGCAGGCTTGTTGTGGCGTTCGAGCGCCTCATTGCATTGCATGGCCCACAGCTCACGCAGGCTCTCGATCTCTGGCCCGCCCGTCTTGGCGGCATCCAGTATGCGGGTCTTTTTGCCTAGACCGTCCGGCTCGACCTCGCGGGTCGTGGTGAGGATATGCGCGTGATGATTCCGCTCGTCTCCCTCGCGGCTGGGAGCATGCAGGGCAACATCTGCCGCCACAGCATAACGCTCGACCAAAGCCCCAGCAAAAGCCCGCGCCAGATCAGATCGCTCCGTGGCGTCCAGTTCGGCAGGAAGGGCCAGGACATATTCACGGGCTGTAACCGAATTGGAGCGCTTCTCGGTCTGCTCTGCCGTGTTCCACAAACGCGAACGGTCCAGCGCCCAATCACACGCGGTCGGGGCCATGATGAATGAGCCATCAACGCCTGACCGTCTTGTGTAGTCGTGATGGCGTCCATCCCGTTCGTTGGTCAACTTGTCACCTGTCCGATAAGCCGCAGCGGCAACGGCACTCCTGCCGGTGCTCCGCGATACGGTTTTGATGGATAGGTGAAAGATCGCCACGGGACACGCTCTCCACGAAAGGGGTTTCAAGGGGCTTGCCCCTGACGCACGCAAACTCGCAGAGTTTGCATAAGTGCGCCCTTAATACCTAATCGGCATTAAGGGTTGAGGTCAACAGCTATTCATGATATACTAACAAGTATAGGGGGAAACTGTAGTCATGTCAGATACAGTCCAGAACAAGAAGTCAGCAAAAGTTCTCGCGGCGGAAGAACGTCTCGAGCAGGCAAAGCGTGCCTTACGTGATGCCAAACAGGCAGAGAACAGGCAGCAGAGAAAAATTGCTGACAGGCAAAAGATAATTCTCGGCGCGACGTTGCTCAATCTTGCCGAACGGGATGAGCGGTTCTCGCGGGTCATTGATGAACTGTTAAAGCGTCTAACGCGGGAACAAGATGTGAAAGCTTTCCGGGATCATGGATTTGCCACGCCCCGCCCTACGAACGACCAGAATCCCGCCACAGAAGATGGCGTCCATACGGGGGCATAATCCATGAATGACTCTGGTGATGATGATGACGATTTTGCTTTGCAGGAGTTGGAAAAGCTCCGGAAGACAATCATCAAGTCACAGGAGGCTTATTCCAGAATAACCGACACGATCCCTGAACACGTCCAGTTCCTAGAAAGGTCGGCACACGAGATAAAAAAATCTGCGGGTGAGGTGAAAGCAAGCTGCAAGGCCGTAACTGGATACATCAGTGGGGATCGAAAGGCCCTGATCTGGACATGCAGCACCTCGGCCCTGCTTCTTGTTTTCGTCGCGGCCTTCCTTGGATACACCTTCGGGCATCGGGGTGGGTATGCGGAAGGGTTGGCCGAAGTTCAGCAACAGGCCAAGGCACGAAGCGCCCTGGCTGAATGGGCGGCATCTTCCCCATCCGGCGCGCTCGCCTATCAGATGGACCAGACCGGAGAGGTACAGGCATTCGGTCGGTGCCAGATCGAGGGGTATCATGTCGTCCAGAAGAATGGCGGACACTGGTGCACCCCGATGAAAGACACCGGCGGGGGGCCTGAATGGTCGCTCCCATCGTCATAACTTCACGTCAGGAGTGAATGATGCCACGGGATATAAACCATTGCCCCACCCATCCCGGTGAATTGCTGCGGATGGACGTCTTTCCTGCCAGTGGCATGAATGCGCCAGAAATCGCACAGGCGCTCGGCATATCCTGCCAGAGCCTCGATGAACTGCTGGCCGCACGAAAGCCTGTCACACCCGATCTGGCAGAGCGGCTGGGCCAACTGCTAGGAAATGGCCCCGGCCTCTGGATCAGAATGCAGGCGGCTCATGACGACTGGCGGGCCAGTCACAACAATGCGCCCTGAAACTGTTTTGCTTGCGCGGAGCGGAGGAACGCCATTCCCACTGTCGGACAAGTCAGACAAAGTGTCAGACATGACAGACAAACGTTCCCGGTGTTTCCTGAATTTTCCGTCTGATAACGGTTTCTTCCTGCGGGACACTAAGCACAAAAAAACCGGCATCAAACCTAATTTTCTGGTATTATACCGCGTCACGTCACCCACGACAGGAGCCGCATGATGAGCGAAGCACTCTCCCCCATCGTCTCCGAGTTCGAGACGGCCAAACAGGAAACTGAATACACTGCATGGCTTCAAGCTAAGATTGCAGCCAGTCTGGCCGACCCGCGCCCACCAATCCCACACGATGAGGTTATGGCCGAGATGGAAAGCATCATCCGGACCGCCGAACAGCGCCGCCGTTCTGCCTGATGCTACCAATCGCCTGGCGTGATACCGCCCGTACCGATTTACGTCAGATTATCACAGATATAGCCGCCGAAAATCCACCAGCAGCTCGACGACTAAAAATCAGACTGGAAGCGGTCGTCCAGCCGTTATCCGAACATCCCTATCTCTATCGCACCAGCGAAAGAGCGGCTGGCTTGCGCGAAATCGTGGCGCATCCAAATTACATCGTTCTCTATCGGGTGACCGCAACGAGCGTTGAGATCGTCAATGTGGTCCATGCACGCCGCCAGTTCCCCTAGAACGGGGTCCGTATCCCAGCCCCCTCGACCTCTCACACGCATAGCCCACACTGTTTCGCTTGTGCCGGGCAGATAAACACCATCACACTCCCTGTCAGACAAGTCAGACAAGGAGTCAGACATGACAGACGACCCCAAGCCGTGGTCAATCCGTGGCGTTCATCCAGAAGTGCGGAATGCCGCCCTGTCGGCAGCTAGGCGGGAAGGTCTCACGATTGGCGATTGGCTGGACAGGGCCATTCGCTCCCACATAAAAAGTGGCAGAAAACAGGGAGAAAACCTGTCTGACACACCTGTCAGACAGGCGACAGACTTGTCTGACGCGGAACGTCTGGTCAGCATGATCGCCCAACTGTCTGCAGCAGGTGCTCCCATTCCCAAATCGGTGGCTGCGAAAGCCTATGCGCTCATACGGGACGGCCTGAAGGATGCCCAGCAGCAAAAAAAGGTCGGGAGTCTCGAACATCAAGGAGCGCTGACCGCGCCTGAAGGCCCGTAAAAGCCCGTACAGGCCCCTTCATGCCATCACGCATACAAAACCCATTCAAATGATCCTATGGCGCCTTCTACGGCCTTCTGACGCGCTGTAGCTGCGTAATGAGCCGACGGCTTCGCCAACCACTCCCCTTCCTGAGCAGATCAGCAGTGCCAACGAACGACAGCCGACAGGCTCCGGGTGAGTGCGGAGCAGGAACCGCGTAGCGCGCGAAGCGCCGGAGCTGGCCGACACAACGTCGTTTTTGCCGCTCGCGCGCGTACACTCCCGGCGTGGTACATCCAGCCCGTGGAAATGTGGATTGCCCTTCGGGCCGCGTTCCGCCCGTGGACAGGGCATGGACAGCCCGTGGACAGCCCTACGGCCTGTCCACCGCCTGCCCACACCTCTGCCCACCGGCTCCACGCTCAATCCACATTCCCACCGGCACACCCAACATCATCAAGTGGAATTTTTAATTTTTAGGGAAAGGAAAGCAGTCCGTTCAGGCGTCATCCCCTATCGTCAAAACACACGAAAACGAACCCCCATTAGATCATTAGAAGGAGCGTTTTTTTTCTCTTTTGTTTTCAATGACTTGGTGGGGGGGGGTAGTGCATGAGCTATGCACTACCCCCCGTGCACCAGCTATGCACTACCCCTAGTGCATTTTTGCGTTGTTTTCACGCATGTTTGCGGCGAAGATGAGCTTGGTTTTCAAGCATGGGTGCGGAATGTCTAAGCAAGATTTGTCCTCGCAGCGGCAGTCAGGAACATGGGTTCAGACTGAACGGGCGGCCCATGAAGCATGGGCCGCCCTCCTTCGAGATTCACCACGGGCAGCAGAGCTTTTGCACCTACTCGTGGCCAGAGTAGGACCACACAACGCGGTCGTAATCAGCCAACAGACACTGGCAAAGCTCATGGGCCGATCGATTGATACGGTGAAACGAGCATTAAGCGTCCTCAAAGCCGGCCTCTGGCTTGAGGTCCGTCAGATTGGCGACCGAGGCACAGTCAACGCCTACGTGCTGAATGATCGGGTCGTATGGTCAGGCCCGCGCGATGGCATCCGTCACAGCCTATTTTCGGCCTCTGTGGTGATCTCGGCCGACGAACAGCCAGACAAGGCCATGCTGGGAAAACAGCCGCCTCTCCGCCAGTTGCCAGCGCTCTATCCGGGCGAACGCCAGCTCCCGACAGGCCCTGGTATGCCGCCCCCATCTCAACCATCGCTGGATGGAATGGAGCCAGACATACCAGCCCGCCAAATGAACATTGAAAAAAATATTGAACCACACTAAAGGAAGTGAATTATCATGGTTTTTATGGAAAAAACACTATAAAATAATATATGTATTTATTTTTAAATAGGAATTAAAGTATTATGGAAGATAAACTGAAAACAATATACGAAGATGACGATATAATTGTTATTTATCGTGAAGGCAATGGAGATCTATTAATAACTTTTTCAGACTTAGTGCACCTTTCCAAAGGACAACGGTTTTTTGCTGACACTCCTGCAAGGAAAATGAACTATCCATGCATCGGGTTCGTAGCTAAAAAACCAAATTGGTATCCAAAGAATAGTATTATTAGATCATTAAATTTAATAAACCCAATAATTTCATTATATGATACGCGTATAATATATGGCGGTTCTATGGGAGGTTATGCTGCCATAAAATATTCAGGATATCTTTGTGCCTCTATTGTTATAGCTCTATGCCCTCAATATTCTATTGACAAAAAAGAATGTAATGGGTTTGACCCAGGATGGAATCATTATTTTACAGAAGATATGCTGGGAATGGGAATTAAAAAAGAAGATACTTCTGGGTCAATATTTATATTTTCAGATCATCATGATAAAAAAGATTTTTTACACTCTATTATGATTCAACAAATTTGTGAAAATATTACATTAATAAATGTTGCAAACGTTGGG
>NZ_BCTP01000086.1 GCF_001571345.1 Komagataeibacter xylinus NBRC 15237 | reverse complement strand
TTTCCTTCGTACAATCCCATGGAGGAAAGGAAACGAAGACAGATACCTGGATTCAATGTTTTCTGCCCTGCCTGCGCAGTCCGGCGCAAAGGGGCGTAAAATTGTCAGCGCAAGAGTTACCAGAGCCCATTACAACAGCGTCTTTGGTCTTGGCGACAAAACGCACTAACAGCAGAGATCCGGACATGTGCTGACCAGCCACGCAGGCATAGTCATGCCTCGACGCACAATCTGACCATTCTCGATTTCAAGCACAGGCTCGGGCATAACGCCTGAATTATCAGAGATGACAACACGGTCAGACAGGCCAATAACAGTCGGAAGATTGACGAGGCTGCCAATATATCGTCTGCGAATGGCTTCAGGTTCAATAAAATGCCCACCACCCGCAGCGCGGGCCCTGACGCGCTGTACATTCATTTCAACCGACGCCAGAGCAATATATCTCAGCTCAACATGATATCCGGCCATCCGGGCCGCCGTGATGCGACGGATTATGGAGTGGCCGGATAATGTCGTTTCGAGAGAAATCGATTTTCCGGTTGCCAGAGATGCATTGAATATCTCGATGGCTCTTCGCCCGGCCTCCCGGTCGGCATCGCGCGGGCTAGCCGGATTGATCCCCCGCGCTATCTGGTCGGGGTCAATGACGACGTCGACTGGCTCAATGTCGGCGCTTGTGCCAACCCGCAGACTGCTTTTTCCAGAGCCGTTCGGTCCTGCGTAAATCAGTAATCGTGTCACGCTGGATAGGGAAAATCTTCGTCGCGGAACTCTTCCAGCGGTGCAAGACGTTCAACCCGACCGCCGGGGAATTCGCGCACAACCCATCCCTTCAGGACATAGGTCATAATCTCACCACTGGCTGCCCGGACTTCCCGCGCCCGCTCGCCAGCAACGCGGATCGCCTCAAAGCTGGCCCATGCATAATGCTGCCGTTCCTGCGTCTTGTGTCCGGACATCACGATCTCCATTAGATCACCAAATCTTCGGCACTAGGTTAGCACAACCTCGGTCTGACAAGGGTATGTATTTTCCTAGTGCAATCAACATTGAGCATCGTCACCAGGAAAGTGACAAGGCAGTCGTGCAGTCAGTCCCGTTTGGCACGAACCACAACAGTCGAAATTCCTTGCTCTGTAGCATACCGTGTCGCACGATCAAGAACTTCCTTCATAAGCCAGTCAAATGGACCCGATCCACCAAAATTCTTTTCTTTACTGTCGTAAAAATAGCCTTTTTCGACACCTCTCTCGTCTTTGTGAATAACGACGGCGACATGATGATTGGCTGGAATATCTTCTCTTGGAGAGAGATATACAATACTATTCATTTTACCTCACAAAAAATTATTTCAAAGGATAATCGTATTAAATCAGACTTCAGCAAGCTCGCGCACTTTAAGCTTACGCTCAAATTCTTCAACCTCTTGAATAGTGAAAGTTAGATGATGGTTAGTATCAAATCCGATCCATGTTCCGGCATTACCCGATTTTATCTTTCCTTTTATTTTCTCTTTTTTACTGCAGGATAAAAGGTTCCTATCTCCCCAGCTAAAATCTGCTCCAAGATAGTGCTCAGAACTTACTACATTTTCAGCAAGAGCATGCATTTGAACATACTTCCCGTCATCAAGCTTAATCGAGTGTCCACGCATTACAAGAAAGTGTAGTTCCGTCGTGTAACGAATTTTACCGTTGATGTTAGGATTAGGGTGTTCTGTAGTTGTTGGACCACGCACTCCGTAGTCTCCACTCTTAACAAGATCGGCTGGGAATTCAGACCTAAGCATCTGATAAACCAACATCTCTTTGCGAAGGATCAATCCACTTGTATCTCGTTTTGAGACCGCCTTGTCGACAGAGGATGGTAGGGAGCAGCCACACACTGTGTAATATGAGAAGTTAGTTTTTTGGAGATGTTTGATGATCCCGCTTGCTTTTCCGACAATGTCTGGGACAGGATCTGCTATGGCTGAGAGGTCGGCAAAATCTAAAATTACACAGCACTGCCGCGGATCAATATTCAATTCTTCAATAATACTATCTATATTTTCCTGAAAAAATTCCGGTTCAGAAAAATCTTCGATGGCAGTGATGTCTAAACGCAAACACCACCCATTAATTTGACAAAGAGGAATATTTTTCAGAGCCAACCTATACTCAGCACTCTCCCATCGATCATATCCGATAACTGGCGTCACAGGATTACCCGCCGCAGTCAAACGTGAAATGATATAAGGGATTACATGCTCGCCATTCTCAGCCCGAGCATCCGGCGCCCACCGAAATCCATCGATCATTGCCGACCGTTGAGGCCAATGATCCGCTATTTCATCAATCTTTCGGTCCAAGTAAGTTATAGTAGGATTTTCACTCTCCTTCATATACTTACGGCTACGAACACTTTCCGAAGGCGGATCAATCTCAAAGAGAATGGATAATTTATCCGAACTCCTATCATCCAGATGATAAATTGCCTCGAGTTCGTTTTGATTAGCCTTTAGAATAGAAATGTGCGTAGCTGACATTATACAGTATCCTCAAGCTCAGAAACGAACATGTTTTTTACCTCTCCACTACCTAGCATATCACTGAATACAGAGAAATTCCCTGTATCCTTTCTTAATCTACCCGCGACTATCGCAGGATGTATTTTCAATTCTCGTGCAAGATTATTGATGCTCTCCTTACTTGGAGAGATATAAGCATCACTTCGCCGCCAAATAAGTCGCGGTATAAAGGCTTCTCCAGCGAGGCGATTGGCTTCAGCTTCACGCCTATCTTCCGATGAAACATTTAAATCATCAACAAAGGCTTCTTCATCTCCATCTAAATGTTTCCAAATATGAGCCACTTCATGAAGTAATGTGAACCAAAAATTATCCAACCTGTCGTATCGTAGCGTGAGAGCTATTATTGGCGTTCCATCTACATCTTTGAGAGCTGCCCCATCAACTTGCGTACCTTTTAGATGTCCTTCAAAAACCACAACAATCCCATGGTTCTGAAGATATTCGACAGCCAAAAGGGGGCCACGCTCTGACCAACTCAGTTGGGCTAACTCTCTCAAAAAACCTGAATTAATCTTACTAGGATCAAATGCATTCATATTATTTTTGGATACTCGCGCTTTCTGTATAACGCGAGCAAGCCAAGCATATAAAGCGTACACCGTCGTAGGCGACGTGGCGTCACCTGCAAGACTACGACGGAAAGATGCAGCTCCTATCTGCAGACCTGAACCCGCTATGTAATCTTTAATTACACTTTCAGACAAAACAATACTTTTCTTTGTAAGACGATCCATCCATCCACGACTTACCATTTCTTTAATTGGAAATTTGGACCAATCGATTTCTTTTTTTACTGGAGCCACCTCATTTAAGCCAACAAGAGTATCAGCCGAAATGCCCAAACCAAGGGAAAGGGCACGTATCATCTGAACCGTCAAAGGCCGCTTACGGTTTAAGACCTCAGACACTCTGCTGCTAGTTCCAAAATACGGAATCAAATCCGCTCGCTTAAGGCCCCTTTCTTCCATGCGAAAAAGAATAGCATCAATCGGATCTGTTGGTTCTACCGGGCACTTCCCGTTTTCATAAGACTCGATGAGGACAGTCAAAACCTCCATCCGGTTTTGTTCGTCCGCCGTCAGAACTTCACTGCGTACGATCAGATCACCAACCTCCTTAAGGTAAGCGTGATACTGATCTTCAGTGCGAATGATTTTAGCGTCCATCATGGGTTTCAAGAGATTTTATTGCCGTTATAAGGGCTGTTCCTTGAGGAAAAGCGATCAAGACCTCTACTCCAGTTGGGCGGTGCAGTAGGGGAAATATGAAACGGCTATCGCTATCGCGATAAGAGCGCGGGAATTGACTCGACACATCGGATGGATGTTTCCAGTGTGCATATTCGAGCTCTTTTATCCAATTAGCGATCCATTTACCTGTTTCACTGTCAGAAACGGCTAACGGCGCTAATTTTGTTCGACCAATCAACCGCACTGATGCTCCTCCCAATATGGGATCATTTATACCATCGATAACTCGATTGTAAACCTCCCAATTTGGGAGGATTTACTGATTGTGTTATTCATGCCCCCACCAGCGATCCTGCTGAAGCCAGGAACCGCCACCACATTAAAAATGCTTCAAACATGCATCACCGCGGCTCTCGCGATACTAGGCTCGGGACTTGTCTTATGAAATCCGGGTCGCTGTATGCGATAAAGGCAGCAGTCAGGAGGTGGCCACCTCCTGACTGCTGGAGAGAGCGGGTCGAGTCAGGACAGGCCATGATGGGCCGCGAATGAGTATGACCGCCTCTTCTTTTCCTCGGGCCTGAACGGATACCTGAGAGAAAATCCCGGATGACAAGCATAGGACAATGGGAAATGGCACAGACATGCTCAAAGCTGGAGAGTCATGCCGTTGTTGTTGGCATTGACGTTTCCAAGGATCATCTTGATGCCGCTCAATATCCATCTGGTGACCTGATCCAGACTTCCAACGATACGAAAGGCCTCAGAACGCTTCTACGATAGATTGGCAGGCAACATGCTGTGCATGTTGTCTTCGAGGCGACCGGCCCTTTCCATCGTCAACTGGAGAGTCATCTGGCCAGGCCGGCATCCCATTTTCACGGATCAATCCGCGGCACGCAAGAAAGTTTGCTGAAGCAACAGGGAAGCTTGCAAAAACGGATCGGGTAGATGCCATGATGCTGGCCAGGATGGGGGCACTTCTTGAACCCAGGACATCTACGATCTGCAACGAGCTGCAGTCTGCGCTCCAGGAGCTGGCAGCTGGGCGACGAAATCTGACCCGTGACAGGACAGCCCTGCTCAATTGCCGGCAAAACCTTCAGGTCAGTCTCCTAAAACGTCTGACACGCTATAGACTTCGTCAGATAGAGGCTCAGATCGCGGCCATCGATCAGGCAATCAGCGAACTGATCTCGACAGACGAGAGCCTCTCTCGAAAACGCACATTCTGGTCAGCATCCCAGGTATTGGAGAGGCCACGGCTGCGATGCTGATCGCTGATATTCCCGAGCTGGGAACACCGGAAAATGAACAGGTTGCTGCGCTTGCAGGTCTGGCTCCTGTTACCAGGCAGTCAGGAAAGTGGCAGGGTAAAAGCTTTATTCGGGGTGGTCGGATTCATGTCAGGAATGCCCCGTACATGCCTGCTCTGGTTGCCATGCGGCATAACCCTAACCTTCGAAGCATCTATCTTACGGCGTGTCGTCAGTTAAGCCCTGAGTGTGGCACGTGAGGGTTGTACTTTGTGGCTGCGTGTGCTGACTGTTTTCCCAGTTTTTGGGGGAGACAGATGGATGCGGCGCTATGGTTTACGCGATGACCAGTGGGAGCGGATAAAGGATCTTCTCCCCGGTCGTGAAGGCTATGTCGGCGGCACTGCGGCGGACAACCGTCTGTTCGTGGAGGCGGTGCTGTATCGCTATCGCGCGGGCATTCCATGGCGCGACCTTCCTGCCCGTTTCGGGGACTGGAAAAACGTGCACCGGCGTCTGCGCCGCTGGTGTGAAAGCGGTGTCATCGAACGGATATTTCGCCATCTCGCCGCTGATCACGACAACGAATACATGATGATCGACAGCACCATTGTCCGGGCGCATCAGCACAGTGCCGGAGCCCTCAAAAAAGGGGCACGGATCAGGCCATCGGACGATCCCGGGGCGGATTGACCACAAAGATCCATGCCATCTGCGACGCTCTGGGCAATCCGGTGGAATTCGGCATCACATCAGGACAGGGTGCCGATATCACCCAAGCGGAACCGCTTCTGGAAAACATCGACCCGAATGCTTTCCTTGCTGACAAGGCCTATGACGCGGACAGGTTGATCGATCGGCTGATACAGCGCGGGATTACCCCGGTCATCCCGCCAAAACGCAACAGAACGACACGACGGAAAACCGATTTTTCTCTCTACCGCGAACAGAATCTTGTTGAGAGGTTCTTCAATAAAATCGAGCAGTTTCGCGCTATCGCAACCCGCTACGATAAACTGAAATCAACCTTCCTCGCGGCTGTGCAGTTCGCCTCAATCATCATCCTGCTTAACTGACGACACGCCGTAGTCTGACGGATAAGGGAAAGCACGCAAAAGTGGCTCTGACCGCTCTCATGCGGCGTCTCGTCATTCTGGCGAATGTCCTATTACGCAATGACAGGTTACGCGAAAGCATATCTAATGGCGAGGTCCCGACCATTCCAGAGTGTCTACAACCAAGATGCATCATGCCATACGAAACTTAACCATATCGATCGACGCATCTCCCTGGCGCACCAATTCCAGCCCAGCCACAAATGTTGCAGCTACAGCCGCTCGACGACCAATATTTCCCTGATGTTCGGTAGACGCCATCGGGGGAACACACTCCCATATGCTCCGAAAGGTTCCGTTCCTTATTTTCTCACGCATAAGGACCAATGCATCGGTCACGCGCCAGTAGGAGAGCACATCGATCCGATAGATCGGAACGGATGTCTCGACCCTCACCAATTCCCGTTCCAGCGCAGC
>NZ_BCTP01000085.1 GCF_001571345.1 Komagataeibacter xylinus NBRC 15237 | reverse complement strand
CGATGAGCATGCGGGTCGGCTTGGAGCCGAACGCGGCGCCGGCCATGCCAAGACACTGGGTGAGACCGACGAAAAGAGCGAGCGTGCGGGCGGGCAGATAGCGGGCGGCGACGTAGGAGGCGCCGACGAATGCGCAGATCGCACCGATGGCCTGAATGATGTAGCCGCCGACGCCGGCAGCGGCGCTGCCCTGGGCGAAGATGAGACAGCCCATGCCGGTGATGGCGATGAAGCCGGGAAGAACGGCATGCGCGCCGTAACGGTCGAGCAGAACGCCGACGACGAGCGCCATAAGGGCATAGACGATGTAATAGGAGGTGATCATCAGGCCGAGATGGCTGTTGCCCCAGGCGGTGGTCAGCTCATTCTGCATAATGCCGGGCGCTGAGCGAATGGCGTACTGATAAAAGTAGAACAGCGCACAGAGAAACCAGGCCAGCACATAAAGCGGCTGGAGCTTCTGCGGCTGGGGAGCCGGCGTTCCGGCCGGCGCGCTCGCGGGCGCGCTTGCTGGAGAGTTTATGGGCGGCATGAGCACTCCTGATGAGACCGTAAGGGATATTCCGAGACGAAACAGGCGGCCCGGAGGCCGCCTGTCCGCAAAGCAGCGGGCGGGTTATTTCGCCGGGGGACGACCATTGGCCGTAGCCACGTGCCGGCCCCAGGAAATCAGCTCGCTTGTGCAGTCGTCACGCGGGATGACGCATTCGATCAGAACCGGACCGCCTTTGTGGTCCAGCGCGACTCTGACGGCCTCGTCCAGCTCGCCGATGGTCGTGGCGCGCAGACCCTTGCCGTTGCCGTCCTGGGCGTTGAAGCCCTCGACGACGGCGGCATAGTTCCAGTTCTTGATATTGTTGTAAGGCCCGTCGTGGATTTCCACTTCGATGGTGTAACCGGCATTGTTGATCAGGAAGATGATGACCGGCAGTTTGCGCCGGGTCATCTGGCCGACTTCCTGAGCCGTGAACTGGAAGGAACCGTCACCGACCATCAGGATGTTCCGGCGCTGCGGCGCGGCGACGGCATAGCCGAACATGGCAGGCACCGACCAGCCGATATGGCCCCACTGCATTTCGTATTCCACGCGGGCACCACGGGGAAGTTTCGTACGGGCGACGTTGAACCATGAATCGCCGGTCTCACCGAAGATGGTGGTGTCAGGCGTGACGATGGACTGCAGGGCACGCTGGATGTGCTCGCGCGTCAGCTTGCCGTCCTTCTTCGTGGTCTCGGGCGCGGTTTCGGTCTCGCCGCCACCAACACGGCGATATTCGACCATGGTGGCGTCCTTTTTCGCCTTGCCGGCGAAATGTTTCGCAACGCCGTCGAGCAGATCACGCAGATGGATGCCGGTGAAGGTCTGGTCGCCGACTTTCGTCACTTCCTTGTCGGCGGTGACGACCGTCGCACCCTTCGGCCAGGCGGTCCAGCCCTCAGTGGAGTAATCGTTAAAGATGCAGCCCACAGCGATAACGCTGTCAGCCCAGTTGAAGATGTCGCTGACTTTCGGCGAGCTGGCGCTGCCCCAGAACGTGCCGATATAGTTCGCGTGATCTTCCGGGAAGAAGCTCTTGGCCGCACCCATGGTCGCCACGACACTGCCGAGAGCATCGGCGAGGCGGATGGCGGCGTCTTCCGCACCGGCGGCGCGCAGTTTGCTGCCGATCAGGATGGCGGGCTTCGCCTTGCTTTCAATGAAAGCCGAGACGGCTTTGATGGCCGCGTCCAGCGTCTGCGAATCGGAAGCAGGCTCGCCGATGACGGCGGAGATCGGTCCGGGAGCACGGCAGGGCTGAGCCGACACATTGCAGGCGATCTCGATATAGGCCGGCTTTTTCTCGCGCAGAGCCGTGCGGATGACGTGGTCGATCTTCTCCGGCGCGTCTTCGGCGGAGATGATGGAAACAGCCGCGCAGGTCAGTTCCTTTGCGATGCGGAGCTGATAGCCGTAATCGGTCGTGCCGATGGTGTGGTGGAGGATATGGCCGCTGCCGTGATCGTTGGAGTTCGGCGCGGCGGAGACCAGGATGACGGGGAGATTCTCGGCATACGCGCCGCCGATGGCGTTGAGCGCCGAAAGCGCGCCGACGCTGAAGGTGACGACGGCGGCCCCGGCGCCGTTCGCGCGGGCGTAGCCTTCGGCAGAGAAACCGCAGTTCAGCTCATTGGAACAGCAGACCTGTTCGCAGTCCTTGTTTTTCAGAAGCTGGTCGAGCAATACGAGATTGTAATCACCCGCCACAGCGAAGTGATGTTTCAGACCAATCTGTGCAAAGCGTTCAGCGAGATAGGTACCAACTGTGTATGACATGTCTGTCTCTCCGGTCTGATTGCTGAAATTCCGTTACTGGAACGGAAGATATCGGAAGGTGACATAGACGGTGTTGCCCGTGGTGGTCGGGTAGACACTGTTTCCCATGCCGTCATTGCCGCGGAAGGCAAACTTCCGGATATAGGTGTACTGGACACCTCCCATGACGCTGCCCCACTGGCCGTCCAGGAAATGCCACCACCCGCCGGTCGTGAAAGAGGCGAGCGTCCGGGTCTGCGCGTTGCAGGTTCCGAATTCGATATCGCAGCCGCCGAGATTCTGATCGTTGACACCGTATCCGTACTGATTGCCGTCAGCGGCGGTGTAGCGACGGCGTCCCGCCGTTTCCACGCCACCGTAGAGGTACAGCAGGACCGATTTGTCGGGATGTCCGATCAGGCCGAGCGCGCCGCGCATTTCGGGAACAGGGGTGAGCTGTCCGCGACTGTTGAAGGTCGTATCCGGCAGGAGGGAAGGTCCGTAGCGGCCGATGCCCTCACCGGCGATGACGTTGCCGGTCAGCTGGAGTTTCGGAGTGCCGAGCGGCACGGTCATGCCGCCGCCGACACCACCACCGAACTGCGTGTCCTTATGGGTATGGTTTGCGCCCGGGGACTGAATGACCGAGCGGAACCAGCGCGCCAGACCGAAGACCTCGTAATGACCGACGGAAGTATCGACAGCGCCCTTCAGGACGATGTCGGGAACGGGGTTGTCGGTGTACTGGGTGTCGGGATTGAGCAGAACGCCGCCGGCATTGGCGTAATAGACGCGCGGACCTTCGGCGTTGTCGCCCACCGCAGGCAGCCTGCCGCCCGACGAGAGGGTGGAGGAGTAACCGACGGTGGCCTGCGGGTCTTCAATGGACAGAGCCAGCCAGTATTTCTGCCCCCAGTCCTTGCCGATCCGGATCTGAGGCACGCGGGTGAAGGTGATGCCGGGGATCTGGTTGTTGTCGGTGACGGCCGGAAGCTGTTCGTTCCTGGGCAGGACGCCCTTCGCGTAGCCGGTCGTCAGACTCCAGGCCTGGCCCATCAGCAGATGGAAGCCCCAGTCCTTCTGCGTGAAGGTGAAGTAACCCTGACGCAGGCGCGGCACGTAGCCGTTGATCTGCACGCTGTTGGTCGAGCCGCCGGAACCGCCGAAATCGGACTCGATATAGGCCTGAAGCCGGGTGGAGGCGCTCGGATTGGCCTCCAGCAGCGTGGACAGGCGGCTGAGCTGGGCGGAGAGACGTTCCTCACTCAGCCCATGATTGGGACTGTTGGCGTAGGGGAAGTTATTCCAGGCCGTCGCCGGGCCGCTGGTCAGATTCGAGTCACGCCAGATATTCGAGAGTTCAAGAAAGCCGCCGATCCTGACGGAGATATTTCCGATGCTGAACACCGGCGGCAGGCGGTCGACCGACGTCTGGGTGATGGCGAGCGGGCTGGATGAGCTGAGATCGATGGACGATTTCTGCTCCTGCGCGGCCGCCAGCTGCGATCCGCCCGGCGGTCCGCCGAGATGGAAGAACGGCGTGTGCGCCGATTCAGCAGGCGGTTCGCCGTTGGAAAATCTGACAGGCTGTTCGAGCGGGGTATCGTCTTCGGCCCCTGCGCCGTTCCGCAGCGCAACGTTTCGTCTGGCGGAGGGTCTTTCCGACAGCGCGGTGTGCTGCCGTCCCTGCCCCGCCGTGCTGCCGGTCTCATGCCGGGCATGACGGTGCTTTTCGATGGCGACGACGCGGGTTTCAAGACTGCGGATCTGCGCCTTGATGGCCGCGAGTTCGTCATCGTCATCCGCGCGGGCCGGGGTTCCGAAAGCCGCAACCCCCCCCCACGCCCGCACACATGATCAGTGCGTTGCGTGCACGAACAGCACGAAAAAGGGACCGGCGGACGTCTGACATAGGGTTCAGTTATGGCCAACAAAAACAAAAATCATTGACGTGCCTCAATTGTATCAGAAAATTGCCGCAATCTTTTATTTCATGTCACAGAACTGACATGGAAACTCATGTCCGTGCGGGAAAACCTGGTGAAAACACAGAGTTTTGCCTGGGTCTTTGTCTTTTCGTTATAGTATCCCAATGTCATGGCAGGCGCAACAATAAACTGGACTCCGGGCGCTGCCCGGACCCGGCAAAGATCACGGACCTTTGCCAACCGTTTTGTTTAATAAATCAGGGGTGCAGGGGCCTGTGGTCCCTGCCGGGTTTCAGGGCAGAGCCCCGAGAAGACCCGTACAGCGCTCAGGAGGCATGCACTGCGTCTGAAGGAACGGAAGGCGGAACGAGGACCGGGCGTGGCACGTGTCCGAAGACCGGCATGCCTTTTTCGTGCGGGACGTGACGCAGATCCTCGCTGCTGAGGAACAGGGTCGCGCCGGCTGTTTTTCCGGAGCGGGCCAGTTTCAGCTTTGCGGCGGCATCGATCAGGACGCGAAATCTCTGGAATGCATGCTGGCGGGCCGCCGCGGTGGAGGGCCTGGCGAGACAGGCGGCAGCTTCCAGAGCTTCATCTGAAACAATGAATTCCACGCGGCCGGTGCCAGAGGCAATCTGAAAGGAAGCGGCTTCTGTCTTAGCCTGAGCGCCGACGGGTAAAGGGGTAGGCATGGATTATCTGTCCTGTTTTTCTGTGAGAATGCTTTTTGAAACACATTTTCTCTGTCACTGATTTTCGTGACGATAATCGTTTGTCAGAATGTCACTAAGCCAGTTGTAAAGCCAGAGGTTTTCCACCCGGCACAACAGACGGAAGGGCCCGGAGCCGTGCCCCGTAAAGGGGCGCTGTCTTCTGATGCCGGTCTGTCAGACCGAAACCAGGTGATGGAATTGCGCGCAAAACCCCCTATTTTTTAGCGGCTTTTGCAGGAGGCATCTTGCCCCGGAGCTGCAGCAGCGCGATTTCGGCTTCAGGACTTACCTTCCTGACAGCTTTAGGTTTTTTGAATTCGCGGTTGCCGCGTTTGTGTCCTTTGGCCATGGGTCATTCCTTCCAAAGGCGGATCGGTGCATCCTGAGTGCGGGCACGATGATCCGCATGAGAATTCCGGGCGTCCGGAAGCAGGCCACGGGAACGGGTCCGACAGACCCTGTCCTGATATGTCCGTGGCTGATTCAGTTTATATCATGGAAGATGTAAAATAGATATTTTTATTTCATGCTTTCTGACTTCAGAGCCTGTTTGGAAAGTCATGGATGAGCGTTTCTTCGGATGAGATTGGCCCCCATGGCGACGAAGATCATGGCCTGCGAGACATCGATGCGGCGCTCGTAATCGCGCACGAGGCGTCGCCAGCGGGTCATCCAACCGAACGTCCGTTCGACGACCCAGCGTCGGGACAGAACCTCGAAGCCTTTAGCCCCGTTACGGCGGCGGATGATCTCGACGACGAACTCCAGATAAGCCGCCTTGTCCATCAGTTGGAGGCGGTCATAGGCGCCATCGGCAAACAGGTGCTTCACCCAGGGCCAGCGTTTACGGATCGCATCCAGGATCATCTGTGCGCCTGCGCTGTCGGAGATGTCGGCCGGTGTCAGGTTGAGCATCAGCAGGCGCCCGTCCGTATCGACGGCGATATGCCGCTTGCGCCCGACCACTTTCTTGCCGGCGTCATAACCCCTTGTCTTTGCATGAGGCGCCTTGACGCTTTGGCTGTCGATCACCCCGGCCGACGGACTGGCTTCACGACCCATCCGCTCCCGATCGAGCATCAATTCAACATCGTGGATCGTCTGAAACAGGAAACGCCGCGCCAGTTCCCGGAACCAGCCATAGACCGTTCGCCAATGCCCGAAATGGATCGGCAACATTCGCCAGCCACAGCCCGAGCGGACCAGATAGCGCACCGCGTTGATCACTTCGCGGAATTCAATTTCCCGCGGACGTCCCATGCGCCCAGGCTCAGGCATCAGTGGCGCGATCCGCGCCCATTCCTCATCCGTCATGTCAGACGGATAGCGCTTCGTCTTGCGGGTGATACTGGCCATCCGGCCTCTCTGCTCTGGCGTCCACATCCAGGGCTTGAATCACACCCTCACCGAATTTCCAAACAGGCTCTAAGCTTGGGTGAAACGGGCGGCCTGTAACCCAATTAAGGGACTCTCAGTAACCTGAATAAGGATACTTTTTGGAGGCAAGGTGGGCGTGGAAGGCGGGATTCTCCTAATTAAGGAACTTCGACAAAATGCCCTGTTTTTCGGATGCCAACCTAGTTGCGATAAAGGGTATTATCGCAACTAGGTTGGGGGGGAGGGGGGATTTGCTCCAGTCTGGCTCATTTTGGTTGGAAACGGCTGCAAACCGCCAAACGTCTT
>NZ_BCTP01000084.1 GCF_001571345.1 Komagataeibacter xylinus NBRC 15237 | reverse complement strand
CTAGTGTCCTGATTCTGAAGTTTCGCTGATTTTGGTAGTACGGAGGCAGAATCGCTTGACGGCCTGCAGGATGTCGTCGGCGGATCTGGTCCATTTGAAGGGCTTGGGCTGTTCGTTATGGACGGCGATGAAAGCCCTGATGTCGGCCTCCAGGGCTTCGGTCGAACGGTGAATGCCGCGCCTGATCTGCTTTTCAGTGACGAGAGCGAAAAACCGCTCCACCTGATTGATCCATGAGGCCCCGGTCGGCGTAAAATGAACGTGCCAGCGCGGGCGCCTGGCCAACCAGTCACGGATCAGCTTCGTCTTGTGGGTGGCATAGTTATCCATCACCAGATGGATATCGAGGTCAGTCGGCACATTGGTTTCGATCTGGTCAAGGAATTTGCGGAATTCCGTGGATCGGTGCTTCGGATAACACTTTCCAATGATGGTGCCGGTGGCAATGTCGAGAGCTGCGAACAGTGAGGTCGTACCGTGGCGGGTATAGTCATGTGTCCGCCGCTCGACCTGGCCGGGCCGCATCGGGAGCATGGGCTGGCTGCGATCCAGCGCCTGGATCTGGCTCTTCTCATCCACGCACAGTACCAGCGCACGCTCCGGCGGTGCCATATACAGACCAACGATGTCGCGGACCTTCTCCACGAAGAGGGGGTCGTTCGACAGTTTGAAGGTCTCTGTTCGATGCGGCTGTAACCCGAACGCTTTCCAGATGCGATGGATCGTTGACGGTGCATATCCCACGGCCTGTGCCATCGAGCGCAGCGACCAATGCGTAGCACCGCGCGGGGTTTCTTCCAGTGTCCGGCGGATCGTCTCCGCGATTTCCCCGTCGCCGATCGAGCGTGGTGTCCCCGGCCGGGGTTCATCGTAAAGCCCGTCCAGACGGTCCGTCGCAAAACGCCGGCGCCACTTGCCAACCGTGTTGATGTCCGCGCCCATCAGGTCACGGATCGCCTTGTTCTCATGCCCATCGGCTGCGGCAAGGACAATACGGGCTCGCCGCGCAAGCGCCTGACCCGTCTTGCGCGCCCTTGCCAGAGATTCCAGTTCCTGACGCTCCAATGCCGTCAGTTCAATCGCAACCGCTACACGTCCCATTCGATTACCCCTGCCATCAGGATAATCATATAAACTTCTCGATCAGGACACTAGAGGGTGTTATGCACCTTGAATGAGTATAGCGGCATTTCTAAGCATGAAGGTTCAACGCTTTCGCCCGTCGCGTTCTGAATGGCGGCAGCAAGACGTCCCACCTCGGCGCGATCATATCGACTGGCTGGTGTGACATGCAGGGTCAGCGTAAACAATTCTTACTTGTTATTGGTAACTGCTCGATAGATGGTGGCTTTATGCACGCCAAAACGGGCTGCGACTTCTGAAATGGAGAGGTTCTCGTCACGGACAAGCTTCCGGATCGTCGCAATCTGCTCTGCGCTGAGCTTGGCTGGCCGACCAAGATGGACGCCCCGTTCCTTGGCCCGTTTTCGACCCGTTTCCGTGAGGTTGCGGCTTAATGCGCGTTCAAATTCAGCAATGCCGGCAAAAACACCAAGAATCATTTTCCCATAGGGAACGGTGGTATCGGCCCAGGGTTCACAAAGGGAACGCAGCCCTGCTCCTTTTTCACGCAGTCGATCAGCCACCTCCAGCAGGTGGGGCGTTGACCAGGCAAGACGGTCCAGAGAATAGACAACCAAAGTATCATCAGAAGAAAGTTCTGTCAGGACGTCCCCCAGAATGGGCCAGTCCCGGCTCAATGTAGGAACTTTTTCCTCATATATTTTGTTACAACCCGCCTTTCGGAGCGCTTCTACCTGTTGGAGAAGCGTCGCTTCTTCCGAATTTTCGCGCGCGTACCCGATCAGCATCATATTATTCGTTTATATTGGCACATTAGCTTTGTTTTATAGACGATTGCGCGAACGCATGGCCAGCATTTTTTTGGTTTTCAAATGACGGGTCTTATGCAACAATAAATTCCGTTACGTCCTCATCACCTCCACCATCATGCGGTTTCACATCGGGCAGAAAGGCCACGCCACAAATATTTCATATTTTGGCCCAATAGCCAGCAGTCAGAAAACCCGAAACTTCCTTGCTGGTGCGAGTATTTTTGAGACAGGCGATACATATGAAAATGGCAATAGACAATGGCTGCTCCCTTGTAGTCCGTACGAATGAGACCGCGGTCAGAAACGGCTTTTTCAACTGGAACAACGTGATTGAGGTTGTAAACAGATCACTTCCCCTTTCACGCAGGTCGGACCTGTCTTCCTATCGCTTCGTCATAGGATCACGGGCCTGGGTCCGCACGAACCTGACAGATCTGGCCCGGTGGAGCAGTTGGGAATACGTCCTGCAGGGGGGAACGCTGGAAATCGACAGTTTTGGCCCCTTTCAGGTTCTGTGGCTGCACCTGGTTATTGATCCAGCGGGGGGGGAAATCATTTTCGGACCCAAGCATTCCGAAGCCGGCCTTATCCTGATCGACATCACATTTGGCAACCCGGACCGCGCCGCGCCATTCAGCCTGATATTCCGCGGCAATGAGACCCTGACGGCATCCTATGATTCCGATACCCGCATCACGCTGGTCGGACTGCTTGCGGGATGTGGGGCGGAACGGGACTGCGCGGCATGGGCGGTCGTACGCTGTGATGGGGACCCCTACGGGCTGTCCCGTCCTGAAAACTGGCAGCAGGGGGGAGAAGGGACAGACACGTCCCCGCTTTTTCTCAAACGCTACCGGACACAGACCCCTGAGAACGGCGTCGTTATTCATTTACCCACCAGAACACAACAGACAGGCAGACCAGACTAATGGGCGAACGACAGACCTATCCCATTCCGGACAAACTGCTGGAAAGCATTGATACGGGTATCCTGCTTGTCAGCAATGATAACACAATCATCTTTGCCAATGATAACGCGGCCCGTATCTGGGGTAGCCCCACGCCCGGACTTCTCGGCCGGAAACTCGATATTCTCTTTCCCGCCGGGACAGACGTCCTGCCCTGTACCTTTGGTGAGAACCTGACGAATGTCGCGCTGTGCCCATCCGGCGTATCCGGGGGTAAAGTCTGTCGTTCCACTACAGAAAACCACCATCATCTGACCTTGCTGCGGCATGACGGCACGGCGTTTTCTGCCGAGATGTCCGTGGCACGGACCGAGGGGGCGGGACAGCAGGTGTTTGTCATTTCCCTGCGCGATGTGACACGGGATCTGTCCCGACGTGAACAGGACCTGCAGTACGCCAGCATCGTGCAACACAATGCATGCGGCATCCTGATACTGGACAGCCAGTGCCGCATTACCTATGCCAATGCAGCGGCAGCCCGGTTTTCGGGCATCGGTGCCGAAGGTATGGAAGGGGCTGATTTCTCGGCCTTTCTGTCCGGGCAGCAGGGCGATCTTGCAACGTTACAGGCCTTTCGCCGTCGTCTGCAGCGCTGTCGGCCCTTTGAACTGGAAATCCATTCCCGCACTGACACAGGTCAGGACATCTGGCTTCTGGCAACCGTAACGCCCTTATGCAGCCCCTATGAGGAACTGCACGAAGTGATCGTGGTGCTGAATGACATTACGGGCAGCGAGCAGATAAAAGCGCTGCAGAAGGATATGATGGGGGCACTGACCAGCAACCTCTCCTTCAACGAAATCCTCGCCTTGATGTGCCGCCAGATTGAACGTATCGCCCCCGATGTCGTAACACAGATCGTGGTCGTGGATGATGAACAGCGCATGCACCCCGTAGCGCGCGCACGGCTGCCCGCACAGATTGCCGAAGTATGCGCTGACCTGCAGATAGGCCCCGAGGTCGGGTCATGCGGCACTGCACTGTTCACCGGCAGGGAAGTGGTTACACCAGACATTGAAGCCGATCCGAAATGGAAGGGGTTCTGGCAGTTTGTCGTCCCGCATGGCCTCATGGCCTGCTGGTCGGTGCCGATCCTGCTGCGTGACGGCCGGGTAGGTGGCAGTCTGGCTTTCTATTTCCGTGCCAAGCGCGCACCGGGCAGATGGCACCGGCGGATTGCTGATGCCTGCCTGCACCTGTGCGCGCTTGCCATCGAACAGCAGCGCTCGCGTGAGGATATCGCGCGGCTTACGCAGTATGACACACTGACTGGCCTGCCCAACCGGACCGGGCTGCGGCACGGTATCAGGCAGCGGGCGGCGCGCGCGCGGCATGAAAACCTGCTGGCCCTGATCATCAACCTGGATCGGTTCCGGGCCATCAATAACGGACTGGGACGCCCGGCAGGCAACATGCTGCTGGCTGCGTTGGCCCGGCGGTTATCCGGTCTCATTTCCAGTGATGACCTGCTGGCCCGCAGCGGCGGAGACGAATTCACCCTGATCACGACCGGTGGGGTGGAACGGGCCACGGCACTGGCCGATGCCGTCATGAAAGCCGTAGCGGAGCCGGTCGTGATTGACATGGTTCCCGTTACCATTACGGCCAGTATCGGCATTGCGGATAATGACGGCGGCCAGCGGGAGACGGAAATACTCATGCAGCAGGCAGAAACGGCCCTGTCGCAGGCGAAGAATGCCGACCGTAACTGCTACCGTTTCTTCAGCGAGGAAATGAACCGGCAGGCGGCGGACCAGATCCTGCTGGCCAACGCGCTGAAGGAGGCAATCAGGACGGACCAGCTCTATCTGGTATACCAGCCGCAGGTCCATGCCGCGACCGGCCGGCTGGAAGGGGTGGAAGGCCTGGCCCGATGGACCGACCCAACCTTGGGCATAATCTCACCGGGCCGCTTTATCCCCCTGGCGGAAGAAACCGGACAGATCGAGGCAATCGGGCTGTGGTCGCTGCGGGCGGCCTGTCGGCAGATGGCCCTATGGATGCAGGCAGGGGTGGACGTTCCGGTCGTCTCGGTCAACATATCCGCGTTGCATTTCAGCAATCCTGACCTGCCACGCCTGATTGGCGAGATCCTGCACGAAAGCGGCATTCCCCCACGGCGCCTGACCATCGAACTGACGGAAAGTGCGATGATAGAAAATTACGATCAGACCCTCATCGCCGCTCAGGCGATCCGGGCCATGGGCATCGGGCTTTCCATGGATGATTTCGGAACCGGTTTTTCCAGCCTGTCGAACCTTGCAAACCTGCCACTTAACGAGCTCAAGATTGACCGGAGCTTCATGGATGGCTTTGAACCGACGGGCAAGGTTCACTCTGTGGTCACGGCCATCATCCGTATCGGGCGGAGCCTGGGCATGACCGTGGTGGCGGAAGGCGTGGAAACGCAGGCGCAGCTTGACCTGCTCCGGCAGATCAACTGTGACGTGATACAGGGATATTTCTTTTCCAGACCCCTGGATGTGCAGGATCTTGAAGCATGGCTGAAGGCGCGCCCCGATACCGGGGGCTCACAGCCCGGCAGCCAGCATGATGCTGCATGAGACGGACATGAATAATGGCGTGACGAAGGGGAGACGCCCCCCGGTTACCAATTCTTTACAATAAATGCCTTCTTATCGGATTTGGAGCTTTATCTGTTGCAGGACCGGACATGACACGTGCGCACCGCAATCCAGATTTCCCTGCAGGCGGAGATGCCGCCCTGTGGCAGCAATTATGCGGACAGCCTGCCGCGGATGATCCCGTTACGCAGATGCTTGTGGCAAGTGGCCTACCCGTAATGCATGGCATTACCCTGCCACTTGGAACAGACGAACGTGTGGAGATTGACCACATATTTGCCAGCGCAGACGGGTTGCATACTTTACATGCGAAACATTACATCGCGTGGATCAATGCGCCTTCTCCCGAAAAAGAAATCCGGTCACAGGGCGGGACTGGAAATTTTGCCTATAATGATGATTTCCTGCAAAGTTTCCTGAAACTGGCAGAAGCCGTCAGCACCACCATAAATGATCCATTACCGACACAGGACGGAACCCCCGTTCCCGTGACGGGCCATTTCCTGCTCCCGTACAAGGAGCCACTGATGGCCCCCCTGCAGGATCATGCCCTTCTCCTCCCGGAACTGGAAAACATGCTGAATACCTTGGCCGGCAAGGGCGCCATTCCTGCCGAATATGGCGAGGCATGGTGCCATATTGGAACAGTGCATCATAAATACGTAGTCGCATCATCACAGATACAGAATCGAAGCCCCTTCTGAACTTTTCCTATCTGCACAGTAGACCGGATTTACTAAAAACATCCCAATATCCTACCGCACCTGGCAAGACTATTATTAGGATAGCAGATGTCGTACGTACCCCTGTTAAAAAGAATGGACCGGTCCGACACTTCCCGGCTGAACAGTCTTGCGCAGGAGTTCAAGACAGCCAAGCCATTTCCACATCTGGTCATGGACGGAATGTTCTGTGATTCCCTGCTGAACGAAGCGTTGCAGGCTTTTAATCTCGATCACGTAAACAATATAAATGTATTCCAGAACCAGCTTCAGTCAAAGCGTTCGACCAGCACAAAATCCGTCATGCCTGCAGCAATACAACGGTATTTTGATATTGTGAACGGTGCACCGTTCCTCCGGCTACTGACCAGATTGACAGGAATCACGAATCTGCTTCCCGATCCTTATTTTTATGGGGGGGGCATGCATGAAGTCGCGGGGCAGGGACATTTT
Organism: Komagataeibacter xylinus NBRC 15237; assembly: GCF_001571345.1. GTDB lineage: Bacteria > Pseudomonadota > Alphaproteobacteria > Acetobacterales > Acetobacteraceae > Komagataeibacter > Komagataeibacter xylinus. The sequence goes on along the minus strand of NZ_BCTP01000084.1, from coordinate 72 downwards.
CAGGTCCATACCGATTTTCGTTATCACCCCCATACGTGTCTGGAAAATCGCCTGGCTTTGCTGACTTATACC
>NZ_BCTP01000083.1 GCF_001571345.1 Komagataeibacter xylinus NBRC 15237 | reverse complement strand
GGGGTTATTCATTTCGACCACTCCAGACTTAAGGCAATGAATTATCAGTGTAGGTGCATATTCCATTCTGGCTGGGGCCAGATGTGCAGGGCAGTATCATGATTTTTCTCCCATCGCGTCACTTCTACCCACCATGAAGGGCCATGCAGCATGTTTTTATTAAAAGGGGTTATAAAATGATAAATCCCCATTACAACCATTATGGCGACCAGGTACCAGCATATTTTCTTAACAACAGGCGTGCCTGTAACAGCCAGGCAGACAATGGAAAGAGAAAATAGGGACTGTCCTACAAAAATGTACCGCTCGGCAAAATAGGGTGGAAAGAGAGTAATCGCACCGCCCAATGCACCAAACATGGAAACCAATGCATGCGCACCACCTGCAAGGGCAAGCCATACCGCCTCATGGGATCTTTTATTGAAGATCATTTGATAGATGAGTGTGCCCACGCACAGACCTAGCAGGCACACGGCCACCATAACGAAAGGATAGGGAGTATTTCCTTCCTGTTCCATGGTCTGCAAGGACTGGCCGATATGTATGACAGTGTGCTTGAGCCCTATCAGGGGCGTCATGACATAGCGTATCAGAAACACCAGAACATAATCATAGCAATTGACGCTGTATGCCCTGGTCTGAAATTTGTGAAAGAACAGTAGTATCTGGATTGCGCTGGCGACATTGATAACCAGACATTCGGCCATTCTGACCCGCGTACGGTCTGCAATGGCCCTCAATATGAAAAGCGGCGCCATCACGACACCGCCTGGACCGCTAAGCGGGGCACAGAAAAGGAGGGCGCAGCGCAGGTACTCCCGCCATCCTTTTTCCGTATCCAAAGCAAGGATCAACCCGCAACAGAGCGCAAGATGATACTGGGAATGAACGCTATGGAGGGAAACTTCCACCCATTCCGGAACAACCAGCAATACTGTAACGGCTATGAGCCGGACCCGGTAGGAAGCCAGCCAGGCATCTTTTGCCGTCAGAATGAGCCAGGGGGCACAAAGCTGAAACAGGAGCGCGATACCCATCGTCAAATACGGCGCATCTGCCAGTGGCATAAAATGATAGGCAAGCAGGGTACTGGCGTTCGCTACGATATTCAGATAACCGCCGTACGAAAAAAACAAGGCTTCTGACCAGGACGAATTCCATGCCTTTTCAAAAAATATGCACCCTTCTTCTGCCATGAAACGGCCACCATGGAACATGGCCGAATGAAACCTGGCGCACAGCAGTACAGAAAATATTATTAACGGGAATAATATTTCTATCCTTTTGTTTTTAACCATATTTCAGCATGGCCCCACAAACAATAAATGTTTATTATTCATAGTATGTATCATATTATGATAACTTATATTTTTATCTTATAATCGTGCCTGTTAACATAACGAAGGCATGCACTGACAGTATTCGATGCAAGGAGAAGATCTGTCACGCAGGATACAAGGAGTGTGACGAGTGACCACCACATTGCTTCTCGCACAATCCATAACCCTGTCTGCACAAGGCTGTAACCATGGTGCCGGATTGTGGCGGCAGCCACGGCCACGATGTCATGGTACCATGCGCCTGACCATAACAGGCCGATTGCCAGAGGCAGGGCATACCGGAAAACGCGGATATTGCTGGTATCGCGCAGCACAGACAGGGCGGGCAGCACGAGGATGAGATGCACGGCACGGTAGCCGATATTCTGCGCCGTAAAGAAGCAACTCAGGATCAGCAGTGCACCGACCAGCAGAAACGCGCGTTCCCGCTCGTTCAATACGGTGAGCGCGCCACATTCATGTGAACGCGTTCCAAGCCGTACCCCAATACTGATTGCCAAAAGGGACAGGGCAAGTCGAATGATTTTTAGGGCGACAGGCGGCAGGCCCAGCCATTCGGTCAGGCCACCGCCCAGCGTGACCGAGCCAAACATGTCTCCAAAATACGAACCGGTTGGAATCAGTGATAATGCCCGGACCAGATCATGCCAGGTCACAATGGCAAACAGGGCAACGGCCATTATACTTGCGGCGGCAACTGCCATGAACCGGCCAGGTCGCTCGCGCGTGGCAATCAGCATCAGGGTCATGGGGTAGTATTTGAGCAGCCCGGCCAGCAGGGCACACCCATACCCCAGCAGGCGCCATCTGTCGGACTGGCACACCAGTGTCGCGGCCCCCACGGCAAGCACGAACAGCACGAGATCATTATTCCCGCGCTCCATTGCAAACACGGTTGCGCTTGATACGATGCCCGCCGTAATCCACCTTGCATTCCGCCACGACCGTCCAACCGGCAGGAGCGAAAGCGAAAGGAGAAAAATAATATCCACGCCCATGCCAATCGGAGGTAGCCATGCCCGTGTCATGGGAAACACACTCAGCACAGTCCACAGTGGTGAATAGTCGTATACACGATTGAGGACATCGCAGGGATTGGCGGCATAAACATCGACGCCCCTGTTGATGCAGCGGATCGCGGAAAGCACCGTATCCGTGTCAACAAATGGGAAATCGAAAGGATAGACGCCCCAGAATTCCATGATTCCACGATAGAGCGGCACGAAACCAAGGCAGTACAGCGCCACCATGACAAGGAAGAATGCCGTACCAATCATTGCTGGAAATACCTGTCTTGCAAGCCGCTCTGCCACAGTGAATTTTTCCTTTCCCATAAGGCAATAATGGCACTTATGATAAGCTTGTTGCCCGTTAATGTCACGCCGACCGCATGGTCACAGAATGTAGCAGTGCGTGCTGTGTCCCGGATGTAAAATCGCGGCGTCTGTAGCAGTTCATTGAAATACGAATGCGTTTATCTGCATGTGTTTAGAAGCAGGGCAGGGCTTCATACGGTTATCGTGAAGTGGGCCTTCCACAACCCGCAATGCCCGCGTACGGCGCCGGTTGGACTTACGCTCAATGAAGTGTATCATGAAACCTTGGCACCATCGGGTTCGGAGTTTTAACTTTAGGTTCCGATGGTTGGCGGAAATGCCGCCACAATGGCAGTGTGACAGGGCAGGTCGAATGATTCCGTCTTTGTTATGGGTAAGTTGAGGACCAAAGGAGGTGAATTGAGGCAAAGGCAATCGACTGATCTGTATTTATTTCGTAAAACAATCAATAAGTATTTGGAATTAGATATACACAATGAGGATAGTGCTGAGTGGAGGGTGCGGGTTTATCGGTTCCGCCGTGGTAAGACACCTCATTCACAAAACAGAACATAGTGTCCTTAATGTCGACTGCATGACCTATGCGGCATCGCCCGAGGCCGTGGCGGAAGTCGCATCCAGCAGTTCTTACCGCCACGTTCCCGCCAATATCCTTGATGCTCCGGCGATGAAACACGTGTTTGAAACCTATCAGCCCGATGCCGTCATGCACCTTGCGGCGGAAAGCCATGTGGACCGTTCCATAGATGGGCCGGGCGTGTTCATGCAGAGCAACGTGATTGGTACCTATACGTTACTCGAAACGGCGCACACCTACTGGAAGGGACTGGATGCCGCCCGGCAGAAAGCTTTCCGTTTCCATCATATTTCAACCGATGAGGTTTTCGGCCATCTGGGTGCTGGCGACCCGCCCTTTACCGAAACCACGCCCTATGATCCCCGCAGCCCCTATTCCGCATCCAAGGCGGCGTCCGACCATATCGTGCGGGCCTGGCACCATACCTATGGCCTGCCCACCTTCGTGACCAACACGACGAATAATTACGGTATCTGGCATTTCCCCGAAAAACTTATCCCGTTGGCCACCATCAACGCCATCGAGGGCAAGAACCTGCCGGTTTACGGCACGGGTGAGAACATCCGCGACTGGCTGTTTGTCGAAGACCATGCCGAGGCGCTTGTGCGGGCCATCGAACACGGCCAGCCCGGTGAAACCTACGCCATTGGCGCGCGCCAGCCCCGTACCAACCTGCAGGTGGTCAAAACCATCTGTGCTGTGCTGGATGAACTTGCGCCTGACCCCAAAGGTCCGCGTGAACGCCTGATCCAGTTTGTCAACGACCGTCCGGGCCACGATTTCCGGTATGAGATTGATCCCACCCACGCAGAACAGGCGCTGGGGTGGAAAGCGCGGCATGATTTCGAAACCGGCATACGGCGCACGGTCCAATGGTATCTGGAAAACCGGGCCTGGTGGGAAGGCATCCGCGCCCAACGCTATACAGGCCAGAGGCTGGGAACCCAGGCATGACAACCGCATCCGCTACGACACAAGCCAAGCCGATAAAGGGCATTTTGCTGGCCGGTGGGTCTGGAACGCGCCTGCATCCGATGACGCTTGCAACATCCAAGCAGTTGCTGCCCGTCTATGACAAGCCGATGATCTACTATCCCCTCACGACCCTCATGCTGGCGGGCATCCAGGATATCCTGATCATCACCACGCCGCAGGATATGCCGCAGTTCCAACGGCTTTTGGGCAATGGATCGCAGTTCGGGGTCCGTTTCACCTATCGTATCCAGTCTTCGCCCGATGGGCTGGCACAGGCCTTCCTGATCGGGGAAGATTGGATAGATGGTGCGCCCTGCGCGCTGGCGCTGGGTGACAACCTGATCTTTGCCGATCACCTGAGTGGCCTGCTGCAGGCTGCGGCACAGCGGGTCCAGCAGGCGAAAGGTGCCACCGTCTTTGCCTATCAGGTACGTGACCCGGAACGGTATGGCGTGGTCTCTTTCGATGCGCATGGCCGTGCATTGAGTATTGTTGAAAAACCTGAGCAGCCCGAATCCAACTGGGCCGTGACCGGATTGTATTTCTATGATCAACGCGTGACGGAGTTTGCACGGCAGGTCAGGCCAAGTGCACGCGGTGAACTGGAAATCACCGACCTGAACAAGATGTACCTGGAAGAAGGCACGCTGCATGTTGACCGGTTGGGACGCGGCTGCGCCTGGCTGGATGCCGGCATGCCCGACAGCCTGATGCAGGCGGGTAATTTCGTGCAGACCATTCAGTCCCGGCAGGGCATGCTGGTCGGGTCACCCACTGAGGTCGCGTTCCGCATGGGGTATATTGACCGTGACGCCCTGCTGGCGCAGGCAAAGAAGATGAGCAAGACTGAACTGGGCTACATGCTGCGCCTTGTTGGGCAACAGCAGGGCTGAAAGAAAAAGGCGCATGAAAGTTGAACGTCTGGACATTCGTGATGTCGGTCTGCTTTCATGCCTTTGTTATCCGGTCGATGGTACAGGTGTCGCCTTTGTGTTCAGGTGACTGAATGCCAGATCACTCAATATGCTTAGACAGAATTCTTGAGATGACACGGCTTAGGTGCCAGACTAATACAACCGTACCTATGCCTCCCATCACGAGAATGGCAGTATGCACCCATGAAACGCTTGCATCGGTAGCAGAGCTGAAGCCTTGTACCGTTAATGCTCCCATGGTGATGTACCCCAGCAGCGCCGGAAGTGAGGCGAGCGTACCGATTACATAAGCCCGAAGGGACAGAGCGCTCATGCCCAGTGCATAACTGGTAATGGAAAAGGGCATAATAGGGGAAAGACGGAAAAGACAGGCAATTTTCCACCCTTCTGCTGAGAGAACTTGATCCAGCTTGTCTAGTTTGGCGCTTTTACGCAGGATGCGGTGAATGAAGCCGCGCAGGAAAGTTCGGGAAAGTCCGAAGGAAATCAGCGCCCCGATCATGGTTGCGGGCGCGGCAAGGAAAAAGCCGTCTACGATACCATAGGCGGCGCCAATTCCCATTGCCGTGGCTGACGCGGGCAGGATGCCGCACAACGCCACTATGATCTGGATAAGTTCATAGGTTATCCAGCTATGATATATACTGTTACTATTGGCAAGGGCAAGCATAGTATGAACAGTATATGAAATATCATCATACCGTAAAAAAATAATACCAGAAAAAATTATTATAAAAGCAAAACACAAAAGAAAAAGCTTGCGATTGAAATCGCTGCTTTTCCTGGAAATATTGTTGAACTTATAATTTTTTCTGGGGTGTATGATCATTTTCTGAAAATTTTATCGCGGTAAATACCCAGACGGTTTAACCGGTAGGCAGCCGACGTTTTCAAAACGCCAAGGCCATATTTGACACTACGGCGGAAATTAATGGAGGATGCTTCAGCAAAATAACGTGTCGGACATGAAATTTCGCCAATCGTAAAGCCTGCATTGACAACCTGCGCCAACATCTGGTTGTCGAAAACAAAATCATCCGAGCACAGGTCCAGCGGCAGTGCTTCAAGTACTTCCTTGCGCCAGCCCCGGTAGCCGGTATGATATTCTGACAGCTTGGCATTCATGAGGATGTTTTGCGTCAAGGTCAGGGCACGGTTTGCCACGTATTTATATAGCGGCATGCCACCTGTCAGCGCGCCCTTGCCCAATATGCGTGAGGCAATGACGACATCATAATGGCCTGATGTCAGCATGGCTGCCATGGCCCGGATCAGGCGTGGAGAATACTGATAGTCAGGATGAAGCATGATGATGATGTCAGCACCCCGTGCCAAGGCGCTTTCATAGCATGTCTTCTGGTTGCCGCCGTAACCACGGTTTCTGTTATGTTCTATAACATGGATTCCGAGTGAACGCGCAAGCTCTGCCGTGTTATCTTTACTGGCGTCATCAGTCAAAATGACATCATCCACGATATCCATCGGAATTTCGTCATATGTCTGTTGCAGGGTTTTCGCTGCGTTATACGCTGGCAGAACCACTGCAATCCGCTTGCCATCCATCATAAAAGTTAGAGCTTTCTGTCAGTAAACTACATAAACCGCGCAATCAGATACACAGTTTATCGTAAATTTCCTAGC
>NZ_BCTP01000082.1 GCF_001571345.1 Komagataeibacter xylinus NBRC 15237 | reverse complement strand
GTCGAGCTTCATTTTTGATTATGAATGGAAGCATTTCAGCTTTGATGGCGATGCCGGCACGGTGGCGGGGGCGGCCAAGCACGTCAAGGGCGGGCATACCTACTCGCCCGGCGTGGTGTTCTATACCAACCTGCGTTTCAGCTGGAAGGCGACAAAACTGTTCGAGCCCTTCTTCGCGCTGGACTGGCAGAACGTGAAAGGCACCTACGACCGGACCGCAAGCCAGTACATGGATGATTCAAACAGCCGTGAAATAACGCTGGGCGCGGGTGCCATGTTCAATATTTCCAAGCATTTTTCCTTTACGACACGATACTCGCATTCTGTTGATGGGCGGAACATACCCGAGAGTAATGCTTATTACGTGAAAGTCGTTTACCTATGGTAGCGCATGCCATCTGGCGCCCTGCGTTCCTTTGATGTCATGCGCAATAACGGGCGATAAATATATACAATCATAACCAGACAGGCCATTACGGTGGCCATGCCGCACACAGACCGACATTCAGGGGCAGGGAGACATGAAACCGCATTGCCATAACCCCGCCCGGCCACCCCTCATGGGCCAGCCCCCGCGCCCTGCCGGCGCAACCGAAGTGGCCAAGTCGTGGCAGCGTTGTGTTTCATCCTATAATCTCGACCCCGCGCAGGGGTGGCAGGCCGATGTGCTCTCGGGCGCGGAACTGCGGCATGTCAGCACCCGCTCCGCCAGCCTGCTCCGTATCGCCATGCCGGAAATGCAGCGCCTGTTCAGCCTTGTACAGGGGCTCGACTTCATGGTGCTGCTCGCTGATCCTGATGCCACCATCCTGGCCCGCAACATAGATGAAGCCCATATGGGCCTGTGCCGCAGGCTTGCCCTGCGCGAAGGTGCCATCTGGAGCGAAAGCATGGCGGGCACCAACGGTATCGGCACGGCGGTGCAGGATGGCTGCCCCATCTTCCTTGGTGAAGGCGAGCACTGGCGCTTCTGCTTCTCGCTGCTGGCAAGCTATGCCGTGCCGATCTTCAACGCGCATGGCCAGGTCGCGGGCGCGATCAACCTTGCCGCCTTCAATGGCGACACGTCGCGCAGGCTCGCCCCGCTCGTGCTCGACACCCTTTTGCAATCGGGCCGCCGGATCGAGGAGCAGCTCTTTCGGGAATACCATGACGGCGCGCGGGTGCTGACGCTGGGCGTGGCCGAAGGATGTTCGGCCCCGCTCGTCGCCATCAATGCCGAGGGCGAAGTAACGGGCGCCACCCATGCCGCCCGCATCCTGACCGGCTGGACGGATGACATGATCCGCACCCACCCCAACCTGCTGCACCGGCTTGAGGCGGAGGAACGGGTGAGTTTTCGCAAGGCGGAGGAAAATGTCATCCGCTCGGCGCTGGCCCTCGCGCATGGCAATGTTACGGCCACGGCCCGCCATCTTGGCATTGGCCGGGCCACGCTCTACCGCAAGATGAAGGCGCTGGGCATGCGCTAGGCGCCATTGCTCACCCGATATTCCCCCTCACCTCCACCTGCCCGCTCCGCCGCAGCAGCACCATGGCCAGCAGATAGACCACCAGCCCACCGGCTGACAGCACCGCCCCGCCCACGCCTAACGCGCCATAACCGAACTGCCGCGCCAGCAGCGCGCTGCCCAGCGATGCGCCGAGCGCGTTGGCGATATTGAAGGCCGAATGGTTGAGCGAGGCCGCAAGCGTCTGCGCATCGCCTGCAAAATCCATCAGCCGGGTCTGCAATGCCGGGCCAAGCGCGTTGACGAAAGCGGGCACGAGCAGCACATCGAGCATGAGGGCCGGCTCGTTATGCAGCACGAACGGAAAGACCAGCATGACCACGGCACTCCCGCCAAGCGCCAGCAGGGCGGCGCGGTCAAGGTTGCGGTCCACGATCCACGCCCCCACATTCGCGCCGATGAGCATGCCCGCGCCGCACACGATCATGTAGATCATGATGCGCCATTCAGGCACATGCGTCACGTTGAGCAGCACGCTGGTCAGGTACGTGTAGATTGCGAACATGCCGCCAAAGCCGATCGACGCCGTGACCAGCGTCAGCAGCACCTGCGTATTGGCCAGGGCACGGATTTCCCTGAGCGGGGAGTTCTTGCGGTTGGGCGGGTCCGCGGGAATGTAGCGCCAGATTCCCGCCACCGTCAGCAGCCCCAGTGCCGCGATGATGAGATAGGCCACGCGCCAGCCAAAATGATCGGCGGCGAAAGTGGAAAACGGCGCGCCCACCAGGGTGGAAATGGCAATGCCCGACAGGATGCGCCCCACGGCCCAGCCGCGCCGCGCACGCTCGACCATCGAGGCGCCGACCAGCGCCGAGATGCCGATCAGCGCGCCATGTGGCAGGCCGGTAATGAAGCGGGCCACCTCCACCAGTCCCGGCGTGGGCATGGCCACGCTGAGCAGGTTGGCGCAGCAGAACAGGACAAACAGGATCAGCAGAAGTTCGCGCCGCGACAGGCGCGCGCCAAGGATGGTGATGAGCGGCGCGCCCACCACCACACCCAGCGCATAGGCGGTAATGGCATGCCCCGCATCAGAGGCGGAGAGGCCGAGCGAGGATGCGAATTCGGGCAGCATGCCCATGATGGCGAACTCACCCGTGCCGACCACGAACGTGCCGAAGGTAAGGATGAAGAAAGCAGCTTTCGCGCCATGAGGCGCAATAATGGGGGTGACCCCGCCTGCGGGGGGTGCGGTCTGGGTCATGGGGCAGGTCCAGGTCAGGTAAGGGGGCGCTCAGGCCCCGAGCGTGTTGGCAGCGATGCGGGCGATGGCGATATCATCTTGCGTAGGCGCGCCAGAGACGCCAATCGCGCCCACCACGTTGCCATGCGCGCCCCTGAGCACCAGGCCACCGCCAAAGCTGGTCAGGCCGCCATTGGTGTTTTCCAGCGTGTAGGCCTCGCCCTGCGGGCGGGCGATCGTGGCCAGATCGGCGCTGTCCATATGGAACAGGGCCGCCGTGCGCGCCTTTTTGGTCGCAACATCGATCAGGCCCAGCGGCACGCCATCCATGCGAGTAAAGGCCACGGGCCAGGCCCCGGCATCCACGATGGCAATGCACACGCCAAACTCGCGCTTTCGCGCCTCGGCCAGGGCGGCCTCCATCATGGTCATCGCGTCGATCAGTTTCATATCGGGTTCCACGGTTTTCTTGACAAAGCGCAGCGTAACCCCACGTCCGCGCGGGCGTAACACATCAATGACCAAAATCCCGATTTGTTCAACATGGCTGAACGGTGGCGCGTGCCACATGCGTCATCATCATCCATGCCAGCCGCACCAGGCGCGAACGTGGCAGGTCGGCGCAGGGGCCGGTCAGGGCAATGGCGGCCCGGACCTCGCCATGTTCACGCCACGGCACGGCCACCGCGTTCTGGCCGGGGCGGTAGCTTTCAAGGTCAAGCGCATACCCCCTGAGGCGCACGGCCTCGATCTGCTCGCGCACGCGCCCGTCAAGCGCATGGGCGCGCGTGCTGAGCACGCGCTGGCCCATGCCGGGCACGAAGGCCAGGAACACCAGCCCCACGGCCGAACCCTCAATGGCTTCACGCCGCTGCACGGCCGTGGCGGCCCGTGCGGGGGCGTGCGGATCCACCCGGTCCAGATAGGCGGCCTCATCCCCGCTGGGCACGCCCAGATGAACGGTCGCCCCGCTGTGCCGGGCAATGGCCTCAAGCGTAGGGCGCATGCGCGCACGCAGGCCGTGGTCATCGCCCATGATGCGCGACAGGTTGAGAATGCGCCCGCCCAGATGGTAGCGCATGTCGCCCGGCCTGCGCTGCACGTAGCCAAGGTGGTCGAGGGTCTGGAGAATGTTGTGGGCGGTGGTTTTTTCCATGCCCGCCTTCGCCGCGATCTCGCCAAGCCGCGCGCTGCCACCCTGCTGCGCCATGATTTCCAGAATGGCGGCAGAACGCACGATGGACTGGATCCGTTTTGGCACGCTGGCCATGTCACCCTCCTGCAGGGGCTGCCCCGCGCAGGATGAGCGGACAGACCCGGAGCATGCCCTTACCTCATGGGCTTTCTGGACGCTATTGATCGGGGAAGTCGGTTCAAGGGGCAAGCCCTACCAAAAAACCGGCGGCGAGCGATATTCACGATTTTCTGGTGCCATCAAATGGCGCGCCCTGCCACGAGGTTCTCATGCGTCGTCACGCCGCCCCATGCCACATGCATCCGGGTGGTCAAGGGTCAGCAGCAGGCGCGTAACGGGAACCGTGAGAGCCGAGATGGGCGGCGAGCGGTGAAGCACGGCCCCTTTTGTTGACCAGCCGGGATATAACCGCCCTTTCAGCAGGGTGATCCAGCCCGCTGGCGTTTCATGGATGGTGTCGCTGTCAGCGTATTTCCATTGAACACCGGGGCCGGTGTACGTGCACAGAAAACGCAGTGGAACATGGTCAACATGAAAGCGGCGGCAACTGTCGTGACTGATCTTTTCCAGCCGGAAGCGGATTTCGGGTGTGCCTGACAGGCGCTGATAACGGCGGGCAAGGCGCAGGGCATCTTCAGCAAGCGCCTGCGTGCCTGCCGGCAGGAGAGCCTGCAACGCGCTTTCAAGCATTTCAATGGTGCCACGCCTGAGAAACAGCGCCGGGCCATGCGCATTCCACAATGCCGCAGCCTGCATCATATCCTGCCCCATATGACGTTCCTGCTGAACGATAAAACAGTCGTGCCTGTCAATGTTCTGGAACGGCATCAGGATGGTAGAAAATGGACGGGTCGGACAGGCCTGTCTCATGTCGAGATCCTTTAGGGATTGTTATATTATAACGTTGCATATAAGTTTGACGGATCGCAACCCAATGGATGGTGTCCGTCATGCGCGAAAGACTTCCGGTAACGGTTCTTTCCGGCTTTCTGGGAGCTGGAAAGACGACGCTTCTCAACCACGTGCTCAATAACCGCGAGGGCCGGAAAGTCGCGGTCATCGTCAATGACATGAGCGACGTGAACATTGACGCGGATCTGGTGCGCGACGGCAGCGATCTGTCCCGAACAAACGAAACACTGGTCGAGATGAGCAATGGCTGCATCTGCTGCACGTTGCGCGATGACCTGCTGCACGAAGTGCGGCGGCTCGCACAAGAAGGGCGCTTCGATTACCTCCTGATTGAATCGACAGGGATTGCGGAGCCGCTTCCGGTTGCAGCAACTTTCGAGTTTCGTGACGAGGCGGGCGAGAGCCTGTCCGACATTGCGCGGCTCGATACGATGGTTACGGTGGTGGATGCCGTCAACCTGCTGAAGGATTACGCCTCGACGGATTTCCTGCGCGACCGGGGCGAGACGGCAGGCGACGGGGATGACAGGGCGCTGGTTGACCTGCTGGTCGAGCAGATCGAGTTTGCCGATGTGGTGGTGCTGAACAAGGTATCAAGTGCAACCTCGACGCAGCGCGAGGCCGCGCGGCAGGTCATTCAGGCCCTTAACGCCGATGCGGATATTATCGAAACGGATCAAGGCATCGTGCCCTGCGCGCGCATTCTGGATACGCACCGCTTCGATTATGACCGGGCGCACAAACATCCTTTGTGGTACAAAGAACTTTTTGAATTCCATAACCATCTTCCCGAAACCGAGGAATATGGCATCCATACCTTTGTCTGGCGCGCCCGCCGCCCGCTTGTGCCTGACCGCTTCAAGGCCTTCATCGACTCTACATGGCCGGGCGTGATCCGGGCGAAGGGCCATTTCTGGCTGGCGACCCGGCCGCACTGGGTGGGCGAACTGGGGCAGGCCGGTGCACTGGTGCGCACGCAGGCAATGGGGCGCTGGTGGGTGACGATACCCACAGACCAGTGGCCGGACAGTGATGAATGGCGCGACCTGATCCTGTCGAAATGGGACCCGGTTTATGGGGACCGCCGACAGGAAATCGTATTTATCGGCACGGCAGAGATGGATGATGCCGCCATTGCCGCGGTGCTGGATGCCTGCCTTGTGCCCGACTTCGATGTGCAGCAGTTCGATCCATTGCTGTTCGCCCATCTGCCTGACCCATTCCCCGCCTGGGGCAACGGAGAAATGGCGGATGCGTAAGGTCACGGCGGATAACGAACGGACATTGCGCCACGAGATGTGGCGGCGGTATGCGGGTAATGACTGGGCCGCCTTCGACGCGCTGCCTACAGCAATCCGCCAACGGGTGGCGGCGCATGCCTATGATGCCTGGTCGGTCAATGTGATGATGCTGTGGCACCATTACAAACGGCTTTATGGACGCACGACGCGCGCCGAGCGGGCGCTGATCCGGTATCTTGATTATTGCGAGCGGCTGGAGCGCGAAGCCTTTGCGTCACGCTACAGCGCAGCTTACGGCATGGCCCTGCCGCATGAGGCAGCATGTGTGACGGTTCTGAGATCAGATTAACGTTCATCTGCCGCCCTTGCCTGCCGGGCAATGATAAAAGCTCAGGGGATGTCGCCTTTTTTCAAAAAGGCGACATCCAAAAACTTCTCCCAGAGCAATTCCACTGAACTCTGGATCAGTAGAATTGCTCTAACTCATTGTTTATCGAGCATCTTCACCAGCTCGAATGTGTTCATTCAAACTGGATCTGCTCTAGCAGCCATTCATGGCCTTGATGCCCTGGATATAATTCCGTCCATCGCGCATGGCTGTTGTCACTGTTGCCCTGCCATCGCAAACCCGGGACTTTATTACGTAATGATAATGCACGATGAAAGTGCTGTCATTTTCCTGCGCAATATCCAGCATGGTTATCGGGTCGGTCAGGCTTCCATAAAACCTGGTGAGATTGGAGGGTGAAAAAGCCGGCATGGTGCGTTTTTCGGGAATGACCATGGCGGCGGCATCAGCACCCTGCGCATCGTGCAGCGCCGTATAGAAGGCGCGTATGGTCGTGGCTGCCGTTCCGTATTCATCCGTAAAATCCATGGGCTTTGCCTGTACGGGCACAATGGAAGTGACCGCTGCGATAAGTGGTTCATGAACGTGCCCGGTTTCGGCCGCCGCCTGGTTTGTGAGTTGCACCGTCACGTTTTTATGCAGAAAGGCCCGAAAGGATTCTTCCTTTTCTGCAGAGAGCTGCACGGCCTGGAACTGGTTGTTCGGATCGGCAAAGTCATCGCCCGTAATGCAGATGGGGTCCTGAAGCTTCAGTATGTATTCAGGTTCTGGCGTGTCGCCCTTCTGTATGTCTTCATAATTCGGCGGGCCGGGAAACATGACGT
>NZ_BCTP01000081.1 GCF_001571345.1 Komagataeibacter xylinus NBRC 15237 | reverse complement strand
ACTTTACCTTAATGTTGTTATAATCATGTTCTCGATAAGACCCAGAATAGGCATGCCTAAATACTGGATCAGCAAGATTAGCACGAGCGGGCTGAAATCCATGTTGCCAAAATTAGGCAGCACGCTGCGGATGGGGCGCAGCACCGGTTCGGTCATGCGATACAGGAAATTGCCGATTTTCCATACGATCGGGTTGCGCTGGTCGAGAATGCCGAATGCCAGCAGGAAGCTGAACAGGCAGGAGACCAGCACCACATAGGTGTAAAGCTGTATCAGTTCAGCCAACAGTTCAAACAGCTTGAAAACAACGTGGATCAACGTGCCAACTTTCACAGGAGCTTTAACAGAGAGCGTGGCGCAGAATCTAATGTTAGCTGTTAACGTATACAACCACCCTCAACTGCCGGTTACGGCTAAAAAGGGGGGACAATCAGAAAAAAGAGTCTTGACTTGCACCTGTTGGCGGTTATCAATCGCGCGAGGATTGTGGGGCTGTAGCTCAGATGGGAGAGCGCCTCGTTCGCAATGAGGAGGTCAGGGGTTCGATTCCCCTCAGCTCCACCACGATCCCCCTCATTACCATGGAAATTGTAGCGCCCGGTTCAGGCTTCCGTGTCGTTTGCGCCGGCTGTGGCGAGCAGTTCGATCCCGACCAACTGGCCCGGCTGTTCAAACGGCTTGACCAGGCGCAGCGTGGTGGCGGGTGCGGCCAAACAGGTCGTTGAGCAAGGGAAAACAGGTGGCGAATCCTGTCGTGTCGTGCAGCATGAAGATGATGCGCGTGACGTTCTCCGCCCCCATGCTATGGCTGGCCAACTGGTCCATGCCCATCACCAGCGCCTGACGGACCTGGCCGAACAGTTCAGGAGGGAAGTCACCGGTCTGTGCGTTGATCCCGGTCAGGTGCCGGAGGTGAAGTTCGGGCTGCGGGCGCAACGACGTATTTTCTTCCATATGCAAAAGAATCATGAAGTCGCCATGTTTTGTCCATAAAAATTTTTCCTTTCCCGAAACAACGCCCTGTCCGGTAAAGCACGGACATGAACGCGCCGCTTCACATCCATGCCTCCTGTGCCGCGCGCGGTGCGCAGGGCGTCATGCTCGTGGGGCCATCGGGGTCGGGCAAGTCCGACCTGCTGCTGCGCCTGATCGATGCGGGCTATGCCCTCGTGGCCGATGACCAGGTCTGCCTGCACGCGGGCTGGGCCAGCCCGCCCCCCGCCCTTGCGGGGTTGCTCGAGGTGCGCGGCATCGGCATCATCCGCATGGCGTGGCAGCAGCGGGTACGGGTGGTGGCGCTTGCAAGGCTGGTGGCCCCGCCCGATTATGCCCCCCGCCTGCCACCGGCCCCGGAACCCGATGCGCTGACCGGCGTGCCCGCGTTCCGCCTCGACCCGGCCCGCCCCTCGGCCGTGGCGCGGGTGGGGCTGATCCTTGACTGCGTTGCCGGACGCAGCCAATTGCTGGATGAAAGACAGATGTGATGCGGCTGCCACTTTCCATGATTGCCCTTTCGGGGGAGAATGGGTTCAGGAAAAGGTTTCGATCCCGCCATGATACAGCGATCTGTCATCCGGCAAATGGCTGAGAGAAGTCAGGGTTTTGCGTGACTGACACCATGCATGAAGACACACCTCTCCCCCGTCGCATCCTGCTTGTGACCGGCCTGTCCGGGGCAGGTAAATCCTCGATTCTGCGCATTCTGGAGGATCTGGGCCACGAGGTGATCGACAATCCGCCGCTCGGCATGCTCGATGAGATCGTAGCCCGCGCCGAGCGCCCGGTGGCCATTGGCGTGGATTCGCGCACGCGCGGCTTTGATGCCTCCGCCGTGCTGGCAGCCCTGGCCCGCCTGCGTGTCAACCCCGCCCTCAATGCCGAGCTGATCTACGCCACGGCGGAGGAAAGCGTGCTGCTCAGCCGCTACACCGCCACCCGCAGGCGCCACCCGCAGGCCGTGCATGGCACGGTCAAGGAAGGGATAGAGGCCGAGATCCGCCTCACCTCCCCCCTGCGCGAGGCCGCCGATGTGGTGATCGATACCTCCGACCTGCCACCGCCCGAGCTGCGCCAGCTTGTCGAGGCCCGGTTTGGCGAATGGTCGGCAGGCGGCCTTGACGGGCTGACCGTGGCGCTGATGTCCTTTGCCTTTCCCGCCGGCCTCCCGCGGGAGGCGGACATGGTGTTCGATGCCCGCTTCCTCACCAACCCGTATTACGACCCCGCCCTGTCAGCCATGACCGGGCTGGATGCGGACGTGGCGCAGTACGTGGCCAATGATCCCGATTATGCTGAATTCCTTGATCGCATGGCAGGGCTGCTTGAGCTCGTGCTGCCGCGCTTCGTGCGCGAGGGCAAGAAATACGCCACCATCGCCATAGGCTGCTCGGGCGGGCGGCACCGCTCGGTTACCCTTGTCGAGGCCCTTGCGCAGCGGCTGGCGCAGCGTGCCGACAGTCCTCACCCCCATGATGCATGGCCCGTCGTGATCATGCACCGTGAACTGGCCCGCCAGGGTCGCAGCAGCTGGCGCTGGGCCAACCGCCCGCGCGGGCTGGCCGAACCAACGGAGCACACGGACCCGCAATGATCGGTCTTGTATTCGTGATGCATGGCGTTCTGGGCGAGACCCTGAAGGCGGAACTCGAACATGTGGTTGGTCCGCAGGCGCAGGCCACGGTGTTCAATGTCACGGCGGCCTCGCTGCCCGGCACCTGCCACGCGGCGCTGCGCCAGGCCATCGACTCGGTCGATAGCGGGCAGGGCGTGATCCTGCTGACCGACATGTTCGGCAGCACGCCATCCAATGTCGCGATTTCCGTGCTGGAAACCAACCGCGTGGAGGTGCTCGCCGGCGTCAACATGCCCATGCTGGTCAAGCTGGCGCAGATGCGCGGCCAGGCGGACATGCAGGATTGCCTGCGCGGAGCGGAAGAGGCGGGCAGGCGCTATATTTCGGTTGCATCCCACCTGCCTGCCGCCTGCCTGTCGGGCGTGGGGGCCTGCGCGGGCGAGGCCGCGGACAGCGTGGTGGGTCACGGTGGCTGAACCCGTGGCGCAGGCGGCACCCCGGCGGGCGGATGCGGGCATTGTCAACCAGCGCGGGCTGCATGCGCGGGCGGCGGCCAAATTCGTCACGGTGGCGGAAAAATTCGATGCCACCATCGACGTGACCCATGCGGGCATGACGGTTTCGGGCCATTCCATCATGGGGCTCATGATGCTGGGGGCCGGAAAAGGCGAGACAATCGGCATCGCGGCCAGCGGCCCGCAGGCGGCACCGGCCCTTGAGGCCCTCGTGCGGCTGGTCGGGGCCGGGTTTGATGAAGACGACTGAACGCGGCACCTCCCGTAGCCCCCGCCCCGGTGAGGTGCGGCTGGAAGGCCAGCCCGTTTCATCCGGCGTGGCCATCGGGTATGCCGCCATCGCGCATGACCCCGAACCTCCGCCCATCGATACCGCGCGGCACGATTGCGATCCCGCCCATGAACGCGTCCGCCTGCATGAGGCCATAACCCGTTCCACCGCCCAGCTCCGCAGGCTGCATGACCGGCTGGCCCTGCTGCCGGAAGATGGGCAGGTGGAAATCGGCTCCCTGCTGGAAGTCTATCGCCGCATGCTCGGCCCTTCGCGCCTGCGGCGCGGCATCGAGGCGCGGCTTGGCCACGGCATGCTGGCCGAGGCCGCCGTGCAGCTTGAGACCGAGGCCCTGGCCGCCTTCATGCTCAGCCCCCCCGGCCGCCCCGCGCCCGAGGGCGAGGATGCGGTGGCGGCAAGGCGGCGGGCAGGCGAGTTCCGCGAGATCGGGCGCAGGCTGGTGCGCAACCTCAGTGGCACGCCGTATCGGTCGTTTTCCACCATTCCCGATGGCGCGATCCTTGTAGCCGAGCAGTTGCGTCCTGCCGATGCTGCCCTGATCGACCCCTCGCGCATTGCCGCCGTGGTGACGGAGGAAGGCGGTAGCACCGGCCATACCGCCATCCTGCTGCGCGCGCTGGGCATTCCCGCCGTGCTGGCTACCCACGGGCTGCTGGCCCGGATCGGGCGGCGCACACGGCTGGTGGTTGATGGCACGACCGGGCAGGTCATCATCCGGCCATCCACCCGCACGGCGGCGGCGGCCCGGGTGGAGGTGGCGGCCTATGCGCGTGAGCGCCAGGCGCTTGGCCGTCTGCGCCGCCTGCCTGCCCGCCTGTCGAGCGGGGAGGTGCTGACATTGCAGGCCAACCTCGAAATTCCGGCTGAACTGCCCATGATCGCGCAGTCGGGTGCCGCGGGCATCGGGCTGCTGCGCAGCGAGTTCCTGTTCATGAATGCCGAGACCCTGCCCGACGAGGCCCGGCAGGAAGCGCTCTACCGCCCCCTCGTCGAGGCCATGGCGGGCGACCCGGTCACGATTCGCGTGGTGGACTGGGGCAGCGAAAAGAATAGCGATGCCCTGACACAGGCGGGCATTGGCACCGGCAGCGATGTCAATCCGGCGCTGGGCCTGCGGGGCATCAGGCTGCTTTTGCGCCATCGCGCCCTGCTTGAAACGCAGTTCGCCGCCATTTTGCGCGCGGCCACCGCAGGCCCGGTGCGGGTGCTGCTACCCATGGTGTCAAGCCCGGCGGAACTGCATGAGGCGCGTGAAACCTATGCCCGCGTGGGCCGCAGGCTGCGGCGCAGGGGGGTAGACATACCCGACCCGCTGCCGCCGCTTGGCATCATGATCGAAACGCCAGCCGCCGCCCTCATGGCCGATGTGCTGGCGCAGGAGGCAGAGTTCCTCGCCATCGGCACCAATGACCTGACCATGTACACCCTTGCGGCAGACCGGGCGGCGACGGATGTGGCAGGGCTGTATGACCCGCTGCACCCCGCCGTGCTGCGGCTTGTGCGTCTTGCCGCCGATGCGGGGCTGCGCCAGCGCAGGCCGGTCTCGCTATGCGGCGAGATGGCCTCCGACCCGGTGGCCGTGCCATTGCTGGTGGGGCTGGGGGTGCGGTCGTTTTCCATGCATGCCTCCGCCGTGCCACGCGTGAAGCGCGCCGTGCGGGCGGCCGCGATGGATGACTGCCGCCGCATGGCCTGCCGCGCGCTTGAAGCGGCTGACGGGCCGGAAGTCAGCGCCATGCTGCTGGCCTATGCGGCCACCCTGCGGCACGCGGGCGATGGCTAGCCCTGCCCCCTGCCTGCTGCCCGTGGCCTGGCGGGATGTGGATGACGTGCTGGCCGCGTGGGGCAAGCGCCCGGGCTTTGCCTGCCTTGACAGTGGCGGCCCGGTCGGACCGCGTGCGCGCTGGACCATCATCTGCCGCGACCCTGTTCACTGGATCGAACAGCGTGATGGCACGTGCTGGCTGGATGGTGCAAAGGCGGCGCATGACCTGCCCCACCTGCTGCGGCAGTGCGTGCCGGATGGTGGCTGCCCGCCCGAGGTGCCTTTTGCCGGGGGTGCGATCGGCTTTATCGGCTATGGCGCGGGGCAGCGCATGGAAGGCATCAGCACACGGCACGGGGCAGGCGATGATGGCCCCGAGGCCGCTTTCGGCCTGTATGACCATGCCTTCGTGCTTGATCGCGAGACAGGCCGCGCCTGGCTGGCGGGAACAGACCTTGATGCCGCGCGCATGGCAGTGCTGGCCGCGCAGTGGGTGGCGATTGGTCCGGCGGCACAACCCTTGCCCCTGCCCATGGTGCGTTTCCGGCCCGATCAGGAGGCGGCGGCCTATCGCGCCGCCGTAGCGCAGGCCGTGGCCCGGATCGCGGCGGGCGAAGTATTTCAGGTCAACATCACCGGGCGCATGCGGGCTGACCGCCCCGCCGGGCTTTCGGCGGTTGATGTCTATCGCACGCTGCGCGTGACCTCGCCTGCGCCATTCGGGGCATTTATGGCGGGGAATGGTGGGTTTGCGCTGCTCGGCGCCTCGCCCGAGCGTTTTTTAAGCCTTGATGGCGCGGGCCGGGTCAGCACCCGGCCCATAAAGGGCACGGCCCCGCGTGGCGCCACCGCGCAGGATGATGCCCGCCTGGTCCACGGCCTGCGCCATGATGCCAAGGAACTGGCCGAGAACCTGATGATCGTTGACCTCATGCGCAACGATATCGGGCGCGTGGCACGGATGGGCAGCGTTGCCGTGCCGGAACTGTTCGCGGTCGAGACATTCGCGCATGTGCACCACCTGGTATCCGAAATAACGGGGTGGCTGGAGCCGGGGCGCGATGCGTGTGACCTGCTGGCCGCCACACTGCCGCCCGGCTCGGTAACCGGCGCGCCCAAGCACCGCGCCATGCAGGTGATCGATGCGCTGGAAGCCTCGCCCCGTGGGGCCTATTGCGGCACCATGGTGCGGATTGGCTGCGATGGCACAATGGATAGCGCCGTCATCATCCGCACGCTGGTGCTCACGCGCGCCCACGTTACGGCGGCGGCAGGGGGCGGCATTACCGTGGAGTCCGACCCGGCGCGCGAATACCGCGAGATGTGGCTCAAGATCGCGGCCCTGCTGGCCCTGTTCGGGCCGCAGGCAGATGAAGGAAACACGCCATGACGTCCACGGGCCTGCCAGTATGGCTCAATGGCCGCATCATCGACCCGGCTGACCGGGGGCTGCTGCTGGGCGATGGCCTGTTCGAGACCATGCGCGTGGCGGGTGGCGTGGTCCGGCATTTCACGCTTCATATGGCGCGACTGGCGCATGGCGCTGGCGTGCTCATGCTGCCCCCACCCGACAGGGGCCTGATTGCGCAGGCGGCGGCCGACCTGCTGGCCGCCTGCGGGCTGCAAAATGGCGCGCTGCGGCTCACGCTCACCCGTGGCCCCGGCCCGCGCGGGCTGCTGCCTCCGCCCGTAGTACGCCCCACCGTGCTGCTGACCGCGAGCGCCAGCCTGCCGCCCGCAACCCCCGTGCGGCTGGTGACAGTCAGCCACCGGCGCGATGAGGAGAGCGTGCTTTCGCGCGTCAAGAGCCTGAACTACCTGCCGTCCATCCTGGCACGGATGGAGGCGGCAGGCCGGGGGGCGGATGATGCGCTGCTGCTCAACCGGGCAGGGCATGTGGCCGAGACGAGTGCCAGCACGCTTGTCGCCATCATTGATGGGGAAGCACTGACGCCCCCGGTGCATGATGGCGCCTTGCCCGGCATCGCCCGTGGCGTACTGCTGGCGGCAGGATTGGTGCGCGAAGGCCGCCTCAGCCCCGCCATGCTGCGCGGCGCCGGGGCGGTTTTTGCCCTGAACAGCCTGTGCGCGCGTGAGGTGGTGGCGATTGACGGCCACGAACTGCCGCGCCAGCCTGCCCTGCTGACCGGGCTGGTGGCGCATCTTGCTGGCTGATTTTGCGCCCGTCTGAAGGAAAGTGATAAAAGTTTCCGGGTGTCGCCTTCTTTCAAAAAGGCGGTGTTCTTTACGAAGCTTTTTGAAAAAAGCCTCACCAAAAACTGTCCCC
>NZ_BCTP01000080.1 GCF_001571345.1 Komagataeibacter xylinus NBRC 15237 | reverse complement strand
CTCAAGGAAACGCATAAAGGAGAGGCGATCGTTGATCAGATATTCCGTCCGCTCATCAGACAAATTGTTGAGCGTCTGGATCACCAGGATCTTGAACATCAGCACAGGATCAAATGGCGGTCGTCCGCCCTTGCTTCCATCGGAATACGCCAGGGTCTTGTCCAGATCAGGACGGAACGCTTCAAAATCCACAGTCCGGGAAAACGCTTCGAGCTGATCGCCAAGCCCACTCAGCCGGGCAAGACGCTCTTCAACATCAAAGAAACCAGACTGCTTCATATCGCCATTCCCTCAATCAACGCAGAAGAAATAGAATCATACAGAAGACCTCAAAACCAGGGGGTTTTTAGAACCCTCCAGCTCGTCATCCCAGAGGAAATATTCCTTGCCGGTGCGGGCAGCGGCCTCGACGGAACGTTTCGTGATCTTGACCATGCTCTTGCCTCCAGCGCCGGAATCACTGGAATCAAATAGGAATCATTTGGGGACGAAAGTAGGCGATCCCGGTCAGGGTGAAGTGTACCATGATAAGAGTAAAAAATTAAGAAAAACTGCCATTTATCGTGAAAAAATCGGTTCTGTGCGGTAATTGTGTAAGTATTATAATAGAACTCATAACCTGAAGGCCGTAGGTTCAAATCCTACCCCCGCAACCATAAATATGTGTCTGATAAGACAACAGAAAAGCCACCCTCACGGGTGGCTTTTTTTGTGCCCGAAATCCCGCGCAGGATGCGTATAGGATGCAACTGGGAGTGAAAATCCAGCGTAGGTTGCGCTTAAAACAGGCTATGTCACGATAGCATGAGTTTTATCGGCAGCCTTATTGATCAGTGGAAATTACGCGATCTGACGACGATACGCTCACCGGCGGAATCGCTGTCATGGGCGCTCTCAGCAGAGGAGCGATTACCGACGTCTGCGAGCAACCCGGAAAGGTCGGTGATCTCTTTTGCTACCAGATGCACGACGTCACCTTCCTTCTGGAGCATGCCTGCCACCGCCAGCATCTGGCCGCCCAGCACAACGCGCCGATTTGCGTCGAACATATCGGACCAGATGATGACGTTCATGTTGGCCGTCTCGTCCTCCAGCGTCATGAACACCACGCCTTCGGCGGTGGACTTGTAACGATTTTGTGCCGGTCATCTGAGCGTTTTAAGCTCGTATCAGGAGACCGACGAGACCATGAAGCATACGGAAGATTTCAAGCGCGAGGCCGTGAGGATTGCGTTGAGCAGTGGGCTGTCACGCACGCGTATTGCGGCCGATCTGGGTATTGGCAAATCCACCCTGGCGAAATGGATAGTGAATTATCGTCCGGACGAGCCGGCATCAGAGCGTCAGGCTGATCTGGCCCGCGAGAATGAACGTCTTCGCCTGGAAAACCGGATTTTGCGGGAGGAGAGGGAAATCCTAAAAAACGATCCCGGGCGTATGCCCGCCTGTGCGGCATAGAAACAGGTTGTGCTATCGTGTCGGACAGGAGGGTAGCGGCCGTTAGCTTATTGGCGGGTTCGTCCCCGTTAAAAAACGTGGTCCATGGAACTGTGCGGACTTGAGAATGGTGACACTGCCTTGCGGTGATCCCGGTTAGGAAGATGATTGACTGGCATGTTCCACGCCCTCCTGCAGCATAGTGCATGGAGATGTTACGATGCCTCGAAAATCTGCAAAAGCGTCCCCTGAGCTTACCCGCCACATTCACGGAGCAGCCGCGATCGATATTGGATCACGGATGCATATGGCAGCCGTCTCACCCGAGACTGCAAAGAATCCGATCCGGTCCTTTGGCACATTCACCTCGGACCTGCATACGCTGGCTGAGTGGTTCAGGGCCTGTAACGTTACCAGTGTCGCCATGGAATCCACCGGCGTCTACTGGATTCCGGTTTATGAAATCCTTGAGCAGCATGGTTTCGAGGTCATCCTCGTGAATGCGCGCTACGCCAGGAACGTGCCCGGGCGCAAGACGGATGTGAGCGATGCCGCTTGGCTCCAGCAACTTCATTCCTACGGCCTGCTGCGCGGGAGCTTTCGGCCTCAGGCCGATATTGCCGCTTTACGAGCCTACCTGCGCCAACGCGAGCGTCTTGTTGAGTATACAGCGGCACATATTCAGCACATGCAAAAAGCGTTGATGGAAATGAACCTGCAACTCCATCACGTTGTGTCCGATATTACGGGCGTCACAGGAATGCAGATCATCCGGGCAATTGTCGGTGGTGAACGTGATCCGGATACGCTGGCTGCCAGTCGCGACATCAGGTGTCGCTCATCGGTTGAAGTGATATCAGCAGCCCTGATGGGAAATTATCGGGACGAGCATGTGTTCGCGCTGACACAGGCGCTGGAGCTTTATGATATCTACCAGGAACGGATCGTGGCCTGTGACCGTCGCATGGAAGGGCTGCTGCTGCGTCTGAGCCACAAGAGTGCGAAGCCTGCGGCAGACCTCCCAAAGCCGCGGATCAGGACAAAGCAGGTTAGCGCCCCATCCTTCGACGTGCGCAGCATCCTGTATCGATTGCTGGGGGTGGATCTCACGCAGATCCATGGCATCGGTGTTTCGCTGGCCCTCAAACTCGTGGCCGAATGTGGTACAGACCTTCGTGCCTGGCCGAGTGCAAAACATTTCACGTCCTGGCTCTGTCTGGCCCCTGGGAACAAGATTTCAGGCGGCAGACTTCTTTCATCGCGTACCCGTCGCTCCTCAAGCCGAGCCGCAGCCCTTCTGCGTCTGGCTGCCACGACGCTCGGGCGAAGCGATACGGCGTTGGGGGCCTTTTACAGACGCCTGTCTGCCCGGGTCGGGAAAGCAAAGGCCGTGACCGCAACGGCCCGAAAAATAGCGGTCCTGTTTTACAATACCCTCAGGCACGGCATGGCCTATGCAGATCCTGGAGCGGATCATTACGACGAGATCCATCGTAAACGTGTCGTCTCCAATCTGCACCGTCGCGCCCAGTCTCTGGGGTTCATACTGCAGCCCATATCGGGAGATCCTCAACCTGCTGTTTCTTAGGAAGCTACCCAGTTCTTCGCGAGCCAAAAGCCATGAGGTTCGCTTTCATCCACGGACATCGGCATGAATGGCCAATCGGGAGGCTGTGCCAGGTTTTGCGGGTCTCGGCACGAGGTTACCGGGCCTGGACATCCCGACCGGCCTGCCAGCGCCAACGTACCGATCTGAAGGTACTGACGCATATCCGTGAGCATTTTGCCCTGAGCAATGGGTCCTACGGACGGCCGCGCATGACCATGGAACTCAGGGAAGCCGGGCTTGATGTCGGGGAACGTCGCGTTGGCCGCCTCATGAAGGCCAACGGGATCCGGCCCGTGCGCACCCGTCGCCACAAGGTGACGACCGACAGCCACCACCAGTCTGACATTGCGGCCAACCTTCTGGACGGTGATTTCCTTGCTGAAGGCCCCAACCAGAAATGGGCGGGAGATATCAGTTATATCTGGACTGCCGAGGGCTGGCTCTACCTCGCTGTCGTCATCGATCTGTTCAGTCGTCGCGTGATCGGGTGGGCCGCGATGGGTCTTGGCGGCCAGATCTTTGAGGAACAGGGCATTCATCGTGCCCTTGAGGCCGACATGCAGTTCGTTGATCTCACCCTCGGCCAGAGTGACGATCGGCACGCCAGCGAATTTCAGGTGCTTGAATAGGGTGGCGACATCGGCCTGATCGCGCGAGATGCGATCCAGCGCCTCGGCCAGCACGATATCGAACCGTCCGGCCTGGGCATCCTGCAACAGGGTCTGGATACCGGGACGCAGGATCATGCTCGCGCCAGAGATGCCCGCGTCCTTGTAAGCACCGACGATTTTCCATTTCTCGCGCTTCGCGTGTTCCCGGCAGATACGGAACTGGTCCTCGATCGAGGCGTCGCGCTGGTTGTCGGAAGAATAGCGGGCATACAGGGCGACGCGGGTCATGGGATGTTCCTTGAGGGGTGTTTCCTATCAGGCGACCTGGTCCATCCGGCTGGGCCGGATCAGCACCTCGGCCGAGATGCCGAGGCCGTCATGCAACTGGCGGATCATGTCGATCGACAGGCCCCGCTTGCGGTTCAGCACGTCCGCCACCCGGTTGCGTGGACCGATCATCGGCTCCAGATCCTTGCGGGTGAGGCCCTGCTGCTCCATGCGGAAGCGGATCGCCTCGACCGGATCGGGCGGGTCGATCGGATGGTGCTTCGCCTCATAGGCGTCGATCAGGGTCGCCAGCACATCAAGGCGGTCGCCGTTCAGGGTGCCGTTTTTAGCACCCCACAGCCGCCCGACTTCTTCCAGCGCTGCGTCATAATCCGCCTCGTTGCGGATGGGCTTCAGATCAGCCGTCATGTTCCACCTCCGTCACGTCGATCCTGTCATACGCCTTGTGCGTGCCGATCCATTTGATCCAGACGATGCCTTTCTCGAAATCGACCGCCACGACCAGGCGATAGGCGTTGCCCTTGATGTTGAAGACGATCCGCTCGGCGCTAACGATGCTGGCCGTGGCATAAAGCCGCTTCACATCGGCGGTGCTCGTCCACGCAGCCCTGCCGACTTCGGCGAACCAGGCGTCCAGCGCCGCCTTGACGGCCGGCTGGTCCTTCTGGCCCGCCAGACTGTCGACGAACTCTCTCAGCGTGCGTCGGGCGATGATCCTCATTGACTGACCTTATATCACGGGACCATAATGGTCACAAGAAAAATGCACGACTGCCCGGCGAAGGGTCTTTCGCCGAGGGAATGCAGCCGGGGAGGGAGGCTACCGCATAGGACGGGATCGGTTTTGCCGGGCCTGTTTCCGCTCCAGCGCGCGGGCACGCTCGAATTGCTCGCGGGCCATTTGACGACCGATCAGGCGGGCGAGGGAAAGGATGGCCTTATTGGAGGGGCGTAACGCCTCTTCGGTCGTTTCCGACGCCTCGGTGGGGCCGAACACCTCGATCCTGATCCTGTCGGGTCTGCGTGCCATCCTGTCCACCTTCCCGGTCATGGGGCGACAGGAACGATGAAGGACAGGACAAGGGGATTTGAGAAGACCATGCAGCGGTCCATGCGGTAATCGGCGGTGATCGCGCAGAAAAGGGAAGCTTATCGGTCGTGGAAAAAATGATCATTCTTCTGGCGATTGGATATGCCATCGGATTCTATGTTCGGGATCGCCGCGCGAAAGAGGTCGTGGCGAAGCAGGCTGCCGTTCGGCAGCAGGAAGACGAACGGCGTCGGCAATATCGACAGGAGCATGACCTGTCCGATCCGCAGAACCAGTTGCGCTTCATTGATGAATGCAGCCTGAAGGCTGTTCCTTCCGTCAATCGGGAAGCTGTACGCGTTCTCTATGCGATCGACGAGTGGATCAAGGTCTGTCAGCCCGACTGGCGTTTCGCTTTTGAGGTTGCGATGGGCAGTTTTATTAAAACGCCTTATGCTCCGGATGATCAGCGTCAGAAGCGGGCCTTCAATTCCTACAGCGGCAAGCGCGTCGACTTCCTTCTGATCGATCGTTTTGGCAATCCGGTTCTGGTGGTCGAGTATAACGGTTCAGGCCACGATCTGTCCGGCGATGCGGATGCTCGTATGGCGGTAAAGCGTCTGGCCTTGCAGAAGGCGGGTATCCCGCTGCTCGAAATTCCCGAGAGGATGGGAAAGCCCGATATCTTCGCCGCACTTTCAGAAAAAACCGTGATGTTCGAGGCAGAAAAAAGAACAGGCTAATGGCTCCGCCCTCGCGCCGGCAAGGGTTCGCGTCAGCGCGCTGACGCCGCCCGATGGGGTATCCCCGATCTTCCTGCGCTGCGCTCCGTGCAGACCGGGAGAGCCCCCTCCCCATCGGTCGCCCTTGCCGTTGCTACCCCGCTACTCGCCGCGAGGCAGAGGAACAGCGGGGGCTGTTCCTCGCGGAACAAAGGGCAAAGACCATGACCGGCAACACCAACACGGCAACCGATTTCCGCAACACCGTCCTTTGCGGTGACAGCGTGCAGCTTATGCGCGCACTCCCTCGTAATGCGGTGGATTTCATCCTGACAGACCCGCCTTACTTGGTGAACTATCAGGGCCGGGACGGGCGGAAGATTCGCAACGACGATAATGCGCGCTGGCTCCGGCCGGCGGTCAACCAGATGCACCGGGTTCTGAAATGGGGTGGTCTTGCCGTGAGTTTTTACGGGTGGAACAAGATCGACCTGTTCGCCGATGCCTGGAAGGCGACCGGGTTCCGCATGGTCGGGCACATCGTTTTTCGCAAGTCCTATTCATCCTCTTCCCGGTTCCTCCGGTATGAACACGAAAGCGCGTATTTACTCGCAAAGGGCAACGTGACACCGCCCGCGAAGCCTATCCCGGACGTGATCGACATGCCCTATTCAGGCAACAAACTGCACCCGACGCAAAAGCCGGTGGCGGCGTTGCTGCCCCTGGTGGAAGCGTTCTGCCCAGTGGGCGGTCTAGTTCTGGACCCGTTCGCCGGTTCGGGTTCGTCGCTGGTGGCAGCGCAGCATCTTGGGCGCGACTGGCTGGGGATGGAACTGGATGTGGACCATGCGGCAATCGCGACCCGGCGCCTGGCCTGGCACGCGGCGAAGAAAGTAGCGGCATAGGGAGTGAATGCCGCAGGGCCGACAATTCGGGTCTGCGGAGCCCGCTTCCTTGGCCTATCTGTCCGCACAAATTTGCGCCGATCCGACTTCGCGGATCGGCAGCGGGAAGATGGAAAATAAGCGCCGCTCGCCGGGCGAGTGCCCGGCTCGCGGAATATTCTGGCACGCGCGGACGAACGCCATAACGTCGTGCGATCGCGTTACGAGATCGACATATCTCCAAACACAGTCTGCACAAAATCGTCCCATTGCGCATCCTGATTGTCCTGCTGCCAGAAGCAGGCGCAAGAGGAAGGGTAACGCGATGCCGATATCAGATTGGCAGTTGCCGGCCGCTTACGAACACGCAAAAGACATTGCAGCCGCCGGCATGGCCTGGGAATATCTCCGACGCGACGATGATTATCGTCGTGCGTTTCAGCGAATAAAAGCGCTGCCGGCTCCGAAGCCAGGGGGCAGCAAAGTCTTTTCCAAACGATGGGGTTTGCGATTTCCCTGTCGATCCGTCGCAGCCTGCCGGCCGCACGCCTGTTTTCTGGATATCGGAACTCTCGCCTGACGTGATCGAACTGCGCGAGGCTCTGGCGAATGCGGATGATCCGGCCGTCATGCCGATCAATCTCGCGGAATTACCAGACCTCGTCCCGCGACTGGATGACGGTGATGCGTGGCATGGTTTCTGGCGGCCTGGTGCGTCGTCACATCAGTTCTGGCTCCCGACACATCCGGTGGCTGGACCAGCCACTTATGTCGTCATCTTACCGCTTGATAAGTTGCTGGAACTTCGCGCGGAAGCTGTGCTGCGTTTATGGCGCGCGTTAGTCGGCCGGTCTGAGT
>NZ_BCTP01000079.1 GCF_001571345.1 Komagataeibacter xylinus NBRC 15237 | reverse complement strand
GTATGACATGGCAGTGGCTGAACAGTAACAGCAAGCCTGATTACGGCGTGAGCATGATCAGTGTAGGTGGCATCTATCGCCCCATTACCGATTATGGCGTGGCCCGCAACACCAGCTACACGCGCAATTTCGACTTTGACCGCTCCAACATCCACACCCTTACTTCAGCGCTCAAATCAGACATCACGCGCTGGTTCACGCTCACCAATGATACGCGGCTGAGCCTGTACGAACGCGATTACACCGCCACCACGCCTGCCGCGTGCTCGGGGGCGTGCGCCGCCGCCATCCTGTCAGGTGGCAATTACGCCCTGCCCTATGGCGCGGGCGGAGGGGCTGCCTACCGGCAGCAGGGCTGGGGCGTGCAGAATGTCATCATGGGCCGCGCGCGCTTCAATACCGGTTTTGTCCATCATGACCTCAAGGCGGGGGTGGACATCAATTACGCCAGTGATTCGCGCTGGCCGGGCAGCTTCACCAACCGCACCAACAACCAGACCATCCGCAACCCGCAATATGCCTATCCAGGCACGTCGCTCAGCTTTCCCGCCTCAGGCTACGGCAATGCCAATGCGCGTGACCTCGGGCTGTTCCTGGCCGACCGCATACAGTTGACCCGCCAGCTTTCGCTGTTCGGCACCGCGCGGTGGGATTCGTTCAGCAGCACTTATTACAAGTCATCGACCGCAAGCCAGGGCCGCGCCGAGCAGAAATCCGACCGCTGGAGCCCTTCGGGCAGCATTATGTATTCACCGCTGAAGGATACATCATTCTACTTCACCTTCGCGCGCTCGTACAAGCCCGTGGGCACGGATGTCTCCTCGCTCGTCACGGTCAAGCCGCAGGCGGGCGACGTAGCGCAGAAAGGCGTCAACCTCTCGCCCCAGCGCAGCGACTTGTTCGAGTTTGGCAACAAGTCCGACTTCTTTCACAAGCGGCTGGGCACCACGGTCGCCTTCTTCCAGATCAGCGAGAACAACTCGCGCTATTATGACGTGAATGGCGACATGGAGACCGGCTTTGCCGATTCCGGCAGTGGCCGCCGCATCCGTGGCGTGGAACTGAGTGCGAACGGCAAGATCACGCGCGACTGGCAGGTCTTCGCCTCCTATTCCTACATGGACGGGCGCGTGACCCACAGCAACACCGGCGATAACGGCAAGGTCGCGCCGCAGGTGCCGCATAACAATATGTCGGTGTGGAGTTCGTATGACCTCTCGCGCCTGCTGCTGAGCCCACAGTGGGGTGACCTCAAGATTGGCGGTGGCGCACAGTATTCATCAGGCTACTGGGCCGGGCCGGACACGACCAATACAGCCCGCATGCCCTACACCTTCAACCTCAACGGCATGGTTTCATGGGATTACAGGCACTACCATGTCTCGTTCAACGCCAACAACATCACCAACCGGCTCAATTATGCCTCCTCGTTCTCCGGATCGCGGGCGGTGCCTTCGCTGGGTCGTTACTTCCTTGGCAGCATTGGCGTATCATTTTGATACTTCTATATTCCAAAATGAATGACATATACTGACCAAAACAAGAGAATACCGTGCTGACATGAATGAATGCGGACCAAATGCCCCCGATAGCAGCACCCGCCCCACGCCCCCGCCAGGTGTCGTGGAGACGCAGCTCATGCTGGGGCAGATCCATCTTGATCAGGGTCGCATGGATGAGGCTTTTCTCATGTTCGAGGCTGCCGCACGCAGCGGCGACCCGCGCGCGGTGAACATGCTGGGCCGCGCCCATGAGCGCGGCTGGGGCATCACGCGTGACCCGGCCACCGCGACACTCTATTACACCCATGCGGCGGATCACGGGTATGGCTGGGCACTGTTCAACCTGGCCGACCTGTATCTGGCAGGCCAGGGCGTGCGGGCCGATCCGTACCGTGCCCATGTCCTGTATGTCGCCGCAGCCCGGGCGGGGGTTGCCAAGGCCCTGAACATGCTCGGCATCATGGCGGAACAGTGCATGGTGCCAGCATTACTGCCCGCAAGCGCGCCCGTGTTCTTTCATGCCGCAGCAATGGCAGGCGACTGCTGGGGCTGCGTCAATCTGGCGCGGCTGCATCTGGCGGCGGACCAGACGGCGCAGGCCGTCCCCTGGCTGCGCAAGGCGCTGGAGCATGGCTTTGGGGATGTCTTTGCGGCCATTGCCACGCTTCTGGCCACAAGGCCGGAACCCCTGCTGCGCTCTGTAGCGCGCGAGGCAACAAGGCGGATGATGCCCCGTGCCGATGACACGTAAGGGGGGCGTTGCCGTAATTGCCGGATATTTTTCCCGACGAGCTTTTTGCCACAACACGATCGCATGACACATGAAACTGATGATAAAGAAATACGCAACGCCCCTTATTACCGGCCTGTTCCTGGTCTCGGCCATTTCCGGCACGGCCCTGTTCTTTCACTGGATGCCGGGCATGTTCCATTCCATGCATGTCTGGCTGAGCATGGTGCTGCTGCTGCCTTTCGTGCTGCATATGTGGCGCAACTGGGCACAGTTCCTGCTTTACTTCCGCACGCCCGCCATGCTTGTGGCCTGCGGGCTGTCGCTGGCTGCGGCCATTGGCTTCGTGCTCACCACCGGCCATGCGGGCGGCAACCCGGCACGCCAGCTTTTTCCGCTGTTGACCCATGCGCCGCTGAACACGCTGGCCCCCGTGCTGCACACTACACCTGACGCGCTGGCCGAACGCCTGAGCCATGAGGGATGCACCGTGCATTCCACTGACGGGACGCTGGAACAGATCGCAACGGATTGTGGCCAGAAATCAAACGACCTCCTGCTGCGCCTGCTGCCGCATCATGGCGATCATGGCGATCATGGCGATCATGGCGATCATGGGCATTGAGCACAATGATCTGGTTAACAGGAAATTCCTCATGCTGATTCATATTCCCGGCGTGCTCAGCCGGCATGATGTAGCCCATTGCCGCGCGGTACTCGGCCGCTCGCAATGGGTTGACGGGCGGGTGACGGCGGGCGAACAGTCCGCCAAAGCCAAGTTCAACCTCCAGATCCCGCAAGACAGCACGGAAGGGCATGACCTGGCCGACCTGGTGCTGCAACGCCTGGGGTGCAATGCCACCTTCAACAGCGCGGCCCTGCCGCTGCGCGTGTTCCCGCCGCTGTTCAACCGCTACGATGCGGGCATGTGCTTTCACACCCATATCGACAACGCCATCCGTCCCCTGCCCGGCACGGGCCACCGGTTGCGCACCGATGTATCCTCCACGCTGTTCCTCAGCGAACTTGACGAATATGACGGCGGCGAACTGGTGATACAGGACACCTATGGCACGCAGAAGGTGCGCTTCCCCGCAGGCGACATGGTGCTCTACCCCGCCACCAGCCTGCACAGCGTCAGCCCCGTTACGCGCGGGAGCCGCTGGGCGTCGTTTTTCTGGTCACAGTCCATGGTGCGCAATGACGTGCAGCGCACCCTGCTCTATCAGTTCGACCAGTCGATCATCGAAACCCGCCGCACCCTGCCCGACAGCCACCCCGCCGTGCTGGGCCTGACCGCCACCTACCACAACCTGCTGCGCCAGTGGGCTGAACTGTAGCCGCCCGCCCCACCGGCACACATGGCCCGCATGCCGGTCGGGGCGGATCGTTCATTCATTCACCTGCCAGAATGTCAGGCACACGCCATCTTCGGGCCATATGCCTTTTTCCGAGATTTCAAATTCAAACCGCTTGTCCGGATAACATTCCGACAGGGCAAAGCGCCAGTAGCGCTCGATCTGCCGTGCAAAAGCGAGCTTCAGGTCCATATATTTACGCCATCCTTCCTCTACTGTTTCACTGACACAATCACTCACTTCCTCGCCGACCTGAAAAAAATCTTCTATGCAGAACAGATTATAATAATACTCTCTTTCCTTTACAGTCGCATCTGTAAACTTCTGCCTGCCCTTGCTGTATTCGATTGATTCTACGTTTTCCCACATGATGCAGCCATCAACTTCAAGGAATTTCGGGCTCAGGATTCCCATCACACCAAGCGTTTTGTCCACACTCACGTGATTGCTGACATACAGAAAAAAATCATCGAATGGAAAAGGTGTGGCGAACAGCTCCATTATTTTACCGTCCATCCGATTATTTAATTTTTTCATTTTCAACACCAAATAAATTTAAAATAAAACCACTTCAGCATACACACGGTGGATCAACCTGCTCCCGTGGCAGGCACAGGCGGCATGGCTGGATACACCGATATATTCATTATAAACATGCGCCGGATGCCGCATAGAGGAACGCTACCCGATGAACACCACCAACGTTTCCCGCCCCACAAGGCGCTGAGGTGATGGAACCGGACCGGACCATGCGGGGGCGGCTGCGCGATATTGTTGCCGGGCTTTCCCTGGCATCAATGAACATTCCGCAGGTGCTGGGCTATACCCGCATTGCCCAGATGCCTGCGGTGACCGGCCTGTACACAGTGCTGCTGCCACTCATCGCCTTTGCGGGGTTCGGGGCCTCGCGCCACCTGGTGGTGGCAGCCGATTCCGCCACGGCGGCGATTTTCTCCAGCGCGCTCGGGCGCATGGCCGTGCCGGGCAGCGCGCATTATATGGCCCTGGTCAGCACGGTGGCCCTGCTCA
Organism: Komagataeibacter xylinus NBRC 15237; assembly: GCF_001571345.1. Taxonomy (GTDB): domain Bacteria; phylum Pseudomonadota; class Alphaproteobacteria; order Acetobacterales; family Acetobacteraceae; genus Komagataeibacter; species Komagataeibacter xylinus. The sequence continues at coordinate 2,882 of NZ_BCTP01000079.1, read as the reverse complement.
GCGCGGGGTTCCTGCTCGTTGCGCGGCTGTTCCGCCTTGGCTTTCTGGCCGATTTCCTCTCCCGCACCGTGCTGGTGGGGTTCATGGCCGGTGTGGGCGTGCAGGTGGCGCTCGCCATGACGCGCGACATGCTGGGCATAGACGTCACCGCCCATAACACCATGCTGCAACTGTTCCAGACAGTGCAGCGCCTGCCACGGCTCAACGGGCCGACGCTGCTCCTGTCAGCAGGCATTGTGGCGGTCATCATGGCAGGCGAGCGGCTGGCCCCGCGCCTGCCGCTGCCCCTGCTCACGGTAATGGGGGCGATCGTGGCCAGCATGATGTTCGATCTGGCCGGGCATGGCATCGCCATCATCGGCCCGATTGAAAGCGGCCTGCCACACCTGCATCTGCCCGATATTTCATGGAATGAAATGCTGGCCCTGCTGCCGGTCACCACATCGTGCGTATTTGTCATCATTGCACAGAGTGCCGCAACCTCGCGCGCCTTTGCCCAGCGCTTCCATGATCGGGTCAATGACAATGCCGACATTCTTGGCCTTGCCGCAGCGAACGCCGCTGCCGGGCTGAGTGGCACCTTCAGTGTCAATGGCAGCCCGACCCAGACCGCCATGGCCGTGCAGGCGGGGGCCCGCACGCAGCTTGCGCAACTGACCTTTGCCGCCATTACCATGATCGTGCTGCTGTTCCTGACCGGCCCGCTCCAATACCTGCCGCGCTGCGTTCTGGCCTCGATTGTCTTTACGGTCGCCCTCGGCATGATCGACAGGCGCGCGATGATGGCCATCTACCGTGAAAGTCCGGGCGAGTGCGGGCTGGCACTTGCCACGGCGGCCGCCGTTATCAGTATCGGCGTGGAACAGGGCATCTTCCTGGCCATTGCGCTCTCGCTGTTCCGCCATGTGCGGCACAGTTATGAGCCCCATACCATGCTGCTGTGTTACGACATGCATTCCGGGCTGCTCGAGCCGCAACCCGTCTCGACAGGAGTACAGACCGCGCCCGGCATCGTGCTCTACCGGTTCTGCGCGGATCTGTTCTATGCCAACTCGATGCGCTTTGTCAGCGACATCCGCTCCCTCGTGGCCCCTGCCCGCACGCAGCCTGACTGTATCGTGGTGGATGCCAGCGCCATTACCGATATCGACTTTTCCGCCGCAAGTGACCTGCGCGACCTGTTTACCGATCTCAGGCAGCAGGGGGTCAGGATCATATTCGGGCGGGTCACGCCCTATCTGCGTGCAGATATGGACCGCCATCGCATCACGCCGGTTATCGGCACGCAGAACATTTATGCGCAATTGCATACGGCCATGGCGGCGGCGGAGCATATCGTAAACATGCTTCCACTGCCTGAGCGCGCATCCCTGCCCGCAGCGCCCCCTTTACCATAATGCTCAAAAACGGCCGGGAGGCAGGCAATCCATCTCCCGGCCAGGCATCTTTACATGAAGCTACCGATACGGAACAGTTCTACCGGGTTTTCCGTGTTCATCCGCCGCAAGTCGGCTTCTTCAAAGCCGGCGGCTTCAAGCAGCACCATATATTCCCGAAAAGCTTCAACCGGCGGCGCGAGCAGGAAAATGCCCGCATCGCTGGAGGTTATGGCCCTGGTGCCGGCAGCCCGTATGCGCGGGGCCAGTTCATCCATCGTCAGGCTCGGGGCGCGGTGCTTTTCCTGATCCACATGCGTCAGGCCAACCTGGGTTGCATGCGTTAACAGGAAGAAATTGAACTCCGCATAGGCCTCCATCGCCGTTATTTCCCTGATGGCGTCCAGATCATAACGGGCGCAATGAGTGCGGATGCGCTTGCAGCCCCGCTTGCGCGCCTCACGCACAAGGGCCACGGCTTCCCACCCGTCAACATGGCCACAGTCAAACACGATATCGCGTTCCGCGCACAGATCCATGATGGCGGGCACCGGATCGGGGATGGTGCCATCGTCATTTACGCCAAAGGCGGCCTCCAGATACAGCCCGGTGCGTCCCTCTCGCCGGGCTACGGCACGCGTATGGTGGGTTGGCATGGACAGGAAGCGCGCCCCCGTGCCGGGGCCATAACCGTAATCAACAGCATTACGCGCGGCTTCCAGCGTTACGCCGCCTGCGGTGGGCTGCATGATGAGGCCACCAAACACCTCAACGCCCAGATGCCCGAGTTCCGCCATGGCCAGGGCAGCATAACCGGTCGAGTTCTGAAAATTATCCATCAGCCCGATGGCCCGCATGCCAGCCGCAGCAGCCTGCCGCACGGACTCGAATACCGTAGCACTGCGCCCATTGAGATGCGGACATGTATGAACATGGGCATCTACCGCGCCCTTCAGGTAATGCATTCCATATGTCATGTATTCTTCCTTTATTTTCAGTGTCGCAGAATGCGACTGGTAAATTCGGCGCAGCGCTCGGTCAGCGGCGCATCGAAAATCTGTGAAGGTGGCCCGACTTCCACGACATGGCCATCCGCCATGAACGCCACCTTGCTCGATACTTCGCGCACAAAGCTCATTTCATGGCTGACAAGCAGCATGGTCACGCCATCGGCCGCCAGCAGGCGTATGGTATCGAGCACTTCAGCAACACGTTCCGGGTCGAGGGCCGATGTAATTTCATCAAGCAGCAGAACTTCCGGTTTGAGGGCAAGGGCACGTGCAATGGCCACCCGTTGCTGCTGCCCCCCTGAAAGCTGGTCGGGATACGCATCCATGCGATGTGACAGCCCGATCCTGTCCAGTAGCAGGCGGGCCTCATCCTCCGCCACGCGCGGGTCCTGCTTTTTGACAATAATACCAACCGTTGATTGCTATAACCCATGAGCCCAATTGCGCAGTCCGATTGACATGATGCGCCATGGTTGATTGACGAGCTGGTTCCAGA
>NZ_BCTP01000078.1 GCF_001571345.1 Komagataeibacter xylinus NBRC 15237 | reverse complement strand
GAGACAGGCTTCCATCAGACTGAAATACGTCCCCTGCCGTGCAGAAACACTACGATCCACGTCTGTTCCGCCCCTCGCAAAAACCGATACGCCAAGCTGCGGTCGCGCCTCCAACCAGTCCGCCACCGCGCGCATCTGCAACAGCCCCTCGATCTGACCGACCGTCCGGCACGCCTCGTTCTCGGCTGCTTGCCTTTCCGCCTGCGTGGCAAACAGCAGCCGCGAGCGCAGGAACACCAGCCGGGCGATCCAGATCACCCAGTCCGCGCGCTGCATGAATGGCGTCGTCTGGGCCAGCCGCTCCGCCTCAGCGACAAACTGGGCCGCCAGATCTGCGATGGACAGCATGCCCAGGTCCAGGCGCTGCCGTTCCGCCAGATCCAGCAGCAGGTCCAGCGGCCCGTCAAACCCCTCGACATGGAACTCGGGCACCACCGGGCGCGGCAGCCGACGCGGCGGATCACCCCAGTCTTCGTCCTCGTCAGGCGGCATCGGCGGTCTTCCCGGCATCAGCGCGCGCGTATTGCGGCCGGATGTCGAACACCAGTTCCGGCCAGTCCGTCCGCACCCGCTCCAGCGCCTGCCAAGGCGTCCACTCCGCTGACCAGAAGCGGTAGACCAGCCGGGCACTGCGGCGGACGCGCTGATCGCGCGGGGCTTCGACCTCCACCCGGCGCAACGGTAGCAGCGTGCCCCAATGCGCCTGCAGCCAGGCTGCCGCCGCGCGGGAGTCCGACCCGGCTTCCAGAATGGGACCGGGAACTGGCACCAGCCGGTGCAGGTCGAACGCGCATGACGGCGTGCCCGCCGCCTGATGCAGCAGGGCAATCCGATGCAGGCGCTCGGATGCCTGGCGCAGCAGCCGGGCCAGCGTCACCGCCTGCGCCCCCATGCCTGCCATCGGTGCCAGCAGGCGGGCCTGTTCGTAGTCAAAATCCACCTGCCAAGGGATGATCCCCGGGCCTTGGGCCGCCGCCCGGAACCGGGCCACTGCGTCCACCGGACCGCTCACCGTTAGCGTCGTCCGGACCCAGTCCGGGGCGGGCGTTGTCGTGCGTTGGCGCGCTGGCGTCCGGACTGAGGACTCTGGCGGGGAGCCGGATTTTGTCCGCCGCGCGCGGTGGGCCGGGCGATCGGAACGTCCCAGTGCCCGGCCCAGCACGAACCGGATCCCCGGCACCGACAATGGATCACCGACCGTGCCATGCGCATCGATCCCCCGGAACGCCGCGCCCCAGCGCAACTGCGCCGCGGCGCACCAGGCGGCCCAGGATCGCACCGGACAGATGGCCGGATCCCGGCGCCGCCGCAACCGGCGCAGCTGGTGGCGCCCGGACCGAGGCCGCAGCAGGGCGACGGTCATCCCGTCTGTCGTGTCGGTGATGTTCTCAACGGTCAGCCGGGCCAAGGCCTCGGCGCCGATGTCCAGCGTGGCCGCCAGCAGCAGCAAGGCCCGGTCGCGCAGACCGGGCAGGTCGGGCCCGCAACGTCGCGCCGCCGCCAGCAGGGAAGCCGCATCGACCCCGGCTCCGGTCCGGCGCACCCGCGTGGCAGGCAGGGCAACATCAAGCTCCTCGCCATTGGCGGCACACCACGCCGTCAGTGCCGCCCGATCCACCACCAGGCTCTGCCGCGGCCGCCCGGCCTTCGCCCGGGCGTCCAGCCATGCTGCCACCGCGACAGGGCCAACCGGAAAGCCGCTATCGGCGGGCAGGGTGCCGACAAAGGCGCGCCACGACGCTGCGTAAGCCCCCGCCGTGGCCGGCGACAGGCCGGTCGGCGGCCGCGCCGCCTGCAGCGGTCGGCCGGTCTCAACCATCCCGGCCGGACCCTCGGTTTTCCGCTCTGAAATCCCTGCGGGCCGACGCCGGAAAGACGGCCAAAGCAGGCAGGCTGCCCACCCTCAGCGGGAAAACGCGCCTCTTGGCACGGATCCAATTAGGGCGATTACGTTTCATATAACACATCGTATCATGTTAACGGGTTTTTTGAGAACAAAAAAGCGCCCGATTAATCCTGAAAGGCGCGGTTTCCCGGACTTTATGCTTCCTCCCTTCCCCGCCAGGCAAAATCCGACCAATCAAAACCCTACTTCCGATAAGTTATCTTGTCGGAAGTAGATGAAAAATTCCAAAATGCCTACTAAATGTCGGAATGTCCTTGAAAGGAGAATGTCAGGTTTGCCGCGAGATTTCCGTCCTGGAATGCAGGGCTTTATACCTTTCGCTTCCAGGGCGTCCCTGAACCCGTCGGCGTCATACCCGCGATCTCCCAGCATTCATTGTGCTGCAGGAAGACTGTCCAGCAGGGCAGCGGCACCGGTATAATCGCTGATTTGTCCCGCAGTCATGAAAAAGCTCAGCGGTCATCCGCTCCGATCGGTGATCGCATGCAGCTTCGTGTTCATGCCGCCTTTGGTGCGGCCGATCAGGCGACCTGAATCCCCTTTTTTAGCCGCAGGCTTTCGGGATTGTCGGCTTCCATCATCAACGCACCAGACTCCCATCGATCCTGTCCACCCACGATAAAGGAGGCCACGCGCGTCCCCAGTGATGATGGCAGGAGATGGGTCAGGGCACGATCCCGACAAACCAGACAGGCCACCCCGACCTGCAGCACCCACCAGTTCTGACTGGTCCTAGGTACGTGCCTGTCCGATCTGAGCCAGTGCCATTAATATCGGTCGGTTGCTGCCGCTCCACCTGAACCGCTCGGATCGCGGTATAAAAGGCGGCCTGCATGTCCTGACTGACAGAAAGCCCTGCCTGGCGTACCCCCTACCCATAGGTCTGTGGCGTCATCTTCAGCGTCGGACTGGCCTCGATCACCTTCATGCGCGCGCCCACTTCGTTCAGGGCTTTGACCAGTCTGGCCAGGTCCGGCGTATAGTCACGTGGCCGGTTATCCCGCCATGCCTGGGGCAGCGCTTCCACGCTGCGCCGGCGCATCGTCATTTCGGCGCACAGATCCTCAAACGCACGGGCTGCCGGATCCGTCTCGCTCATGACGCCTCTCCTTCAGTAATGAAACCGGCACTGGGCAACCTCGATCCGCTGATCCTCTCCCGCGCGGCCCTGAACCCGGTAGACCAGACGATGTTCCCCCGTAATCCGTCGGGACCACCACCCGGAAAGCTGCCCCTTCAGTGGTTCTGGCTTCCCTATCCCCTGAAACGGATGCCGCCTTACATCCTCGATCAGGGCATTAACCTTCCCAAGAACAGCATGATCTGACTGGAACCAGGAAAGATAATCCTCCCAGCCATCTTCATGAAAAATGACCTTCACGCCGACGGTTCATCCTGCGGCTCCAGAAGATCACGCTCGGTCGCCGCCCCATGCTCGATGTCACGAATGCTCCGCAACAGCCTTTCCGCGTTGCGTGGGCTGCTCAGAAGATGCACGGTTTCCTGCCAGCCAGAGAATTCTTCTTCCGACATCAGCACGACACTGCCTTTCCCGGTCTTGCGGGTCACGACAATCGGCGCGCGGCTGTTCACGGCTTCGTCCAGATAATGTGCCAGATTCTGGCGCAGGTCGGTATAGGAAACACAGGTCATGATCGGTCCTCCATGACCACTATAACGTACAGTTTGCTGTACGTCTCCTGTTTTAGATCCCCATATCCATTCCCCGATCCTTGGAGCGCGACAGCAAGCGCATGCGCTGCGGCTGCAATCCGTGATCGAGCCTGACCTGCTCACCGGCCTGAAGGCCGATGGTTCCGGTATGGGCATGCATTAAGCAGAGGTGATGTTGTGGACGGCCCCCGCACGAAATGTGCGAGGATGAAATCGTCACCGTCTGCAACGCATGGAGCCATGTGTGGACGGCCCTGACGATGCAAGTGGAAAGTATGATTTTGGTGGTCGGGTGCAGCCATGTGTCCGGCCTGTTTGCGCAGCCCGGGGGCTGCTGGCCCTGATGAAGTCCGCGGATTGGATCCCTGATCACCTCTGCGCGCTTTTGCTGCGCTTGGTCCCGTCGGGTTTATCCTCTCCCCGGCCTGACCGGTTCGCCATCATATCTCACCACTCCGCACATTCACCTTCGTCGCTTCTGGTGTTCGACGAGGGCGAATCTCTGAATTCTTTCAGGCGCTCCTGGCGTTGTATGCATTGCCCGTTGTGAGGAATGCCCAGACAATCCTGGCAGTCTTGTTGGCGAGAGCGACAGATACGACACGCGCCGCCTTCTTCTCGAGCAACTTTGCAGCCCATTGACGACTGGCGTTTTCCTTGCGTGCAAGACGGATCACCGCCGTGGCGCCCAGCACGAGCAGGCGTCTGAGATAGCTATCCCCCTGTTTGCTGATGCCAACCTGTCGTTCCTTGCCACCACTGCTGTGACTTTTGGGCGTCAGACCGAGCCACGCAGCGAATTGACGACCTGACCGGAAAGTCGAGGCATCCGGAACGGCCGCGACGATTGCGCTGGCAGTGATCGGGCCGATACCGGGAATGCCAGCCAACCGACGGCTGACACTGCTTAGCCGATGTTCCGCGACGATCTGGTTCTCGATATCGTCGATGCGTTGCTCAGGAGCCCGCAGATGCGCGACAATTTCCTGAAACAGTTTCCGAGCGGGCTCGGGCAACATTTCCTGTTCCGCATGCACCAATGTAATCATCTGGTTCAGGCCCGCGACGCCAGCTGCCGATATAATACCGAACCCGGCAAGGTGCCCCCGCAGGGCATTGACCTGCATGGTTCTTTGACGCACCAGCAAATCCCTCGTCTTTTGCTGAAGCAACGCTGCCTGCTGAGCCGGTGACCTGACTGGCACGAAGCGCATCGTCGGGCGGGTCACCGCCTCGCAGATCGCCTCGGCGTCAGCGGCATCAGTTTTACCCCGCTTGACGTAGGGCTTCACATAGACCGGCGGCATCATCCTGACCGTATGTCCGAAAGCCGCAATCGAGCGCGCCCGGTAATGCGACGTGCCACACGCTTCCATACCGACCAGGCATGGCGGGCGTGTTTCAAAAAACCGGAGAACTTCACCGCGCCGTAAGCGACGGCGTACGAGAATGTTCCCAAGACTATCGATCCCATGCACCTGTAAAACATTCTTGGCCAGGTCGAGGCCAATCGTCGAAATCGTTCCCATAGCTGGCTCCATGCGTTGCAGACGGTGACGATTTCATCCTCGCACATTTCGTGCGGGGGCCGTCCACAACATCACCTCTCATTATGGAATGCTGCGGGCCACTCTGGGTTCATACGCAGCATAATCCGTCACGCCGAAGGATCGATAGATTAGACTTCTATCAATCATAAAAATGCGATAGAATGATTGATAGAGCCTTGGGATATCAATCATGCTTTGGAATTGGCAGCTTCCGGACTGGCCACATTTTCACTTCGAGAAAAGCTGTCTGCGAGACGCCGAAACGGAGTTCCTGAAAGGTTCAGGCGTGGTCGTCGGTGCGATGCAGCATCTGGACAAAGACGCCAATCAGCATCTTGTCGTTCAACTCATGTCGCAAGAAACGGTCGAGAGCTCCGCTATTGAAGGCGAGGTGCTTGATCGGGCCAGTGTGCAATCGTCGATTGCGCGACACCTTGGCTTCGCCACAGACAGGCGACGTTCTACGCCAACTGAGGCCGGGGCCGCTGAATTGATGGCGGACCTCTATCGGCATTATGCGGCCCCTTTGACTGACCAGAGTCTCTTTGAGTGGCATGCCATGCTCATGAATGGTCGGCGAGATCTGGATGTCATTGGCAGGTATCGGACGCATGCCGAGGCAATGCAGATTATCTCCGGCCCCATCCATGCGCCGCACATCCACTTCGAAGCCCCGCCATCTCGAAGCGTCCCTTCGGAGATGGCGCAGTTTATCGGCTGGTTTAACAGGACCGCCCCAGGCGGGATCGACCCCTTGCCCGCGATTGAGCGGGCTGCGATTGCGCATCTGTGGTTTGAGACCATTCATCCCTTTGAAGATGGAAATGGTCGCATCGGACGCGCTATTGCTGAAAAAGCATTGGCGCAAACCCTCGCAGGCCCAACGCTGACGGCGTTGGCCGCGACCATCAATACATACAAGAAAGCGTATTATCTCGAACTGCATCGGGCCAGCAAGACGAACCAGATAGAGAACTGGATGGTCTGGTTCTCTCAGGTCGTGTTGGAGGCACAATCCCGCACGCTTCGGAACATCCGGTTTCTTATTGAGAAAACGCGGTTTCTGGATCGCTTACGCGGAAAACTGAACATTCGTCAGGAGAAGGCCCTGCTTCGAATGCTGGCAGAAGGGCCTGATGGTTTTCAAGGTGGCCTGAGTGCCCAGAATTATCGGTCGATTACAGGGGCGACGTCTGCCACGGCGACGCGTGATCTGGTTGATCTGGTGGCGCTTGGTGCTCTTATTCGGACAGGAGAAAACCGGTATGCCCGGTATTCCCTTCGTCTCTGACAAACATGTAGTTTACTGTTCAACCACGAAAAAACCTTCAAGGTCGCTGCATTATGGACGCGGATAATCTGACAGAGCTCCCGACCGCGCTGGATGGCATTTTCTGCCACGATTAACTGGACGGTGCTAAATAGGTGGTTGGTAAAATAGGATTTCTGTTCCCATTCATGAGGCATTTCGACAAAAATCCCAAAATGCGCTTGTTCCAGAGCCTTTCCACCCTACCTGCCTGTCTGCCCCTCCCCTGCTGCCCGCGTAGCGGTCGGCTCTGTCCTGCCGAACCGATCGCCCAGCCTAGGCCGGGCCAGCGGAAAAGAGGCAGGGGCGACCCCGGTCACCTTTTCTGCACCCAGGGGTCTTCGGACCGGGAAAGCCGGTCATGCTGAGCGATGTCAGGATCCTCGGCTCCAACCGGCGGGCGCAGGCCGCGCTGCACGCCCGCGTCGACCAGCTGACACGGCAGCGTCTGGCCGAGACACAGGACCCGGCGCGCTGGCGCGAAATCCTCTCGACCGCGCGTTTCACCCCGCCCCTGCCCCTGCTTCTGGCGGGCATCGAATTGCCGGACGGTAGCTATTCCCCGGATACCCCCCTCGCCCAGGGCGTGCCGTATGCGTCGGCAGCCCAGCAGATGGCTCAGGACCATGTGGCCGATATCCCATCAGGATTTGAACTGGCCGTCGGACTGGAAGTCGATGATGGCACGCCCAGCTTCCTGGCGTGGTTCCGGCCGCTCCAGCCCGTAGGCTCCTGTTCCGAGACGGTAGACGCAGCGCCCCCTGCGCCCGTCGGCCAACCGGCCGCAGCCGTCGCGCAATGGTTTTCTGTCGTCTCGGCACAACCCGTCCCTGAACATGATGGCCGCCTGGCTACGGCCCGTCAGGCGGCCGATGCCTATATGCACCGCAGCAAGGCTGAGAACACGCTACGCACCTATCGCGCCGCCGTCCGATCCTGGTGCCAATGGGCCGCCGGTCACGCCCTGGCCGCCCTGCCAGCCCGCAGCGAGGATGTTGCCGCCTATCTGGCCGACATGGCGCTGCAGGGCCGCAGGACCAGCACCATCGACCTGCATCGTGCCGCCCTGCGTTACCTGCACCATCTGGCGCAGATCACCGTACCCACCGCCCACCCGATGGTGACCGCAACGCTTGCCGGCATCCGGC
>NZ_BCTP01000077.1 GCF_001571345.1 Komagataeibacter xylinus NBRC 15237 | reverse complement strand
AAGTGCGGCATGGCGCTGGAACCTGCAGAGAAAACTGGTAATGCTCCGGCGATGCCAGCAATGGAACATGGTCAGAAATCGGGCAGCAATACCGGCCATGACCATCATACGTCCACGAACGAAATGCCCTCTCTTGCCGGAAACCACACAATCTGGACCTGTCCCATGCATCCGCAGATCCGGCAGGATCACTCCGGAGACTGCCCGCTCTGTGGCATGGCGCTGGAGCCGGAGGATCCGACCGGGCACAATAAGGAAAATCCCGAACTCAGGGATTTTACGCGCCGCCTGATCGTGGCCGGGGTGCTTGCCATTCCGCTCATGCTCATCGCCATGGGAGGCGATGTCGGTCTGCATCCTGTGCCGCCTGTGCTGTCGCCATGGGTGCAACTCGCGCTCACGCTGCCTGCCGTCTGCTGGGCCGGGTTACCGTTCTTTCAGTGCGGTCTCGCCTCACTACGCACCGGCCATTTCAACATGTTCACCCTGATCATGTTCGGCGTGGGTGCGGCCTTTGGCTACAGCCTCGTGGCAACGATCTTTCCCGACGCCTTCCCCGCGACCTTCCGGATGCCTGACGGCAGCCTTCCGGTCTATTACGAGGCCGCGGGCGTGGTGGTGGCACTCGTGCTGGTTGGGCAGGTCCTGGAACTGCGCGCTCGCGCCGCAACCGGCAACGCGATCCGCGCGCTATTGGATCTCACGCCGAAACAGGCGCATCGCATTGGCGCTGACGGCCAGGAAAACGATGTTGCGGTCGAAGATATCGCGACAGGCGACCGTCTCCGCATTCGGCCCGGTGAATCCGTCCCTGTCGATGGCAAGGTGCTGAACGGCGCGTCCAGTGTGGATGAAGCGATGATCACCGGCGAGCCTGCGCCCGTGGCGAAGAAACCGGGCGATGCGGTAACGGGTGGCACCATTAACGGCACTGGCAGCCTGGAAATCGAGGCACGGGCGGTCGGCAGCGACACCATGCTTGCTCGCATCGTGGCAATGGTTGCCACAGCACAGCATAGTCGTGCGCCGATCCAGAGCATCGCCGACCGCGTGTCGGACTGGTTCGTCCCGCTGGTGTTGGGTATATCCCTCGTGACTTTCGTCGTGTGGTATTTTGTCGGTCCCACGCCGCGCTTCGGCCATGCCCTGCTCAATGCCATATCCGTTTTGATCATCGCCTGTCCCTGCGCGTTGGGACTGGCCACGCCGATGTCCATCATGGTCGGCACCGGGCGCGGCGCGCGTGAGGGCGTTCTGGTGCGCAATGCCGAGGCCCTGCAGGCACTGGACAAGGTGGACACCCTGGTGGTGGACAAGACCGGCACGCTCACGGAAGGACATCCCCGGCTGATCGCCCTCGACGTTGCGCCAGAGTGGCAGGAGGACGATGTGCTGCGTCTGGCGGCCTCAATCGAAGCGCAGTCCCAGCATCCGCTGGCCCAGGCAGTGGTCCGGGCACTGAAGGAGCGCCATGGCACGCTGGTGCAGGTCAGCGATTTCGCCTCACAGCCCGGCCTAGGCGTCAGCGGCACGGCAGGCGGCCGTCAGGTGGTGATCGGCAATGCCGAAAGGCTCAAGCAGGCCGGGGCAGATTCCGCTCCGCTGGAGGCAGATGCAACGCGATATCGTCAGTCCGGCGCGGGGGTCATGTTTGTTGCGATAGACGGGAAAGCAGCGGGGACGATTGCCGTGGCCGATCCGCTGCGGGAAGACACGAAAGCTGCGTTAGCGGCGCTGCATGATGACGGGATGCGCATCGTCATGCTGACTGGCGATAACGAGACGACTGCAAGAGCTGTGGCACAGGCTGCCGGGAACATTGCAGAGGTACACGCCGGGCTGAAGCCCCAGGACAAGGCCGATATCATCAGACAGTTGGAGAGTGTCGGCCGCCATGTGGCGATGACGGGAGACGGCGTGAACGACGCGCCGGCCCTCGCGGCGGCTTCCGTAGGTATCGCCATGGGAACAGGGACTGACGTCGCCATCGAGAGCGCAGGCATCACACTGGCCCATGGCAGCCTGGGTGCGCTGGTCCGCGCCCGAAAACTGGCGCACGCGATCATGCGCAATATCCGGCAGAACCTTGCCTTCTCGTTTCTGTTCAACGGGATCGGCATTCCGGTTGCGGCAGGCGTCCTCTACCCGGTATTCGGACTGTTGCTATCGCCGATGATCGCAGGTGCCGCCATGGCGCTGTCTTCCGTCACCGTCGTTACCAATGCGCTCAGGCTAGGGCGGATCAGTGATGGCGGGCATTCCGCTCGGGATGCCAGAACCGGTAACCTTTTGTGAATATCCGTCCTTCTGGCAGATCCCGGTCTATAAAAGAGAGCACCGGTTTTTCTTGACGCGAAACGCCAGAAAGGCCAGCGATCATACCATGGATACCATCAGCCTGATCGCCCTGCTTCTCGTGCTTGCCGCTGCCTTTAGCATTCTCAATCACCACACGCTTCGCGTTCCCGTGACGATCGGCGTTCTGATCTTCTCGTTGCTGACTTCCCTGCTGGTCATGGTTCTGAACCTGCTGATCCCGGCCTATGATCTTCAGGCCCTGCCGCGGTCTGTGCTGGGGGTCATCAACCTACCCGCGGCGCTTCTGAATGGTGCGCTGTCACTTCTTCTCTTTGCCGGAGCCATGCAGGTTGATGTCGGACACCTGCGTGCGAAACTGATGTCCGTGACAGCCCTGTCCATTCTCGGGACTGTTCTGGCCGTGGCCTTTCTGGCGGGCGCGGCCTGGAGTGTTTTTCCGCTGTTGGGCCACGCTGTTCCCTTTACATGGTGCATCGTGCTCGGCGCCATTCTCGCGCCTACTGATCCGGTTTCGGTCGTGGGGATGTTAAAGCGTCTGGGGCTGCCGGGGCCGCTTCAGGCCATTTTCGCGGGCGAGAGCCTGTTCAATGACGGCGTCGGGGTCGTTATTTTCGGTGTGACGATCGGACTGGCGACCGGAGACAGTCAGGGCGTAGCCGCCTCCGGGATTGCCCTCAGCTTCTGCCGCGAGGCGCTTGGTGGCGGCCTGCTGGGTGCACTGACGGGGTGGATTGCGCTTCGTGTGCTCAAGGGGCAGCGGGATCCGCATATCGATCTGCTGACGTCACTGGCCCTGGCGACCGGAACCTTCAGCATTGCCAACCACCTTGGCATGTCAGGCGCGATTGCTGTCGTCGTGGCCGGATTGTGTTTCGGAACAAGCTATAGCCATTCCGTTTTCGATGAAGCGTCCCGCAAGGAACTCGATATCGCCTGGACCCTGATTGACGAAGTGCTGAATGTCCTGCTGTTCATGCTTATCGGCTTTGAAATACTGGAGATCACGCCGCATCTGTTTACGGTGCTGGCAACGCTTGCCGTGATCCCGCTGTCCATCGCCGTGCGGGCATTGAGCGTGCTGTTTTCCACCCTCCCGGTTCATCTCCGGCAATGGGAGCGTGGCCGTGTTCTGGGTATCCTGACCTGGGGCGGCCTGCGTGGCGGCATCTCGGTTTCGCTGGCGCTTGGACTGCCACCCGGTGAATTGCGCAATCTGCTGCTGCCTGTCTGTTACGGCGTGGTAGTGTTCACCATTATCGTGCAGGGATTGACCATGGAACGGGTCGCCCGCAGGCTCTATCCGTCATCCGCATCCCGGTCTGAATGATTCCTTATGAAACAGGTATTCCAAAAGGTGATAATTTCAGCGTCTTCCGGTTGCTGCCCTGAGCCTCAGCGCCTCGTAGATCGGTGTATCGCCGAGCGCTCCTGCCACTACCATTGCCGCGAAGCTTCCAGACAGAAGCGGCAATACAAGATCGGACGATCCGGTCATTTCCATGACGAGGATAATGCCCGTCAAGGGCGATCGAACGGATCCCGCAAACATGGAGGCCATGCCGACAATCACAAATGGCGTGGTCGCCAGCGCTGTATCCGGGCTCAGTATCTGCGCCACAAAGCTGCAGGCCAATCCGGACAGTGCCCCCAGGGCAAGCATGGGTGCAAATAGTCCTCCTGGTGTTGCGGCAGCATAGGAAATCGCACCGAAGATCAACCGGAAAACGAACAGGGCAGGGATAATACGCCAGCTTATCGTATTATTTATCGCTGCCTGGGTAATCCAGTCTCCTCCACCTGCCAGATGGGGATCAAGCCACACAACAAGTCCAGCCAGACCACCAATCAGAACGGCCCTGACGGGTATGCTGACAGGCAGACGGTCGGCAAGGCGCAGTGCTGCAAGAATTGTCCGGTTATATCCAACCGCCAGCAGACCGGTCATGAGACCGGTCATGACAAAGAACAGCTGCTTCGCGATCGCTTCAGGCGGGACCTGATGGAACACGATGAAATCAGGCTGGCCGCCCAGGATGCCACGACTGATCAGAATGGCTGAAATGGACGCCCCGAGTGCCGCACACACCATTCTGGCTTCAAACCGTCCCACCAGTTCTTCCAGGACAAAAACGGCACCTGCAGCAGGCGCATTGAAGGCCGTTGCAAGACCGGCTCCTGCGCCAGCGGCGAGGAGAGCGCGACAGTCCGCCTGCCCCAGAGAGAGCAGTCGTCCGATCGTATTGGCTGCCGCGGCACCCATCTGCACGCTTGGCCCTTCGCGTCCCAGGGCCAGTCCACTTCCAATCGCCAGCAGACCACCAATGAACTTGACCGGGATGAGCACCCATGGCGCTGGGACCGCGACGCCCGACAGCACGGCCTCGACATGGGGAATACCGCTGCCTGATGCCAGCGGCGCAAAACGGCGCACCATTTCCACTGCGACAAGGGCCGCCAGGGCAACCCCCACGACCAGAAAGCAACCCTCCCACGGAGAACCATGCAGAAACCGGAGAGCCAGATCCGTTCGCGCGGTTTCCAGCCCTTTAAGAAACAGGCGGAAGACCCCACAGATTGCACCGGTCGCAAGTCCGATCAGGATTGACGCTGACGCCAGGAAAACCAGACTGCAGGAACTCCCGGTCTGTTCCGGTTGTGGTTTCCGGTTCGGCACCTGCTGCAGCATCGTGTCTTCTTTCGTTGACTGACGGTTCTCTGGCTCGGAATACTGCATCAGCAACCCGGGTCCCGGTTCAGGAGGGATCAGTTTCCTGCCTTGAAAGTGTTTTTTCCTGACCTGCCTTCCGTTCCGTCTTCTCCATGAACCCCGCGGCGAGGGCGGAATAAAGCGGATGCGGGCAGACCGTGCGCGAGACCCCGAACGCCAGAAACGCAGTCGCGAGAAGCGCCAGCGTGACCTGCTGGTTATCGCATACTTCCATTACGATAATCGTCGCCGTGAGGGGGGACTGGGCAACGCCACAGAAATATGCCGCCATCCCAAGCAGAACGACCGCGCCTGGAGATGTATGGGGCAGGAACTGCTCGATCCATCCGCCCATTCCGGCGCCAATGGCAAGAGATGGTGCAAACATGCCCCCGGGTATCCCCGAACAGAAGGTGATGAGCATGGAAAGGTACTTCAGGAGAAAGAAGGACGCGGGATAATGGAGGCTGCCATCCACGATCCCCCGCGCCTGGAGATAGCCCGTACCATAGGTTGCACCATCGGATGCCAGTCCGATCAGGGCCAGAAGCAGACCGCATAGAGCAGCAAACCCGAGAGGGAAACGTGCTGCAAACGGACGAAGTGATCCAGGCAATCCTTTTGACAGCCTGATGACAAGGCGGGCAAAAAGGCCACCTGCCAGCCCACCGCTTACACCACACACCAGAACGGCCAACCATGCGACACCAACCGGGATGGAGGCACTGGTGCGACCGAAATAGGTATAATTCCCCAGCAGGGCAATCGCGGTGATCCCGGAAAAGATGATGACGGTCAGTGTCCGTCCTGACGATTTCTGTTCAAAGGAATGGGCGAGTTCCTCAATGGCGAATACAACTCCGGCCAGGGGCGTGTTGAAGGCCGCAGCCATGCCGGCGGCTCCGCCCGCCAGGATCATACCGTGTCGGGTGACGTCATTATGCTGACCCATGGCCCGCGAGAACGCATGCATGATGGACGCCCCGATCTGGACGCTGGGTCCTTCACGACCGATTGAGGCGCCGCAGATCAGACCGAGGCATGTCATCAGGATCTTGCCGAGCGCAATGCGCAATGTCAGGATTCGGTCCACCAGCATGAAATTATGCATATGCAATGTTGCAATTGTCTGGGGGATACCCGAGCCTTGGGCACCATTGAACAGCACGCGCGTCAACCAGGTAATGGCGACCAGTCCAAGCGGTGCAATCAGAAGCATGGACCAGGCATTCAGGGCGACGATGTGGTAACGCAGATCGGCCGCCGCATCCCCCAGATGGGCAAAGATCACGGAAATAATCCCGATCAGCACAGCCCCCGAGCAATACATGAGTGTTCTTTGCCATTTCAGGGTCCTGACACGCGCCAGACGACGAAGCCGACGGGCTCGTCTGGCGCGATTTCGGCCCGGAACGGACTGGCAGTCAGCCTGATCTGCACCATGGTATGACAATGTCGGCAAAATGGTCACGGCAGAGAAGGTCCAGACTGTGAGACAGGAACGGGGCATATACCATTTTTTCTTACGCCCCTGCTCAGAACCCATACCGGGAAGCTACAGGAGATTCATCCTCAAAATCTACGGGACTGCTACGTAGATCATTCATACATCTGGTGAGTTCCGTCTGGTTTCATTATCCAGATTATCATGCCGTTCTGCCATGCCCTTGAGACCCTTGTCTGGCGACCGGGTCCGGTGTTTGCCATCCAGTTGGGGATGTGGGGGCGCACCGTATTGTAGTCTGCCCGCCAGTCAGCCAGAATCTGGCGGACATGCATCAGGGACGTGAGCAACGTTTCGTTGAGACATTCATCCCTGAACCGGCCATATCTTACTTCTAACCTTCGATGAGCCCGGATTTCTCGCTGTCGAGTACTGCCATCTGTTTCGGATCGTAGCGTTCCCCGGCTGCGGCCCCTTTGGGAATAGCCTTCTCGATAGCAGCCAGATCACCGGGCGTCAGCGTAAGATCAAGCGCCCCCAGCGCCTCGGAGAGCCGATCGCGCCGGCGGGCTCCTACAAGTGGTACAATATCGTCACCCTGTGCCGCCACCCAGGCAATTGCCAGCTGGGCCACGCTTGCGCCCTTGGTGGCTGCCATTTCGCGCAATGTCTCCACGAGAGCCAGATTGCGCTCGACATTGCCTTCCTGAAAGCGGGGACTATGAACCCGAAAGTCCCCTGGACCCTTTGCTCCTTGCCAGTGCCCGCTGATCAGACCGCGCGCGAGCACGCCATAGGCTGTTATGCCGATGCCGAGTTCACGACAGACAGGAAGAATTTTGTCCTCGATGCCACGTGAAATCAGCGAATATTCAATCTGAAGATCGCTGATCGGATGGACGGACGCCGCGCGCCGGATGGTCTCCGGGCCAACTTCCGAAAGCCCGATATGCCGGACATAACCAGCCTGAACCATCTCGGCAATGGCGCCAATAGTCTCTTCAACAGGCACTGCCGGGTCCAGCCGTGCAGGGCGGTAGATGTCGATATGATCAAGCCCGAGCCGTTGCAGGGTATAGGCCAGGAAGTTCTTCATGGCGGCAGGCCGTGCGTCGTAGGAACCCCAGTTGCCACCCGGGTCGCGCATCGCACCAAATTTGACGCTGACGAGGAATCTGTCGCGAGGAATATCCCTGATCGCCTCACCGATCAGCATCTCGTTATGGCCCATGCCATAGAAATCGCCGGTGTCGAGAAGCGTGATCCCGGCGTCCAGCGCGGCATGGATGGTAGCGATGCTTTCTTTCCGATCAGCCGGACCATACATGCCGGACATGCTCATGCACCCAAGACCGATTTCGGATACCTGATACCAACCATTGTTTGGTCTGACTCACGGGGTACCCATCGGTTTAAAAATGTGATTCAC
>NZ_BCTP01000076.1 GCF_001571345.1 Komagataeibacter xylinus NBRC 15237 | reverse complement strand
CAAAAAGCTTCAAAAAACGTAGCACCCGGAAATTTTTACGGACCACCAAAGAACGCATCGCCCATGTAATCAGGCGGCCCGCCATCCAGTCCTTCGGCTTCGAAGCCATCATTGTACGGGCCTGAATAATACCCCATGCCGTAATTATGTTCATTCCAGTCATTATTCGTAATCATCGGGCCATCCGGGCCGGAAAGCTGGGGGCCTTCAGGCCCCGCGCAGCCTGCCAGGCTCCCCAGTAGCGACAGGAACAGGCTCAGGCGCAGGGCGGTCTTGCGTGCGGGCATCAAGCGGGTTCCTGTCATTTGTGGGGGGATAACGGGCCGGGCAGCGGGCCTGCAACCGGCTGGCCACGATGCCAGACCTGCCGGATCCGGTCCAGCGCGGCAGGCTCCACCGTGGGGTTGCCCTGCACCACCAGCAGGTCGGCCCACTGGCCCGGCGCTATGGTGCCCCGGTCGGTCAGGTGCATGAGGCGTGCGGCATCGCCCGTGGCCAGCGTAATGGCCTGCAGCGGTGTCAGCCCGGCCATGATGGACAGGCGCACTTCCCGATGTTCTGCAAAGCCGGGAATGCGCACGGGCGTAGCCCCTGAATCCGTGCCAAAGCCTGTGGGAATGCCCGCGCGGTACACCGCCATCAGGTTCTGCATGTTCATGGCCAGCGCCCGGTGGGCGGCGGCACTGAGCGGGGCTGCCAGCGTTCTGGCCCGCCATGCGGGGTCGGCAAATTGCTGGCGCAGCGCGGGTGAGAGGCCGAAGGAAAGGAAGGGATCATCCAGCCATTCCGGGTGCTCGGCAAAGATGTAACCGGCCTCGTCAAGCGAGAGCGTGGCGATATAGCCCGTGCCCTGCGTGCGCATGGCGTTGAGCAGCGCTGGGTCTATGGGCCGGTCGCGCACGCCATGGGCCAGAATGTCCACGCCGGCCGCCACCAGCGCGCGGGCATCGGCCAGGTCATGAATGTGGGCCGCAATCCGCTTGCCCCTTGCATGCGCCTGCGCAATGGCGGCGCGGTAGATCGCAGGCCGCATCTTGGGCAGGGGGCGCGCGCCGGGCACGCCGTTGCGGAAATCATCCACCCACAGCTTGATCAGGTCCGTGCCTTCATCAACCATGCGGTCAACGGCGGCGCGCGTCTCGGCAGGGGTGGTGGGGCGAAAAACCTGATCGGGGCCAATGTGGAACATGTTTTCAGGCGGCACGCCATCGGGCGCGCCAATGCCCTGATCCACGCCAAACAGGTCGGCGCCCGGGTTGAGGCCCGCATGCTGTTCGCGGCGCAGGTCATCGAACAGTGGCGAGCGGTTCAGCCCGAGTGCGACCACCGTCGTCACGCCATAGTGTTCGTATTGCGCGAGTTCGGAGAGGATATTGGCGCGGGTGTAGTTTTCCGCCCCGTTATGGGTGCCGCTGACCTGGCCCACATGGCTGTGATCGGAAATCAGCCCCGGCAGCACGCTTGTGCCCGACAGGTCAAGCGTGCGGGCATGGGCGGGCGGCTTCAGCCTATGCCCCGTGGCGGCGATATGCCCGTTTTCGATCAGGATATCTGTATCGGCCTGCGCAGGCTGGCCCGTGCCGTCAATGACGGTGGCATGGCGCAGCAGCACAGGTCTTGCCGCCTGGGCATGGGCGGTGCCGCACAGGGCGGGCAGGCTGGCCAGAACGGCCATCAGGGCAGGGCGAACGCGGGGCATGCAGAACCTCCATCAGGCACGGGTAATGATGCAGTGTTGCCCATCGGGTGCGCCTGCGTCCATTCACGTCCGTGCCGGTCAGGCGGTTCAGCCGGGCAGGCGCGTCGCCCCGCCTTCAATCAGGTCGGCAAAGGCATCCTGCACATCGCCACTTTCAGGAAAGCAGACAAGAACGTCATCGCTTTCCGCTTTCGCTTCACGCGCGGGTCTGACCACGCTCTCCCACTGGCGCGAAAGGGATGTGACCGTGCCGATTTCGGGTTCAACAAACTGCCATGACCCACCTTTGGCCGTTGACCCCATGACGGTGGTGAGCAGAAACACGCCCGCCTGGTCCGGCAGGGGCGTGGGCGCGCGATGAAACTGGTAGAGCGTGCCGGATTTTCCAAACAGCGTGAATGAATTCCACGGTTCCATAAGCCTGTCATCTCCCTCGGTAGCGGGGTAGTATGGCATACTTCGCCATGATGGTGGAAAGGTGACGCAGGGCCTGCCGACAATATGACAGGCTACCCCGCAACGCACTGTGTCAATGGCGTGTCAGGATGGATCACGCGCGGCAGCAGGCTGGCCTGATGCGGGCGTTGCGGCTTCGGCAGCCCTGGCTTTCTGCACCGCGTTGGGCTGGTAACAGGCAATCAGGGGTTCGAGTATCTTGGCTGCTTTCTGGTAACCGCCTGGGGTCAGATGCACGCCGTCATCCGCACGAAGGCGCACTTTTGAGCCATCGACACCTTCGCCATAGGCAGAGAAATGCCCGTCATCAGCAAAAACCGACCATAGCGGCACAAATTGCGCACCGTTTTTGGCGGCCTGATCCTGAAAGATATTGTTCAGGATGGCCATATCCGCCGAGAAAACATCATCACGCACCATCGGATGCCCAACCCAGATAACGGGAATATGGGCGTTTTTCAGCGTGACCATAATATCGCGCACCCGGGCGGAATAGATTTTTGTGAAGTTGGCCAACTGGCCCGGGTCAACAGCACCATGAACCCTGACCGGCGGCCTGTCATTGGCGCCGAACATGACAACGGCAACATCGGCATGTTCGCTGGCGGCCAGTTTATGTACTTCATCTGGCCAGTTATAGAATGATACCGATACCAGACCGGTGGAAATCTTGCTGTGGTCCAGAATGCGCATGTTTCGGTTCGTACGATAAAGCCAGCGCAACCCGCCTGCCAGCCCCTGGGCCTGTGAATCACCAATGACCAGCACCCGCCCGGTTTCACCCGGCGTGGGAACGCAGGCCGGCGCTGCGGGCGGGGTTGTGGCCGCGGGGGCGGCATCGGCGGTTTGCGGCGTGGCGGGCGTTGGTTGTGCCGTGCTGGACTGTGGTGCCGCTACAGGTGCTGGTGTGGCAGGGGAAGTGGATTGGGGCGCCCCGCTTTCAGGTGTTGCGGTGGGGGCTTGTGCACTGGCACCAGTACATAGCGCGGAAAACAGTGCGGTTGCACACATGAGATGGCGAAACCGGCTTTGGAAAACGCTATTTTCTTTTAGCCAATCGGAAGAAAAAAACATAAATACCTCAAACGCATTCGCGGTCGTACTGGTGCAGGTGATGAGAATTTAACTAAAAAACCCTGATTTTGATAGGGGCTAATTACAACACATTTCCCGGAAGAACAGGATGCATTAATAAATTTTTGATCATATGGTTTAACTTTGAAAAGAAAAAATATTTATATTTATAAAGAATAGTTAAAATATGAAAAACTGATCTATAGGGTCATAAACTGCCAATGCCCTGAAAAGGACCACTCCATTCCGTAAAAACTGGCCCGGCTCCGGTCAAATGTACCGCAAGGCTGGAAGAGAAGGGTTAGGCAACGTGGGCCTTGCCTGCCGCGATGTGGCCAGCCCTGGTCCGTCATTGTGCGCGCAGGTCTTACTGGAGGGATGTTTCTGCCGCGAGGGGGAGTCTGGCTTTCTCGCCCAGGGCCAGTGCATCAAGGGTTGCGGGGCGACGATTGAGCTTTTCCGAATAGATCCAGCTATGCAGGAGCACGGTCTCGATCCAGTGCCGCACGGTGGGTTTGGGAATGGCCTCCAGAAATGCAAGAGGTTCATCCGTGCTCTGTGCGGGTGCCTTCCAGTGGGCGACTTCGATATGGCCTACCGCATAGCTTGCCAGCAGGCGGATGAGGTGGTTGTTGATGTGGCGGTCCCGCGCCAGTGCCATCAGGTAACGCTGGCCAATCAGCAGATTGACGGATGGATTGTTGAGATCTTCCGCCTGGCCACCAGCGAAATTCGCGGCCGTGCGTGGCATGAGCTGCATCAGCCCCCTTGCGCCGCTTGATGAGACGACCGTGGGCTGGAAGCGCGATTCAATGGAAATGATGGCATAGATAAGGGCCGGGTCCACCACGAACCCGCCCTGTGGCGTAAAGCGCTGCGGCAGAGGAAGGGCATGGCCCGGCACAAGCCTGCTGCCCCCCGCGTAGCGGGCCGGGGCGTAGGGCGTGGCAGCAGTATTTTCAACCGCGTGCGCCACAAGCCCTATTGACTGGCGTTCCGTGGTGTTTCCTGCATCCACCCAGTCATCATGCAGTTCGGCTTCGGCGAGGTCCTTGCGGCCAACCTGCAGCCATGCCAGCGCCCGATGGCCCGCGGGCCGCGCGGCAACCACGTTTACATCGGCAATCGTGGGCACGGCTGCGTCATTGCGTGAGTCGGTTTTGGCGAGCGCGTGCCGGGCGATGACCCCGTAAAAACAGTCCTTGCAGCCCGCGCTCTGTGCAAGCCAGCGCATGGCATCCTTCGTATTGCCCGCTTGTTCGCTCGCGCGGCCTGCCCACCAGGCGGCAGCGCTGCGCACATCTTTTGAGCCTTTATCGGCATTGGCCGCCCACGCGAACAGTTGTTGTGCCTGCTGCATTCTGGCCAGCCGCCAGGCGGACAGGCCCGCGTAAAACGCCACCGTGCCGCTCGCTTCCCTGAAGGCGGATGGCGCCATGGCCCTGCCGAGCAGGATCTGGTCCTGCCCCTGCGTGTAAAGGGTCTGCGCCTCGGCCGCGCTGATGGTTGTGCCAGAACTCCTGCTCCCGCCCGCAGGGGCATCGGCCGTGCTGCGCCCTGCCAGCATGGCCCGCATCATGGGGGCGTGGGGAAGGTCCGGGTAGCGTGCCAGCCAGCTTTCCAGCATGGGGGTGGAGCAGGCATGTGCGGCATGAAGGCAGCGTTCTGCCACGATGGTGCCGGTCAGGCCATCGTCTTTCACCTGCTGCAGCAGGGTATCCGCACCATCGAAATTGCCAGCGGACTGGGCTGCGAAAGCCGCGCGGATGCGGGCGGCATCGCTGGCGGAAAGGGGATGGAGCAGGGGGGGCTGCCCCTGCGCCATGGGCGCAGCCATGGCCACTTCATCTGCCGGCCGGGCGTGAGCGGAAGCGCCGGATACCTGACAGAATGTTGTTGCCAAAGAAAAAACAGCAATAGATGCAACGGAAAAAAGACCTGTCATTCCGTGCTTCAGGGGATGAGAAACAGACCGCATGATGGCGGCTGGTAACAGATATTCCAAAATAAATAAATACCAGAATTCCATTCCGTTAGTCATGCCCTGTTCAGGTATGATTCAAATCATGGCAGCATGATGTAAATTGTAACATGAAATGACAGGACTGTTTCCTCATGCTCGTGCTGGTCCTGATTTCAGACAATGCTGCGGGGAAGGGGGAATACGCCCTTGTCGTCTTGATATGTTTGAAGATCTTGCCCGCGATATTTCCCCTCTGGCCTTCACCCATAAACGGCGGAGCACGGGGCGGGTTGCCGGGCAGGCCCATGCCCGTCATGCGCTAAAAATATGTGGTTACGGATGATCGTGTTTCATGGTAAAATTTATCCAATAAACACTTTATATTGGGAACTCCGTGTCACTCACACGCCACACGCTGAGCAATAGCCTGTTCCGTAATTGCTCCTTGTCCCTGTTTTGTGCGGTGCTGTTGATGGGGTGTGCTGCATCCCGTGATGCGGCGCCGGCCCGATCCATTGAAAAACTGGGCCGCTATTCTTCCGTGGCGCCTTTTTATAAAGCCCTGGATGCACTCCAGGCCGGCAAGGCCACGGAACCCGTCACCATATTGCAGATTGGCGATAGCCATACCGCCAATGACGCGTTCAGCGACCAGATGCGCACCGCGCTGCAACAGCAGTTCGGCAATGCGGGCCGGGGCTTTTTGCAACCCGGCGTGCCATTCCGCTACGCCCATCCCGCGCAGGTTACGGTTTCCTCTACAGGGTGGAACGCTGTCAGCGCCTTCAGCAAGACGGCAGCAGGCCCGTGGGGCATCAGCCTGTTCAGGCAGCATGCCGATGGGCCTGCCAGCATGACCATCACCGCCGATGAACCCGGTGGCCTTGGCCGTGGCATGGTGGAATTCCTGAGCCAGCCCGGCGGCGGCCAGATTGTCGTGGAGGCCGATGATGGCGGGCGCACCGTCATTTCAACGGCCTCGGCGCACGACACAGAAGCGATGTGGCTGCGCATGCCTACCTCGCCCGATACCCGTTCGGTCACCGTCTCGGCCATTGGCGATGGTCCGGTCGACATCCTGGGCTGGGAAGTGAGCAAGGCCACCCAGACCGGGCCCGCGCCAGGCATATTGTATTCCAACCTTGGCGTGATCGGCTCGACCATCGATATCGTGAGCAGGGTTGACCCTAAAATCCTGTCCGAGGAAATCAGGCGCCTCAGGCCCAGCCTGCTGATCGTTGCCTTTGGCACCAATGAAGGCTTCAACAGCACGACGGGCTTCGAGTCCTATGCGGCCCGGTATGAACAGGTCATACAGGAACTGCACAATGCGGCTCCCGCGGCAGGCCTTGTCGTGACCCTGCCGCCTGATGGCGTTCACCTCGAACGCCAGGCCCCCTATGCCCGCTCGTGCGACCAACTGGCCTATGGGGCCAAGGGCTTCGCCACGCCGCCCGCGCTCGATACCGTGCGCCAGGCCCAGACAGAGGTGGCCCGGCGTAACCACTGGATGCAGTGGGACTGGCGGCAGGCCATGGCCGATGCAACGCATCCCGACGGGCGGTGCACCATTCTTGTCTGGGGCAGTCGCAATCCCCCCATGGCGGCGAAGGACCATGTCCATCTTCTGAAAGCAGGCTACCAGCAGACGGCGGTGTCATTGCACGATGATTTAATGAATGGTTACGGTTTGTGGTCTTCGAAGAAACATAAGAAATAATGCTTTTTCCAACACTGAATTTCGCTTTATTCTTTATTGCCGTTGCGGTCATCCTGGCATTGATCGGTGGCCTGTGGGAAGTCAGGAAGCTTTTCCTGGTTGTCGCAAGCTATGTTTTTTATGCGTTCTGGAACTGGCATTTCTGCATTCTGCTGCTGTCCAGCACGGCGGTCAGCTATTCGGTCGGGCGATGGCTGCCTGAAGCAGACAGGCCCCGGCTGCGCAAATGGATGGTTGGTTGCGGGATTGGCATCCAACTGCTTGTTCTGGCATTTTTCAAGTATTACGATTTCTTCGCCACGTCGTTTAACAGAATGACACGCGATGTCGGCTGGGGCGAGCCTGTTCCGCTCATTGAAATCCTTCTGCCGGTTGCCATTTCGTTTTTTACCTTTCATGGCATCAGCTATATTGTCGATGTCTATCGTGGCAAGGTCACGCGCTGCCGCCGTTTTACAGACATGATGCTTTACATGTCTTTCTTTCCGCAGCTTGTGGCAGGCCCAATCGTGCGGTCTTCCAAATTCCTGCCGCAACTCGAGCGGCCCTCGCCCACGCCGCCGCCCATCGCGACAGCGCTGCTGATGATTGCGGGCGGGCTTTTTAAAAAGGTGATCCTGGCCAGTTACCTGGGTACGCAGCTTGTTGACCCGGTTTTTGCCGATCCGGCCAGTTTTTCGACCCTGGACCTGTTATTCGCGCTCTATGGGTTCGCCGTGCAGATCTTCTGTGATTTTTCCGGTTATACGGATATTGCCATCGGTCTGGCCGCCCTGCTGGGGTTCGAGTTTCCGCAGAACTTCAACCAGCCTTACCGGAGCCCGTCCCTGCGTGATTTCTGGCGGCGGTGGCATATGACGCTGTCTTTCTGGCTGCGCGACTATCTTTACATTCCCCTTGGTGGCAGTCGGCATGGTCGGCTGCGCACATCCGCCAATCTCATGATCACCATGCTGCTTGGCGGATTGTGGCATGGCGCGGCGATGAAATTCGTCATGTGGGGGGCTTTGCATGGCGGTGGCCTACTGCTGGAGCGTCCGTTCTCCGAC
>NZ_BCTP01000075.1 GCF_001571345.1 Komagataeibacter xylinus NBRC 15237 | reverse complement strand
AGACCTCTACATGACCCAAACTTACACTTGGCAACGCCTTACTGGATAGACCCTGACGCATTCAATCATTGGGCTTCTTTCCCCAGTGATCATGCAGCGTTATTAGGCGGCCTCGCCTATACCATATATCGTTCCAGTAATTCTCTTGGAATTGTATCATTTTTATTTATATTAATTATTAACACCACGCGTATGTTTTTTGGATATCATTTCTTTACAGATATTGCGGCCGGTACAGCACTGGGAATATCATGCGTCATTGCTTCAGCCCCTTTGAACAAAACCAGACTGGTGAACTATCTTACCTTGCTTGAGGCCCGAAAGCCTGCTTTATTTTACTGTGGCGCATTTTATATATGTCTGTGTATATCCAATATGTTTGCCGAATACAGGGATGAAGCCGTGCGCCTGAAATCATCAATACATCTTCATCTGCACCATAAAAACAAGCAGTCAGTCGGAGCCGCTGATTGAGGACGTTTGTCCGAAGAGCGGGACCCCACCGGAACCTCTTCGGCGAACGATCTCTGCGATTTTCTGGCTGCCGCAACCAACAGCCGCATTCTTCCTCATCGCTGCTACAGCCAGACTACATCAAGGCCTAACAGACCTTATTGACAGAAAAGTTCGGATAGAGTTTGTCGAGCTCTGCACTTGGCCTGGGTTAATTCCGAGCCAGATGACTAATTGAACTGCCCCGGGTTTACCGGAGAGTAAAACTCTCGGAGGATGAGCCCTATGGTAGAGAAGAAGACATCGCGTTATTCGCCTGAGTTCCGTGAGCGCGCCGTGCGCCTTCTGGACGAGCATCGCTCGGATTACCCGAGCCTGAAATGCCCTTGATTTGAAGTAAGGTCTGTCCATAGGAGACAGACGATGAAGAAAGCACGTTTCACGCAGGAGCAGGTCATCGGGATACTGAAGGAGCATCAGGCGGGCGCGACGGCAGCCGATCTGTGCCGCAAGCATGGGATCAGCGATGCAACATTCTACACATGGCGATCGAAATACGGCGGGATGGAGATATCGGAAGCGCGGCGGCTGAAGGCTCTTGAAGAAGAGAACGCGAAGCTGAAGCGGTTTCTGGCGGAGAGCGTGATGGACGTCTCGACGCTGAAGGAACTGCTGGCAAAAAACTCGTGACGCCCGGTTTGCGGCAGGACGCCGTGGCCTGGGCGATCCGGGAGAAAGACTATTCACAGCGACGGGCCTGCCGGCTCATTGGCATGGATCCGAAGACCTAGTGCTATGCGTCACGCCGCCCGGATGATGCCGCAGTGCGGGGGCGGCTGCGCGAACTGGCTGCAGAGCGGCGACGATTTGGCTATCGGCGCATGGCGGAGCATGGCAGGCTGACTACAACGCCGTCAGGCCGCACACCAACCTCAACGGCATGACTCCAGAGGCTTTCGCTCAACACGCCAGCAAGGCATACAATAACCCACAGACCCTAACTCAAAACTGAGGGCACGTTCGGGGCAGGGTCAACATTAGTTTCTGTATTGAAATAATAAAAATGAATTTATTATAGTTATTTATAATTATCACTTTCCATGTGTTTTGTAAAAATTTCCATGACGCAAAGAATTTTCAATATGCTCTAATGTTGTCCCGGCTGTTTCAGGGACATATTTCCAGACAAACAGAAATGCCGCGACGTTAACAAGCCCAAATAGCCAGAACGTTCCTGTCGTACCCAAGGCGTTAACCAGGGAGAGTGTAATCAAGGATACAACAGTGTCAGAAAGCCAGACTGTTGCGCTCGCCAACCCCATTGCCTTGCTGCGTATAACGAGAGGAAACACTTCAGCGGCAATCAGCCAGACCGCGACGGATAGCGAACCAAAATTAAAGAAGATATATCCTAGCAAGGAAATTACCATCAGGGTCAGACGTAGACCTGTGAGTGGTGCCGCACTGACGAAAATGGCCCCCAGCACAAACAGGGAGAGCGCAGCAAATGGCAGCATAACCAGCATCATGCGGCGCCTCCCCACTTTGTCGATCAGCACAATCCCCATGGCTGTTGTGAGAGTGGAGGTAACGCCAACGGAAACAGATGTCAGTAACGCTGCGGAATGTCCTAGCCCGGCCTGCGACAGAATGATGGGGGCATAGTAAACAATGACGTTGGGCCCTGATAGTTGAGAAAAAGCAGCCACCCCCAACGCGGCGATAAGTGCCGGGCGAACCCATATCTGTCTGATGCTTCTCCAATCGGCTCCATTGTCTTCTTCGGTCCTGACAACGAGTGCCTCGTCAAGCTCATCGCGTACAACTTCCTTATGGCCGCGGAGCCGATAGAGAACAGACACCGCATGCCGTTCGCGCTCATTATGCAACAGCCAGCGCGGGCTTTCGGGCAAGAACAGCATACCAGATGCCAGGAGCAATGCGGGCAGCGCGCCCAGCATAAACATGGCACGCCATGACTCCGCACTGCCTGAAAGTTCGTAGCCAACAAAAAATGCAAGAAGCAGTCCTAGAGAGAAAACAAGCTGGAATAGCGACACCAGTCCTCCCCGACGGGATGCTGGTGCCAATTCCGCTACGTAGACGGGCACGATCTGCGTCGTGGCGCCAACGGCAACGCCCAGGCCGAGGCGGGCCCAGATCAGCACCGTCACATCAGGGGCCAGCCCACATCCGATCGATGCCACGATGAATACCACCGCTGCCGCCATAATGGCAGGGCGCCTGCCCCAGCGGTCCGAAACCGGACCGCTTAGCACAGCACCGAAAATAGCACCGATGTTTAACGAGGCCGCAACCCATTCCTGCCCCATTGTTGAAAGAGAGAATGTCTGTGTCACGAAAATCAGAGCGGACGCGATGATACCGGTATCGTAGCCAAAAAGTAGCCCACCGACTGCTGCTACTGCGGCAGCGATGGAGACATATCGACGTGCAGACTGTGTCTGGTCCTCTTCATGGGCTAAATCTGCGAAAGCGGATAGGGCACGCTTATGCATCAAGGAAGCGAACTTGTCTTGGGTGCCCGGCGTGTGGGTCATGACGGGACCTCCATTTTCCATGATATGGGGCAGTGCCCGGAGTTCATTCCGCGTCGGACGTGTTGAATATATCGCTCAAAGTACGCTTCATAACCGTTGCATCAAGCGTCTTTCCCAACCACAGTTCCACACCGATCACACCCTGATTGACTAGCATTCCAAGACCCTCAAGCGGTGTGCATCCCCGTTTTTTGGCCTCACGCAGGAAGCGGGTGGTCGGCGGATTAGGAATGACATCCGCGACTATCTGTCCTGTCTTCAGGGTGTCTACATCTACTGCCGCCATGGCCTCCGCGTCTCCAAAACCAACCGATGTCGCGTTGATCACGATATCCGTTCCATCCGGGATGCGCGCCTCGCCTGCCCACAACTGAGCCGTTGCATCGCATTTCGTGTTGTCACGCACGAGACCGGCAATAATGTCAGCCTGCGTCTTTTCCACGTTGACCACGGTTATATGCGCTGCGCCAGCCAAACCCAGTTCGACGGCGATCGCCCGCGCGGCTCCACCGGCGCCGAGAAGAAAGACGTTCGTACCTGCAGGATGTATGACGGTCTGGAGAGAAGCGAGAAAACCCTTACCGTCGGTATTGTCGCCGATCAATCTACCATCACGGATGCTCACGCAGTTGACTGCACCAATAATCCGGGCGGCCTCAGCCATGTCGTCAAGATACTCGATAACAGCGACTTTGTGGGGCAGGGAGCAATTGAAGCCGGCCCATTCCATGGCCAGGGCACCGCGCACGGCTTCACCCAGATGCTCGGGCTTCACGTCACAGTTAATGTAACGTGCGTCTATTCCTGCGTGCCGGAAACCGGCTTCGATCATTGCGACGGTTGGATTGTCTGCACATGGGGTCGAGAACGAGCCGGTGAGAACGCTGCGGAAAGTGCGGTGGGTCATGATGCATTCCTTGCTACTGGCTGTGAGTGTCGTATGCATAGCTATGCAATGAAGGCCCCTTTTTGCCGAGGAGCGCAACCCCCGATACCTTAATTACCCGGGCGTGTGCTGCCGCGTTCGATCAACTGCGCGTTAATGAGGCGGGTCTCCGAGTAGGGATGATCAACCGTCTGCAGCGCCGTATCGAGCATATCCATTGCGACGGCCACCATCTGATCTGTTCTCTGGTCGAAGGAGGTCAGATCATAGCCATGCCATGCTGCCTGAGGGATATTATCGTAACCCACTACGATCACATCATCAGGACAATGCAACTCTCCGCGTTCACGTAGGGCGTCCAGTACGCCACAGGCCATCATATCGTTACTGGAAAAAATACCATCGGGACGAACACCCCGCTGCAGGAGACGGCGCACGGCATTATAACCGCTCTGATAGGTATCATCGCCACGAAGCTTGATCAGTGCGCCAGAATGGCCGGATGCCCTCTTCAGGGTGTCGCAAAATCCTTCTGCTCTCGCACGGGAAGCCGCGTTTTTTGCTGGGCCGGCCAGCCAGACAGGATTGGTCACACCCTGTTTGAGGAAAATCCCTGCGGCGGTCTGGCCTGCACCGTAATTATTGGATACGACTGTGGATATCCATGGGCCCACAAGGGATGAGTTAAAACAGATAACGGGCGTTTGAAGTTCTGATAGTGCATCAGCAACGGATTTTGAACCCACTGCCAATGAGGTCACAATCGCGTCAATTCTGTAGCTGGCCAGTTGGTCAAGCGCGGTATCCAAAGTCAATGCATCATCCACCTGAACCAGAAGAACCTGAAGTTCTGCCTGACGCAGGGCTATTGCCAGCCGCTCCAGTGCGGAAGCATAGAATGGGTTATCCAGTCCACCGATCACGACCCCAACCATGCAAGATCGTCCAGAGAGCATGATACTTGGTATCCGGTTGGGCCGGTAACCGAGGGCGGCAGCTGCGGCTAATACTTTTTGTCTCGTTCTGTCTGAAATACTTGCACTTGACGAAAAGGCACGAGAGACTGCCGACTGTGACACACCGGCCAGTTTGGCGACATCTATCGACGTGACGGAGCGAATGGCTGTGGTCTCCCTTACCTCGTGCAGCGTGTCGCAACCGTTTACGGATGGCACTCATGCGGTTATCTACTATGGGTGAGCGGAAGATGCCAACCTCTATATTCCTTTCCTCGAGGTCACGTGGAGCATCAAAGGGCTAGCCCATCTTATTCACGGCATTGAGTATTTTGCGTGGATTTTTCCGTTTCTATGGTTTGGGCGCGCGGGATCGCACCGGGTTGAGGCGGTGTCATTTTGAAACGGTGGATGGCTGCGGCTGGGGTTGCGAGGACGGGGCACGTTCGGGGGCGATAGCCCCGTCTGTCACGGGCCGGCAGCCTGCATAGAGATGGCGAGACTGCGGAACAGCGCCGCTTCGGGACAGGCTGCGGCAAACGCGATACGGACACGGGTCGCGGTTTCCAGGATACGCCCGGCGATTTTCAGAAGACGATTTCGTAACGTGGTGAACTCGGCCGAGGCGAGCGGCTGTGGGGCTGGGATGGCGTCCCGCAGGGTGAGCATCAGCCAGTATGCGGCAGTGTGCAGCACCAGGCGGACCTGGTTGGCCAGTGGCGATCGACAGCTTGTGCGGTCGGATGCCAGTTGGCCCTTGTGACGCTTGATCAGGTTTTCGGCCTGTCCACGGGCACAGTAGAGGGCACCGTAGAGCCATTCGGCGTTGCCGCCTCGCAGGCTGGTGACCACGCAGCGTATGTCGAGGCCCAGCGTCGTGGCTTCGATCCGGGCGGCCACGCGCCGCTGTTGCTTCCAGGATTTCGCGCCATAACGGATTTCGGCATAGCCGCGCAGGGATTGCGCCCGCGTCTCGGCACGCCGGACGCGGATGTCATCGGCCGAGGGTTCGAGAAGCCGGTGCAGCACGCTGTTGCCCGGCAGGCCGAAGATATAATCGACGTCATGCGCCTCGCACCAGGCCATGACTTCGGGACGTCCGTAATGACCATCCCCACGAATGGTCAGCCGGGTGTTGGGCCAGTGGCTGCGGATACGGCGGATCAGACGACGCAGGTGACCGCGAATTTCCTGTCCGGACGGGGTCTTGCCCGGGCGGATGATAATGGCAACCGGCCTCGACGTGGCGGCATCGTAAACATGGATCGGCATAAAGCACCGCTCGTCATGATGCGCGTTGAACAGGGCGAGTTGCTGATGACCGTGCACCACATCGACCGTATCGTCGATGTCGAGCGTCACCGCGGCGGGTGGCCGGGCGTAGCTGTCGCACCATGTATCGACCAGGGCATAGGTCAGGCGAATGACCTCGCGCAAAGTCGGGGCGTTCTCCCAACGCGAGATCGTGGGTTGCGAGCACAGATCCCGACCCGTATCGGGCAGTCGTCCGCAGGCGAGCTTGAAACCCGGATCGCACCGCAGGTGATCGAGGTCGTCGGCGTCCTCGTAGCCGCAGGCAATGGCCAGCATACGGGCGCGCAGAATATCGGCCACCCCGTGTGTCACCCGTCGCGGATTGCGTGGATCGGCTATGAGCCGGGCGAGGCGATCGGCCATGCCGATCCGCCGCTCGGCGGCAGCCAGCAACAGGACACCACCATCCGAGGTGATCCGGCCACCATCAAAATCAGCCGTGATTTTCTTGTGTCGGATGGCTGGAAACAGGAACGGCTGGCTCGTATCGTCGGACATGGCGGGTGTGGCTCGGCGTGATCGGAGAAACGGATGGCTTTGACACCCAATTCGTAAACCCAATCAAAAGCTTAGGCGATACCCGCCGCCCAGTCTCGACCGCCCCCGTGAATAAGATGGGCTAGAGGGTATTATGTACTTTCGTGCGCGATTGGTTCAGTAATGCTGAATGACGCAAGTTCGGAAGCCGTATCCCTCTGACGTATCAGACGAAGAATGGTCGTTGATTGTCCCGTATCTGGTTCTGATGCGAGAAGCCGGCCGAGGCAGCCCGCACCCACGGTATCACGCTTGAAGTCGTCAGGTTGCCCGAAGCCAAGCGCGGCTTTGTCCTGCTGCCTCGCCGATGGGTCGTAGAACGGTCTTTCGCATGGGCCACACGACGCCGCAGACTCGTTAAGGATTACGAGCGCTACGCTTCAACGCCCGCAAGTCTTCATGTCGTCACTTTCGCATGCTTCATGCTTAGAGACGCCGCTATACTTGCTCAAGGTGCATAACACCCTCTAGATGCGCTGGTGCTTAAGCGATCAGAAAAAAACTCTCCACCACAGCATTTTTGTGGCAATTACCATGCGGGCTTATCGTATATTCCAGCTTCCAAGCCTTTATGAAAACACTCGGTTCAATTCAAATCTTAATAAGTTCTTACTTGTTATTGGTAACTGCCCGATAGATGGTGGCTTTATGCACGCCAAAACGGGCTGCAACTTCTGAAATGGAGAGGTTCTCGTCACGGACAAGCTTTCGTATCGTCGCAATCTGCTCTGCGCTGAGCTTGGCTGGCCGACCAAGATGGACACCCCGTTCCTTGGCCCGTTTCCTACCCGTTTCCGTGAGGTTGCGGCTTAATGCACGTTCAAATTCAGCAATGCCGGCAAAAACACCAAGAATCATCTTTCCATAGGGAACGGTGGTATCGGCCCAGGGTTCACACAGGGAACGCAGTCCCGCCCCTTTTTCACGCAGTCGATCAGCCACCTCCAGCAGGTGGGGCGTTGACCAGGCGAGACGGTCCAGAGAATAGACAACCAAAGTATCGTCAGAAGAAAGTTCCATCAGGACGTCCCCCAGAATGGGCCAGTCCCGCCTCATTGTAGGAACTTTTTCCTCATATATTTTTTGACAACCCGCCTTTCGGAGTGCTTCTACCTGATGGAGAAGCGTCGCTTCTTCCGAATTTTCGCGCGCGTACCCGATCAGCATCATATTATTCGTTTATATTGGCACATCAGCCTTATTTTATAGACGATTGCGCGAATGCATAGCCAGCATTTTTTTGGTTTTCAAATGACGGGTCTTATGCAACAATAAATTCCGTTACGTCCTCATCACCTCCACCATCATGCGGTTTCACATCGGGCAGAAAGGCCACGCCACAAATATTTCATATTTTGGCCCAATAGCCAGCAGTCAGAAAACCCGAAACTTCCTTGCTGGTGCGAGTATTTTTGAGACAGGCGATACATATGAAAATGGCAATAGACAATGGCTGCTCCCTTGTAGTCCGTACGAATGAGACCGCGGTCAGAAACGGCTTTTTCAACTGGAACAACGTGATTGAGGTTGTAAACAGATCACTTCCCCTTTCACGCAGGT
>NZ_BCTP01000074.1 GCF_001571345.1 Komagataeibacter xylinus NBRC 15237 | reverse complement strand
ACTAAGCGCCGCGTTTCGCTTACCCATCGGAAACAACGGCCCATCCTCACGGACATGCTGCCGTTCGAGGTGCCCCCGACATTTTCAAACCGGGGCTACTATCGTTTCCTACGCGACAATAGTGTCGAGATCGAAAAAGGGCAGGTGCGCTGGATTTGCAGGACTGACGCGCTCGACCGCACGATGCGACTTCTGTTCGGCATCAAGGCTACCACGCCCATCAATGTCGAAATGGTGACCGAATGGGGCAAGGAGAAGACCAGAAGATCAGTACCCTACAACAAGTGCGAGATGGTAACCATTCCGTTCAATTTCCGTGTGGCTCACAATTTAGACGGTCGTATCCTGAGCGTCGTCCACCCGCGCAATCAAGTCGCGGTCGCGAGCTTCTACGCGACCCACAGCGCACTGATCATTTATCACACCTCGGTCAGCGAATTTTCGATCCGCCGCCCCGTGTCAGTGTCACGCTATGCCTATTTTAAGGACAAGCTGCATGAAGAGCGGCTGGATTCCGTGGCTGGTCTGGAGGAAGAAGATCGCGAGTATGAGCAGTTGGGGTCTTACTTTGTTTATGAAAAATACCGTAATATACATAAATTTTTTGAATCATATAAATACCACCGCAGCGAGAAAAAATATGACGCGATGGTGCAGATTGATGTTAGTAAGTGCTTCGACAGCGTTTATACTCACTCGCTGCCTTGGGCCATTCTGGGCAAAAATCAGACCAAATTTAGTCTCAAATCGTCAAAATTTACCTTTGCGGGGCGCTTTGACGCGCTTATGCAGAATTTGAATCAAAATGAGACCAACGGCATCGTCATTGGTCCGGAGTTTTCAAGGATTTTCGCCGAGATCATTCTGCAGTCTGTGGATACTGAGTTGCGCGAGCAATTAGCGAAGCTCGACCTCAGGCATAAGGTAGATTACGAGATTTTCCGATATGTCGATGATTTCTTTGTTTTCTACAATGAAGATGCAGCACAGTACAAAATTTTCGAGACACTCCAAGATATTCTCAAGGGCAAGAAGCTCAGCATCAATACAGCGAAAATCAAGCATTACAAGAAACCGATCATCACCGAGATTACGGTCGCCAAGGAGCGTATTTCCGAGCTCCTAAATGAAGGAATTGCCCCAGTATGCGAGGAAGAACCACAGGTTGATCCGGCCAAGTCATCAAAAAAGAAGCTAATCTGTGCGATCAACGCTAACCGGCTGATTATCCGTTATAAAGCCGCGCTCAAAGAAGCAGGCGTCACCTATGGAGACTTGTTAAATTACACGTTCGCAATCCTAGAGAATAAAATCGAAAAGCTTTTTAAGGCCTACATTGGGAGTGACAAATCGGACCAGGACCGTAAGCGTTTGTCCAATGCTCTGTTGGCGATTATGGAGTTCGCGTTTTTCGCCTACTCCGCAAGTCCCAAGGTTAATCACACCATCCGTATTTGCCGGATGATTGCAACCTCGGTGGACTTCGTTCACGCGCAAAGATTACCTTATGAGCAGAAGCACCTTCTGTTTAAGTATGTCCACGATAATGTGATGCAACAGCTCGAGAAGAACACGATGAGCGAGCACCGCGAGGTGGAAAGCCTGTATCTACTGATATCGCTTTCACAACTTGGACGGGAATACTGGCTACCGGTCTCTGTACTGCTGCGACACTTCCTGATCAAAGAAGAAGAGGGGACCGGGAATTACATTCGACCGACCGGTTTTATGAACCATTTTTCGGTCTCGGTCCTACTATCTTATGTCAAACATAAGGTCAGGTACGCGAAGTTGAAAATCTTTATTGAAGCTGAGGTCCTCGCCAAGCTCCAACATATGAAAGCACATTGTCCAGATGACGCCGAGACGCTGATCATGCTTCTTGATCTGATAGTGTGCCCTTATATTAGTAATACAACCAAGGATAATATCGGAGCAATCTTCGGACTGGATGCTGCCAGTCTTGCGTCTGTTCAGGCGACCAATGACCATTGGTTTACCGCTTGGGGCGACAAATTCGACCTCGGAAAAGAGCTGGACGCCAAGCGCAGTCGGGAGGTATATTAGCTGTGGCGCACCGCCCTACCCTTAATGGCTGTTGGCAGCTCACACACAAGCGCCCACCTTTCCCTTGTATCAATCGGGGGGCGGGTAATGGGACGGTCGGGGCGGGCCGTTCCTGTACTATCATATTTAGTAATTATCAGGTGCTCATTGTTACGTTTGTAGATAATTTGAGTTTGGTCACTGTGCCGAGATCGTTGATGGTGGCAAATTGATTACCCTCCGGCATGCCGAGCCACGCATAAGCGACATAGATCAAATTCGAATTGGTCTGGCGCTTGCCAAAATTCTCGAACAGCGTGCGAGCTGATACTCGTCTTGGCAGGGTGATGAAATCCCTTGCTTCTTTCAGCTAGACCCTGTTGCCGGCATTTTCTACCGTGAAAGTGGGGAACATGCTGGCTCGGGTGAGCCTTCAGAGTCAGAGGGCTGCGGGGATTTTCGTGACGGGTTGAGAGGGTGGGAGAGAGTCTCCTGTCCGCCCGTCATGGAGATTTCGCCATGGCGACCGCTATTCCCAAAATCAGCCTGAGTTCGTCCCGTGACATCCCGTTCAACCGGCTGGTGCTGTCCCAGTCCAACGTGCGGCGTGTGAAGTCCGGCCTGTCTATCGAGGAACTGGCCCGCGACATTGAACGCCGCGGCCTGCTGCAAAGCCTGAATGTTCGCCCCGTTCTCGACGATACCGGGGCCGAGACCGGTACCTATGAGGTGCCTGCCGGCGGACGACGCTTCCGTGCCCTCGAACTGCTGGTGAAGCAGAAAAAACTGGCGAAAACGGCCCCCGTGCCGTGCGTCGTGCGCGAGGCCGGATCGGCTATTCTCGCCGAGGATGATTCTCTGGCCGAGAATTTCCAGCGCGTGGCCCTGCATCCGCTGGACCAGTTCCGCGCCTTCCGTGACCTGCTGGAGAAGGGCATGTCCGAAGAAGAAATCGCCGCC
Source organism: Komagataeibacter xylinus NBRC 15237 (assembly GCF_001571345.1). GTDB lineage: Bacteria > Pseudomonadota > Alphaproteobacteria > Acetobacterales > Acetobacteraceae > Komagataeibacter > Komagataeibacter xylinus. Next base: position 5,288 of record NZ_BCTP01000074.1, on the reverse strand, counting down.
GCGTTCTTTGTCGCACCGGCCGTCGTCAAACAGCGTTTGCGGCTGATGACGGTGTCCGACAAACTGCTGGATATCTATGAGCAGGACGGAATGCGCCTGGAACAGCTGATGGCTTTTTCCATCAGCGATGACCATGCCCGGCAGGAACAGGTCTGGGACATCGTGTCCCAGAGCCATAACCGCGAACCCTACGTCATCCGGCGCATGCTGACCGAGAAAACCGTGCGGGCCTCGGATCGTCGCGTGCGCTTCGTCGGACTGGATACCTATCTTGCGGCCGGTGGTCCTATCATGCGCGACCTGTTCGAAGCGGATGACGGTGGGTGGCTGCAGGATCCCGCCATTCTGGACCGGCTGGTCATGGAAAAGCTGCACGCAGCCGCGGAAGATATCCGTGCCGAAGGCTGGAAATGGGTCGAGACGGCCCTATCTTTCCCATGGGGTCACACACGGCAGTTCGTCGAGATCGATGGCACGGAAGTGCCCCTGACCGATGAAGAGACGGCCCGTCTCGAGGTCCTTCATACCGAGCAGGAAAGTATCGAGGCTGAATACGCCCAGGCCGATGAATATCCGGACGAGGTGGATGCACGGCTGGGCGAGATCGAACGGGCCATTCTTGCCCTGGAAGAACGGCCCCTGACGTTCGATTCCGCTGACATGGCGCGGGCGGGTGTGTTTGTCAGCCTCGATAGTGATGGCACGCTGCAGGTGGAGCGCGGTTTCGTGCTACCCGAGGACATGCCGAGTGAGCCGGAAGCGACCGATAATGCGGGCAACGCCGATCAATACGATCGCGCTGCATATGATGGGCAGGACCACGATAGCACAGGCCATGGTTATCAGGAGGGGGAGGGCTACAGCATCTCTCCCGACGTTGAACCCGAAGAAGAAGACGGGATCAAGCCGCTGCCCGACCGGTTGCTCACCGAACTGACGGCTTGGCGCACGCTGGCCCTGCGGGATGCTTTCGCTGGCAACCCGCACATCGCCCTGACCGAACTGCTGCACACCTTGGTGCGCGATGTTTACTGGCAGACACCGGGTGCGGATTGCCTTGAAGCCTATGTCCGGGAAATCCCGCTGCCGGTCCATTCGCCCGACATGCCGGGCAGCGTGCCGGCCCATGCGCTGCGCCAGCGCAACGAGTGCTGGAAGCACGATCTGCCCGAGGACGAGGATGCGCTGTGGCGCTGGATTGACAGTCTGGACGATGCAAGCCGTATGGCATTACTGGCCCATTGCCTCTCCTTCGGGGTCAATGCACTCTATGAGCGCATGCCCGGCTATGGCGCGGTGTCCCAGCGCAGCGTGACCGAGCGTCTGAAGCGGGCAGACCGACTGGCATCGGCCCTCAGCCTCGATCTGGTCGAGGCAGGCTGGCAACCCACGGTCGAGAACTATCTCGGCCGGGTGACCAAGGCCCGCATCCTGCAGGCTGTGCGCGAAGCACGCGGTGACGAGGCGGCCGAGCGCATTGCCCACCTGAAAAAGCCCGACATGGCGCGCGAGGCCGAGCGGCTGCTGGAAGGTTCGGGCTGGCTTCCCGAGGCGTTGCGCACGGCAGGAGGTGCAGAGCAGGTGCCGGTTGAAACGGCAACGGTGGACGAGGGTATGGAGGCCATCGCCGCCGAGTAGCCTTTATGAGGTCAGGAACTTTGAGACAGCGGCTTCCGGTGCCCGGAAGCCGCTTTTTTCATGTCTGGCGCCCCGGAAAGAGGGAGAGGTCGGCTTCGCCTTCTGTGCCGAATAACCGGCATAGAGGAGAGTTTTCCATGACCACGACCACCATCCTGCCCCCGGCGTCCCGTGGCGCCGCGTCCGGCGGCTTCCGGATCGATCCTTCGCGTGGGGAGCGTAGCGCCCGCGTATCGTCCGAATGGTTCTCGCGCCCCGATGACGAGCGCTACCTGTCGCTGTCAGATCTGCACGCTGCGACCCTGACGCGCGCGGATCGGGCCACGGCCCGCACGGTGGAAAGCCGCGCCATTCGCGTGGAGGCCGCGCGCGACAATGCCGAGCGCCTGACTTTGACCGTTCCGGGACAGCATGAGCCAATCGCACCGACCCACTGGTCCTTTGGCCAGATGTGCAGTCTGGTCGGTGCGCCGTCGTCCTATCTGCGCAATCTTCCCGCGCCACTGGCGGCGATCAACTTGCAGCACGGCCTGCTGTCGCACCGGGCCGAACTGGTCAAAACGCTGGAAACCGAAGACGGTCGGGTGGAACTGCGCGCCGTGACCGGCCCCGATTACGGCCGCATCTGGGATCATGAACTGGTCGGCGCGGTGCGCAAGATCGCCGGTGACGGCACAGGCGATACCAACTGGAAGGTGCCGGGCGTCATCGACTGGGCGACCATGACCCATAACCCCTATGTCGATATCACCAAGGAAACGACCACGCTGTATGCATCAGACAGGGACGTGTTTCTGTTTTTGGTCGACGATACCCACCCGATCGAGGCCGGACGCCTGCCCAACGGCGACCCTGATCTCTATTTCCGGGGCTTCTATGCCTGGAATTCGGAAGTCGGCAGTAAAAGTCTCGGTATTGCGTCGTTTTATCTGCGCGGAGTGTGTCAAAATAGAATGCTCTGGGGCATCGAAAATTTCGAACAGATCACGATCCGGCATAGCAAGTTTGCAGCGTCCCGTTTCGTGCATCAGGCGACACCGGCCCTGCGGAATTTCGCCACGGCCAGCCCGGCCTCGTTCGTCTCCGGCATTCAGGCCTCACGTCGTGCTCTGGTTGCGAAGAACGATGACGATCGTGAAACCTTCCTGCGTCGTCGTGGGTTCTCGAAACCGGAAACCACGAAAATCATCGAAACCGTGCTGAACGAGGAAGGCCGCAAGCCCGAGAGCGTCTTCGATTTCGTGCAGGGGATTACAGCCCTGGCGCGGACGAAGACCAATCAGGATACGCGGCTGGATCTTGAGGGCAGGGCACGCAAGCTGATGGAGAAGGTCGGATGAAGGCGCCCGTCATCAGAGGCCAGCGTGGTGGGGAAGGGGCGGCGGACAGGGTCCACCGCCTTTCACCTGTCGGCAGGTCAGTCGTTCAGGCTGTCCTTGAGCGCCTTGGCAGGCGTGAAGGCCAGCTTGCGCGAGGCCGCGATCTGGATGGTCGCGCCCGTGGCCGGGTTGCGTCCTTCGCGGGCGGCGACTTCTTTGACCTTGAACTTGCCGAAGTTCGGCAGGGTAATTTCATCACCGGCCTTGGCGGCAGCGGTCATCGCTTCGATCAGGGCGTCCAGCACCTTGCGGGTATCGGTCTTGCTCGTGTCGGTGGTGGTGGCGATATGATCGACCAGATCGGCAATCTTCATGGGACTATCCTTCGTTATCTGTCGGGCAGAAACCCGCTACTCCTGCCGTTACGGGGGAATTATGGCGTCTTCAAGCCTGCAGGGAGGGTGCGATGACAGATACGCAGTCATGGGATGCTGGCGATCTGGCCCGGAGACTGGCTGAGAATGCCGAGGCGGTCTGCCGCCATTACCTCTCCGCTGGCCGACGGCACGGCAATTACTGGCTTGTCGGCGACGTTCATAACACGCCGGGACGGTCGCTCTATGTCCGCCTGCATGGTGGATCGGACGGACGTGGCCGTGCGGGCAAATGGACGGATGGCGCGACGGGGCAGCATGGCGATCTGCTCGACATCATCCGCGAAAGCTTCGGGCTGCTGGATTTTCGTGATGTTGCCGACGAGGCACGTCGTTTCCTCAGCCTGCCACAGCCGGCACCACGACCGGCCCCTGATCGCGGTCGTTCCGATGCGTTCGGGCATCAGGCTTCCCCGCAGGCATCAGGGACCGCAGATGCCGCACGACGGCTCTGGGCCATGTCACGCCCGATCGCCGGTACGCGGGCGGAAACCTGGCTGCGGCATCGAGACCTGAGACGCCTGTCAGACCTTTTATCCCTGCGTTTCCATCCTGACTGCTATTATCGCGCCGATACCGACAGCCCGACCGAGACCTGGCCGGCACTGATCGCCGCCGTGACCGACCTTGATGACCGCGTGACCGGTGTGCATCGCACCTGGCTGGCGCGCGATGGACGCGGCAAGGCGCCTGTCGAAATGCCGCGCCGGGCGATGGGCGACCTGCTCGGCAACGCCGTGCGTTTTGGCACAGTGTCTGACGTAATCGCGGCAGGCGAGGGGATCGAGACGGCGCTGTCGCTCCGCGAAGTCATGCCCGCTCTGCCACTGGCCGCCTGCCTGTCCTCGGCGCATCTCGCCGCCATGGCCTTTTCGCCCACGCTGCGTCGCCTCTACGTACTGCGCGATGACGACCAGGCCGGAGATCATGCGGTGACGACCCTGCAGGCCCGGACGCAGGAGGCCGGGATCGAGTGCCTCGTGCTGTCACCGCGTCTGGCGGACTTCAATGATGATCTCCGCTATCTCGGGCGTGGGGCGATGCGGGCGATCCTGCATCCCCAGCTTGCCCCGCAGGACGTGGTGCGGTTTCTGCATCCGGTCGCGCACTGAGGCGGGCCGGGAAAGGGGGGGCATCGTCGTTTCCTGCCGTGCGGGGGCTGTCCCGTTTCCGGATGGGGCGCGCCCGCGGCCTTTTCTGGAGGGGAGCGGGCGTCAGTCAGGCCGTGCCTACAATGGCGGAGACGGCTATTTTCTGCCGCGCGGGACTGCGTCCGCGCTTTGCATCGCGAAGCAAAATAGCCGTCTCCCTGCCATCCTCCACTGCGTTCCGGCCGCGCGCGAGCGCGCGGTTCCGGCCCGGCCTTCGTCTGCCGCTATCCGCCCCCGGAAAGGCCGCGAGGGGCGCGGCCAGAACCGGAGGACAGACCCATGACCCGCACACAGGACGATTTCGAACCCGCCCACGCCAGCTCTTCCACCGGCCATGTGCTGGCGGAACTCCAGCTTTACGGCCACCGTCCCTTCGAGGATGAGCCGGACCCGAGGCCGTTGCCCGATGCCTGCCAGATCGAGGGTGCGGTGGCTGACATCTTCGACGCCCTGTCCGCCACGCTGACCGACACAAGGCTGGAACCCGATCTCGAACCGCTGCTCTGGTCCACCGTCAATGTCTTTCACCGCATGGTCGGGCAGGTGGAGCGCGACCTTGACCGCAACGAGGCGGCGCAGAAGCGTAGCCAGCAGGAACAGGATGGCAGCGAGATCCGCTCGGTGGAACTGGAACGCCTCATCGCCGAGGGCCTGACCCTGCTGGAACGACGTAACGCTTACGAGATCTTTCGCGATCTTGCCTGCGACCAGTTCGAACGCCTGACGATGTCGCCATGGCGGCCACG
>NZ_BCTP01000073.1 GCF_001571345.1 Komagataeibacter xylinus NBRC 15237 | reverse complement strand
GGCTGCTACATCGCCATTTTGTGGACGGCGCTGTCCGTGCGCACGCCGCGCCCCGCCTTCATTCCCGCAACCCCCGAAGCACGGCGCATTCATGCACTGGTCTGGGCCATCTGCATTCTGGTGGGCATGACCGTGATCGCGGGCGGCTTTACGGCGGGCACGCATGCGGGCTTCGCCTATAATACCTTCCCCCTCATGGATGGGCACCTGATCCCGCAGGGTTATGCCAGGCTGCACCCCTTCTGGCTGAACTGGTTCCAGAACATTCCCGCCATCCAGTTCGACCACCGGTTGCTGGCCACCACCACGGCGGTGCTGATTGGCGTGACAATCGTGCTGGGGCTGCGCACGCCGCAACTAGGCAAGGACGTGCATGCGGCCCTGGCCATGCTGGGCTGGCTGGTGCTTTTGCAATACGCGCTGGGTGTTACCACGCTGCTGCTGGTCGTGCCGGTCTGGGCGGGCACGGTGCACCAGACCTGCGCCGCCATCGTGCTGACGGCGGCCATCATCACGCTGCACCGGCTGCGGGGGGTTGGCCGACCGTAAACGCATTGAAAGACGCGACGGACCGGAGGAAGGTTCCTGATGAAGCTTTTTTCAGAGAGCTTCAAAAGAACGCCGCCTTTTTGAAAAAAGGCGGTACCCGAGAACTTTTACTTTCCATTACAGGCTCTGTTTTTGAACCAGTTCTTCAGTTCTGAGCGTTTCGATCATGGTTTCCTGCCTGTAGGCCATCATCTGGCGCTGCAGCCGGTTTATGCTACGGAGTGTTGCAGCACGCCACCCCACGCTTGCGCATCGGCCCAAACCGGGCAGAAATGCCATTCATGACAATGAGGCGCACACCCGCCTTGCCGCACCACAAGCGCATCCGGCGCGGCTATCCCTGCGTTAGGGAATGCGGCACCAGGATACCGGCCGCGTCTTTTCCCGATCGGTGATTTTCTGCGATAACCCCCATCAAGACATGCAGGAATGGAACATGCACAAGCTCAAACAGGCACTGACAGGCGTGACGCTGGCCCTGATTGCGTGCGGCTCACTGAGCCTGCCCGCCCATGCTGGCCCCCATGGCGGCGGCGGCTTTGGTGGGGGCGGGGGTGGCTGGCATGGCGGCGGCGGTGGCTGGCGCGGTGGTGGCGGCGGCTGGCATGGTGGCGGCGGCTGGGGCGGCTGGCACGGTGGATGGGGCTGGGGCGGCTGGGGTGCGGGCTACTACCCCGGCTATGTCGGCTGGGGTTACCCCATGGGCGGCTGGGGCTGGGGTGGCGGCTGGGGTGGCTGGGGCTGGGGCTGGCCCGGTTATTATGGCGCGGGGGCCGCGATGGGGGCTGCCGCGGCAAGTGCCAGCTATCGGGCCGCACCCGAAGTCTATAACGCCACGGGCAACAACGCGCCTGAAGACGATTCTGTCTATGACAAGGATCTGTCCACCCTGCTGGCCCCCGCTGCGGCACAGCCGCAACCCGGCATGCAGGGCCAGCCTGCGCCGCAGCGTCCTCCGGCTTCGTGCCCCAAAGGGCAGGTCTATAATGACCTGACCGAAAGCTGCGACCGGCCCTGACTGGGGTAACATCATCAACATTTCCGGGAGCCGCCTTTTCGCCAGAGGCGGCTCCTCGCGAAGCTTTTTGCAAAACACTTCGCCAAAAACTTTTCTCCGCCAGCGGGCATGAGAGACCTCAGCTGGCAGAGGCTGCCGCTTTACGTGGCAGCCAGCCTGCCAGTTCCTCGCGCACCAGGGTCTCGAGCAGGTCGATGGCATCGGGTGAGTTGTTCAGGCACGGAATCAGGGCCAGTTCCTTGCCGCCCGCCTTGATGAAGTCTTCCGCTGCCTCGTTGCCGATTTCATCGAGCGTTTCGATGCAGTCGGAAATGAAGCCCGGCGTAATCACCGCAATGCGCTCGATGCCCTGCGCGGGCAGCGACTCGATAAACGGCGCGGTATAGGGCTCCAGCCATTTTGCCGGGCCAAAGCGGGACTGGAAGGTAAGCGGCATCATGCGCTCGTCATACCCCATGGCATGACGCAGCGCGATGATGGTGCGCGCGCATTCATCGGCATAGCTGTCACCCTTTTCCACATATACCCTGGGCAGGCCGTGGAATGAGGCGACAATCATCTGCGGCTTGAAATCAAGCGTTTCGAGTCGGGCCGTGATCGAACGCCCAAGGGCCGCGATATAGGCCGGGTGGTCGGCAAAGGCAGGCAGGGTGCGGATGGCGGGCTGGTTGCGCAACCGCATCAGAGCACGAAACGCCTGGTCATTGGCCGTGGCCGTGGTGGTGGCGCTATATTGCGGGTAGAGCGGGGCAAGCAGGATGCGATCGCACCCCTGGGCCACCAGTTCATGCAGCGCCTGGCTGATGGAGGGCTGGCCATAGCGCATGCCCCAGGCCACCGGCACATTGTCAGCTTCCAGCCTTTTGGCCAGCATTTCCGCCTGGTCGCGCGTATAGGTGCGCAGCGGGCTTTCATCACGGTCATGATGCCAGATGCGGTGATACGCCTCGCCCGACTTGCGCGGGCGGAAGGTCAGCACCGGGCCATACAGGATCGGTTTCCAGATCAGGGGACTGGCTTCGATAATGCGCCGATCTGACAGGAATTCAGCCAGATAGCGGCGCACAGGGCCATAGCCGGTGCCATCGGGCGTGCCGAGATTGCTCAGCAGTACCCCGGTGCGCGGCGGTGCATCTTCATGCCCCGCCGCGCGCTTTATGGTAATAAATGTCATGCTCCGGCTGCTACAGGAAGCCAGACGAGGATGCAAAACCGCAACGGACCCTCATCACCCTGCACAGGATGCATCCTAGCGCCGGGCGCGCACCCGGACCGGCTGCATGGCGCGCGCGGGGGCTGAACAGTAACGGGCGGCGGCAACAAGGCCCAGCAGGGCCACAACGGGGGAAAGCATCTGGACAAAAGCGAACATTACGGTCCCTTTCCTGATCGGACACCCATCACTCAACCGCGCAGATCATACCGGCGTCAATCAAAAAATACCGGCTTTGCGTGCAACCTTTACGCATTTGCCCATGAGCGAGGGCAGCGCCACGGCGCCGTCAGCGGGGTAATGCACGCATCCCTGTGCCGCCATGCTGTTGGGAAAGGCCGCGATCGTGGCTGCGTACACATCCACAAGCAGTGTAAAATGGGTGAAGACATGCTTCACCTGCCCCACCATGCGCCAGCGCGGTTGCAGGCGGGGGGCGGCAGGGGCCTGCGCCAGCGCTTCCGCCTCAGGCCACGGGTCATCGCGCCAGTGCGGCCCCGGCAGGCCCATCATGCCGCCCAGCAGCCCCTTTTCGGGGCGACGGACCAGCAGCAGGCCACCGGCTTCATCCACTAGGCAGAAATGCACGCCATGCCGCACGGGCCGCACGGGCTTGGGCGCGCGACGCGGCAGGGTTGCGGCAATGCCCTGCGCATGGCCCGCGCAGGCGTCGCGCCACGGGCACAACACGCAGGCGGGGTTGCGCGGCGTGCAGATGCCCGCGCCAAGGTCAAACAGGGCCTGCGCGAAATCAGACGGGCGGGCCTTGGCCTGCGCATCCGCGTTCAGGGTCATGGCGCGGGCGGCAATGGCCTTGCGGGCACCGGGCAAGGGATCGGTCAGGGCAAACAGGCGGCTGGTCACGCGCTCGACGTTGCCATCCACCGGCACCACGGGGCGACCAAAGGCGATGGCGGCAATGGCCGCTGCGGTATAGGCCCCGATTCCCGGCAGTTCCAGCAGCCCTTCCACCGTATCGGGAAAGGTGCCGCCCCGCGCTGCCACCGCCTTGGCGCAGGCATGCAGGTTGCGCGCGCGGGCGTAGTAGCCAAGCCCCGCCCACAGCGCCATGACCCGGTCCTGAGGCGCGCGGGCGAGCGCCGTGACATCGGGGAAGGCGGCCAGGAAGCGCTCGAAATAGGGCATGACCGCCGTAACCGTGGTCTGCTGGAGCATGATCTCGCTCAGCCAGACCCGATAGGGATCAACACTCTGGCCGGGCAGCGCGCGCCATGGCAGAATGCGACGGTGCCGGTCATACCAGCGTAACAGATCGGTAGCACAAGGTAACACGGACCCGTTTATGACGAACCCGCCGCCACGCAGCAAGAAAAAGAACGAAGCCCCTGCTCCCGCCGAGCCGCCGCGCCGGGCCTTTCGCGCGCGCAGCATGGCGGCCCTGCTGCCGCAGATCAGCCAGCCGGTCTTTCGCAAGCAGTCGGCCGCAGCCGTGCAGGTGATGACGGACTGGGCGGATATTGTAGGCCCGCATCTGGCAGCACTCACCGTGCCGCGCAAGTTCTCGGCGGGCACGCTGACGGTGGGCTGCCAGGGGCCGGTGGCGATGGAACTGCAACATCTCGCGCCCACCGTCATTGCCCGCATCAACACCACCTGCGGCCACGGCGTGGTCAAGCGGCTGAAAATGGTACAAGACCTGCTCGCACTGCCCCAACAGGCAACATCCCCTGCCCCACCGCGCACGCCACCACCACCCGTGGATATTGACGACATGCCCGACGGTCCGTTGAAAGAGGCGCTGGCGTCGCTGGGCGGGTGGCTTCGCGCCCGACAGGGCAACTGAAAAATGATCAGAACTATATAAAGTGAAAAAGTTTTTTATTATCTTCGGCCTATTTTCTTCAATTTTATTTGGTGGAAATTATATAGATGCCGCAAATGCTCAAAGCATTTCAGAACAAATGGCCCGCAAACAGGTTGAGTCAGCCTTAGGTAAATATATTACAGAAGCATACGCTTACAATACCGACGAATCAAAATGCAAAATTTATGTAATAACTAATGGGCAAAAAAATGCATTTGTTTGCAACGGTATAAGCCACGTCACCCTTCATGCTGATGGGGAAAATATGAATAAACTTTCTGTTAATAATGATGATGGCTTCTATATTATTGATATGAAAAAATTCCAAACGACAGACACTGATGGTGGCGCAACCGTTTATCATATTAACCAAGTTAATATTTATGTTAAAGCTTCAGACAAAAGCACAAATGCCAATCTGAATGGAGTCTGCGCTTTATGGAATAGCGGAAAAATATTTTGTCAGATAAATCTTCCGAATAGTGGTGGAATTGTAATTGACAATGATCCTACAAATATTATAAAAATTAAGTAAATAACGTAATTTGTAATATTTATTGAAATATCTTAAGAAAAACGCCGCCTTTCCCAAAAAGGCGGCACCAGAAAACATTTGTCTGTAAAAAAGAAAGCGGGTTGGCAGCGTCATCGCTCCTACATGGAGCGCCCCGTCATGCAAACGCCCCGTTATGGGAGTTTTCTACCGCGCGACATCACGAAACGGTGAGGGATAGGGGCTGGATATCTGGCCGATCCATGCCAATATCGTGTTTGCAATGGTACAAAAAAGGAACCCGTCAGATGCGTAAGTTGGCCCTGCTGCTGGCTGTATCCATGGGACTGATTGGCGTATTGCCCGCTCCTGCGGCCCATGCATGGGGTGGCGGTTGGCGCGGTGGCCCCGGTTGGGGCGGCGGCTGGCATCGTGGCTGGGGCTGGGGCGGCTTTGGCATGGGCATGGCCGCTGGCACCGCGCTGGGAGTAGCCATGTCGCCCTATCGCTACCGGCCCTATGGCTACGGGTATGGGTATGGGTATCCGGCCTATGGCTATCCGCCGCCCTACCCGGTCTATGCCTATCCGCCACCACCACCCCCGCCGCCCCCGGCCTATTACGGTTATTACCGCTAGGGCATGTCGTCAGTTAATTCTGATGATTGCGGAGACGAGTTGTGCTGCTGCGAGGAATGTTGACTTCAGTTTGTCGTAGCGTGTTGCAATGCCCCTGAACTGCTTCAACCTGGCGAAGAAGCAGTCAATGATGTCTCTGTTTTTGTAGGGCTGAAAGCTGATTTTTTCGTGGATTGCATCGGTTTTTCCCTGAAGGGATAACCGGTGTGATCTGCCGTTCTTCGATCTTTTCGATAAGCGGATCGGCATCATAAGCCTTGTCGGCGATAAAGGTTTTGGGATCGACCTCATCCAGCAGGGGCTCCGCTTCCGTGATGTCCGCTTTCTGCAGGGACGTCAGGGACAGGGCGATTGCCTTTCCTGCCGCATCGACAATGGCGTGGATTTTCGAAGTTGGTCTGCCACGGGACCGCCCGATGGCCTGGTCCGCGCCCTTTTTTTACGCGCCCCCGCACTATGCTGGTGAGCCCGGACAATCTTGCTGTCGATCATCATGTATTCATTGGCTCGATCGGCGGCCAGATGCCGGAAAATCCGTTCGATGACGCCACTTTCACACCAGCGGCGCAGTCGTCTGTGAACATTCTTCCAATCCCCGAACCGCACTGGCAGGTCACGCCACGGAATACCGGCGCGGTAACGATACAGCACGGCTTCCACAAACAGATGGTTATCCGTAGCCGTTCCCACTGGCTGTCACTAAGGCACGAAGGAGATCCTCGGCCTATGGATCGAGCAGAACGATGGCGCCAAATTCTGGCTCCGTCTCATGAACGATCTACGCCATCGTGGCGTCGAGGATATTCTGCTGGCCGTGGTTGACGGACTCAAGGGCTTTCCCGACGCTATCTGCGCGGTTTTTTCCCGAAGCCCTTATGCAAACCGGCATCGTTCATCTGCTGCGCCATTCGCTGGATTTCGTCGCCTGAAAAGACTGCAAATCCGTGGCCACAGTTCTGAAGGATATCTACCGGGCTGTGGACGCTGAAACTGGAAAAACTGCCCTGGCCGCCTTTGCTGAAAGTCCTTGGGGCCAGAAATACGCAGCGATCGTCCAGTCCTGGGAGCGTGCCGCGGCCAACGTGACGTTCTCCGACATCGAGCCCGGCTTCCCCCGGTTCCATGGTCATGCGCGGCCGTCCGTAGGAGCCGTTGCTCAGGGCATAATGTTCCCGGATATGCGCCAGCACCTTCAGATCGGTGCGCTGGCGCTGACAGGCTGGTCGGGATGTCCAGGCCCGGTAACCCCGTGCCGAGACCCGCAAGACCTGGCACAGCCTCCCGATTGGCCATTCATGCCGATGTCCGTGGATGAAGGCAAACCTCATGGCTTTTGGCTCGCGAAGAACTGGGGAGCTTTTTTAGAATTTTCCTCTCCTCCCGCAGAATCCGGTTTTTCAAGCGAAGACGTTCATTCTCGCGGGCCAGATCAGCCTGCTGCCCTGATGCCGGCTCGTTCGGATGGCCATCCACTATTCATTTACCCAGCTCGACCGCAACGCGCGTGCGTGACAGCCCACTGCTCAACGCGATCCTCACGGTCTCGCGCCTGAAACCTTCCGTATGCTTCATGGTCTCGTCGGTCTCCTCATACGAGCTTGAAACGCTCGGATGACCGGCACAAAACCGTCATAAGTCCAGCGTGTTTTGTCGTCCTGCCGAAACGGTGGATCGTGGAAAGACGCAGAGGTGGTCCCCATTTTGCGGACAGGGCAATAAGCTATAATCCGACCTGAGAGAGAACGGGTTTTATGGGCAAGGTTACGCGCAAGAGGTATGCGGCGGAGTTCAAATCACGGGTTGCCCTGGAAGCGATCCGTGGGGAACTGACGCTGGCGGAACTGGCTTCGAAACATGGGGTGCATCAGACGATGATCGCCCAGTGGAAACGGCAGGCGATCGAGGGGATGGCGGCCACCTTTTCCGGGAAGGCGACGTCTGAGCCCCCGGTCAGCCCTGCTGATGTGGAGAAACTGCACGCGAAGATAGGCGAGCTTCTCGTGGAACGGGATTTTTTACGCGATGCCTCTGCTCGGTTGGGCGTGATCAGAGGCGGCAGATGATTGACCCGAAGCGAGCGCGTCTGCCGATAATTCGGCAATGTACGCTGCTGCGACTCAACCGGTCAGGCGTCTACTATCGGCCTGTGCCACAGAGCGAGGCCAATCTGGAGTTGATGCGGCTGATCGACGCCCAGTTCCTGGAAACGCCGTATTATGGCTCACGGCAGATGACATGGCATCTGCGCCGCCTGGGACATGAAGTGGGCCGCAAGCGGGTCCGGCGGCTCATGGCGATCATGGGCCTGCGGGCGATCTACCAGAAGCCGCGCACGAGTGTGCCCCATCCGGAGCATCGGAAATATCCATATCTGTTGCGGGATCTGGTCATCAATCGGCCTGACCAGGTCTGGTGTTCCGATATCACATATATTCCCATGAAACGGGGATTTCTCTATCTCGTGGCGATCATGGACTGGTTCACGCGCAAGGTGCTGTCCTGGCGTCTGTCGAACACGATGGACGCGGAGTTCTGTATTGAGGCACTCCGGGATGCGCTGATGCGCTACGGCACCCCGGAGATTTTCAACACGGACCAGGGCTCACAATTCACGACGCCCCGTTTTACCGGTATCCTGGAAGAACGTCAGATCCGCATTAGCATGGACGGGCGTGGGCGCTGGCTGGACAACGTGTTCATCGAGCGTCTGTGGCGGTCGTTGAAATACGAATGTGTCTACCTGCACGCATTTGAGACCGGATCAGAACTTCGAGTGGGGCTCGGG
>NZ_BCTP01000072.1 GCF_001571345.1 Komagataeibacter xylinus NBRC 15237 | reverse complement strand
GTATAAGTCCCCGACCGTAATGGTCTGCCCACCTCCTTCTACTGGCAGCGCCGCCTGCGCGCCGGCGATGTCACCAAAACTCCGCCTACGGCTGCCCCCGCTGCATCACAGCCGGCAGCAGCAGAACCGAAGGCGGCAGAGGCTGCAACGCCGCAGCCCGTGCCTGCAACACCAGCCGCAGCCACGCCTGCTGAACAGGTGCACGCATGAGCGGATCGATCACCTTCGACAACTACCCGACCAGCCAGCGCACGCATGGCATCTTTGCCGAGATCGATCCCCAGAATCAGGGCGGCAGCCAGAACCTGCGCACCCTGATCCTCGGCCAGAAGCTCACCAGCGGCAACGCTGAAGCCAATGTGCCTTTTCTGGCCACTGGCCTGTCCGATGCCCGCCAGAGCATTGGTGCCGGTTCCATCGCATAGCTGATGCACGACCAGTCCGGCTTCATCTGACTGCTGGACAGGTCAGTGACTTCAAAGGGGCAGATGTTCTTCTGGCAGACCTGCCGGAAGGAACAGAAGAGGTCATCGGGGATCGGGGTTATGACAGCAACCGGATCAGACGATATCTTGTCGAACGGAATATTACCGCCTGCATTCCCCCGAGGAAAAACCGGAAATCAAAGCCGTCTTACAACTGGCACCTGTATAAAAAGCGCCACCTTATCGAAAACATGTTCGCAAAGTTGAAAGACTGGCGACGTGTAGCGACCCGATACGAACCGGTACGTTCATGTCTGCAATCCACATCGCAGCGAGCTGATCGCGCGGGCTCGTGCCACGGGCTGGCGCCACTCACTGACCAGCAAGGGCCATATCCGCCTGATGCATGATTTTCAAAGTGGTTTTTACAATTTCCATTCAGGCGGCAATCTCTGTCGGCACGCCTGCCACGCCGACAGGCACCACGGCATGCCTCGACTGTGCTGCAAGAAGTTCCATCGCTGTCAGACAGATCGCACTGAAGCCGCAGAAAAGACCTTCATATCCAGCTACAACCGTCAGCATCGGTTGTTCAAGGATTTCGGCACAGCCTAGCAGGACAAACAACAGCGTCAGGCTGGCAAACACTACCTGGTGCATACGCGAGGCGTGTAGTGTACCGATCGTCATGATAGCGGTGAACAGGCCCCACATCAGCAGGTAACTACCCATCAGGGCGGGCGAGGATGCAGGCGCAAGCCCCCAGTGCGGCAGGAACAGCAGCACGACAAGCGACAGCCAGAATGCGCCATAGGACATGAACGCTGTCATGCCGAAGGTATTGTTGTTCGCATATTCCAGAAGGCCCGCGACAAACTGCGTTGCGCCCCCGAATACCAGCCCCATCGCAAGGATGGCCGCGCCCATTGGAACGATATGGGCGTTATGCAGGTTGAGCAGGACAGTCGTCATACCAAACCCCATCAGCCCCAGCGGGGCCGGATCTGCTTTAGTCGAATTGTGAGCCATGCCGCGTTTCCATTCCCTGTCAGATAAATCATGACAAAACATGTCACGAGCCAACGGGCGCGGCATATTAAATTATGACTTAGAGATCGCTGCAAAAACCGATCTACGATACACCATGCAAACCATTACTAGCGGCTTCAAAGAACAGTCCCAGAAACGATATGCAAAATCCCTATGCAACTTAAAACCGACATAACCTGCATCCCCAATCAAATACCCTAATCATAGATCGGGCTCCTGAATAGATGACGACGTGCCTCTAAAAGCTAAATGGCTACTGACCTATGTAAAAAATGCAGCTATAATAATGCTACGTTCTGGCCGCTGATCGATCCTGCCTGTGGAACTGACCGCGCAGGGTGCCGGGATCTTCTTTTACCGGCCGCACTGCTCATTGATGCTCTGGCCAATAACCGACTCTCCCCTGCCCACAAAAATCTCCTTTACCCCGACATTGCGCATGGCATGAAGTCCCTCGGCAGCGTATTTGCCATCGCAGTTGAACTTACCCTTCACGATGTCGTCGTCGGTTTCGTGCTTCCTGAGCGTATCCTGCCAGTCTGACGCGGCATTGAGGGCCGTTTCATCTATTATCGGGGCATAAACCTCAATATTCACGTAATCCTCGGCATGCGATCCCTGCTTCATCAACCCGATATTGGGGTCAGCGGCATTGCCGCAGCTTTCAAGGCAGTCCGCCACAGGCCGGGCACTGCCGTCCAGCGCGGCGCTCATGTCACCCATTGTCAGTTCGGCCACCGAGGGGGTCGAGTTCTGGATGAATGGCGTCAGCGGCACCGAGCAGGCCGGGGTCACCTTCAGCCCGTAGCCCTGAATCTGGTCGCCCTGTTCATAGGCGGTCAGTTCGCAGCCTTTTATCATGTAAGTATAGGTGGCGGTCTTGTCGGCATAGTGGTTCACATATTTGGCTATCCCCGTAATCTGCTCAAGAAAAGGGCGCTGGATGCCCAGCATGTCCAACTGGAAGATACGCAGCAGGGGCGGTGCATTCGTATCGCTGCTCAGGGAGGGCTCGGGCGGCTGACTGGCCCAGCGCACGGCACGCGAGACACCGAGTTTCTCGACATGTGGCACTTCAGCATCTGAAATAGCGCCCGTCTGGTCATCCCCATAGGCCGCCTGCCAGCTTTTGATGGCCGTGCGCGTGCCCTCGCCGTAAATGCCATCAGCCTTAAGCATGGGAGAGGACGCATACCCGGCCTCAATGAGCTTCTGCTGCAGGGCAATATGCAGGTCGATATCGCGCGCGGCTTCCTGCGCATAGGCTCCGCTCAACGACTTTGCCCACTCGCCAGCATGCTGCTCCGTTACCTTCACGTAGCATGAAGCCGCGCCCGATGGCAGGACAGCGCCCGGCGTGCCCTCTGCCGGAATGGCGCATGTGTTACGCACTGCGGTGGCATAAGCAATGGCCTGCGCCTTGATGGCCGGATAGGCCCCTGCCCCCTCCTGGGCGCGATGGGCATAGAATACTTTTTCAAGGTCGAGTTCAGCCTTTGCCATGACAGGATCGGCACAGACCGCCGTAGCCAGAACATCGGACCCGTCAGGCCGGGGGCAGGCAAAACCGGGGTGGTAGGCCGGGGCCGCAAAGGCCGGTGCCCAAAGGAGCATGACGGGCAGAAAACTGCCACCCAACCAGCCAGGAACGCGCATGGGAAAACCTTTTCTTCATGAAATATCAGGCAGCAATGAAAAATCTGCCTGTATAATTAAGTCTGGTCTATGGGACGGACAACCAACCTGCCACACCTGAAAATTTTTGTGACAGTATGATTCCACGCGACTTTCGTTCAGACGCATATTGATAGCAGATTCTATCAAGATAACATCTGGAAACTGTGCATAGACATGCTATCGAATATCTGTTTTTTTAAGATCATCATTGTAATACTCTGAGATGGCAAAAAAACCGTTACATACGCACATCAAAAGATCATAGAAATTCCAATAAAAATATAACAAATTTTCATAATTTATATGTAAATTGTTAATTACCATTCATTAAGAGATCGTTATAAATGAACCTGAATAATGATGATTCAAAACAAAATCAATTTGACGTTGAACTGTATCATAATCAGCTCGGAAAAATAGGATCAGGAGTTTTATATTTTGGAAGCAATAAATGGGCTTACGTCAACATCTTGAGTTCAGAAAAAGTTCCAGATTTATACATAGACAACGCACAATTCGATCTCGTGAAAGCGATAACGAATGAAGGAATCACATTTTGTCTTTGTGATTGCAAATTTAACAGCGTTTCTCTTTACGCAGACTATGTAATTGAAGGCGACTTGAACGAAGCGTCATTTCACTCAATTTCAGTGCGCTACAGTGACGTATCGGAATGGTTTCTCCACCGGAGAATGCTTGAAGGTTCAGTTGGCAAGACGTTCAACTGGAGCCAGATTCCGAAAAATATCAATGTCAGCATTAAAACAAATGAAGAGCACTTCGATCTACGAAGCGTAGTATCGCGGCTCTTGGAAACAACAAGAAGAAAATCTTGTAATCCATGAGCATATAGAATTTATTTTTTCGGCGAATACCAATAGGTTTAATCTCGAAGATGTAAAAGAAAAGTCTCATGATCTTTCATGCTTCCTTTCTATTCTACTAGCATACCCTGTAACAATAGAATCTATTTTTGTCTCGCAGGGGCCTGGAAATTCCTATTATCGACTGCACTTCCCCACATTCGATCGTCCTGAGCGTCCTGCACGAGCCAAAGATAACGGCAGTTTCTGGACTCTATGCTTTATACAACGGCTTGATTTGGACGGACGGTGGCAGTCTATATTCGATCAATACTATCAATCTAATTACAGAAAAATATGTTGGGTACGTCTCGCGGGAATGCAGAGGCACGACGGATTTTGGGAATACAAATTACTTGGATATGTCAGTCTATTAGATAGTTACCTAAACATTAAGTTTAAAAAAGAAAAGCCACCCAAAATTCAAGAACTTTCCTCAAGAAAAGTAAGTAAATTCCGCCAAGAGCTTACGGATAAAATATCAAATATCGCGACAAAAGAGCGGGAAAATATCATTGAAATCGCTAGAAAAGTATTTGGTTCGGATAACTTTAATTTTGAAAAAAAGTATAAGCTAACCATAGAAAATACGAACGCTGACATTAAGAAAATCATCATGCTGTCAGATACTGATTTCTTACTGATCAAGCAGGTTCGCAACAGAATTGCCCACGGAAATGATCACGGGTTAAAGCCAGAACAGTTTCCTATCGTAATGCGTTCTGTAGAAAAAATTATACTACTTCTGACTTATTGGGCCTTCTTGGATTTTGGATTCACGTCACAAGAATTCATTACTTACTTAAAAAAAACGCATAGCAATCTCAAGTTAGCGGCTATGATCGATAATGTTCATCTGGACCGTGTCACCAGAACGGCTGAATTTTTTCCCGTAACGGTAGAAAATTTTCAGTTTCTTCGGGAAGTCAAACGTCTACATTCCCTTGGCTGCTACATCGAAGATGAACTTGGAAACCTTACGTTTTCTGAAGAGCTTACAACGAAATATCGTGATTGGATGCGTGACTCAAGCAGGATGGCAGTTATATGTGACCCTGAAAAAATTTTTGGCTTCGATAAAAAGCAAGCTAAGCCTGTTAACCATGGGTATTTTGAGTGTGGCGGCGAATACATCGAAGTTCATAACATATGGATTATCAAGCAGACTGCCTCAGGCATGCCCGGAGTTCTGAGTTAGGATTCATTATTTTTTTATGTGTCTGCCCTGACGTCATGAAAAAAACTTCTGTGTCGCAACCACTGAATCTGGTTTTTTCTAGTCTGTTTTCCTGTTTGCGTTACGTCTACCACAGGGCGCGTTCATAAGCCCTCAAGCAGCCAAACCCCGTCCATTCCCTCCATTCATGCATTAAATGTCTGTCAGGTATGCATTAAGCGTTGCATTTCTCCATGCGCCGTGCTGTTATCTGGCATGCGTTCAACGCAGCATTGTTCTGTAAATTTTTGTAGGGGAGACGTGACATGGATCGTTTCAAGACGATGCTCCGCGGTCGCACCAACATGCTGCTCGGTCAGCTCAAGCAGGAAATTGGCTATGCCACGGGCTTGCGGCGGCTGGAGCGCCAGGGCATCGCACAGGAAATGCGTGGCTTTTCACAAACGGCGCGCCTGCACCGCATGGCCACCATGAACCAGCCCGAACAGGGCTGAAAAACCTGCCGGGTGGTTGTAACAGCAAACGCATAACCGCATCGCGTGCAGGGTGGTTGCCGGAACACCGGCAACCCGTACCATGGCCTGTTCCTTTATTCTTGCAGGAAATTTACGGCCATGAGCAAAGACCAGATTATCGACATGCCTTTCACCACCGACGCCATGAAAGCGGCGATCGAACGGCGCATCATCCAGTCCCCCCAGCTTTCCGATGCCGACAAGCATGACCTGAGCGTAATCCTCGCGCGGCTTGATGCGCAGGGCCTTGCAACCCTTGTCGAGACCGTTCTCGGCCACGCCATTGAATCCGGCTCCGAAATCCTGCCCTACCTCAAGCGTCTTGGCGAGAGGGGCTGATCCCCTGCGGCGCGGCGGGAGCAGCCTGCCGCGCATGCCATAAGGCACCGAGCCGGGCATGCAGGCGGGGATCGCTGGCATAAATGTAAAGCCCCCTCACCCCACGCGTCATGAGCACGTTGATGGAGTTGAGGATGATCCGCGCCATGACCGCAGGCGGGTTCTCCACCCCGTCGCGCCCGGTAAAGGCGGCGCGGTCCTCGTAGCGGGTCGGGTCGATCACGATCCGGTCGGTGGCCGGGTCCCAGGTTACGGACGGGCCAAGGATCACGCCCGCATAATTCAGGTCGAACCCCTGAATGGTATAGACCGAGCCCACTTCATCAATCGTATCCGCCCGTTCCGCCCAGGGCAGGCGGTCCTGCGGCATCGCGCGGTCCCAGCGCAGGTGAAAACGCCCCTCGGTAATGAAATGGTCCTGCCCGTTCAGGGTGTAGGGATAATCGTAGGTGGCCAGCATGCGGCACAGCCCGTACTGCGCGTTGCGCTGGCATATGGCTTCGTACAGAGCCTGCGCGTCATCATAAATACGAAAATCAAAGGGCTGCGGCGCCGGTAGCGCGCGCAACTCGCCATCACGCAGGGCGCGGATCCAGTCCATCACATCCGCATGGGCATGCATGCGGAACTGCTGGTCCAGCCGGCGGATCACGACCGGATAGCCCGCGACCAACGCGCGCAGGCGTTCATCGGTCCACAGGCTCTTGAACTTGAGCACCTGCCTTGCATCGAACACGATCACCACGATGCGGGCATGGCGGATGATCTCGGCAAGCTGGTTGTCCTGCCTGAAGCGGTTATAGGGGTCGCTACGGGTCAGCAGCAGATGGGCCTCATCGACCAGCACGATATCGGCCCGCCTCCCGTGACCTGCCATCTGGTTGATGAAGGTGGTCGGCCGTTCGAAATCCTTCTTGCGCAGGCAGGGCTGGGATTCGGAAATGTTGCGGTACAGCTTGATCATTTCCGGGTGGTTGACCAGCAGGGCATTGTGGGTGCCATGCAGCGGGTCGGCTGCATCCCGGCCACGTGCCGCGTGCTGGATGGCGGTGAACAGCGTGTTGAGCAGCAGGCTCTTGCCCGTGCCCGCATCGCCCTCGATCACGAACAGCGCATGCGCATCGGCCGTGTGGGCGCGGCAGAAGGCCAACACTTCATCCATCAGTGCCTGTTGCGGGCCGGTCAGCCCCACCGTGGGTGCCAGTCGGGTCAGGGCGCTATCGGGCGCGGGGAGAACGGGCGTTTGCATATGGGTTTCCGTCAGGGGCGTACCTGCACCGGGCAGGACAAAGCTGATATGTAAAATACGACGTGAGGCCGTGCACCCTATAAGTTATAACACACCCTTACGCGCAGACCGCGCGCCACGTTAACAGGATAGCCTGAACCATGACTGACAAACCCACCGCCGCCGCCCGCGAACACATGCATAAGCTTGCAGCCCGTGGCCTGAAAGAGCCCAAGCTGCTGCAGAAGGAAGAGGTGATCGCCATTGCCCAGCATGTTGCCAAGGAACATGGCCGCGCCTCGGGCACCGAGCACGAGATCGCCAAAAAGGCCGAGCACAACCCCGAGGGCGTGAGCGCAGCCGAGATCCAGGCCCTGTGCGCCCATGTGACCGGCGAGCGCACAGCACGCTGAAGCGGCCTCAATAGCCACAAAAAAACAGGGGGAAACCCCTGTTTTTTTATGTCCCTCCCTGTTCACCACAGTCACGCAGCGGAGTACTGGCTGTCGTCGCCTACCACCGCATCTTGCTGCCCGTACGCTCAAGCAGGCTGCCCAGAAACAGCCCCCAGACCAGCGCGAAGCAGCCCAGCCCCGCCAGCACCATGGCAGCAATATGCCACGGCATAAGCGCCACGCCGCACACGAAATGCCCAACGCCCAACGCAATCAGCACCCAGACCAGTGGCCATGATCGGGCCATGTCCCGCTTTCTCCCTGCCATTCGGGGCGCGTTGCGCGCCACAAGGCCCCTGCCCCGCAATCCCGCCCGGCGCCGCCCGGCCTATGGGTGCGGCTTTGCGTGGCGCATGGCCACACGCTATGACAGCAGGCATGTCCCGGGCCGGGCTGTGTCATTGTGGCGCGGATTAACCCGCCTTCACGCAGGCCTGAACGCTTCCGCATATGGGGAAACAGACTTATTCACGCTACAGGGCCGGACCAGAGCAGAAATAAGGAGTAATTTCCGCCGCATGAGCACCCGCACGCGTTTCCCCATCTATTCCGTGACCGAACGGGCGGCCGACCTTGCGGTCCATATCATCGGCGTCGTGGGGCTTGGCTATGGCGTCGTGTGGCTGCTGCGCACCGCCATGATGGCGCATTCGGGCCTCGCGGCGGGTGTGACCATGCTGTACTGCGGCGGCATACTGGGCACCTGCCTGTCATCGGCGGCCTATAATTTCTGCCCGCCCTGCCGCCTCAAGGGCGGGTTGCAGCGCATTGACCAGTCCATCATCTTCGTAGCCATCGCCGCGACCTACACGCCCTTCATCCTGCTTGGTGGGCAGGGGCGCGCCAGCCTGTGGTTCTGCGGGGTACTGTGGGCCATGGCGGCAGCAGGCATCGTGGCCAAGATGTGTTTCTTCACCTGGTCACGCCGGTTTCATGTGGTGCCTTACCTGTGCGTGGCGTGGGTTTTCTTCCTGTGTCCCGACCCGCAGGTATGGATGCTGCCCAGCCCGACCTTT
This sequence comes from Komagataeibacter xylinus NBRC 15237, assembly GCF_001571345.1. GTDB lineage: Bacteria > Pseudomonadota > Alphaproteobacteria > Acetobacterales > Acetobacteraceae > Komagataeibacter > Komagataeibacter xylinus. Next base: position 185 of record NZ_BCTP01000072.1, on the reverse strand, counting down.
TTCCTCATCGTGCTCGGGCTGTTCTTCTTCAGCATCGGGGTGGTGTTCTACATGCGCGAGAGCATGCCGTTTTCCAACGCACTGTGGCATGTCATGGTAGTGCTTGGCGCAGGCACCCACATGGCGGCGGTGGGCTGCATGCTGCTGCATTACAGCCACGGGCCGATGCGCGGGTTCTAGCAGTC
>NZ_BCTP01000071.1 GCF_001571345.1 Komagataeibacter xylinus NBRC 15237 | reverse complement strand
AGAATCATCGCCATTGAGTGCTGCATTAGCTGCATCAAAAAGCGTGCCAAATCCCAGCAGAGCTGGCGCCAATGCGCGAACATCCATTGCGTGATTTCTCAACGCTGGTCCATCATACGCAATGGTGAATGTGGCCTTGCTCATGTCATCTACGATATCAGAACACATAGCGTACACGCATCTTCATAATGTAGTGCCTCTAAATATCAATTCATCTGTTGCCGAATAATTTATATCGAGATTCCGTATGCCATCCGCACCCATTGTTCTGCTATCGTTCTTTAAGAACAAAGAGGGAACGATGGGAACAAATTTTGCGAAACCCTTAAGCACTATTTTTTGTGGAGTTGGGCCGGATGGCCTTCCCGAAAAGCATGAGAAGGAGGTTCCGCTCGTCCTGATTGAGGGTGCGCCAGAGGTTCAGGAGGGCCAGTTCGTCCGGATCCTCGACCGTTTGCGGAGACAGGTCAGAATTAACCGGCGACGTGCCAGCTACGAAGTCGACAGAAACACCATAATACTGCGCTAGCGCGATCATCGTCTCACGACCTGGCTTGTCGTGCCCCTTCTCGTAAGACGCTAATGTGCTGCGACCGATACCTACGATATCGGCAACTTCTTGCTGGGTAATTCTGCGACCTTCGGCCTTCCCTTTCTGTAAGCGCAGATCAGAAAGACGTGTGGCCATATCGGTTGCCGGGTTCATTTACCTATCTTGGTTGATATTTCTAACTCGCGTGTCGGAACTTCTGACTTCTTTCTTGTGAACGATAGTCGGAATTGCTAACATTTTTGTATGACACCGGCAGAACTCATAAAGCGCGTCGGCGGCGCAAAAAAAGTCGCCGCGGCAGCGGGGCTTCGCTCCCATGCAACCGTACTGGGCTGGAAGCGCATTCCCGACAAGCACCTCCTCACTCTTGAGCGAGAAACAGGCATCCCGCGCGAACAACTCCGCCCGGATCTTTTCCGCCGGGTTGATACTGAAAAACTTCCCGCACCAACCGAGCAGCGGGGGGCAGCATAAGCGTGGCCAAAGCACCGATGCCCCCGCGCCCCATCCTTTTTCCGCGCAACCTTGAGCCGGTAGAGCCTACCTGCCCCGGCTTCTGGTCCGCCTTGTTCATGCCGTGGAAGTGGCCTGCCCGCAGGGCCGGCCTGCTGCGGCGCGAATGCTTGTCGCGCGCCCAGAACATCGGGCTGCGCGACCCGCAGGAGATCGTCAAGGCAGCATGCATTTTCGAGCAGTACCTGTCCGGAATGCTGCCTTTCGAGGCGCCGCCTGAACCGGTGGCACCAACCCAGTTTCCCCCCAACTGCCTGAACAGGAAATCGTCCTGATGTTGAACGACCTTGAATTTTTGCCCCGGGAGCAGCGGGTACGCGCCATGTGCGTCGCGATGGCGATTGGCCATCTGGCGGGCGAAGACCGCGACCCCGATGCCGTGATTACGTTTGCTGACGCGTTTGACGGATATATCCGTACGGGCATGCCCCAAGCTGGAGCGGCTGATGCGGCAGAACCGGCCCAGGAAAACGCATCGGATGCGGCCCGGCAGCCTGCTGATGGGCACTTTCCCCCCACAGCGGAAAACCGTGCCCTGATCGCGAAATCCGTGAAAACCGTTACCCCGATGATGGAACTGATCATGATTGGTGGCGGACACATCGAACTGAAGGATATTGGCAGGCGCGTGCCGAAAGCCTGCATTGTCCTGCCGCCAGAAGCCCGTGCGGCTCTTGGCCAGAGCGACATGCAGATTTTTGCACAGGTGGAAGTCATGATCATGGCTCTGCATGCGATGGGCTGCCGTTTCCGTACGGAGACTGTTTGCGGAATGCCCAGCGTCCAGTGGACGATGCCTGTAGGCTTCTGATGACCCGGCCATCACCCACCGCCATGATTGCGGGCGCAACCTGCCAGTGGATCGAGGGATCGGTGCGCCCAGGCGCGCGGCCTGCCTTCTGCGGGCAGCCTGCGCGCGTAAATCGTGTGTGGTGTGGTGAGCATGCGGCCCGTGTGTTCCGTACGCCCTCGGCTGCGGAACATGCTGAAATCGAGAAAGATGGAGTGTCAGCATGACAACTTTTCCATCTGTTGAAATGCGGCACGTGCTCCTTCTGTCACCCACGATGGATGGAACACGCGCCGCGTCATTGTGCCTCCTTTTCCCAAAACTCGTTATCTGGACTCGAAACATCGCAGATGATGGAGGATTTTTGTGGAAAAGGCTCGCGCGCAAAGTACCCAAAAGAGTCGTTTTATGATCGCCGCAGCCTATCGCGACACGCTCAGCGCTGTTTTGCAGCGCAATTACGGGCGCGTCAGGCACGGTGTCAAAACCCTTGCCCGAGACATAGAAGGCAGCCCGCGCACGATCCAGAAATGGATTGCCGGGACTTCTGCTCCGCGCGGGGAGGAACTGGTGAAACTGATGGCCGAGTGTGACGAACTGCGGGACGAGATTTTCCGCCTGGTAAAGGAAGGCAAGCCATGCCCGGACGAATGACCATACCGCGCGGGGTTGCCATTGAGTATGGCCGCAATTTTGGCCTGCGCTACGACCGTGGTGAGATGCCCTCGATCAGCCTGATATGGGTGCGCATCTATGCCCTGCGCGACGGCATGGCCGGTATCGTGCTGCATTTTGTGGGCGACCGGGAACGGCTGGGGCAGGCCCATGACGAAATCCGCCGCCTGCGGCGCAAATGCGTTGAGCAGTGCAAGACATGCCCGCTGCTGCCGGGAAGGCAGGAGCCGTCATGACCGCCCTGCCCGTCGTATCTGATTTTGATGCCACTACCGTGCCTGCCTGGAGCCTGATCCGCTCCCTGCCCGCCGAGGCGCGCGGCGTAGCGCATTCCCTACTGGATGCCCTCAAGGCCAGCCGCATGGTTGCCCTGCGCAGCGGGACGCATGTGCTGACCGATGCCGAGATCGCGGCTTTCATATGCGAGCGGCCCGATGTGCTGGGCCGGGCGCTGCCCGTGATCGTGCAATGGGGTTTTGCCGCACGCGACGATGAAGGCGCGCTGTACAGCCCTCACCTGCTCTTGCGCGCCCGACGCAGGCAGGAGAAGGCATGCCATGATGCCGAACGCGCCGCCAACGCCGCGCAGTTCGAGGCCGCGCAGGCAGCCGGGCAGATCCCGCCGGGTGAAACCCTGCGCGGGTATCAGGCCCGGATCAATGGCCGGATGGGCGGGCGGACCCGGAAGGGCGAGACACCGGAGCAGGCCCGTGCCCGCCGCCAGCAGGCAGCTGACGAAGCCGCCCGCCAGCGCAACCTGACCCTGCTGCGGTCGGTGCCCAATGCCGAAACCGAAAACCCAAACCAAAAACCGAAACCGGTTTCGGTTTCCGCCGGTTCGGTTTCGGGTCCGGTTCCTTCGGTTTCCCTAGATATAGATACAGATAATAATATTCCTTCTTCTGTATCTGAATCTGGCGAAACCGAACTGGCAAAACCCGCCGCCACCGTTGCAACCGACATCCTGAACCGGACGGTCGTGCGGGTGATGGAGGTTGCCGGGTTCGAGCGCGACACCATTGGCCGGCATATCGGCATGGTGCGCAAATGGCTGCAGGAAGGGATACCGGAGCCAGTTATCGTGCAGGCCGCCCGTGACCTGACCGGCGAGATGCGCGGCAAAGGGCAGTTCCCCCGCCATGCCGGTGTTTTTGACAGTCCCGTGCGAGCTGCCTGGGCACAGCAGCAGATTGCCGAGCAGCTCCCCGAGCAGACCGCCGAGCGCGGCATGCCCGCATGGGAAGCGCAGGCACGGACCGATCTTGCTGCAGATCACCGCGCCTTTGCCGCGATCATGCAGCGCGAGGGTGATTATGGACGCGCGAGAAAACTTTGGGTTGAGGAAGCGGCGCGCCTGGGGCGCCCCACAGTCAAGCTCAACCTCACCGACTATCTGGAGGCCTATCGCCCGCAGGAGGCAGCAGCATGAAAATACGGTTTCGACAGGGCACGCGCGACATGATTGCCTGGGCTGAAAGCCTCGGGTGGGCATGCTCGACAACACGCAACGGGCATCTGCGCTTTCACCACCCGCGTGCAGCATCACCAATATTTGGCCCTTCCACGCCATCCTGCTCGCGATCATGGAAAAACCTGCGCGCGCTTCTGCGCCGGGCGATTGCCGCATGAACGCCCATTCCGGCTACGCCCGCGCTGCTGACGACTGGTATGTCGAGCCAGACTGGGCCGTTCGCGCACTGGTGGCGGCAGAGGCAACGGTGCGACCGTTCGCGGGCATAGTGCTGGACCCATGCTGCGGGGCGGGCAATGTGCCGGCGCAGCTGGGCGACGTGGCGGGGGTAACGCCGATCGGCACCGACCTGCGACCACGTGCGCCCGGTGTCGCAACAATGGATTACCGGGAAAGCCTTGCCCGCCATGCGCCTGACAGCGTGATTTCCAACCCGCCCTACAACCAGGCGCAACTGTTTATCGAGCAGGCACTGGAGCATGCGCGTGATCGGGTCTGTGTGGTGCTGCGCCTTGGTTTTCTTGCCGCCCAGAAGCGGCATGCGTGGTGGCCAAAAGTGCCATTCGCCCGGTTATGGGTATCGAGCGTGCGCATGTCGATGCCGCCGGGTGGGAGCGATTTCCCGGCCTCTGGCGGATCGGTCGATTACGCCTGGTTCGTGTTTGAGAAAGGGCATCGGGGATCACCCATGGTCGGGTGGTTGCCCGATGTCGCCCGGCCACCGCGCAAACGGCGCACGCCTCAACTGGCCGCAAAAACCCCCTCGCCTTCTGAAAGGGCTGCCTGATGTTCCGTTTTCTGCTGTGGCCCCTCTCCCGCGCGAGACTAGAAATTACAGCGCTGCGACAGGCCAACCGCTTCCTGAGCGGAGAACTGGACCGGTCACGACTGGAGATCACGGTCATGCAGCGACGGTTGTGCCAGTTGCAGCCGCAGGCCCGCGATGGAAATGGGCGCTTCCGCCGGGGGAATGCTGCCATCAGGCGGTGATGACAGCTTCATGTTTTTGGTTTGTTCACCACTTCCCCGCGGTCTATACTATCCATCAATTCCCGGCCACGGCCTGATCCTTCCGCCACGCGCGGCCTTGCAAAGAGACAGGCATGCCGGGATTGCTACCAACTGAAAGGTTTTGCGTGTCACCTACCGCCCTTTCCCGCCGTCGGGCGCCAGTCGCGCAGCAAGCCGCCTACTGTCCTGATTTTCGTCCGTCTGAAACACGTATCGCGCACCATGACCTGGCGCAGGTAGATGTTGCGCTCACCAAGAAATCCCGCCCTGTCGAGGTCTGGCGCCGGTGCGCCGGGCTGTATGGCCTGCTGCGGTCGCGCGCCATTACCGAGGGGCAGGTCAGCGCTGCCCAGTTCTGGGCAACCGATTACGAAATCGGCGTGCTCGGCGGAACCGATCCTGAAATGGAGCGCGGTGCAAAACGGGGTGACATTCATGACGCCATGATCGGGCGCATGGGGTCCGCCGCGCGCCGCGACTATATCCGCCAGCGCATTGGCGCGCGCGGGGAGCAGTTGCTGGTGCTGCTGATGATTGATGGCCTGTCGGTCACGGCCATGGCGAAACGCCTTGATAGGGACGTGAAAAACACCAGTGGCGCGGTCTGCTTCCTGCTTGAGCAGTTGGCTGAGCATTATGGTGAAATGCCCGGACCATTATGGAAGGGTTGACCGTGCCACGGTTTTAAGTCATTTATGGCAAACTATCGTTATGCGTGGGTCCAGAGATATGGATGCCACGCTTTTTTTATGCCCGCTCGGGCACTCCCAACATAGAGCCATCAGATGGAATCAAAGCTGCCGACCCTGTCGCGCGGCGATATTGTCGTGCGCGGTCACCGGCACGGCGTTGTCGTAACCACGACTGAATCGCGCTTGTTCCTGGTGCCGCTGGAATGGAATCCCTTCCCTCGTCACCGCGCGGATGTCGGCATCAGCACGCTGGCTTCCCAAGTGCTCTACCATGATGCGGTCGCCCGCTGCTGGGAGAGCCATTGGGTGCGACGTGGCGGCCAGCGTTTCGCCGGGCGGATGCTGCCCAGGGCCATGGACGACATTCTCACCGCCATCAGGCGGGAGGCGTTGGCCCGCAAGAGTGAACAGATGCCTGCCGGCCTGGTCAAATCCACGCTGGCCTTCGGGCCGATGATGGGCAGTCGTGGCCGGCGCGTTGGTGCGCCTTCGCTGGGATGACAGCCCAGAGGGGGAAATCCTTCTCCCTGAAAGACGTGCATGAGAATCGATAAGGTCAGCCGCATCGGAGCCTAGCGGGCTCAATATGCGAAGACCGCCGGTGCTGACACACCGACGGCCTTCTGTTCCACCCCTGAACGGACCAGAGGATGAAACTGGTACATTTTATCTCACTGCTTCTATCGGTACAAGCGATGAATGATCTGAGCGCATGGCGCTTTCTGGTGATTGCGGCACTCGTGTTTGCATGGATCTGTTCCAAGCCTGCCATCGCCTATTTTCAGGCCCGCAATCGACGGCAGGTCCGTCGACAAAAAAGCACCGCCGGCGAAGCGCAAGGTCGCAGTGAAATGATCGATCTGATCCATACGCTGAGCACCATGCCGGTCGCCCGGTTCGTCGATCTGCTCATTCTCGTGGGCTGGATCGTAGCTCAACCCATGCTGTGCATCGGCATGTGGCGGGCCAGATAACCGGGATCATAACCCGGTCTTATGTGACAGCCCTACGGTGGCGAGCCGGGACATAACTCCTGAAAGCCCCGGAAATCAGGGACATAACTGTAGTTATGCCCCGTTTTTTGGCCCCCATTTTTGGGATGATAATGTAGGTTTTTCATATGGTTAGTGGAGATCGTGCCCGATCGCCCGCCAAGAAGACCCCGGTTGCCCGCAATATCTCGGCGGATGACATGCTTATCCGGTCATGGCTGCACAACCGGAGCGACAACACCCGCGATGCCTACGAGCGCGATGCCCGCGCCTTCCTGACTTTCACCGGCAAGCTGCTGGAAGAGGTCGTGCTGGCGGACCTACAATCGTGGTTCGACAGTCTGGAATGCGCGGATGCTACGCGTCGGCGGAAGCTGGCGGCCGTCAAATCGCTCCTGTCGTTCGGCGCACGCCTGGGCATGCTGCGCGCTGACGTGGGCGCAGCGTTCCGTATGGAGCGTGGGCACGACACGTTGCATGAGCGCATCCTCACACAGGAGGAAGTGGCCAGCATGATTGACGGGGAGGATGATCCCCGCAAGCGGGCCTTCCTGCGCGTTCTGTATGTCATGGGGCTTCGCTTGCGTGAGGCGTGTGGCCTCGTGTGGCGAAGCATGACCCGCCGCCAGCAGGGCGGCATTGCCAGTATCCATGGCAAGGGCGGCAAGACCAGATCGGTTCTGGTGCCCGCCAAGCTATGGAAAGAGCTCGTGGCGCTGCGAGTTGATAGCCGGCCTGATGCGCCGGTGGTCCCCGGCCACGATGGCGGCCCTCTTCATGCAAAAGCGGCTGACCGCATAGTGAAGAGGGCCGCGAAGCGAGCGGGGTTGTCCCCTGCCGTGTCAGCCCATTGGCTGCGACATGCCTGCGCATCGCACGCGCAGGATCGGGGCGCACCGCCCCATGTTGTCCAGGCAACGCTGGGACATGCCTCGCTCGCTACCACGACACGATACAGCCATGTCCGCGAGGGCGATGGCGCCGGAAAATATCTGGACCAGTAGCGCTGGGCGCACTGCTCCCCTCACCTGTGAATCAAGGAAGCCTCATGAAGCCAAGCCGCAAGCCGCGCCAGCCTGCAACGGACGTCACTGTCTGGGAGCGCGCTGCCGCGCATTATCGCCGCATTGCGGGCCGTGACCGTCGGCCTGGTGTCCGCATCTGGGCCAGCGACCGCGCGGCAGAATGCGCGGCCAACATGCGTCGTGCGCAGCGGGAGGCAGCGTGATGGTGCCGGAAGGTTACATGCAGGATTCCGCTGGCCGCCTTGTGCCGCGTGACAAGGTGAAGCCGCAGGATCTGATGATCGATGATCTGGTGCAGGATCGTTTTGCCGAGGCGGCCGTGCTGCGCGAGCAGCTCAAGTCGTTCAGGCAGGCCTCGATGGAAAATATCCATACGGCACTGGCGCTCATTACCGAGCAGTATGGCGCAAGCTATGGGGGCCAGAAAGGCAACATCACCCTGATGAGCTTCGACGGCCGCCGCCGGATCACCATTGCAATCGGTGATTCCATCTCGTTCGGGCCGGAACTGCAGGCCGCCAAGGCGCTGATCGACAACTGTCTGGAGCGCTGGTCGGAAGGCGCTGATGCGAACCTCAAGGTCATCGTGACGGATGCGTTCGAGGTCGGCAAGGAAGGCAAGATCCGCACCGACAAGATCCTGGGCCTGCGTCGGCTCAATATCGAGGATGAGGAATGGCAGCGTGCGATGCAGGCCATCTCCGACAGCATCCGCATTGATTCGACCAAGTCGTATCTGCGCTTCCACGAACGCAGCGGGCCGGACGATGATTTCCGCCAGGTGCCGCTCGATATCGCACGGGCCTGATCAACCCGTTCTTGACGGGTTCACGCAAATGATGGATTCGGTAGGCAGGCGCGCCACGGCATAGGGCGCGCTCTGCTCGATCACGCCCGGACTTAGTCCGGTCGGACGGTTTCCTTCGCCTCACAGGTTTGGGGGCGAGGGCTGGTTTGCTAGAGACAAACCAAACCGCGCAGGTGGTGCTGCGCACGGGAAACCCCCGCCCCGGTTCCTGTGAAGGAACGGGCGTTCGAGTATCATTCATATGTCCGAGAGACAAATTCCGGCGACTCCCGTGTCGCCTGTTGCCCCCTATCTGGGCGGCAAACGCAACCTCGCGGCCCGCGTTATAGAGCGCATCGCCAAGGTGCCCCATGACACCTATGTCGAGCCCTTCATCGGCATGGGCGGCATCTTCCTGCGCAGGCCGTTCCGCGCAAAGGGCGAGGTGATCAACGACGTTTCCCGTGACGTCTCGAACCTGTTTCGCATCCTCCAGCGGCACTACGAAGCGCTGATGGACATGCTCAAATACCAGCTGACCAGCCGGGATGAGTTCCAGCGCCTGCTGGACATGAACGCTGACAGCCTGACCGATCTGGAGCGTGCGGCCCGGTTCCTCTATCTGCAGCGCGTGCGGTTTGGTGGTCAGCCCCGGTCGCGGACGTTTGGCGTGGCGGTTGCCGCATCGGCCCGTTTCGATGTGGGCAGGCTGGGGCCGCTGCTTGACGAGGT
>NZ_BCTP01000070.1 GCF_001571345.1 Komagataeibacter xylinus NBRC 15237 | reverse complement strand
GTCCGACCGTCTGGAAAACACGCGGGGGATCGCGCGCCTGGCCGCCGTGCTGGTGATCTTCCACTTCGTGTGTTTCACATGGCTGTTTTTCCATGCGGAAGACATGGAAAGCGTGTGGCTCTACCTGACCGCCATGACGCCGCTGCACCCGGGCAGCTTTGCCCAGGTCACTCCTTTCACGCTGGGCCTGATCGTGCTCGGTATCGGCCTGCATTTCGTGTCCACAAACATACCCGGGCGTGTGGGCGCCCTTGCTGCCGTGCAGCGTATGCCGGACTGGGCGCTGGCCCTTGCGTTTGGTCTGTGCGTGCTGATGATTGACGCCGCAGGGCCAAGCGGCGTTGCCCCCTTCATCTATTTCCAGTTCTGATGATGCAGGTATTCAATCCATCCCCCACGCGCCGCCTGCTGGCCCTTGTGCTGGTTGCGGCCTCGGCTGGCATCCTGTTCGGGTCCGGCCCCATTCTGGCCTGGACCGAGCAGCTTCCGCCCACCGTGCCGTGCCAGACGACGCTTCAGTCTGTGGCCGAGCGGTGGAACACGCTCGCCGGGCACCTGAAAATGACCGCGCCCTATGACACCGTCCGGGCGCTGGAACGTCAGGTCGAAAATTATCGTTTCGCGCCCGCGCCAGATCAGTAAGGGGCTGAACAAGCGGTCACGGCAGGCGTATGAGCAACCTGCTGAAAAACTGTTTGAAAACAAATTATTTGGTAAAAATAAAAGTTTTTGGGTGCCGTTTTTTTTCAAAAAGGCGACGTTCTTCGCCAAAAACTTTCTTATGATTGTGAGGATGTTTTCTGGGCTGATTGTTCAAACAGTCTCTAAGAACCGGGCCTGCGCCTTGTTCCAGCGTGTGTCACGGTGTTCCGCCTCTACAAAGCCTGGCCTGCCAGACAATGTACCCACTGCAGAAGTCTATTTCAGGCACCGCGATGCATGCTGCCAAAGGGGCGTCAGATCAACTTCTTGGTGCGTTTTTCATTGAGATCAACGTCAAGCCAGAGCGGTTGAGGCAAATGTTTTGCGGGCAGGTCTGCCGTTCACCATTTTGCGGTGGGATTGATATGTATTTTCTGTAATTCGCTCATGACAATCCCTGATATTATTGAGCAACGGAAACCCGCTTGGCTCAAGGTCCAGCAGACTGGAAATCAGAGAAGTGCCTGTCATTCAGCCAAAACTCGCAGGAAACTGCGGTAAAATAGCTGGCGTCCCGTACGGGAGCTTTTTTACCAAAACCTACAACATATTGATTTTTATAAACAAAAAATCACAAAATCTTGTTTTTTATTCACTGTGTTACACGTGTGTAGCACACATCAAGATTGTCAGACAATATTTAAAATTGCTTATCCGGTGAGACAAAGAATATCTGTTGGAATAAAAAAATACTTTTACAGTCAGTTAATGAATCGTCAGCTTTTCGCAAGGGAAGGTTGGGCGATGATAAAAAATGACCTGCATCAAGGAGTAAGATGAAAGTGACTAATCAGCCGGGCTTAGATGATCGCCATCGTGACAAAGATGGTGAGATTCGACACAAAAATCCTACAACTAAAATCAGCACTTTGCGTGAAACGTATGGAGAAAAATTTGCTCCAGGTTACGATGACGACGATACCCTTGGAGATTTACTGAAAAAAGAAGACGTTGAGTCGCTATCAAAGTATATCGAGAAGACAAAAAAGAAATAAAAAATCTGAGGTTACGACTCTTAGAGAGGGTCGTAACCTAATTGTTATCTCGTATTTTTGCATAAAACATATTCTAGTTAAGAGGTAAAAAAAATATTGCTTAAATATGAAATATATTTTATCATTAGCTATAGATAGTTTTCATTTAATAGTCGGGGTGTTGTGCCATGAAAAACAAAACTAAAATATTTAGTATTTCTGCTGCGGTGGGTGCATTAGTTGCAAACTCTCAAGATGCAGTGGCTTCGGTAACGCATGAAGAAAAATCCGAAGCATCGACAAGGCAGGGAGAAACTGTTTCTCCAGCATCCGTAAAACTTGCCGTTGGTAATGATTTGATGAGCTTTACAATGTCGCCATCTAATCCTTCTGTGGTGTTAGCTTCTCACGAATCGCATTCATCTCACTCTTCTCACGCTTCTCATGCCTCTGGAATGTAAGTGAACTATCCTGTGGACAAAATTAGCTTAATATTTAAGAAGCAGGATCAGAGTATAAAAGCTTTGCAGGAAGCCTCTTATAGAATGATAGGGACGGCTTCCTGTCAAATTATCTCTGATGATGAGAGCTATATTTGCTTATTATCTTCTGATCATCATGAAGCCTTAGATAAGCAATACATTGAAAATCATTTTCTAAACCTTGTTACTGATGAAAATCTTCGCGCAAAAATTCATCAGGAAACTGAAGGCACTCGTAATTTAATATTGGCTTTAGCTTTTGGTGCTCTAGCTGAAGAATCAGAATTACGAAACGTTTAAAATAATGGTAAAATTTTTATCGCAAAGTGACTTCTTCACTCAAAAAGAAGAATTGGTTCTGTTGCCATTCCGTTTTGAACGCATGGCAGATGGACGTTTTATAATTTCCAATCTTCTTGGTGATATGGATTTTTTCACGGAGGATGAATTAAACAAAATTGTAAATAAAGATATTTTCCCTGGAGATGGTTTGTATGAACGTGCATTTAGCTTACAATTTATCGCAAATGCACCTCAAGAATTTCAACTTCAAACGTTGGCGGCACGTTTAAGAAGCAGATTACAATTTCTTCAAACCCCAACTCCTCTTCATATTTTTGTTGTTACGCTAAGGTGTGAGCATTCTTGTCCTTATTGCCAAGTTTCACGTAGAAGCTGTGATAAGCAACTATATGATATGCCTCTGGAAATAGCATTCAAAGGTGTTGATGTCGCGTTTCAGACACCATCACCTGCGATTAAAATTGAGTTTCAGGGTGGAGAACCTTTACTTAATTTTTCTCTTATTAAAGAAATTGTTCTTTACTCTGAAAGGAAAAGTTCAGAAATAAAGAAATACGTTTCGTTTGTTATGACAACAAACCTAGCGTTAATGGATGATAATATTTTAAGTTTCTGTAAACATCATAACGTCCACATTTCCACCTCGTTGGATGGTCCTGAATCCTTACACAACAAAAATAGGCCACGACCTGGCGGAAATAGTTATCAACTAGCAAAACAAAATATTCAGAAAATACAAAAAGAATGGGGAAATGATTACGTTAGTGCGCTGATGACTACAACAGAAGCCAGCCTCTCAGACGTAAAAGGGATTATTGACGAATATGTAAACCTTAATTTGGGGGGTATATTTTTACGCCCACTTTCCCCTTATGGATTTGCTATCAAAACAAAATATTATAAAAAATATGATGATCACGAATGGTTTGATTTTTATAAAAAAGGATTGTCTTATATTTTAGATATTAACAAAAAGGGGAAGCACTTTCCTGAGTTTTATACCGCGTTAATTTTAAAAAGATTACTCACTGATATTCCTACGGGCTATGTAGACTTGCGTAGCCCATCAGGTATTGGTTTGGGCGCATTGATATACAATTATGATGGTAAAGTTTATGCAGCAGACGAAGGACGAATGCTTGCAGAGATGGGAGACCACGAATTTCTCCTTGGTGATATCAAAAAAGACGATTATTTTGATATTATTCTTTCTGAAAAATTAATTTCTATAATTTCTAAAACGCTCACTCAATGTGCTCCACAATGTAAGGATTGTGTTTTTGAGCCTGTTTGCGGTGCTGACCCTGTTTATCATTATGCGACTCAGAAAGATGTCTTGGGAATAAAATCCCTTTCCAAGTTTTGTAGTCGTCAGAAAAATGTAATTTCATATATCGTGAATATTCTACAAAATGATCCAGAAGATGCAAAGATTTTAAGGAGTTGGATAAGATGAAGCCTCTTACATTGTCCGGTAATATTGTTGATTTTAAAGTAAATAAAAAATATCAGGATAATGATGTCTTTCGTGTTTTTGATATGCAATCAAAACATGGGGGAAATAAAAATATATATTTGATTACGACAGAGGAGAGTGAAAACCTTTGGGGTGATGATGAAAATAAAGTGTACTTATATATAGACGGACTTTACATAAATAAAAAAAATAAAAACTTTATAGTTTTACCAAAATCATTTTCATACCTAAGCTCTGGGGATGCTATTGCATTTAACTTTTCTAAAAAAAATCTTAGAGTTTTATTTAGGGAAAATTCACGCCACAATTATTTTCTCGTAACTGAAAATTGTAATCATTATTGCTTAATGTGTTCACAGCCTCCTAAAAATTTAGATGATAGTTGGGTGTTGAATAGATTAAAGAAGCTAATTCCGCTTTTACCTTGTAAAACTGATTTCATCGGTTTTACAGGAGGAGAGCCTTTTACAAACGTTGATTCTTTTCTGGAAATAATCAGCCTATGTAATGCACATGTTCAAGCTAATCATATCCATGTTCTCAGCAATGGACGATATTTTAAAGATAGATTAATTGCTGAAAAGCTTTCTAAGGTAGCAAATAAAAATTTGACGATAGGCATACCTCTCTATTCCTCCGTGGATTGGATACATGATTATGTTGTGCAGTCTAAAGGTGCATTAAACGAAACCATGATGGGAATTTTGCACCTAAAAGAATACGGTTTAAATATTGAAATCAGGGTTGTTTTAAATAAAATAACAACAGAACGTTTGGAAGAAACTGCGTTATGGATTTCTAAAAATTTACCTTTTGTAAATCATGTTGCTTTGATGGGATTAGAAAACACAGGTTTTGCATTGGCTAATGATGACGTTGTGTGGATTGATCCTGTAGAATATAAAAAAGCTTTGAGTAACTCAGTCAATATTTTGCAGTCAGTAGGGCTATCCGTTTCTATCTATAATTTACCATTTTGTGTTTTGGACCAGTCTGTATGGAATATATCGCGTCAATCTATAGCAGACTGGAAAAATGCTTATTTGCCTCAATGTGAGACATGTCAAGCCAAGCCATATTGCGCGGGTTTTTTCTCTTCGGGACGACCCAAGTTGAGCTCAGGAATTACTCCAGTGAAAGATTCAAAAGTCCTAGAGCTTTTGAAATAACTTCATATGTTTCCTGACCAGCATGATTGCCTGTTTCTTCATGCGCTCAGGAGGTTCAATTCCCATACCCTGAAGACGTTCCAGCAAAGCCAGAACAGCAGAGGCATCCTCTGCACTGACAGCAGGTTTCCCATTGGTAGCCACCAGGGCTTTCCCTGCATTTCTGTCCTGTCTGATTTTTTCCAGAATAGCCACTGTCAGCCATTCTCCGGCTTTCATGCCCTGCTTCTGGCTCTGTGTAATCACAGCTTGCCGGACATCAGCAGAAATTCCCCTGATACCCCATGTTTTCGTGTTGTCTTCCATATGTTTCCTTCTCTGTTGAACAGATTTGTCCAACCAGTATGACAAAGAAACAAGCAAGGAAGGCAGGCTATTGCATGGAATGGCTCAACAGCCAGTTTGACAAAGAATGTCCAAAAAGATGTTTATCAGAAATTGGATAACAAACATGCAATTCTTGATAGAGTTTTATGTTATTTACAAACGCAGTTTATATTTTACTTGCATAAATTAACATTTCGTGCTTTAATAAATGAAAAAGCCAGATGCGACAAACATCCAGCTTTAACAAATGCGATGGAGAAGAGGCCACCGAGAACAAAACAACCACGTTTTATGATTTTGATTATGTAGTATTTAAATGAATTAGTCAAGTAAAAAATGTAGTTCTCGTAATTTTTTCTTCATCCTGATTAAAGGAGAAGAATTTTATGGGATTAGCATTTAAAAAACCTGAAGTAGCACTCGACAGATATCCATACGATTGGAGGATGAAAAGGTTCATGCCTTACAATCCAAATCTGTTTTTCATCATGGGTCAGAAATTAAAACAGCCTGATGCAAAAGGCAGAACGTGGTGGGATAAACCTTACCATATCTCGGAATACGAAACCGTTTTTGACATGGCCCAGGATATTGAAGATTCCTATATCTCCATGAACTGGTTTTACAAATGCAGTCGCAGGGGTGAGTTTGTCGCGGTTTTTGACCATATCTGTATCGACCTTGATTGCTACAAATATGAAACCAACCCCACCATTCAATATCACGAGCTTGGGGAAAATTATGAAATCCTGCTCAAGTTCTGTGATGACAACAATATCCCCCGCCCCTCCAATATCCTCAGTTCTGGCAGAGGTATTTATCTGCATTATACATTTGAATGTCCTGTTCCAGCACGATGCAAGGGACGCTTTCAGGCTACCCACAGAGAACTGTTAAGAAAATTCATCCCATGGGGAGCAGACCAGGCGACCTATGATTTTTCACGTGTCTTTCGTCTTCCTGGGAGTGTGAACTCTCAGCATGCAAGGCGTCATCGATGCGAGTTCCTTGATTACAGAGGTCAGTTCTATGACTTCTCGACCCTGTGCGACATGGTTCTTCCAAAGAAATACGAGGATTACAAAAAGCAGAAGATAGCCAGGCAGGAGAGACGTGAAAAAGCCAGGGTTGAATATCTGGCTCGCAGGAAAACCAATGAGCTTGTTCCTGATGAACGTGGAGCCCAGGGTTTCAAGGGATGGGCCTCATGGGCCAAGAAAGGGCTGTATGACCTGAAAACCCTTGGTTTCCTGCGCTACAGGGGGCCAGTCAGAAAAGGGGAATGTGATATTTTCTGCCATGAAGCTGGTATTCTTCTGGCTCAGATATCCAACCCTGACAATCTTCCCTCCAATCTGGAACAATGGGCTGAAGGCGTGATTGATGAGGGATATATTGCCAAACATATGCACAACGCCATGCAGACCCTCTACAAGAAAGCTGGTCAGGACTATTCAGCCAAAAAGCGACACAAAGGCTACACGACTGGAACAAAGACCATCATTCAGAAATTAGGCATTACCTGCGAGGAAATGAAACATCTGAGTGTCCTCATTGACCATGAGGAAAGATTGCTCAGAAAACGCACCAAACGCCAGACTGAAGGACGTAAGGAAAGACCAACAAGTCAGGGACAGACCAGAGAAGCATGGCTTACGGAAAATAATCTGTCAGTTTCCAAACCATGGGAAGCCCTGAACATTTCCAGAGCGACTTATTACAGAATGAAAAAATCAGGGACTTTGTAAGGTTCTGGTTTTGTTTTTGACGTGAGACAGGTGGGGACGGATAACTATGGATTATGAAATCCACCCATCCTTTTTTTTTTCTTTTTTTCTTTTTCCCTGTCACTTTCAGATTAATCAGACACATTTTTCTGTTTCTTGTGATTCACTCTATCAGGTTCGTTCCATATCCTCCGTAAATCTCCATAATTGACCCGTGGATGCGATTTTTCCCCTTTCAGGGAAGATTATACCCTTCGTTCCTGTTTCGTGTCTGTGTGTGGCTTATTTCGCGTTTTATCTGATTCACCAGATTCATCTGGAAAATCTGTTTCTGGTTTCAAAGGTCACTACAGATTTTTTTTCTTTGTAGTGAACTTCCGGTTTTCTCCATAAATGAACCATAGAAGCAGGGTTTACCTTCAAAGGGTATAATCTTCCCTGACAGTCTGTTTTGTTTCTCTCCATGGCTTATTTCGCATTGGAACAGCATGTCTGATGCTTTCCCATCCGGGTTATTCCAGAAAATCTGTTCGTGGCTGATATCCTGGGTATTTCGTTCATTCCTGATATTTTTGTCATATAGTCGCACAGGTTTCCTGTTGAACCTTGCTGTGTTTTTTCTCTCACCAGTCAACAGAAAACCCTGTTGACCATTTCATGCAAAACAAGCAACTGAAACAACAAACAAACCCGTTGATTGTTTCCATTAATATTATAGATATTTGATATATTTATTTATATAAACATATATAAATATTGCAATTACTGTAAATATAGTTTATAAATAACGTATATTTAAGGAGTTATTGAATGGAGTAATACTATGATAAATTACAGCACTATTTTTTCCCTGTTATCTGAAGGCATCAGAATCCCGGATAATCGTTCCTGTCCGTTGGCAGGACGTTACCTGCGTTGTTTTTCTGATGAACGTAAGGTGGGACGTTCCACGGTTTTTTACATTCGTGATTTTGTCATGGTGAACGCACCAAGAACATCTGTTGCGGATAAAGTGGAAGAAGCTGGATATGACATTCTGGGTTTATTTCCAAACTTCATAGACGTTCCTGCAAACGTCAAGGACAAGGCTGGTTATAAGCGTAAAGTTCTGGAACAACTGGTTCAGCCATATCTTCAGCCTTTCATCACCAAAAAACGTATGGATTTTGGGTATGACAGGATGCTGATGCCTGCCCTTGGGCAATTAAGGAACTGCTTCTCTCAGGTTCAGAAAACCATCCTGAAAGACATCTGGGAAGGACTGAAACCCGCAGAGATTTCCATGCTCTGGTGGAACAATGATTTTTCCCGTCTCATGACCAGTCTGGACACCGACAAGGCAATAAAAGCCCTGTTGAGACAGATAGAAAGACCGGAAAAACTGGCTCAGTGTCCGATTTCAGAAAAGAAGAAAATTCCTGCAAAAGCGTATCTGGTCCTGAATGTTGAAACGACTGGTCGGGAAAACGATGACCAGGTGATTCAGATTACGATAACCAATCATAAGGGTAATTTGCTGTATAATCGTTTCTGTCAGCCTTCTGTGTCCATTCAGAAGGAAGCCAGTAACCACCATCACATGACGAAAGATATTTTCACACGAGCCACACTTATGGGAAACCAGAGTGTCACAACATGGCAGGAGATTTACCCTGAAGTGGTCAAACATCTATCTGGAAGGACTGTCTATGCGTTTAATGTGGCGTTTGACGCTCAGATGGTTCTGAACACCTGCAAGGCTTTTGACCTTGATACAGGCTGGATGAAAACGTGTCATTGGGTGGATATGAAGCTTTACATGAACTCAGCCACTCGTATTAGCAGAGAGTTAGCAGGGGAACTAGTGGATGAGTTTGAAGAAATTGTAATCGTATCGGCTCAGGTCATTCCTTTCCCGGCTCATCGTTGGCAACAGTTTGCACAGCAAAATGCCGTGCGTGTTTAAACCTCTTAATTCTCCAGAATATCACGCTAAAAAAGAATGAAACAGGGCAATGAACGAAGTGATGCCCTTGGCGATAGCAAGGTAAAGTTTAATCTTAGGTCACTATGTGACCGGGGGGTCTGGGGGGATTTTTTCGAATTTTTGACCAAAGTATCG
>NZ_BCTP01000069.1 GCF_001571345.1 Komagataeibacter xylinus NBRC 15237 | reverse complement strand
GTCGACTCGCAGGGGAGCTGGCATGTGTCATGGGAGCATATCTGGCTCGGTTTCGGCATCATCGGTCTGGCTCTCGCCGCCGCCGTCTGGGTCATCATGCCGCGTGATTCCGGCGACAGCGCCCGTCATCACGGCCCCCTGACCGCCGCCAATCTGCTGAATCCTTTCAAAATCATTTTCTCAAACCCGCAGAGCTGGTGCGCCGGCATCATCGGTGGCCTGCTCTTCGTGCCTACCACCATTGGCGCGCTCGGCTGGGGTGCTTCCATGCTCAGTTCCGGTGAGCACACCACCATCGCTTTCGCCGCTTCCGACGTTTCCATGGTTCCCATCGACTGGGTCATCGGCTGTCCGCTGCTCGGGTGGATCTCTGACAAGATCGGCCGCCGCAAGCCCGTCCTGCTCGGCGGCGCTGTCCTGCTGCTGGCCGCCTCGCTCTGCGCGCTTTTCGTGCCTGTCGGTATCATGCCGAAATACCTGGTCGCCCTCATCATGGGCATTGCCTCCGGCGCTGCGATGATTCCGTTTTCCTCCATGAAAGAGGTCAACCCGCCCCAGGTGAAAGGCACTGCCGCCGGCGTCATGAACTTCCTCGTCTTCGGAACGACCGGCGTTATGTCTCCGCTCGTTTCCGCCCTGATGGGAAAAGGAACCGTTCTGACCATGGCGCAGTACCGCGAGGCCTTCATGCCGCTCATCATCGGCATCGTCATCGCCATCGGTCTGTCCTTCTTCCTCCGGGAAACAGGCTGGGCCGCCCGCAAGGCGTAACAGGCTTTCTTCTGCCGTGGAGCCTTCTCAGGGCTCTGCCCTGAAACCCGGCAGGGACCACAGGCCCCTACACCCCGGTCTGTTAAACAGAATGGTTTGCAAAGATCCGCGACCTTTGCCGGGCCCGGGCAGAGCCCGGAAATCTTCCCACGAAGACTCAGTGTCTCACTGTATGCGGCACTCCCAGGGCTCTGCCCTGAAACCCGGCAGGGACCGCAGGCCCCTGCACCCCGATCTGTTCAACAAAATGGTTTGCAAAGGTCCGCGACCTTTGCCGGGGCCGGGCAGAGCCCGGGTTTCTGCCCGCGAGGGCCGGCATTTTACGTCCTGCGGAATCCTCCTGTCACAACATGGATTTTTCCGCTGGCGCGGCCCTGGGGTTGCTGATAAAGCATCTGTGAACAGGCGCCGGAATTCATATGACGCCTCACCAGATATGCAAGAGATGAAAATACGTCTGTGACCGAGATCATCCGGAGCCTGATGAAAGGGAGCTGGTTTTTCGCCCCTTCCGCGCGGGATCTGCTCTTCTCCCTCAGAACGACCGTCACCTCCCTGGTCGCTCTCAGCATCGCGTTCTGGATGGAACTCGGCCAGCCCCAGTGGGCCGCCATGACTGTCTGGATCGTCGCACAGAACACCATCGGAGAAAGCCTGTCCAAGGCGCACTGGCGTGTGATCGGAACCCTCGCCGGCGCTGTCGCCGCTATCGTGCTGATCTCCGCGGCGCCGCAGCAGCCCTGGGTGTTCTTCCCGCTGCTCGCCTGCTGGGTTGGTCTCTGTGCCGGACTGGGAACGCTCTGCCACAATTACCACAGCTATACCTTCGTGCTGATGGGATTTACCTGCGCGATCATCTCCATTTCCTCGATCGACGCGCCGGATCAGGTTTTCAGCACCGCCATCGCCCGGAGCACCTACATCATTCTTGGCGTTGTCTGCGAAATGACCGTCGCCCTGATCTGCGAACCCGGCGTCGCTGTCCGCACCAGAGCCACCGTCCGCCGCCAGCTCAGGGACATTATTGAGGAAACCTCTTCCGCCGTCAGGGACATTCTTCTCTCCCGCCCTCCGTCCGAGCGCGATCTCTACCGGACATTATCCGACGTCATGACCCTGAATGACCGGATGGAATTCAGCGCTATCGAGGCCGGGCATTCCGGTCCTATGGTGGCGTATGCCCGCGCAACCCTGGGCCAGGCGGCAAAGTTCATGTCCAGAGGCCTGGGAATGCAGACCCGGCTCGCGCTTTCAGGGGTAAAAACCGGCTCTGTCGCGCGGCCCGTTGTGGCGGAATTTTCTGCTTTTCTCGAAGCCATGCCGCGCTTTCTGGATTCAGATGCCGGCGTCGCGCAGCTCTGCCTCCGCGTCGGACGCCTGAGTTACGCCTGCGAAACCGCCATCGAAAAAACAGCGGATACCGAAAAAGGCAATCCTGACCGGCACAGCCTGGTCGATGACCGTATCGTGCTCCAGGGCACGGCTCTCCTGCTGACGGAACTGACACTCCTGCTGCGCTGCTTCATGTGCGCCGATATGGACAGAACCACCCTCAGCCATCTCCGTCTCGTCCGTCCGTCGAACTGGCGCTCGGCCATGTCCAACGGCCTCCGCTCCTTCATCGCCGTTCTCGTCGCCGCTTTCATCTGGGAGATTACCGCCTGGCCCACCGGCACCCTCTTCGTGATGTTCGTCTCCGTGGTCTGCGCCCGCTTCGCGTCTTTCTCCAATACCGTCATCGCCAGTAAAAACTTCTTTCTCGGCGCCGTCTGGGCCGTGGCGGCCGCCATCGTGCCGGTGTTTCTCGTCATGCCGGTCACCTCGGACTATCCGGTGTTCTGCTTCGCCGCCGGCATTCCCATGATTCTCGGCGGCCTGGTCAACCGTCACCACGCCACTGCCGCCATGGGCGCGTCCTTCGTCAATTTCTTTCCCTATATGCTTATGCCGGAAAACCACTTCCGCACGGATGAGGTGCAGTGGTTCAACACTTCCATGGCTCTGCTCGCCGGGCTCGGCTTCGGTGTCATGGTCTTTCGCTATCTGCTGCCTTTCAGCTTCGCGTCCTTCCGCCGCAGCTTCGGCGCGATTGTCGAAAACGGTCTCAGAGATATTGTGCATGCGGACACCCGCATGACCGACCAGGTCTGGCTCGGTGAGGTTGTGGAGGGCATGGAGCGTCTCATCGCCCATGAAAAAGACCGTGACGCGCCCCGGATCGACGTCTGGCTGCGGGATGCCTTTTCCATCATGACCGCCGGAAGAAACCTGCTCTATCTGCAGCTTCTGGTCCGGAATAAAATGCTGTCATCCGATCTCACGCGTGAGCTGAAAGAGCTTTTCGAACAGCTGAAAAATCCCCGTTTGCATGTGGCCGTGAAAACCGGCGCGATCAGAAACACGCAGGCCACGCTTTACCGGATGGAGACCCGGTCGGACGACCCCGCGGAACGCATCCAGATCAGCGAGGCCATTGGCTGCCTCTCCATCGCCGCCAGAGAGCTCACCCGAAGCGGCGCGTTTTTCAACCGCGACCGGACCATCATCCCCGGTGCGCCGGAAGGGCCTGTCTCCGCCGCTCTCTGATTCCCGTCTGCAGTCGTTGCTGTGCGGAACGGATTTTATGGCACGAGGTTCAGGACGAACCAGGCCGGCGAATTTTCAGAAAAAAAGCCGCCAGCCGGCATGCGGATTGTCCGGTTGCGAAATGCTTCCATAATCCTTATGGAAAATGCGAACGATTCGCATAAAAGAGCATGGTTCCATGCCCGCCCGCTCCGGGAAGCACTTTGGAACCCGAAAGCAAGGCGTCCCCGATATGCCGCGTAACGGCAAACTGCTGGCCCTTTACGATACCCACCGCAGCGCCCTGCTGGATTATGCCAGCACCATCACGGGCGATCGCCCTAACGCGGAAGACATCGTTCAGGAAGCCTGGGTGCGCTGCGCGGCGGCGGCTCCTCCGCGGGACAATCCCCTGAGCTATCTGTACCGCGTCGTGCGCAACCTCGCCATTGATGGACAGCGCAGACATCTTCGGGAACGCAGACGCCGCCCCCGGACCGAAGACTGCGGCAGAATTGAGCAGATCGCCGAGGAACGCGCCTCTCCGGAAACGGAAGTCGCCGACCGCGACGAAATCCGCCGCCTGAACGAGGCGCTCGCGGAACTGCCGGAACGCACGCGCAGGGCCATTGAACTGTACCGTCTGGGCAACCATACGTATAAGCAAGTCGCTGCTCAGCTCGGGATTTCCATCGGCCTTGCACACACCCTCGTCCTCAGCGGGCTTGATCACTGCCGCAACCGCCTGGACAGGACAGAATAAGCCCCGATGCGTTTCTTTTCTGAAAATCAGGCCTGCGGCTTTCGTCTTCTCTGCAGGGAACGAACCGCACTGCGCGGCGCGGTCCGCGACACCGGAAACTGAACATCATGCCCACGGAACCGGACGACGAGGCGGCGCGTGACATCCGTCCGCCGCGCAGAGCGACCGAATGGCTGCTGGCTCTCAACGAAGCCCCCGACGACGACGCGCTGCGCCGCCGCTTCGAGGCATGGCGGGCTGAAGACCCCGCCCATGAACGGGACTGGCTCACCACCAGCCACCTGTTCGACCAGCTCGGCCCCGCCCTGAGTCCGGATCTGACCGGCTCCGGGGTGATGAGCGCCGGCACGGACCGTCCGGATACCGCACTTGGGTCATCCGCCGCCATCCCGCTCCGCCGTCCGGCCGGGCGGCGTGGAAAATTCGTTCTTCCGGCTCTGATGCTCGCGGCTGCCTGTGTCGCCGCGGTCCTGCTCACCCCGGATCTCCTGCTTCGTCTTCGCGCGGATCAGATGACCGGCGTGGCGGAGCAGCGCACCATCACCCTCGCCGATGGCAGTGCCATTCGGCTCGCCCCTTCCGCTGCGGTCGCCATCCGTTACACCGGCACGCAGCGCGCCATCACGCTTCTGCGCGGTGAGGCGCTGTTTTCCGTGCGCCATGATCCCGCCCGTCCTTTCACCGTGACGGCCGGTCCGGTGCGCACCACCGATATCGGCACGACGTTCGATATCCGCCACGAGGATCAGGGCGCCACAATCGCCGTATGCGACGGCGCCGTTCAGGTGGAGGACGGCACGGATGGTCACGCCATACGGGAACGCCTTCAGGCCGGGGACGAAATCCGCATCAGCCGGAACGCGGATGGCAGTCCCGCTTTCCGGCGGGACACGATCAGTCCGCAGGAAATCGCGCTGTGGACACGCAGCCGCGCCATAATCCGTGATCGCACCGTGAAAGATGCTGTCGATGCCATCCGGCCCTGGTTTCACGGTATGATCATTGTGCAGCTAGCTCTCGCCCGCCAGCCGCTGACCGGCGTTTACACCCTGTCCGACCCCGCTGCCGCGCTCGCGGCCGTGGCCCGCGCCGAGGACGCCACCATGCGGCAGATCTCGCCCTGGATCGTCGTCCTCTCCACGCGCTGATTCTGGTCGTCCTGGGCTATTCTCAGGGGGCTGCCCTGAAACCCGGCAGGGACCCGAGGCCTCTGCACCCGGTCTGTTAAACAAAATGGTTTGCAAAGGTCTGTGATCTTTGCCGGGTCCGGGCAGAGCCCGGTTCTCTTCCCGTAAGAGTCAGCGCCTCACGCCGTGCGGCATTCCCAGAACTTCGCTCTGTTCGCAGTTTTTTCTGAAAATCCGGAGCCCTGGTGTCGTCCTTGTTCCGGGATCTGCTTTTGCGTCTGATTTGCAACAACACAGATCCCGATACTGGACGTGATACGACCCGGAGACAGGACAAAAATGAAAACACGGAGTGCGCGGGAACGGACAGGGCATGCGCGCGCCCGCTGGCTGGCCACAGCCCTGATCACGACGGTGCCGGGAGGATTTGCCGGCACGCCGGCCCAGGCCGCTCCGGCCGGGAACACGACACAGACCGTCGTGACCTCCGCTTCCGCTCCGGCGCAGACATTCAGTATTCCGCCTCAGAAACTTGGAGACGCCCTGGCTTCCTTCGGTGCACAGAGCGGGTGGCAGGTCTCCGTCCGCGCCGATGTGATCCGCAACATCTCAAGTCCCGGTGTCAGCGGGACCATGCCTCCTGCCAGCGCGCTTGCGCGTCTTCTCGCCGGAACAGGATTCACCTGGCGTCTTACCGGAACCAGCACCGTCACACTGATCCCCGCCCCGAATGCCGGCACGATTACGCTCGGGCCTGTCCGTGTGGGAGGTGCTGCCACACATCAGAACCCGGCCGGTCCCGGTGTCGGTTACGTTGCCGAGACAACAATGGCCGGCACGAAAACCGATACGTCCATTATGGAAATCCCTCAGTCGGTCTATGTGGTTACAAAACAGCTGATGCTCGACCAGCAGCCGCAGAGTGTGCAGGAGGCATTGCGCTATACGCCCGACATTTATACGGAACAGCTCGGCACATACAGCAACGGCGCCGCCTACAGCGGCTATGGCGGCATCACCCAGCGCGGATTTTCAACATCACAGTTCGTTGACGGTCTGATGTCCAACTCCAAAAGCGCGGGCGAAACCGCGTTTCTCGAACGCATCGAAGCCGTCAACGGCCCGGCCTCGGTCATGTACGGCCAGACGACGCCCGGCGGCATGATTGATATGAGTCTGAAAAAACCAACCGATACACCGCTGCATCAGGTGTCGGTCGGCTTCGGAAACTGGAATCGCTATGAAGCAACGTTCGACTACAGCGATAAAATTACAAAATCCGGGAATATGCGTTTCCGCATCGCGGCCATCGGCACGACACAGGACACGCAGACTGATCATATCGCCTATAAGCGGACAGGTGTCCTGCCGTCGCTCACCTAGGACATCGATCACAAAACGTCCCTGACCGTCCTCGGCAGCTATCTCTATACGCCTGCTAAAGGAACCAACTATATGCAGTTTCCGGTGGAGGGCACGCTCTATCCGGGACCCTATGGCCGCATCCCGCGCAGCCGTTTCGTCGGCAGCACGAATTTCAATCAGCAGAGCGACCGGGACGCCATGTTTGAATACCAGTTTCAGCACCGGTTCAGCCGGTTTCTGAACTTCAGTCAGGTTTTCAGATACGAAAAATCAAAAAGCTATGACCGTGATATGTATATGTCCGGCATGATCAACGACAGGCAGGCGACGCTGACGCCCTGGATCTCAGACGGATACAACGGAACGACCGGTCTGGATTCAAGATTCTACGAAAAATTCAAAATCGGAAACGTGGAAAACACATGGGTCGTCGGCTCCGATTTCCGGCAGTATAATTACCACTCGAATATTACATTCGATGACGCGCAATACACAACTGACCTGTATAACCCGCCGAACAATTACAGGCCATGCACCAGCCCGCGCTCTCCGGAATGTACCGTCTGGCAGACCACGTCCACCAATCAGTATTTCCAGGAAGGCGTATATTTCCAGGACCAGATTAAATGGAAAGGCCTGTCCCTCCTGCTCGGCGGCCGTCAGGACTGGGTCGATGAGACAACCCACGGAGAGTCGATCACCAATGAAAACGCGGCGCACGAAACGACATACACAGCCCATGTCCGCTCCGTCCGGCCGGAAAGCGCGTTCACCTGGCGTGTCGGCCTGATCTACCAGTTCGACTTCGGACTTGCACCGTATTTCAGCTACGCCACCTCCTTCATTCCGCAAACCGGAAGTGACTGGCTGGGAAATCCCTTTCCCTCACTGACAGGACAGCAGAAAGAAGCCGGACTCAAATACAAGGTTCCGAACCGCGACATCCTGATCACCGCTTCCGCCTATGATATTAACGAAAACCATTACCTGATCAGCGATTATGCGCACCCGAACTACTCCGCCGATGCCGGCCGGGTCAACGCCAGAGGGTTCGAGGTCGCCGCCAACGCCAACATCACACGCGATCTTCGTCTGGTCGCGTCTTATTCATACAATTCCATGACCTATGCGAAAACCAATCTCACGGCGGCAACTCAGCTTCCGGATGGCAGCTATGGTCCGACCGCCTCGGAGAAGGGAAAATATGTCGAGAGTGTCCCCCGCAATATGTTCTCGTTCTTCCTCGACTATAAACTTCCCGGAAAGATCATGCCGAGATTCTCAGTCAATGGCGGCATGCGCTATATTGGCTTTACCTACAGTGACGCGGTAAATACGTTCAAAGTACCTGCTTATTATCTGTTCGACATCGGGATGCACTATGATTTCAGCGAAAAAATTCCCATGCTGAAAGGCCTGCAGGCGCAGCTTGCCGTCTCCAACCTTACGAACAGATATTACGTGACGTCCTGCGGTGGCAATTTTGCCTGCTATGTCGGCCAGGGCCGTCGCGTCTATGGAAGCCTGAGCTATAGCTGGTAAAAACAGGCCGGTTTCACAGCAGACATCAGCAGAACATATGCGGTGGCGCTCCGGATCATGGGGGCGTCCGGCATCTCTCTGATCTCCTCCGGGCAGGCGCCGCGAGGAAACGCCGCCCGGACTGCAGGCTTTTCTGTCGCCCGTGTCGCACAGGGCAGCCGCCGTTCCGCAAAGCTTTACTGTCTTCCCTCCGGTTCATAAAGGAGGCGGACCCGCCCGGTCTCTTCCGGGAACAGGAAGCCGGAAACAGGGAAACAGACCATGGCGAAACCGCCGCAGGACGGAGCAGGCCGCTCCGCAGACTTTACGCGGGCCGTTCTCGTCGCGCTCCTTGCCAGCCTTATCGTCATCAGCGCCATCTGGATCCTCAGGCCCTTTCTTCCGGCGACCATCTGGGCCGTCACCATCGGCGTCACCACCTGGCCCCCGCTGCTGAGGCTTCAGGCCGTTCTCGGGCACAGCCGCGGTCTCGCCGTTTCCGTGACCATTCTCATCGCCCTGCTGATCTTCGTTCTGCCTTTGTGGCTGGCCATCACCACCGTCGTCCGGCACGCGGGCGATCTTGCCCAGATGATCGCGTCGGCCTCCACCTTTCACCTGCCGGCGGAACCGGACTGGCTGCGCCGGCTTCCGCTGATCGGACAGCACACCACCGCCATGTGGACCAGGCTTCAGCATATGAAGCCGCCTGAGGTTGTCGGCCAGATCATTCCTTCGCCGGAATATCTCATCCGGAGCGTCCTCTCCTACGCCGGCAGCTTCAGCATGCTGGCTGTCCAGTTCCTGCTCACTCTGGTTATTCTTGGCGTGCTGCTCATGAAAGCTGAAGCCGCCACGGCTGCGGCGGACCGTCTCGTCACCGCTCTTGCGGGGGAACGCGGCCGGGAGATGCTGCTGCTTGCGGGCCACACCATCCGGGGCGTCGCCTTTGGTGTCACCGTCACCGCCATTGTCGAGTCCGCCGTCGCCGGACTGGGGCTGAAAATCGCCGTCGTGCCGCTGGCCAGCATTCTCACCGCTGTCACCTTCATGGCCTGCCTGCTTCAGGCCGGTCCGGGCATCACGCTGATCCCGGCCGTCATCTGGGTTTATTTCGACCGCGGTCTTGTCCCGGCCCTGATCCTGCTGGTGATCACCGTCGTCACCATTGTCA
>NZ_BCTP01000068.1 GCF_001571345.1 Komagataeibacter xylinus NBRC 15237 | reverse complement strand
TTTATGGACTTGAAGGTGAAAAATTTTGCCCATCGCATCGAAAGTGTGTATACATACACACGCTTAGAAAGGAGGTGATATAATGAAGAGCCGGGAAGTCATATCACGGCTCAAAGCAGACGGATGGGCTCAGGTTAGACAAACAGGAAGCCACATTCATTTCCGGCATGAAACAAAGCCGGGGACAGTCACAGTGGCTCACCCCAATTCAGACTTGGCGGTTGGGACGTTGAAAAGCATTGAGCGGCAGAGCGGGGTAAAACTACGCTAAATGGTGTGTCCCCCTAGGTTTAAATCTAGGGGGCACGCTACGCAGGGATTACCTTGCGAGCGACAAGCTCATGCCGTGCGGCTTCAGCTAAAAAACCTGACCGATTTTTAGCTACACGATCAATGGCTGCCACTAACCCTTCATCTAAAGTGATATTTAACCGAACAGCTTTCCCAGGCGCTTCTACTCGTACTAGGATACGAGCAACTTCCTTAACTTCTGGATCTTGTTCAATATGGTCCATATCTGATGGGCGATTGATTTCATCACCATATTGACTGGAAACCAGAAGATGACCGGCAAGAGCTTCTTCTGCGTTAAGAGCTGCTTCTTGGATGGTTTCACCTGCTGAAGTACAGCCCGGCAAGTCTGGAAAAAAAACGCTGAAGGTACCGTCGCCAGCCCGCTCTATGATAGCAGGATAGATCGCGATGGCCATATAGGCTCTCCGAACATATATAAACTATGCATATAAACGATTGATTCATACGCGGTTTCTATCAATACACATCAGTGTGTATGTGTGTGTATTAATACATATATATGCCTCGAGTCAAGGAACATTGGAAAGGGAAGCGGCTGCAATAAATGATCCACAAATTCCCCATAAGTTGTGGATTTACATTGTTTTTCCCTGATAAATTTGGCCATACCGTTTGGTAAGAACAGAGTTGCACCTCTAGAGGTTAGAAACTGTCCGTTGTCACAGGGACACAGTCGCAGTGGTCCCGACATAGCTCCACGAGCATCCCGACCGCCCTGCACCAACGGTGCAATGGTGTATGAGACCCGAATTTCTATGGGGAGCGCTTAGGGAGCGACGAGGGAGCGTTCGGGGAGCGCCTATAGGAACTTCATTATATGAAATCAAAAAATAGGCCGTCCTCACGAAACGCCTATAACTTATGAAATCAAAAAAAACCTGAAACGCCGATTTTATCCGGTATCTGTCCGGTGCCTATCCGGCATCTATCGGGTGTCTTTCAGGTGTCTGTCCGGCCTGAAAACGAGCCAAGCGGAATCTGTCAGTCCAATATCAGAGACCAAAGACGGGGCAGGATAGGTGATGTAGGCCCACATCACGTCCTGCATCTTCGCGCTCCGCACTCAATGGTTTTCTATTGGAAGTGATACCATATTACGGTATCATCCATTAATGAAAGCCAAGCACCGCCGCACCATAGAACTCATTTTCAAGCGCCCGGTATCTGGCAATGTCCCGTGGAGCGATATTGAAGCCCTGTTCGTCTCACTGGGTGCGGAGGTATCGGAACGGGAAGGATCGCGGATTGGCGTGGTTCTGTTCGGGGAAATCCGGGTCTTTCATCGGCCCCACCCCAAGCCGGACACGGATAAGGGCGCGGTGGCAGCGGTGCGGAAATGGCTGGAGCAGAACGGAGTTACGCCATGAACAACATGATGGAGATTGGCGGCCACCGGGCCGTCATCCAGTTTGACCCGGAAATCGGCATGTTTCGTGGGGAGTTTCTCGGCCTGAATGGCGGGGCAGACTTCTACGCGGACAGCGTGCAGGGGCTTCGGAAGGAAGGAGAGACTTCGCTCCGTGTGTTTCTGGAGATGTGCCAGGCAAAAGGCATTGCTCCGACGAAACGCTACTCTGGCAAGTTTCAGGTCCGCTTAGCGCCAGATGTGCATGCCCGTGCGGCTGAAATTGCGGCTGCCCGTGGTGTGAGCTTAAATCGGCTTGTGCAGGATGCGCTTGAGCTGGTCGGGGGATAGCCCTTATTAGGTTTGGATCATGATACATTATAGGGAAATGAATGACTTGTTGTACAATTTCAGGCGTCACTGTTTCGCCTGGAACTTATGCTCTATTACGTTTTGATCGTGTACCTCCAAGCAAACCTCATTATCCGTTCACTGGAAATCACTATCATTATGTTGTTGCGAACAAAAACCCATCAGGAAAGTGCTTTTGGAATGGAGGCATTGTAACAGATGCACCAATTAAAGGTGCACTACCTCAACCAGAGGATTTTGTATGATGAAATACCAAGATGGTCGTAAAGTACGAATTGGCGACAAAGTAAACTTAGGAAACAACGCAAAAGGTGTTGTCATAGGTCTTATTGGACAGCATCTATATGCTGATGGCTATAATGCTGAAGATTGGGATTATCTTAAAAATGGTTTTCTTATTAGCACTGATTTCGGACTTCTACGTTTAGAAGAACCAGATGAAGATATGAAGCTCTTGAGGAGAATGAAGTAAGCCTAATTTCGATAATTTTAGGATTGACACTAACACCCATTCACCCGAAAAGGCGAAAACATGAAAACGGGAAAGATTGTGGTCATATCCAAGCTCAAGGGCGGATCAGGCGCGACCACGCTTACCCGTGAGCTGGCTACGGCAGCATTAGATGCAGGCCAGTCGGTTGCAATCATCGACCTAGACGCACAGGGCAGCCTAACGAATTGGTGGAACCGGCGCACTACCGCAAACCCGGAAGCGGGTCCAAAGCTGATCCAGTTATCACCCGAAAAGCTGCCAAGTGTGATGGGCCAGCTTAGGGATAAGTTTGACCTGATATTGGTTGATACGCCGCCTAGCACGCATGACGCCTTACGGAAGATTGCCAGCGCGGCAGATATGGCTGTGATACCGACCAAACCCACACCGGACGATCTGGACGCAGTAGGACCGGTCATTCGCCAGCTCAGAGGCGTAGTCCCTATGGCGTTTGTAATCAGCCAGGTGACCAGCAAACGCAGCCCGGATGCCGTGGAAGCTACTGAACTGCTTTCCGCTAGAGCGCCAGTCATCGGCCTCACCGTCATTCGCGTAGGATACTACCGGGCCGCAGGTGCAGGGCAATCAGGCTTCGAGACAGACAAGACGGTCAGAGAAGAAGTCGCCACGGTATATGATAACCTCATGGCTCTGTTAGGAGATCATGCATGAGCAAGCGCCATTCCCTTAGCTCCATTGGCCTTGATCTGGACGATATAGAGGCCAAACCCGCCAGCGGTCAGAAGGTAGCAGCCTTCCATGAAGAGCCGCCTACACAGACACCGCAGGAAACGCCGGGGGCATACGTCAAAGACAAGGCCGTGAACATGACGGTCTATCTCTTGCCGCATGACCACAAGCGCCTAAAGCAGCTTGCCGTTGAGCATGACACGACCATTCAGGCTTTGGTTATGGATGGTCTGGATGTGATCCTAGATCGCAATGGGCAGGAATCCCTTACCCGCTGGAAAACTAGACGTAAGGCAAGAGGGTGAATGCCTGATAAGCTGGTCATGGCTTCACCTGTTCGGGGTTTCGGGTGAATGGGTGTTAGTGTTTGAAATGCACAGCGCCTCTTTCTTGCAGGACGCGATGCAGAGCGGACAAAGATATATGATGTCCCTTGCTTATGAGGGCTTCGCGTACCTTGCGTAAGGGAAGAAGCATTTTGGTTCTCAGGTGCATGGCCTGTGCAATGACCTCTTGCTCTTCCGGCACTTCCACCAGGTCGCCACCGTTACCGACCGTGAAACCAAACGGCACTTTGCCTCCCAGGTATCGACCCCGGCTTTTCTGGTCAGCCTTAACAGTGGTGATGCGTTCACGTATGCGGTCGCGCTCGGCCTCCGCTACAGCTGATAGGATCGTAAACACTAGCTTGCTTATGCCATTGCCGGTCACGTCTCCGCCTAAATCAATCATATGCAGCGATACAGAACGCGCCTTCATATCCTCTAGAACTCCCAAGGCATCCACCGCAGAACGGAACATACGATCTAGCTTGGCTGTGATGATCGTATCACCGGCTTTAAGCCTCTCCAGTAGCGCCTTGCCCTGGGGACGGTCTGCCAGTGGCACAGAACCAGAGACGCCCTTCTCCATGAAGATACGGTCTATCTCCAGCCCTAGTTGCATCGCGTAACCACGTATCTGGCGCTCCTGCACAGCTAGGCTTTCGCCTTCATCTACCTGCCTAGACGTGGAAACCCTGACATACCCATAAACAGCCATCACCGTATCCGTTCGCTTGTTCGGTTGCGTCCAGACACCCTTAAAACTGTTCGGTTGCTATTGCAAGAGAACAATCATGAGCGATAGGGCCTACGGCAGAGGCATCTGTCCATGTGGTTTCATGTCTCAAGATATAAAAATCATGTATTGTAAGGAGCTTTGTTTGCAACACCTTGACAATATCTGGAATTGTGTGCTATAGTTGAAATAGGCTCTAAGTTTATTTTTTAGCCTATGCCAACGTATGACAGCGTTTTTTTGTCTAGCAGCAAATATTTAACGTGGGTGAATTATCCAGTCAAGCGGGAAATCGGCAAATATAAAAATCATAGGTATATTATGACTGACAACCAAATACCGAATCCTATTTACCCTGAAAATAGAGCGCTAATTAGCGTCTCAGAGGCAGCTAGTGCCCTACGATCAAGCCGTTCGACAATATATTATTGGATTAGGAAGGGCATTCTTCCAGTAGTAAATGTATATGGCAGGTCGATGATTGATCCTACTATCATCCCAGATTTTCGTGAGAGAATTAAAGGCCGCAATGCCCTTCGAGGGAATGCACCATGACCGTTACTTTTGAAAGTTTTTTCAATCGTCCGTCATCTGGGAGCGTAGCATTTATTAATTTGGTAAAGAATAAGATCGCATCAGAATTGAATGATGGTCGATTTAATACGCCAGATGATAGAAAAGACTATATATATCAATGTTCTGTTCTATTTGAGAGCGAACGAATACCAATGAAATGCGCTATAAGTCTGTGGGATAGATTCAAAGCAGAACAATTGACGGAAATCAATTCATGACAACTACAATGAGACGCGCAACTTTTGAAGATTTCATCGACGCAACCCCACGCAAATCTTATGGCGAGGACAAGGGGTTACGCGACGACATTGCGGAATATCTAGCCAATTCCTCTGAGTTGGAGAATGTGAAAACCAAAGCCGATCTCATGAAATTGGTAGGGAATCCTGTAAGCATCGGCATGAAAGAGGACGTAGACGACCTATGGGAATCCTTCCTTTACGCCTGCGACGTTCATCACGCGATCAGGGGGACCGCAGAATGACCAGCGATCTGACCGAATGGCTTGGAAGCTATGGACTTGCCTATCGAGACGAAATCCCCCTGGTGGGCATCCTCTATACGCATCACCGCACGGACCCGCGTCTTGGCAAAATCAAAACCACAGGCGATTTAGCTAAGTTTCTAGGCAATCCTCGAAGTCAGAATATGCGACAGCAGATCGACAATATTTTCGAGCAGATGCTCTACGACCGCGACTATGAGCGCTTCCGCGAAACTCGCTGGAAGTAGGCAGTGATTGCGATAGCATCGAAATAAGCATATAAACGAAAAACGCCCTTCAAACATTCTGCTCAATCTTGGCGGAGCGACAGAATGATGAGGGGCGTTTTACGGACCGTGGTGGTCTAAACAACAACATGAAAGGGCCAAAAATTGGCGTTTCATTTTCTCCTAAGTCGCCAAGTGAATGACGACATTGCGTGACTTATAACACATCCTGTCAGACAGGCACAACACCGTCTTTCATTGCTTGGTATCAGGAAAGCTTTAGCGATCCATCCGATATTATTTCCCGCTATTGGTCAGCTATTGAAAATGCTGCCCTTAGTGTTGGAGGAATATCAAAAGCAAATATAATAAGTTTTGACGGTAATCGCAAGTATATTCCTAATGATTTAGGAAAAAATGACCAACGTCAATACATTGTATCTGATCTGAAAACCTCAAAGGATGGAACGGTTTGGCCGTCTATAACATTCGGGACGTTCAGAAACGGCGGGAATACTGTTTACCTAAACTTGCGCGACATTGCCTTTCAAGAATGGAAGTCAGGAAAAGCGCCCTTAAATCCTCCAGGCCGAAGCGCTGACGTTACCGAGTGGAAGCGCTCGGCTGATGAAGCACGCGAAAAGGCAGAGCAAGCCAAGAGGGTAGCACAGACGGCAGCCGGAGAACGTGCGCGGTCTATCCTTGCACAAGCCCGCAAAGCCGCCAGCACAGCCTACACAGAGCGCAAGGGTCTGCCCTCCGGGCATTATCTAACCAATTCCGCAGGCGCTACGCTCATTCGGATTCAGGATGAAACCGGGCAGACGGTGAATATCCAGCGCATTGCACCGGACGGCGCGAAAAAGTTTCTCCCCGGTGGCCGTGTTTCTGGCTGTTTCCATGTCCTGCATGGCAAAGCCCCGGCCATTCTTTGCGAGGGCTATGCAACAGGAGTCACGATTCAGGCAGCAACAGGCCGTGAAATCATTGTAGCTTTCAGCGCCAACAATCTGCCCAAGGTCGCAAGGGTTCTAACTGGCCGCGTTTCTCTGGTAGCAGCCGATCACGACACCAGCGAGACAGGCGAAAAATACGCCAAGGAAACCGGCCTTCCTTACCTCATGCCGCCAACGGTAGGGGATTGGAACGATTATGCCGCTCAGAATGGCGTGAAAGCCGTCACAGAAGCATTTCAAGAGCCAGCAGAGGATATTACCCCAACCGAGGCAAAGGACGCTCTACGGGCCGCATTTTCGCTTGTAGCGCGGTATTCCCGCAAGGTTCCCGGTGAATGTTCGGTTGATGAGGTAATGGCCGCTATCACGGGAAAACTAAGCCTTGTAGAAGATCACCAGATCAGAGCGCGATCATTCCTGCAAAGCCTTATTAAGCGCCGCCGTGATTTAGTCAGTAAGGCGTGGAAGATCGCAAACGGGAAGCGGGTTCGGTGTTTTGACCTGCCTGCATATTCTAGCGAATGGCAGCACGGCATCACGTTCATCCGCGCCCCTATGGCCTCTGGTAAATCTGCCCGGATCGGTAGGCCGTTCATCTCTGAAAGCATGGGGCGGCGCTATACGGTCGCGAGCACGCCGAGCAAGGCACTATGCCACGAGCAGGCCGCCAAGTTTGGAATTGACCTATACAGCGAAGCAGGACGCAATGGGTTAGCCTCTCCTGCCATGTCTGTATGCGTCCCGTCTTTGGATAAGGCAGACCTACAAGAACAGATTGGCGGGGCTTCTGCTTTCCTGTTTGATGAATGGAGCCAAAGCCTTGCCATGCTTGCCGCCCGTGGCGTGTGCAATGAAGGCGACTTTGACAAGCTGGCCCGCATTTGCAGCACACTGGACGCGGGTATTTTTGCCGATGCCTTCCTCTCAGACTTCGATATTCAATTTGTCACAGACCTGATTAAGCCGGGACTTCCCGTTCGTATTTATGACGTCGCCGACAAAGCGCAGGGCTTCAAGGCACGGCACACATTTGGGGGGAAAGCCCGTGAATGGATTGTGCAAGAGGCGCTTGCCGAGCTGCATAAAGGCGGGGCGTGCTGGATATCGTGCGAAGGTCGCCGGGCATCGCAGACTATCGGCGAAATGCTCCGGGCAGATGGGTTCCGGGTTCTGATCGTGAACAAGCTGACACGGGAAACGCCGGAAGTTATGGCGTTCCTGCGAGATGCCGAGACAGTCAGCCGAAACTATGACGCCATAATCCACAGTCCAACCATCACCAGCGGGCTGTCTATCGAACACGCGGGCAATCCACACTTTACGCGGGGCTTTTTCCTTGGGGGCGGTTGGAAGCTACAGCCCAAGACATGCGCCCAGATGCTCCGGCGTATTCGTTATCTTCGGGAGTGGTCTATCGGCTTCATGCCCAACAACGCTGCCCAGGCGGTCACAGAGGCTACAGAAGCACAGGCACGGGCAGAAATTGCCAGCATGACCGGGGAGGCTATCGCGGGCCGTGAAGCCTTTATTCGGGATATAGAGCGCCGTGACGTAAACCAGCGAGCAGACTTTGCCTCTGGTATGCTCTGGCTTCTGGAAGATATGCGGTTCACGCTTGAACGTGTCCCATGCAGCGTATCGGCTGAATTGGCAGAACAGGTTTCCGCAAAAGCCGCCGCACTGGACGAAACCACCCGCGAAGCAATCATTTCAGCACCTATCCTGAACAGTGAGGAAGCCAAGGAACTTCGCTGGTCACATGCTAAAACGCCAGCAGACCATCACATACTGACCGCCTTCGATATTCGGGAAGCGTTTGGAGTGGAAACCCTAACACCTGAAATCGTGGACTTTTACGATGAAGGCCGGGGCGTGCATCGGTTGCGCCTGTTTGCTGATGCGTGCGGAGTTGCTTATCAGGACAACACGCCAGACAGGGCGTTAAGCGATAGCGGAGCAATCCGGCGCGGACTGTATGCTTACCTGTTCGATGGTATCGACATTACAGGGACGATTTCCAAGGATGATGCCGAAACAATCATAGACCGTGTGATGGACCGCAGGTTCACACTGGCAGCCTTCGGATGCGTTCCGGGGAAATGGGGACGTGTTGTCGAACTGGACAGCAAAGGCCGGGAGCGCGTTCGAGAAGATAGGAACGGGCATATTTGCGAGATCAAGCGCCCAGCCTACCCCATGCGAGAAGTTGCCGAAATCCTATCAATGATGGGGCTGGAACTTGAGCAGGGAATGCATAAAGGGAAAGCCGGTTCTAAGGGCCGGAGTAAGATTATAGCCTCCGACCGGCTGGCGCTTATTCGGTCTCTCATGGGTGACACATGCCTACCCAATATCTTAGGAACTTGGGGGCATGTGTCACCCCCCGAAAACCCAGAAGAACAGCCAATTTTCATTCCTGAAAAGCCAGAGCCAATCCCGGCAAATGACGCTTGGCAGGAAGAAGATGAAAGCCGGTTCTCTCCAATCGAACGGACGTTGCGTTCGGAGGTGCGGGCATTGCTTTCTAGGTTCGATGGTCTGCCCAGCAGCACCACGGGGGAGGTCTGGTTGCCGATCAATGATGAATACGGCTTTCAGAAAACCATGCGTGTGCCTGTCCCGGATTGCTTCCAGATTATGGCAGAGGAACAGGTTTACCCTCTGCCGGGAGAGCCTGGAGCGTTCTTTGCCTTCCCGTTTAACATCGACATATCAGAGAGTCTCTTGTGGGCTGTTCGTAATACCCCAGCTCATAGTCGGGCTTTCATACTGGAGACCGAAGAAGGGCAGCCTTATGTGGTCGCGGTTCCGGCTGTTCGTTGTGACCAGTCAGCAATCGAGGCCACCCGGCAGGCTTTACGCCTAGCGATGTGACAACTTGGCCCAGCTCGGCCTTACTCAGCCCTAAACGGCCCGACTTGGCCTGAAATCGGAAAATACTCCGTTCGGGCTATCTAGGGCTGTTCCGGACAGAAAATGTATCGGCAAGATGTGTGACCCTAGCTGGGGTCGTTTGCGGGAGGGGGCGAAATCCTACGCTAAGCCGAGGACGCGCTTTCCGTAGTCCCTAAGTTCGCCCTTTGGGCCGACATATCGATAGAGAGTGACACGCTGGATCCCGAGCTCCTTGCACAGATCGGAAACGGAAGTGTCGCGCTGCGCCATGGCGGCCTGAGCAAACTTGCCTCCTATCCGAGGCAGAACGAACTGGCCACGGCTTTGCGGGAGGTCGGCCGCGTCGAGCGGACCCTGTTCATGATCGACTGGATTCTGGAT
>NZ_BCTP01000067.1 GCF_001571345.1 Komagataeibacter xylinus NBRC 15237 | reverse complement strand
AAATCCGAGCGCATGTAGTTCCGAAATAGCCGCACGTACCGGTGTATAGCCTGCAACAGCTTCCATAGCTGCATAACGCATAGTATTTTTTTCCTTGTCTGACATCGAGAACATACGGTTAAGCGTCGCAGTTATCTCTGTTGGGTTTCCTGTATTGACGAGAAAGGAATTTATGCCATTGTCAATAAAGTCAGATGCTCCTCCTAGAACAGGCGCAATAGTAATCGCGCCACATGCCATTGCCTCGGCAGCTGTCCGGCCAAATGCCTGATAATCAGACAAATCAATAAAAAAATCTGTTTCACGTAGCAATTCTGAGACATCTGTCTGATTGAGGATACCAGCTACTTCTACCATATCGGGCAAAACCAGACCATGTTCGTGTAAATCTTCCTGACTGGCACCAAAGGCACGAACCCGCATGGGGCCAAATTCGCCCGACGTTATACGTGCAAGTAAAGCAGCCGTGCGACGTGGTGCTCGTCTCGGAGTTGGAGGCCGAATCATTGCAGTGACTACAGGCACTTCAGCCAAATCAGGACGGCATGGAAAATAGATACTATGATCGATGCTAGGCACCACCCTTCTAACGTCGTGTCCATGCGTTGCGTGGACGATATCACATAACCATCTCGTTTTTGCAAAATAAGTACAGTTCTGTAGGATCCCAAAACTTGAGACAGCCAGACGATGGTTGATGGTCCCGGCTTCATAGAACAGCGGTTCGTAATCCTGCACATAATATGCGGTACGAAATTTTGCCTTGGTTTCACGAATGGCTTCAGCAACAGAATGGACAGACGTGTTAGTAGTTGCCACAACCACATCCGCATTTTTTGCAATTTCACCTAAATGTCGTGGCCCCGAAAAAGAAATTACACCCTCTTTTGTCCACTCAAATCGCGAATATACGGCCTTAAAAGATGCTACATTTTGCTCATTCACCAGAACTCTTGCATTTATGCCGATGTTTCGAAGTGCTGTTACTTCTTGCATAACTGAATGTGCACCACCGCTCCCGCCTCGGACAGGAAGTACAAACATGATATCGGGCATTAACTTAACTCCTGCTCAAGATTGGACATATTCGCACGCAGACGAATCATCACTTTGTTTTGTTGCATGGCCCCCTCAAGAGATTTAATATTGATACCTATGTGCTTATTACGGAGTTCAAAATTACCTGCGCGTGAAAGCTTAGAACGCGAAGCAGAGCCGAAACTAACACTCTTTTGATGATAGACGAAGCAGTCATCAGCTATGACTAGATCAAAACCTGCCTGTATGGCACGCAAGCACATATCTGTCTCTTCCCCATAGCCAATAGGGAATGCTTCTTCGTCAAATAAACCGACAATATCGAATATCTTTCTGTTAATTAAAGTAGAAAAACCGTTTAATAATGGCGCGCGAGGATATTCACATTCAGAATACATCGAAAGTATATTTTGAATATCTGATACATCATCTGCATTAATGAAATCGTTAGTAGACCATGATCCATCTGCTTTTTTTACTTCTGGTAAGGACTGCCATGTTGCTGCGTTAGAGAGAGGCCCAACCATTCCGATACTGGCATCAGAACGAGCTGCCATATGCAATCTCCTCAACCATCCTGGTGAAACGACCGTATCACTGTTCAGTATTACGACCCAGTCTGCAGACGTGAGCTTAATAGCTTCGTTTATGGATTTTGTATACCCACGGTTAATATCACGTCGATGCATGATACAGCGTGGGTCTTCCTGACAAAACGCATATAATATTTCTGTAGAGTAATCTCTACTGCCATCATCAATAATAAGTAGTTGGAAAGGGGTATCAGTGCATTTAAGAACCGAATCAATGCAATCCCTTACAACTTCAGCGCCATTATATACAGGAACAATTATTTGTGTAAATGGAAAAGCATTGCCATTCATAACATTCCTTGCATTTGGTTTTTTACGTAAAATAGGTGAAATGGACTTACCTATTATTGATTGATGTCCATATGATAGAGATACAACATCTCTAAAAGCACTATCTAAGCGACCATCCTCAAAAGTTCGGGTACTCTCTACCGCCAATGATGGCATTACAGGACCTAATACGAATCCAGAGCAGGACATTACCTCTACTGTTAATATTAAATAACCTTCTTGCTGCAGAGGAATCTCATCTTCTTCGAGATTGAATACGATATCTAAAAACGAGAAGTTGCGGAAAATACGACTTCGGCGAAGGCGTCGAATTTGTTCAAAATGATGTCCGTCCCAATAACTGAGGTAAATCGAGACCTGACGCTGCGACAGATTCTCTAACGCATGTGATAATTTAAGAAAAATTCGAACAGATCTCTCTTCTTCAGGTGTTGTTAAAGACAGGAGCGAGGACGGAATGCGTTGATGAGCCACAAGTTTTGCTGGCTTGGCAAGAAGAATGCGGATAGCCCATTGGGCAGCGCCTGGTAATGTAGGCCCCATCGTACGCTCGACACGTACGTTGCCCGCCGCGGCAGGGGCTTCGACCCAAAAATCTTCGGCGGCCTCAATTAATCCTGGCGGGCAGATTGCCATAAGGCCATGAGGCCATATTTCAGGTTCCTGCCCAGCCTTTCGAGGAGTCAAAGTTTGTTCACTGGACGGTAGTTCCGTTGGACCGTCCAGCATTTCGCCTGTAATCAAATTACGAACCTGAATATGAACAGGAATACGAGACATAGTGACGATAGCAGGAACATGCCATGAAAAATACTGTCGAGAGGAAATCGCATCATTCTGCGTTTCTAGGACCGCCAGAATCATGCCTTTACTTTCAATGCTGATAGCAGCGGGAGTATCGACCTGCAGAATCCAGCCGTAAATATATCGGCTTTCCGAATTATATTCGAATTCTCCACAACAACGAGAGTTATCAATCATTTAACTAACCTATCTTTCTACATATCTATATTGTGGTAATTAAATAATATTACTATATATTTTATTCATGAACACGCTACGCTTTCCCAGCTTTCCCCATTTATCTTCAAACTCGACTTGATTATTTTCAATAACTTTTTTGTATATATCTAACGGCCAACCTGCAGGTGGTTCACTTCCTGCATTTATTGATAAGAACCATTCCGCACTTTCCTGTTCAATCGACCAGCCCGAGACCAAAGTGACTCGAGGGTCGGTCGATATGGCTGTTACTGGACAATTGATTGTGGGAGAAGACACTATCCGACACCTTATTGCTAACACAGGTCCAGAAAACAAACATTTTATACTGCGAGATATTAATGAAATATCTTCTTCGCACTCGATTTTCGATATTATTATAGCAACCATGTACGGTAGCGATGCGTCCCAATTTTTTTCCGCAATTCGGTCAGGCCACACATCATAGCGTGGGGGCAAGTTGGTATCTCGCACGCCAAGTGCTTGTAGGTTTTTAATTACATCAGGCCCCTCGTAGCCTGGAAGACCTGTTTCCTCTGGCAAGAGACGGCATACAGGCCGCGGCGGGTTCCAAATCATAATTGTCGGTTGAGGAATTTTGAGCGTCAGAGAAAGCTTTCGTAATTTAAGAGCTTCGATCTGCATATTATTTAAACGTAGATCGAACCAAACTAGACGTGGGTGTACGGTCGCATACCCATTCCACAATTCATGCCAGTGATTATGTAGGCTGTCTTCCAAACCCAAAATTACTAGGGAATGCGCAGTAATAATATTGTTAGAATCAAGACGGATTTCAAAAGACAGTCTGATACCATGCTCTAATACTTTGGCCTTATCAGATTCTAGCGTATGGGCTAGCGCTGCCCCGCCCTTACGCACCGATAGCTTAAGACCAAAAAATGGCATTCCATTCGGTTTAAATTCCTGCGGCTGCGTAACTGTATAATATATCTGACTATCTCTGATGGTAGGGCGCAAAGTCAAGCCTAAACCAAGCCTGGTCGCCTCCTTAACTTTACCTTCTGCTGAGCCAAACCAATTGTGCAAAGCTGCATTTTCCAGGACCATCAATGCTTCTGGTTGATCCATTGACAGTCGTGTATCACTCGAGTTCTGTAGACGGGCTAGATTTCGTTGTACGTTACGATCCTCCGGAAAGATAAGAGATAATTTCTGCCATTCAGACAACGCCAAAGCAGTCAACTCTAGTGCGGTGTACGCTTCAGCCAACATCCGGCGCCCGTCATGATCGTCGGAATCCATGGCTAATAGCTTGCGCGCAGGTTCTATAACTTGAGTGTAGTGGCCGATGCGCAAAAGACAGCGTCCAGTTCGTAAGAGACTTTCCCGATAAGCAGAATCCTGTTCAGAAACGTGTTTCCAATAAGATAGCGATTCTTTGTATTGTCCTGCATAAAAAGTCAGACGTGCCAGAATAACAGCCGCACGTGGATGCCCCGGATACAGATACCAGGCTCGCTCAGCTAACGCCTTGGCCTGCTCTCGGTCATCCTTTTCCATAGCGAGTCGCGCGCTCATCCATAAAGCATCAACATGATCAGGGTAATGTTGAAGAGCTTTATCGAGCAGGTCCTTGGCCTGTTCAAGCTGTCCCTGCTGATGGTGATAGCGTGCATCCTTGACCAAGTGGTCTGCCAAGCGGGGGGAGGGTATAGTTAAGGTGCCTAGAGTGCGGGTAGGTCGAGTGGCATCTCCTACGATCTGAATGGTGAGCTGCGTATTTTCAGTATTCTGCCGCCATACGTTACCAGGTATAGGAAGACGGAAACCATATTTGCCGTCTCCTATCTGGGCCGATAATAAATCCCGTCGAAACACGTTGGCAGTACCATGCGCAACCACCCGTTTATTCCATATGGCTTCTATCTTCAGCCGATCGTCAGGGAACAGGGGATTACGCACCCAACCCACGCAACATTCTCCCTGAAATCTTTCAACGCGTCCTTGCAGGGGAATGGCTGGTAATTTGAGGCGACGCTGGTCTACAAGAAGAAACTCTGCCCCCGTCTGAGCCAGAAGTGTGAAATCGTGTTCTTTTCCATCCATCTGAGAAAATGATAGCTCAATGCGTGCGCCGTGACGGCCATCACTGATGTGAGCGCGGCGTAGATCTTCTCGTGGCTGCTTCGCGATAGTATCTGTTAAGATCTGTCCATCCATCAAGATCCGGATGCTTAAATGCGTAAAAGGATGTTGCGGGTCCCATGCCCAGCAACGCAAAACATTATTGCTTAAACCATCAATACGACCACGCACGAAGTTGCTCCCCCTCCCCAAAGACCGTTGAATAGTCTTATATCGCTCCTAGCTGGCCGTTGCTAGAGCAGTCGCCCCACAACCCCCCGCATCTGGCCTGAGAGAACCACCCGGCAGAAACGCTCGAACATATCAGACCAGATGATCACGTTAATCGCCGCCGTTTCGTCCTCCAGCGTTATGAACACCACGCCCTCGGCCGAACCGGGCCGCTGGCGGACCAGCACCAGTCCGGCCACCGACAGGCTGCTCCTGTCCCGAGCCTCCAGGGCCTGCCGGCACGTCACCATCCCGCGTTCGATGAGATCAGGGCGCAGGAACACCACGGGATGATCCCGCAGGGTCCGGCCGGTGCGATTGTAATCGCGCGCGACCTCGGCCCCGTCCCGCATGGGCTGGAGTAGCACGTCGGGTTCTTCCGTCTCACGCACGACGGCAACTGCGGCAAACAGCGGCAGGGGTTCATCACGCAGCGCCTTAACACTACAGTTGTGTTTTGATGCGAGATATGATTCCGTGTGTTGGTATGGAACGGAACAGGATGACAGGTGGCGCGTCTGTTGAGGAGACGCTGTCGCTGACGGTTGAGGGATTACGGGCGGTCAAGGAAAAAATACGCCCCCTGTTTGGTCAGGATCGGGTTGCGGTCTCAGCGGAGCATTATCTGGAAACGCTCCTGGGCAATCTGCCGCGCAAGACGGGCTGGCAACGTGCGGAAGCCGCAGGCGACGAAGGCCCCTGGCGTCAGCAGGCTTTGCTGGGCCGGACGCAGTGGGACGCTGACGGTCTGCGCGACATTGTCCGCGATCATGTTCAGATTACCCTGGGTGATGAAGACGCGGTTCTTGTGATCGATGAGACCGGTTTTCTCAAGAAAGGCAAGGCATCCTGTGGTGTAGGGCGCCAGTACACGGGTTCGGCTGGCAAGATCACGAACTGTCAGGTTGGTGTGTTTGCAGCCTATGTTTCTTCACGGGGTCATGCTTTCGTGGATCGCGCCCTGTATCTTCCCAAAGCCTGGACATCAGATCCGGTACGGCTGTCTGCGGCCTCTGTTCCTGCGGACGTAACGTTTGCAACCAAACCTTCTCTGGCCCGACAGATGATCGAACGCGGCCTGCAGGCCGGCCTTCCCTTCGAATGGGTCGCTGCTGACAGTGTCTATGGCGTAGGGGAAATCGAAATGAGCCTGCGTCATGCCGCAAAAGGGTATGTTCTGGGGGTGGCAGGCAGTCACTGGTTCAACTCCTGGGGCCTGGGAGAGAGACCGGTTGCGGGAGAAGCCCGTGATATCGCCCGGGATGCTCCAGAAGAAGACTGGGTCTCCCTGTCAG
This sequence comes from Komagataeibacter xylinus NBRC 15237, assembly GCF_001571345.1. Lineage (GTDB taxonomy): Bacteria > Pseudomonadota > Alphaproteobacteria > Acetobacterales > Acetobacteraceae > Komagataeibacter > Komagataeibacter xylinus. The sequence goes on along the minus strand of NZ_BCTP01000067.1, from coordinate 3,514 downwards.
CCGGACACGGGACGAAAGGCGATCGTCAGTATGACTGGCTGTGGTGTCCGCTCGCCGAACTCGAGGGGGCAGACTATACCCCGGCCGACAACAGAACCTGGATCCGGGGGCTCCTTGTGCGCCGGAACCCAGCCGACGGGGACCTTGCATACTTCACTGTCTGGTGCCCCTCAGGAACGACGCCTGAAAAGCTGGTTCAGGTCGAAGGCACGCGATGGCGGATTGAAGAGGGGTTCAGAACGGCCAAAAACGAATTCGGCCTCGATCACAATGAAACCCGCTCCTGGCACGGCTGGCATCGTCACGTATCCCTTGTCATGCTGGCCTATGCCCTGATGGCCGGGGTCAGGGCACAGGCAAACGACAGGTCTCCCAAAAAAAGACCAGCGAACCCGTACCAGGTCTGATCCGGTGGTCCATTCAGGAAATCCGGCGTCTTATCGTCAGGCTGACCCAGCGCCAGATCTCCCTCAACCATATCCTGCATTGGTCACGCTTCAGACGAATACATCAGGCAAAAGCCTATGCCTCTCACATCAAAACACAACTGTAGTGCTCGCGCCGGGCCAGACCCAATCCCGGCCGGAAGGCGTCCGCCTCGGCCAGATGGGTCAGGGCCGCCCCCTTCACCGCTGCCCTGCGCCACAGATCATCGACCGAGGCAAAGGGACGGTCGCCACGAGCTGCTACGAGTCTCGCGGCATCCTCATTGGTCAGCCCTTTTACCAGGTTCATGCCCAGACGGACGGCAAACCGTCCGTCATCCCGCTCCGGGCCTTCAAGCGTGCTGTCCCAGCGCGAAGCGTTGACGCAGATCGGCCGGATCTCGACCCCGTGCTCGCGCGCGTCGCGCCCAAGCTGGGCCGGGGCGTAGAATCCCATCGGCTGGCTGTTCAGGAGTGCTGCCAGAAACACAGTAACCGGCCGCTTAAGGCCGCCGTTGATCATGCGGCCTGTTTGTGAAGATCTGTCACGGGTTTCCAGTTCCATGGCAACAGTTCGTGGAGCCGGTTGATCTTGTGCTCGTTGATACGGGCCAGGACGTCAGCGAGGTAATCATGCGGGTTGAGGCCTGAGAGTTTTGCGCTTTCGATGAGGGTCATGGCGTCAGCGATGTTGTCCCCACCGGCATCGGAACCGGCAAAGAGATAGTTTTTTCGGCCGACGCATACGGGCCGTATGGCCCGTTCGGCAGGATTATTGTCAATGGCGACACGACCATCTTCCACAAACAGGGTAAAGGCGGCCCACCGGTTGAGCGCATAGCGGATCGCTTTTGCCAGTTCTCCCTTCCCGGGGATGCGGGTGAGCTGTGCTTCGCACCAGGCATGGAACGCTATAACGCGGGGGCGGCTTTTTTCCTGCCGGATCGCCAGGCGATACGGGGCCGGATGCCCGGTGATCTGCCGCTCGATATCGTAGAGCTCTCCGATCTGCTCAAGCGCTTCCCTTGCAATTGTCGAATCACTGCCCTTCCAGACATCATGGAATGCCCGGCGTAGATGAGCCCAGCAGGCCGCTTCGCGCACACGCACGGTTCCCGTTGCATCGGGTTTATACAGGTCCCTGAACCCGGCGTAGGCGTCTGCCTGCAGAATACCACGGAACTGTGCCAGATGGGTCTGGGGATTGATCCCCTTGCGATCGGGAGAGAACCAGTAGGCAACGGCGGGTGGATCACTCCCGCCCCAGGGGCGGGGATCGCGCAGATAGGTCCAGATCCGCCCTTCCTTCACACCGCGTGGTTTGCCAGCCTGGCGCAGGCGGGGATCAAGAACCTGGATGGGCGTATCATCGGCATGAAGCAGGTCTGCCCCCACGACCTCCTGACGGATCATATCTGTGAGAGGACGCAGAACGGCAACGGCCTGACCACACCAGTCGATCAGGGTTGAACGGGGGATTTCGACACCCTGACGGGCAAAGATCTCGTTCTGACGATAAAGCGGGATATGGTCATCGAATTTCGAGACCAGGATATGGGCCAGGAGCCCGGGGCCAGCCATGCCCCGTGGGACAGGGCGCGATGGCGCTTCAGGCTGCACCATTGTTTCGCAATGACGGCAGGATTTCTTCAGCCGTGCCGTTTTGACGACTTTCAGTTTTGCTGCGATGAATTCAAGGATTTCGGTGACATCTTCGCCAACGAGGCGCAAGGGGCCGCCACAGGCGGAACAGGCTTCACCCGGGTCGAGCACAATGCGCTCCCGTGGAGTGGCGTCCGAGACCCGGGGTCTGCCGCGCCGTCTTTGGGGAGAGACCACGGCATCGCCGTTATCGCCCCCCTCACTTTCGGGAGACGGATCGGCTGCCGCGATGGCGATTTCCACATCTTCGAGGAGCAGTTCGAGTTGTTCAGTCTCACGCTCGATCTTTTCTGAACTGGCCCCGAATTTCTGTTTCTGCAGGCGCAGCGATCCGGATCCTGAGCGACTGGACAAGGGGCATCATAGGCCCGGGCCGACGCCGACAGCCGCACGATCTCGCCCTGCTGGGCCATGATGATGCCCTTGAGGGTCTCCAGATCATCAGGCAGGGGGCCAGGGTGTCGCTCCATCTCTGGATAATAGCGGAAAACTGCCAGAAAACAAAGAAATCCGCGACAGAAATAACGAAAAAAATCAGGCTACGCGAGAGGGGGGCGCCGACCAGGATGGCCGTCTCCAGTCGATTCCTTCCCAGAGCATGGCCATCTGTGCGGCTGTCAGGCGGGCACGCCATCTGCCGGGGAGGGCCACGGAAAACGTCCGGTCTCGAGCACTTTGTAATAAAGGCAGAACCCCTGACCGTCCCACGTCAGAAGCTTGATCCTGTCCCCCTGGCGACCACGAAAGGCAAAGAGCGCCCCTGATGTCGGGCTCTGACGCAGCACGTCCTGTGCGAGTGCCGCCAGGCCCGATATCCCCTTGCGCATATCCGTAACCCCGCAGGCCAGATAGACACGCATACCGTTGCCCGCGCCAATCATGCCGTCTCCGCGATCCGGATGACCCGTGCCAGAAGCTCTTCGGCAGGATGTCCCGTCACCCTGATACAACGGCCATTGCGCAGCACAATGGCCAACTCGTCAGTATCATCGCCAGACGCCACAGCGGGTGCATTCACGGAAGCAACAGGAACAAACGCCACAGACTGATCTGGGGAAGACAGTCTTTGACGGAATGAAGTACGCCACTGGTAAAGATGTTGGCGGGTCAGGCCATGCCGACGTGCCACATCCGATACACTTGCCCCGTCCACACCAACTTCAGCCAGAATCTCCAGCTTCCGTTCGTCCGGCCATCGTCGCCGACGTTCAACGCCAATCAGGATTTCCTGAGCCATATTTACCTCCCAAACGACGTCAATAACGACGTCGTTAACGACGGTAAGTTACCAGTCACAATCCTCAGGCATAAGGCGGCCTCAAGCGGCCGATTACGAAACACATCCGGATGGGTGCATTTCATCCAGGATGACGAATAGGCAAGGATGGCGAAGCTGGCTGCATGGCTTTCCGAAAAGCCGTAATACC
>NZ_BCTP01000066.1 GCF_001571345.1 Komagataeibacter xylinus NBRC 15237 | reverse complement strand
ACGTGGATGTGAACTTCGGCGATCTTCCACGTATTTGCGAAACAAAGCCGCCGCCAAGCCAAAATGGGCTCTTCAAGCATCCTGGTAGGAATGCCTGCCATGTGTGTGCAATATCGGGTTGACAGGCTCGCAACCATAATGGATTTTATAAAAAGTCTACCGTGACAGGAGCATATGTTTTCAAAAGATGGCCCATGCCATACATCCTGCGCCCCGCTCTTCATTGAGCCGCTGGTTTCTGGTCGCGTTCACGCTCATGGGCTTTCTGGGGCAACTCCTGATCCAGAGTCAGGCAATGCCGGGAGAAATGCCTCGTGCTACCATCCTGCGCCTGACAGGCATTGATATCGCTCCACATCTTTATCACACGCCACATAAGCACTCCGTCTGTGCGGATATGCCTGGCATGACAATGGACAATGTGACGCAGGCTGTGTCAGCCGACAATGAGGGCGACCACGACCACATGTCCGGGCATCCTTCTCATCACGATGGAAGCTGTCCGTTATGCCCCCTCCTGCACCTGCCAGTATTCCTGTTCACAGCTCTCGTGATCTTGCTGGCACTGGCGTTTATTCGTTGGCAACGCCACGTCAACATCGTTAACCCCCGTGCTCCACCTGTCATCACACTTGGTGTTCCTTTCTCCTGTGGCCCCCCTGTGTCTGCGGTCTTCTAGCGCCCGCAGGCCGTTTAAGCTGTCATTCATCGACCGTACGCGTTCACTTAACGCATAGTGCGTCGCTGACGTCATAAACTAATGACGAAAAAGACAATGACCGTCCTGCTGGCTGAACGATATTCTCAGCTCAGGATCAGCTTCCATGTCTTCGACACATGTTTGCGCACACACGTTCCACCGCGCGCACTTACTTTCTGCCGCCGCAATTTTTCTTATCCCGTCCTTCGCGGCGCATGCCAATGAACTGCCCGGAAAAGAGCGTGAGAGTGCCGCATCAACCAGGCAGGCGGCGATTAAAAAAACTCCGGAACAGTCATCACGAAACACGTCAAAACAACTCGGCGCTCACGTAAAAACAGGAGCAGCCGTCCCTATATCCAGCAACGCAGCTGAGCGGCTCGTTGTCACAGCCACGCGAACGCCACAGCAGATCCAGGACGTTCCCGCCTCGGTCAGCCTGATAACACGTCAGGACATCCAAATGAGGCAATCTTCCACGATTTCAGATGCCCTCAATCGCTTGCCTGATGTCGATATGGTCGGCACGGCGCGTATGGAAGGTCAGGTTCCCCAAATCCGTGGGTTTGCGGGACGCGAGATCATTTTGATGGTCGATGGCGCACGGCGTAATTGGGATTCCCAAGGGATTGAAGCGCCGCTTTATATCGATCCCGCCTTTATCCAGAGTGTAGAAGTTGTCGCCGGATCAGCGTCCACTCTTTATGGAACAGGTGGTCTCGGCGGAGTTATGTCAATTAAGACTATTGACGCAAAGTCCCTTCTGAAACCGGGTCAAGGCTTGGGCGGAGAAATTGATGGCGGCTATCAAAGCGCCAACGGAAATGGGAAGGGATCAGCAAAAATATACGGAAAATGGGGCAAGTTCGATGCGCTTCTTGCTTATTCTGGGCAAACCTTCAACTCGATACGATTAGGGGGCGGCGAGAGACTTTCACCCAATGACGGGCAAAGCCACAGCGCACTACTTAAACTTGGATATGACATCAATGACCGAATTAGAATAGATTTTGGTCAGCAATTTTATCTTGATGAAAACTATAGATCTTCAGTGCCACAAAAAGGTCCTTCCACTTACCACTGTTCTACCTGCCAAGAGCAAAATGTCCGACAGGACGAGTCAACATTGCACCTCACAACACGTAACGAGCAAGGCGAGGAAGATGGAAGGCTGACCCTTTACAGAACGAAAATGGCCTCAAAGCAGGTGCCGAACAGCATGGACTCTAATGGCGGGTCCACTGTCCTTGAGACCTATGGTTTCGACTTACAAAAATCATACTTTCGTAATTTCGGATTGTTTGGAAGACATAAATTTACTGGAGGCGTAAATTACTACCGCGATTTTTATACGTACACCACATCTGGTTCAAATACACCCAACGCACAACAGCAGGTATATGGGGTTTACGGGCAAGATGAAATAAAATTTCGCCACCATGTCACTCTTTCCCCTAGCTTGCGTTACGATAGATACAATACCTTTCCTGAACACGGGAAAGGTCTCTCAAATAGCTCAAACGGTGCTATTCTTCCAAAAATAACATTATCGTGGCAACCAACACGCGAATGGATGATATATCTCAGTTGGGGGAAAGCTTATAATGCTCCCACCCCAGCGCAAAGCGACATGGATTTGACAGGCAATCAATGGTTCGCAAATTTTGTTTCTAACAAAAATCTAAAACCCGAATCTGCCAAAACATACGAAGGCGGATTTACTTATACAAAGAGCGCACTGTTTAGCGAGCACGATCGTGCGAGCGTCCGCGCTACAGGTTTTTACGAAGACGTAACCAATCTCATTCAAGAAGTTGCTATCGGGCGTTTTAATGGAAAATATGGGAAAAACAGACCCATTTATCAATATCAGAACGTTGGACACGCCACACGTTACGGTATTGAGCTACATAGTAATTACGACATAGGAAACTGGGGGTTTGATCTGAGCTTCAGCCACATAAGAGTCACAAACGCTCGGACCGGTGCTGGGTTGTACTCGCCTCCAGATAAAGTTGCCGCTGATATGCGTTACCGTTTTCCGAACATCGGACTGACTTTAATGTACAGCCTCATGGCCGTAGACGCTCAGAACTACGATGCAACTATTATTCGTCGGCGTCCCGGCTATATGGTGCACGACATACTCGCAACCTGGGCACCTCCTCGCAAGCCTTGGCGAATTAATTTTGCTGTTACCAACTTATTCGACAAGGAATACAGTATGTATAAAATGGCTTCCACAAACGTTGATTTTCCTGAAGTAGGTCGCAGCTTTCGCTTTGATCTATCATATAGATTTTGACAATCGCCAGGAGGTTATTCTGAAATAAATCAAATTATTACACGTAATTCCATTGATTTATTTCCTGTTTTTATGTATAATTAGACGCCACATAGAATGTCTATTGTGGTTACTGGAGGTATGAAATGACTATTACTATAACTATACTTAAAACCAAACAAATTTCTGTACCTGTCCGGGCCGGACTGCAGTGTGGTTCGGGTGTCTGCGGTTATAACGCTTAAAACAATACAGAGACTGGCGCCTTTCCGCGCCAGTCTCGCCCTAGGAGGTATACGATGTGTAACGGTTCTATTGGCATAAATTTCACTGGCGGCCAATCTTACTCATCTATTATGTCCCTTATTGACGAGGGACATATAGATTACGTCGAACTCCTGATCGACAATTTTTTACATCTCAATCCAACAGAAATTGCAAAGAAATTTCCTTGCCCTGTCGCATTCCATATTATGCAATCCCGTTTTTTGGAGCGAGGTGAGGAAGAATTAAAGTATATATCAAGCAGAATAACGCAAATGTCTGAGGCGTTTCAGCCACTTTATATTTCCGATCATATCGCACTTTTCGAGCATAACGGAACTAATTTTTATCAACTCGCCGAAATAAATTATGCAATAGGGTCAATATATTTTGATAAAATTCGGCGATGGCAGGATATGCTTGGTCATACTCTATATTTAGAGAATTATCCTTCACTGCTCGACGGTTCTTATGAGGCTCCAACTTTCTTCGAGCATATATCAAAGAAAACTGAATGTAATGTGTTGTTTGATATATCCAATGCTGTTTGTGCCTCTAGGAATACGGGCGCAGACATAGACGACTGGAAGAATGTAATATCGAAAACGCTACACTATCATGTTGCAGGATACACTCCAGCACCAAGCGATAATAATATTTTAATTGATTCACATTCGGAGCAGATTTCATCAGAAACGGAGATCTTCATAGATCGTTATGCTGATCTGTTTTTTCGTGAAAATACTACAATTACTTACGAACGAGACGGAAATTTTGATTACGACCTTATAGTGGAAGATTTAAACAGCCTTCGCTTGAAATCGAAAAACCAGAGTGTATACAATGAACAATCATAGAAAATATTTGCGTGATATCGATGTCATAGACTTTATGTCGCGCCCAGATCAGTTTTCTTTGTTTTCTGACAACAGGCGCGCGTTGGTGCGATTAGATATTGCGTGGCGCGGTTATTGGCATGCTCTTTATGATCCATGTCCATCCCTACTGGATTTTTCTGGTGATCAAGACGGATTCAATATTTTTCGGCCCTTTATGAGGTGGGGTTCTGAGCGAAAAATTTGTTTTGGTTGGCCATTACACCTCTGGGTTATCATTTGGTTGCAAGAAAATGAGATGCTGAATAGTTCTAATTCCGAAATCATTCTATCGGAATTGGCGGGAGCTGCAGCTGCTCGGTGGGCCATATCTGATCGCACAGAAGCACTAGGCATCGCCATTTACCGCGGTATCAAACAAAACTGGACTGTCGGCTGGAAGTGCCGTGCGGTAGATCTGCAACGAGAAATTCAAGAAATTGAAATTGGTGCGGATTTAAGCCCGGAAGATGATATTCCGTCGTATTTCCTTATTTTTGATAACAAAATTTCTGTATTCCCTGGATGGAGCCGCATACTGTGAGCAATTTGACCTATGCGCCGTCAGTGTATAGAATAAATTTTTTTTTGTTATTCATTGGGATGGGTCTATTTATTTTCCCGGCCTTTTCTTCAAACGAAGCCCACGCAGCACCAAAGCTCGGGCGCCTTACTTTCCAGGCGGCATTCGGAAACCAGCCGGTAAGTTGTGCTAGAACCATAAGCCCGGTGGGGACAAGCGACAATACGGTCCGCATCAACGATCTACGCTTCTACATCCACGATGTGGCGCTGCTCACGAAGGACGGCCGTGCGGTGCTGGTCAAGCCAGGGCCGTCCGGCCTCTGGCAGCGTGACGGGATAGCGCTGATCGACCTGATCGATCGCAATATTCCATGCAGCGATACGACTCCGTCGCCGAACTCGGCTATCAGTTTTGTTTGGCCGCAAGGCCATTTCACCGGCCTGCGCTTCACCGTTGGGCTGCCTATGGCCGCCAATCACGGCGATCCTACGATTGCACAGCCACCACTGAACATGACGAGCATGTTCTGGACCTGGCAGTCAGGATATCGTTTTTTCACGCTCGACATCACGATGATTCCGAAGCCTGGCGACAAAGCGCGACCGCACGGCTTCCCTGTCCATATCGGGAGCACCGGCTGTGAGTCCGCCAGCGCGGTCGAGGCGCCGAAGGGCGCGTGCACGGCCCCGAACCTCGTCACGGTCACGCTGCCGGAGTTCGATCCGGCGCATCAGACCGTGAAGCTCGACATAAGTCGACTGCTCGCTCTGAGTAATGTCAGCACCAACCAGATTAATAGTGCGCCAGGTTGCATGTCTGGACCGGACGACAAGGATTGCGCAGGTGTGTTCCGTGAGTTCGGCCTGCCATTCGGATCAGAGACCTCTCCGCCGGCTCAGTCGGTATTTCGGGGTCGATAAGATGCGCACGTTATTTCGCAAAGTTCTCCAGATGGCCCTTCTGGGTGGGGGGGCGCTGCTTCTATCGGCCGCAACCCGGCCCACGACGTGGCATTGGGACATCCCCTCCTGGGCGCCTGCGCCAGTCGTCCCGTCCGACAATCCGATGAGGGCAGAGAAGGTCGCACTGGGGCGGCGGCTGTTTTATGACAAACGGCTATCGGAGAATGGGACGCTCGCCTGCGCGTCGTGCCATCTCCAGAAACTGGGCTTTGCCTCTGGTGTCCCGACGCATGTAGGCGCGCATGGCGAGCCGGGACTACGCACGCCGATGCCACTGGCGAACGTAGCCTATCTGCCGAGCTACACCTGGGCCAATCCACAGCTCACCACTCTGGAAAAGCAGATGCTGATCCCGATGTTCAGCGACCAACCGGTCGAGCTGGGCATGGGCGGCCAGGAAAAGGCGCTGTTCGCCCGGCTCTCGGATGATCCCTGCTATGCGCGCCTGTTCCGTGTCGCCTTCCCCGAGGCGAAGGGCGCGATCACACTCTCCACGGTCACGAAGGCGATTGCATCCTTCGAGCGCACGCTGCTGTCCTTCGACAGTCCCTACGACCACTCGCTGCATGGCGACAAGACGGCGCTGTCCCCGGCCGCGCAACGAGGCGAGGCGCTCTTCTTCGGCGAGAAGCTCGAATGTTCGCATTGCCATAATGGCCTGAATCTGACCGACAATATCCGCGCGGCTAACATGCCCTTTCCAGAAACAGGCTTTCACAATACCGGCTTGTATAACGAGGACGGCAAGGGGGCCTATCCTGCCAGTGATCACGGGCTGCGGACAGTGACAGGCAATGCCGAGGACGAGGGGAAATTCCGCACGGAAAGCCTGCGCAACGTCGCTCTGACGGGTCCCTATATGCATGATGGCTCCATCGCCACGCTGCACGACGTGCTGGCAGCACATTACTCGAAGGGAGGTCGGTCGGCGACAGGGCCACACGGAGAGAACCCGTTGCGCGACCAGTTCATAGAGCCGTTCGATATCAGCGAGGCGGAGATCGCGGACGTGATCGCCTTCCTGAACTCCCTGACGGATCAGAGCTTCCTCACCAACCCGGCGTTCTCAGATCCGGGAAAGACCTGCCCTTTGGCTCTGCCCTCAGCCTCTCCCTCTGGTAAAGGCGCACAATGATGACTTCGCGACTGGTGTACGGCTTATCGCATCTTAGCAACTCCGCCATGTCATCAGGCGTCGATATGGTATCTGGATCTGGTGTCTTCGTCTTCGATTCTTCGGGTAAAGACTATATCGACGCGGTGTCGGCACTGTTTTGCGCTACGCTCGGCTTTCATAATGAACGCCTGATCGAAGCCGCCACACGCCAGATGCGAGAGCTGCCAGTCTATCCCACCGCGCTAAACCGGACGGTCCCTGTCGTCCACGCGCTTGCGGACGCGCTCAGCGCGGCAGCGCCGATACCGGACGCTCACGTTCTTTTCGCCACAACCGGATCGGAAGCTATCGAAACTCTCATTAAAACGACTTGGTATATCAATAAACAACGAAATCCAAAACGGCATAAAATAATCACGCGTCGGGGGAGCTACCATGGATCGACGATATTTGCCACGAGACTTGGCGGGATCGAAAGCATTATCAATTCATTCGATCTGACGGGTGACGATATTCTGTATGCTGCGCAACCCCGCTGGCCACGTGACGCGTTGGCTGGAGAAACAGAAGAAGATTATGCACATCGCCTGGCGCTGGAACTGGCAGAACTGATAGATCACACGGGTGCCGAAAATATCGCGGCCTTCCTCTGCGAGCCAGTCTCGATTGCTGGCGGCATGTACCCAGCGCCGGAAGGATATTTTGAAGCAATACGCAACGTCTTGTCGATGCGCGATATTCCTCTTTATTTCGATGAAATCGTGACGGGCTTCGGTCGAACCGGAAAGATGTGGGGAAGCCAGACCGTCAACCAGACGCCCGACTGCCTCGTCGCATCGAAGGGGCTTTCAGCGGCCTATCAACCGATTTCGGCGGTCGTCATGAATGATGATTTTCACTCCGCATTGGTGGACTGCTCGATTATGCACCATGGGTTTCATCATGGCGGCACATATCACGCACATCCTGTTGCCGCTGCCGTCGCCCTTGAAACGCTAAAAATCTATGAGGATGAAAGAATAGTAGATCATGTGCGGGATATTTCAGAACATTGGATAAAGATGATTTCGAAACTTGCGGCACACGAACTGGTCCGATCCACACGGACAATCGGATTATTAAGCGCGATTGAAGTCGGATTCCGTAGCTACAGGGAGCTTGATTTCCGAAATGATGAGAAGAGAGACATCAAACGGTCAGTTGTGAAAGCATGTATGGAACACGGCGTCCTGATAAGCATCTCACACGATAGCATAATTTTAGCACCACCTCTCATTATTTCTAAAAAAGACATTGATGAGCTTGAGCAACGCATGACGAAAGCTTTCAATACTATTCTGTTTTCAACAGCATAGCTGCGTCGAAGGTATCCTTTTCGTTGGTCAATAAGAGACTTTTTTCTCTGAAAATATTTGTCTTTCTGCTGTAATTCACACCAAGCAAGGAAAGTAAACATGACTTCTATCCGTAAAATCGTTGCCTCTATGTGTCTCGCAGGGAACTTCGTTCTGCAGATGGCGGACCCTGCCTATGCACATGCCCACCTGAACGCCGAAATACCCGCTGCGGATAGCACGGGAACGGCGCCGCAGAGCCTGACGCTAGGCTTTACTGAAGCAGTAGTTGTCAAGCTCACCGGCGTCGTTGTCACTGGCCCCAAGGGTAATGTTATAGAAACAGGAAACGTTTCCCTGTCGGATGACGGCAAGACTCTGACGATCCCGCTCAAAATTGACCTCGTGCCTGGACGATATTCCGTAACCTGGCACGCCCTTGCCGTCGATGGACACAAGACTCATGGCGTCTACGGGTTCACAGTTACTAACCGATGACACCGGATGCTTTCCTGATCCTATGTCGCGCCGCACGAGACAGCCTGGCGCTCTTTCTTACAGGTAGCCTGCTTTTTGCAGGGTGGCTGGCTCCGCGCAAACTCGGAAACGCACTCTCTGCCCGCCTGGGAAAGTTTTGGGCATGGGGGAGCGTTTTTACGACGGTAATCGTCGTTGCAACACTGCCAGCCGAAGTCTCCGAGGTCGGAGATGGATGGCAGGATGCCTTCTCGCCGACTTTAAGCAAAGCCGTGCTTGTTGACACCACCATTGGACAGGCATGGATCATTCAGGCCGTAGCTGGCGTCTGTCTTCTACTTCTAACTTGGCGTAAATGCGGCGCGGTCCTGTCGGTCATACCCGCATGCGTGCTTCTGACGGCGACAGCCTTGACAGGTCACGTGCGCATGATCGGTGTGGGCGCGATGTTCTTCCAGGCCGTGCATTTGCTTGCAGGTAGTTTCTGGTGCGGGGGCCTCATCCCCGTTGCCATGCTTGTCAGTGATACACGAAAAAAGAAGTGGGATTGCTCCATGCAAGTGGCGTTAGCACGGTACTCGGCTGCGGGGCATATCGCGGTGCTTCTGGTCCTGCTTACCGGCTCTGGACTCGGCCTGAATATCCTGGGGGGATGGCCGAAGCATGTCACTGTCTATTCTACACTACTCATTCTCAAGCTGGGATTAACGAGCGGTATGGTCTGTATCGCCTGCGTCAACCGCTATGTATACGTGAAAAATCTACGCCAGAAAAGAAACATTACGGTTAGCCTTAAATATCTTCAACGCGGAACAATAGCCGAAATTGCACTTTCTATTGCTGTTATTGCAATTGTTGCCGTTGCTGGGAGAATGGACCCGACAATCTTATCTCTGCCTACAAACTAGAGTCATGCGCGCATATCTATAGATGCGAATAAATATATCTAGGTATTAATTGTGGTATATAAGACATATATAAATATTACATTATATTTTTCATGTATACATAAATTATATTATTGTGCGTTACAACACTCACACTACAAACTGTCGAATTTTAATTTGTATGAGAGGAAAGAAATGGAATGGTAAGACACCCTCCTCTTGATCTACGGGAACTGCAATGCGTATGCGCAATTGCTCTTCAAGGAAGCATCCATGGCGCGGCACGCGCTCTAAATTCCAAACAGTCCGCAGTCAGTCGTTCACTTCGGCTACTTGAGGAGCGCGTCGGAATTCAGCTTTTCCGCAGGACATCATCTGGCACAACGCCTACGCCAGTCGGCGAAGCATTCCTCCGACAAGCTGAGGCTCTGTTGCACGACACAAATGCTCTTTATGAATATACTCGGAGATGCGCCTTGGGTGAAAGCGGTATCGTATCAATAGGAATACAAAGTAATGTACCGCCAGGACGGGTGTCGGCCTTCATCGAACCGTATAGAATTCTTTATCCCGGTATTTCGTTTATATATCGTGACGTATCCAAGAGAGATGTAATTTCGGCTCTTTTCGACGGTATCGTTGATTTAGTAATTATAGCCCTTCCGCTGAACGAATCTTGCGCAGCTACCTTACCACTGTGGAGCGATCGAATTGTCGCTGTGACACCGACAAACCATCCTCTTGCTTCGTCTGTCACGACATGTTGGAGCGATTTACGGGAAGAAACTTTTGTCTTCGGTAACGATGATACAGGAGAGGACATGTCTACACTGTTAAAACGCAAAGCAAGCATTGCTGGCTTTCTACCAACAGTGTGTAGGGAAGAAATCATAAGTCTGCGGACGATCGCTCTCGTCATTAACGGACATGGTATTACGCTCATGCCGGCTGGCTGGCTCGCATTTTTTCCAGGTACGATCCTTGAGCAGGTAACTGTGCTAGAAGTGCGCGACGGCGACGGTTTTTCACATCTTGATTACGGCATTGGATGGCGCGATAGAAATTTGTCGACCGTCGCACATAAAATACTTGTTTTCTTGGGAAAGCAGAATCTCGAATAGACTAAGTTTCTCTGCTTACTATC
>NZ_BCTP01000065.1 GCF_001571345.1 Komagataeibacter xylinus NBRC 15237 | reverse complement strand
AGATATAAGTGTCTGAAAAGACTAAAGAAAAGCCACCCTCAAGGGTGGCTTTTTTGTGCCTAAATCACCCCGCAGGATGCATATAGGATGCAAATGGGAGTGAAACTCCAGCGTAGTTTGGGCTTAAAGCAGGCCATGTCACGATAGCGTGATGCCTGTCTCTAGCCTTATCGATCAGTGGAAATTACGCGATCTGACGACGATACGCTCACCGGCGGAATCGCTGTCATGGGTTCTCTCAGTAGAAGAGCGATTACCGACCTCCGCCAGTAACCCGGAAAGGTCAGTGATCTCCTTAGCCACCAGATGCACGACTTCGCCTTCCTTCTGGAGCATGCCTGTCACGGCCATCATCTGGCTGCCGAGCACCACGCGCCGGTTTGCATCGAACAGATCCGGCCAGATGATGACGTTCATGTTTGCCGTTTCATCCTCCAGCGTCATGAACATCACGCCTTCGGCGGAGCCTGGCCGCTGCCGCACCAGCACCAGCCCCGCCACGGTGAGACGCTTCCCATCCTTTGCCGCCAGCGCCTGCCGACAGGACATGATGTCCCTGGCCTGAAGATCCTTGCGTAGGAAGGTCAGGGGATGATCCCGCAGGGTAAGGCCAAGCCGGTTGTAATCCCGCACCACCTCGGCCCCGTCGCGCATGGGTTGCAGCAGCACATCCGGTTCTTCGGCTTCCCTCGTGACCTGCGCTGCCGCAAATAGTGGCAACGGCTCATCACGCAACGCCTTGATCGCCCAGAGCGCCTCGCGCCGTGCCAGCCCGAGGGTGGGGCGGAACGCGTCGGCCTCGGCCAGATGGGTCAGGGCTGCCGCTTTCACGCCAGCCCGACGCCACAGATCATCCACGGAGACAAAAGGCCGACTGGCGCGCGCCGCAACAATCCGGGCCGCATCGTCGTTGGCCAGTCCCTTCACCAGGCTCATGCCCAGCCGCACGGCGAAGCGGCCATTGGGGCTTTCCGGTCCTTCCAGCGTGCTGTCCCAGCGTGAGGCATTCACACAGACGGGTCGGATTTCCACACCATGTTCCCGCGCATCACGGACCAGTTGTGCCGGTGCATAGAAACCCATCGGCTGGGAATTCAGGAGCGAGGCCAGAAACACGTCCGGATGTGTGCATTTCATCCACGACGACGAATAGGCCAGAATGGCGAAACTTGCGGCGTGGCTCTCGGGAAATCCGTAAGAACCGAAGCCTTCCAATTGTTGATAGATCCGCTCGGCGAATTCCTCGTCATACCCATTGGCGCGCATGCCTTCGATCAGGCGTGTCTGAAACTGCGAGACGGTGCCGGTATTTTTGAACGTCGCCATGGCCCGCCGAAGCTGATCGGCCTCGGCGGCGGTAAACCCGGCGCAGATCATGGCCACCTGCATGGCCTGTTCCTGAAACAGCGGGATGCCAAGCGTCTTTTTCAGAACCTTTTCCAGTTCCGGAGTGGGATAGTTTTCAGGTTCTATCCCTTCACGCCTGCGGAGATAGGGATGGACCATATCCCCCTGTATGGGGCCGGGACGCACGATCGCGACCTCAATGACCAGATCGTAGAACACACGCGGTTTGAGCCGTGGCAGCATGGACATCTGGGCGCGGGATTCAATCTGGAACACGCCGATCGTGTCGGCCTTGCGGATCATGGCGTAGGTGCGCGGATCCTCAGCCGGGATTGTCTGGAGCGTGAAATGCTGCCCCTTGTGGTCCGCCAGCAGATCCAGTCCCTTTTTCATGCAGGTGAGCATGCCCAAAGCCAGAATATCGACCTTCATGAATTTCAGGACGTCGATATCGTCCTTGTCCCACTCGATGATCTGGCGGTCCTCCATCGAAGCGGGCTCGATGGGCACCAGTTCATCCAGCCGGTCATGGGTCAGGACAAAACCACCGGGGTGCTGCGACAGATGACGGGGCACGCCAATCATGCAACGCGCCAGATCCAGCGTCAGGCGAATACGTCTGTCTGACAGATCAACGCCAGTGTCATGCAGGGCGTCATCGTCCAGTTTGCGGCCCCAGCCGTGAATTTGACCTGACAGTGTGCGGATCAGGTCTTCCGGCAGGCCCATGACCTTGCCAACATCCCGCAAGGCTCCCTTGGCGCGATAGCGGATCACCACGGCCGTCAGGGCCGCCCGGTCACGACCGTAATGCTCATAGACCCACTGGATGACCTGCTCACGCCGTGCATGCTCGAAATCGACATCAATATCCGGCGGTTCGCCGCGTTCTTCAGAGACGAAGCGTTCGAACAGCAGCGAATTGCGCGCGGGATCAATGGCCGTGATGCTGAGCACGTAACAGACGGCAGAATTGGCCGCCGAGCCACGGCCCTGGCAGAGGATGTCCTGAAAGCGGGCATAGCGGACGATGCTGTTCACGGTCAGAAAATACGGCGCATACTGCATCCGCCCGATCAGGCCGAGTTCGTGCTGAAGCGTTTTTCTGACTTCAGCGGGAATACCTTCCGGGTAGGTTCGCTCAGCCCCCTCCCATGTCAGGGTTTCCAGAGCCTGCTGGGGTGTCTGACCGGGCACGGATACTTCATCGGGATACTGGTAGGCCAGATCATCGAGCGAGAAGCGGCAGCGCTCGACGATCTGCATGGTGCGGGCGGCCGCTTCGGGGTAACGGCTGAACAGCCGGGCCATTTCCTGTGGTGGTTTGAGATAGCGGTCGGCGTGACGCTCGCGGACAAACCCCGCCTCGTCGATGGTGGTGTTATGCCGGATGCAGGTGACGACGTCCTGCAGGATGCGCCGGTCATGGGTGTGGAACAGCACGTCATTGGTCACGACCGTTGGCACCCGTGCCTGATGCGCCAGGTTCGCCAGTTCATACAACCGCATCTGGTCATTGGGGCGTCGCAGCAGGGTGAGCGCCATGTAGGCGCGGTCAGCAAAGGCCTCTTTCAGCTTGCGAAGATGCAGAGCACAGGCATCATCCGCCGTGTCCGGGATCATGACAACGATCTGACCCTCACTCCACGCGACCAGATCCTCCCAAAGCAGGTTGCATTTGCCCTTTCCAGCCCGCGCCTTGCCGATGGTGAGCAGACGGCACAGGCGTCCATAGGCGGCGCGGTCCATCGGATAAACGAGCACGGGCGGGAAATCGGCCAGATCAAGCCGACATCCCACAACAAGGCGGAGCCCGACCTCTTTTGCCGCGACATGGGCCTGCACCATGCCTGCCAGAGAATTACGATCACAGATGCCGAGCGCCTCGATGCCAAGAGCTTTTGCCTGCGCAAACAGTTCGATCGGAGAAGACGCCCCGCGCAGGAACGAGAAATAGGTTGTCACCTGCAATTCGGCATAACGCGGTGCCGAGGGGCTCATCCGAAAATCCCGTGCAGAAACCAGCCCTGCGAGCCGGTCTCGCCATGCTCACCATCACCGGCACGGTAAAGCCAGAAGCGCTCGCCGCTGGTGTCCTCCACCCGGAAGTAATCGCGGGCAATGGTCAGTTCGGCGTCATTCTTCCACCATTCGCCGAAGACACGCTCCGGCCCATCGGCGCATTTCACTTTCCGCCGCACACCCCGCCAGATGAAGAACAGCGGCGGCTGGTCCGGCAGTTCCGCCATGGCCTGCACCGGTTCCGGTCGTGCCAGCAGCCGGGTAGGGCGAGGCCAGTGATCCGGCCAGTCCTTTGTTTCCTCGGGCGCCAGCGCGGGCACGCGGCAGAAGGACCGCTCGGGCAGATCGCTTTCCACTGGAGCAAAGCGATACAGGGCCTGTGTACCGACACGGTTGGCCAGCGTGTCGATCAGGTCGGACACGTCGGCCTCTTCCTCGGCGATCAGGGAGGACACGGTCTGCCGCCGGTCTATCGGTTCGGCCAGAGAGGCAATGAGCACCATGCGCTCGATGCCAAACCCCGGATCGATGGTCTCGATCTTCTCGCAGAGCAGGCGGGTCAGGCGTTTCACGTCACGCACCGGCATGGCGGTCGCCACACGGATCGCTTCGGTGCGGCTGTCCACACGATGCAGTAGCAGATCAAGACGCCGCACGCCCTGTCCACGCTCGTCCAGCCCCTGACAGAGCAGCGGCACCAGCTTGCCGATATAGCGCGCGATGGTCTCGGCCGCGCCGATGGGTTCTGCAAAATTCTGACTGACCTCGACCGGATCAACCGGGCGGACTGGCACGATGGCTTCACCAATACGCCCGAACGCCTGATCCAGCCTGCGGGCGATATCAGGACCGAACCGCAGCGCTAGGGGTGCCCGTGGCATGGAGGTCAGTGGTCCGATGCGCGATACACCCAGCGTGGCCAGTCCGTCGACAATCGTGTCCGGCAGGCGGAGTGCTTCAACGGGGAGATCAGCCAGTGCGGAAGCTGTCTCGCCAGAGGGCACAACGGCAATCGGTGCCCGGCAATAACGGGCAATGGCGTGCCCAGCGCCCCATGTATCCGCCACCACGGCCTTTGCCCGGAACCCGGCGCCCGCCATGCGGTGAACCATGTCCTTGAGCATGGGAAGCTCGCCACCGTGCAGGTGATCTGCCCCGGTCGTGTCCAGAACTAGCCCATCCGGCGCATCGACGGCCACGATGGGCGCAATACGGTGCTGGAACCACAGCGCCAGCTTTTCCAGTCCAAGACGGTCGCCCTCGGGATCGGCGTCCATCAGTACCAGATCGGGATAGAGCGCCTGGGCTTTGGCCACCGGCGTGCCGGGGCGCAGTCCCATCTTGCGGGCTGCCAGATCAACAGACAGCAGAACCCGCCGTCGCCCTTCACGCCCGGCCAGCGCCAGCGGCACCTCAGGCGCTGGCGCGTCTTTGTCCAGCCGCTTCCTGATCCGATCCGTCGGCCAGAGCGGCAGGTAAAGAGAGACGACCCTTGCCATCACAGGCCTCCACTTCAAAATCGGCACATTCGCCCGCACGGGCGCGGATCAGTTCCAGCAACCAGCGTGGTCTTCCGACACCGGGCACCGGCAACGACACGGATGGCAGGACGGAGATCCGCCAGCGGGTAACGGAAGCCGTGGGCTGACCAAAATCCGCCGCATCCGTCTGCCGCCGCCAGCGTCGGATGGCGATGCCAAGAGAGCCGGATGTTTCGGCCGCCAGTTGCAGGCGGCGTGAGGCGGTCATGGAAAGGCGGGCTACCTCGGCGACAACGGCCCCGAGGCCGCCATGCCGCAGCCCCTCCTCGAAGCAGGCCAGCACATCGACGTCCGATCCCGCCTCGACATAGATGGTCCGGCGTGCCGACAGTCCGACCTGTTTCAGGGAGGGGGCGAACACGTCCTGACGGGTGACGATCCAAAGCACTTTGCCGCGCGTGCGGGCCGCAATCCCGGCGCAGAACTGTCCGGCCGCCGCACTGTGCAGGGCATCATTCCCGCCGCCCGCCACCTCATGCAGAGCGCCCAGCGTCAGACCGCCACCGGGCAGACGGGCGTCTATCTCGCGCACACCAAAGGGCAGCGTCTTGCGGCGTCGGTCACTATGGCCTTCGAGACGGCTGATTGCGGCTCGCAGGGTTTCCAAGCCGGGTTTTTTCCAGGTTTCAGCGGTCATGTCACGGCTCGATGTCCCTTGTGCAGGCGGTTTTCCTGATTATATGTTCCTGATTTGTTCCGTGTAGTCTGTCGGCGTCAACATTTATCTGTCGGGAGAGCGTATCGCTTCAAGTTTGTGGTAATTCGCAATCCGGGAAGATACCGTCCTAAGAAATTGAAAACAGGAAGCTTTGTCGGAAGAGGACAGGCTGTTATCATCTGGCCCATAAAAAAGATCGCTGTCCGGGGAAACCGACAAACACGGAGTCTCCCTCATGCGGTCAGTCACGACGGGAGGCACAGGTGCTTGTTCACGAGGGAGCGGAGCGCAACGCCAGCATCGACAGGCGTCTGGGCTGCTCGCTGGCGGCTATAGCCGGTGCCGTGAACGCCGCCGGGTTTCTGGCTGTGGGTTATTATTCGGCCAATATGACCGGCAATGTCTCCGCACTGGCGAGTGGCCTACATGAAGGCCATCTGGAACTGGTCCTGTCCTGCTGTGGTCTGATACTGGCCTTCGTCGCCGGCGCGGTGCTGTCCGCGCTGCTGGTCAATGCAGGTCGTCGCCGTCATCTGCCGTCGATCTACGCACGGAGCATCCTTCTGGAAGCCTGCCTGCTCGGGCTTCTGGGGGCTGTTGATATTCTGTTTTCGGCCCAGCAACGGGATCCGGTGCTGGCCTACGGGCTGAGTTTCCTCATGGGGCTCCAGAACGCCACGGTCACACGCATTTCCGGGGCGCGTGTCCGCACCACCCATATGACGGGAATGCTCACCGATGTGGGGCTGGAACTGGCGGACTGGCTGGAGAGCTTTTTTCTTCCAGTTGACCCGGCCCGGCGGACCGGTACGCGCGAGCGTCTGGGGCTGCATGCCGCCATCGTGCTGTCCTTCACGCTGGGCGGCGTGTCCGGCGCCTTTCTGTATGGCTGGTGGTCTGCTCTGTTTCTTCTGGCGCTGGCGGGGCTTCTGGCGTGTCTGGCCCTGCCGGGCGCGCTGTCACATGAGCCTGTGGCGGAACAGGAACCGGCCTCGGTTCCGGCTTACGGGGAGAAGCATCCCTGATGTGCAATCTCTACGCCATGACATCGAATCAGAAAGCGATCCGGGAGATTGCAAAGGTTCTCGATGATCTGACGGGCAATCTCCAGCCTCTGCCGGAGATATACCCGAATACAATGGCCCCGATCGTGCGGAGCGGCGGAAACGGTCGTGAACTGGTCATGGCGCGCTGGGGCATGCCGACACCGCCCGGTTACCTGAAGGGACACAGGGTCGACCGGGGTGTAACCAACATCCGCAATCCGTCCTCAACATGGTGGAAACGCTGGGAGAGCGTGCAACATCGTTGTCTGGTGCCACTGACGGCCTTCTCCGAGCCGGAGCGTCTGCCCGACGGGACATCACGACCGGTGTGGTTTGCGCGGAATGATGGAGAACCGCTGGCCTTCTTTGCCGGGATTTGGTGTCGATGGACGTCCGTGCGCAAGCTGGCGGACGGAGAGACGACGGATGATCTGTTCGGTTTTCTGACCACGGACGCCAATCTGGAGGTGGGCGCGGTCCATCCGAAAGCCATGCCTGTGATTCTGACGCAACCGAATGAGCTGGAGCGCTGGATGACGGCACCGATAGCAGGGGCTCTGGCGCTTCAGCGGCCGCTCCCCGATGGGGTTTTGTGTCGGGTGCAGGCACCCGCTCTGGCTGACTGAGGGGCGGGGTCAAACTGCCCTGTTCGTGACGTTTGATGCATCGCAACGACAGATCGGCTTATCGGGTGTTGTGTGGCTGAAGAGATTTCCCGCCATCAGCCCTTTCCACAAAAAGGACATGCGCCATGAGATATGCTCACAGCAATTACGAGGCTTTTGTTCACCCTCGAGCACCGCAGGGTATGGAAGGGCGGTCAGCATGGATCGTGGGCGGTGGACTGGCGGGCATGGCGGCGGCGGCGTTCCTCATCCGGGATGCGGGAATGACGCCTTCAGCCATCACCATTCTTGAGGCCTCGGGCAACGACGGTGGTGCGCTGGACGGAGCGGGGAATGCGGAGACTGGCTGGCTGATTCGTGGCGGTCGGGAGATGGAAGAGCAGTTCCAGTGTCTGTGGGATCTGTATCGTTCCATTCCGTCTCTGGAAATTCCAGACGCATCAGTGCTGGATGAAGTCTGGCAGGTCAATCAGGCCGATCCGTCCACCAGTCCGGTCCGCGCCATGTGCAATCGTGGGCAGCCCCTCGCCGATCGTGACAGGCTGACACTCACGGGAAAGGCGCGGCGCGAGATCATTGCCCTCATTCTGACCGATGAGGATGAACTGGCGGGGAAGACGATCGCGGATGTGCTGTCCGGCGATTTCATGGCGTCGAACTTCTGGCTGTTCTGGCGGTCGATGTTTGCGTTCGAGACCTGGCACAGCGCCATTGAGATGAAGCGCTATCTCGCCCGGTTCGTGCATCAGATTCTCGGGTTGAAGGATCTGCATACGCTGAAGTTCACCAGATATAACCAGCAGGAATCCCTGAGCAGACCACTGGCCACATGGCTTGCCGATCAAGGCGTCGTGTTCCGTCATGGCGTGAAGGTGACGAATGTTACCGTTAATGTTTCTGGCGGAAAGAAAGTTGCGGCCCATCTCGACTGGCTGGAAAATGGCGCGTCCGCCGGTGTTGACCTGGGTCCGGCGGAGCTGGTGTTCGTGACCAACGGTTCCATGGTGGAGAATTCACGCTGGGGTGATCATCATACACCCGCGCCGATTGATACGACCATCGGAGAGGGGAGCGTCTGGCAGCTCTGGCGCAACCTCGCCGCGCAGGATGCAGCTTTTGGCAACCCGGATGTTTTCTGTAGCGATACAACAAAATCCCGCTGGCTGTCGGCAACCGTTACGACCCGGGATGCGCGGATACCGGAGCTCGTAAAGCGGGTTACGGGGCGTGATCCGTTCTCGGGGAAAATCATCACGGGTGGTCCGGTCACGATCGCGGATTCATCCTGGCTGATGAGTTGGGTGGTCAGCCGTCAGCCCCATTTCAAGGGGCAGCCCGAAGGGCAGATGGTGGCCTGGCTCTATGGTCTGTTCAGTGACGTGCTTGGCGATTATGTGAAAAAGCCCATGCAGGATTGCACAGGGGAGGAAATCACCCGTGAGTGGCTGTTCCATATGGGCGTGCCGGTGGACCAGATCGACGACATGGCGGCAACAGGGGCGACGACGCGTCCGTGCATGATGCCGTTCATCACGGCGCAGTTCATGCCGCGCGCACCGGCTGACAGACCGAAAGTGGTGCCGGATGGGAGCGTCAATCTGGCTTTCCTCGGGCAGTTCGCCGAGACGCCGCGTGATACGGTCTTCACGACGGAATATTCCGTCCGCACGGCGATGGAGGCGGTCTATACCCTATGGGGCGTCAGGCGCGCCGTGCCGGAAGTGTCAGATGGTATTTTCGATGTCCGGATGCTGCTGCAGGCGGCAGCGGAACTGCGGGATGGAGAGAAGGTGCCGGCATCGGGGCTGATCCGGCATCTGACGCAGGGAACGGAGATTGATGATCTGCTGGAGCGCTATGGATTGGTTTGATCTTATTGTTAGAAGTCGGGGCGGACTTACCATTATCGCCTCCCGATTCCGACATTCGCGAGTTCGAACCATCTTCCTGAAACTCGCCACTGTGGGATAACTTTTTTCTCAAGCTCCATTGTAGCCGAACCTCAGGATATTGTAACGTAGTAATGCTTGATCAAATGTTTACAGCGGAGAATTTCCGCCGCATCTATGACGTTGAGAACCGCAAAGGGCTCGATTTGGCGGCCCGTTACTTTCCATCGCTCGAACCGTTTACGCTTACTGTCCGCGACAAGGTGCAGGATATCCGCGATCACCGCGCCAAACAGGCGGCTATGACAGCGGATGTATTCGAGGCGACATTGTTAGATCTGAAAACAGAGCTCGCTGCCGTGAAAGCGGAAAAGTCAGCTGCTGTCGATGACTTGATGGACGAGATCAGCCAAAAAGTGCTCAAATCAACCTTTAAAATCGAGTTGTCTAAAAAAGACGGTCCAAAAGGAAAACCGGTTTTCTGCGTCGATACAGAGCCTGAGACCTTTTTCGTTATCAAACAGCTACAGCGCAACATTAATCGTATCTATGGTGTTCGGCAAGCGAACCGGCACGATCTTGTCTGTCAGGTTCGTGACATGCTGGGCAGCAGCTTTCCCTTCGAGCTGGTACGAACTGATATTTCTTCATTCTACGAGAGCATCGACAGAAAGAAACTGTTAGAAAAACTCGATGGCGACCAGCTCCTAAGTCCGACATCGAAGAATTACATCAAGCAGGTCTTAGTGTCGTATGGCGCGAAATCTGGCACCGTAGTCGGCGTTCCGCGAGGGGTCGGCATCAGTGCCTACCTCGCCGAATTTTACATGCGTCCCGTTGATAATGCGATCCGGATGATCCCTGGTCTAGTTGTCTATTGCCGGTTTGTCGACGATATCGTGGCCGTATTCGCGCGCCCCCCGGCAGGCAACAGCGTCGGCTCCTACAAGGACCGAATCATCGATATTTTCGGCAAAAACGGGCTTGCGCACAATGCAGCGAAGACACACGAATTTGCTTTTCCAGATGCGACGCCACGGGATTTCGAATACCTCGGTTACAAATTCAGCATAAATGCAGGAAAATGCGAAATCGCACCCAGCGCAGCGAAGGTGGACAA
The DNA here is from genome assembly GCF_001571345.1 of Komagataeibacter xylinus NBRC 15237. Classification (GTDB taxonomy): domain Bacteria; phylum Pseudomonadota; class Alphaproteobacteria; order Acetobacterales; family Acetobacteraceae; genus Komagataeibacter; species Komagataeibacter xylinus. The sequence continues at coordinate 359 of NZ_BCTP01000065.1, read as the reverse complement.
ATATCTTACGCGAATGAAAGCTGCGTTTGATGAGTATTGGCGAGAACGCTCGCTGCGCCCGCGGCGGGCTTATCGAGAGTTAATCTGGCGAATCAAGTTCTTGACCGGTAACACTCGGCTTTCAAATAGCAAATCTCGTGCGGCTACCGGTATTTACTATAACAATTCGATGGCGACTGACCTGACCTGCTTCGGGCTGCTCGACAGGGAACTAAAGACGCTGGTTGATACCTTGCATAGCAGCAGTCTGCAAAAGCAGCTGAACAAGCTCAAATTCAGCACGGGCTTCCAACAACGCCGGTATCATCATTTCAGTGCGCGGGAATTGCAGACAATCGTGAGGGCATGGAAACATGTCT
>NZ_BCTP01000064.1 GCF_001571345.1 Komagataeibacter xylinus NBRC 15237 | reverse complement strand
GCTATGTCATTTTTCATGATGCGGTGCTGCATGATATTGCCCTTGAGCGCCCGACCTCGCTTGATGAGCTTGGCATGATCCGTGGCGTGGGCGGCTCGAAGCTGGCCCGCTATGGCGAGGCGGTGCTCGCTGTGCTGGCGCAGACCGGGGCCTGAGACCACCCCCGGCCGCCATTTTGCCCCCAGATCAGGAACAGCTTGCCCATGCGTTGCCCTTTTTGCGGACATGATGACACACAGGTAAAGGACAGCCGCCCGCATGAAGATGGGGCGGCCATCCGCCGCAGGCGCATCTGTGGCTCATGCGGGCAGCGCTTCACCACCATCGAGCGCGTGCAGTTGCGTGATCTGGTCGTGATCAAGGCCGATGCGCGGCGCGTGCCCTTCGAGCGCGACAAGCTGGCGCGCTCGGTCAAGGTTGCCCTGCGCAAGCGCCCGGTTGATGCCGAGCGGATCGAGCGGATCGTCACCGGACTGGTGCGCAGGCTTGAGGCGATGGGGGAGACGGACATCTCCTCGCGCGATATCGGGCGGCTGGTCATGGAAACGCTGCGCGAAATTGATTCGGTCGCCTATATCCGCTTTGCCAGCGTGCATTGGGATTTCCGTGAAACCAAGGATTTTGCTGATATTCTGGCCACAATTTCAACCGCCGGGCCGGGCGGGAGCAGCGACGACTTTCCGCCTTCCGGCCCGAAAGACAAAGATTGAACTGGACCCCGCCGCCCAAAGAGGCGATGAAGCCGTGATTTTGCAGCAACGCCACAGCAGGAGTAACGCGCCATGACACAGACAGACGGCGACCGGCAGCCCAAGGTCCGTTCCCGCACCGCTTCGCGCGTGGCAGCGGTGCAGGCCCTGTTCCAGATCGAGCAGGGGCATGAAGGGGCCGAGCAGGTCATCAACCAGTTCAACCGCCACCGGCTGGGTGGGGCCGGGTCCGAATATGCCGAAGGCCAGGTGCCCGAGGCCGATGCGCGGCTGTTCGGCATTGTGGTGCGCGGGGCCATCGCCGGGCAGGAGCGCATCGACGCGCTGCTGCACGAGATCCTGCCCGCCTCGTGGCCGCTGGGCCGCCTTGACCCGGTGCTGCGTGCCATCATGCATGCGGCAGGTGGCGAGATGCTGGCGGCCGACCCGGCACCCGCGCGCGTCATCATCAATGAATACATGGATATCGGCCACGGCTTCCTGGCCGGTGACGAGCCGCGCATGCTCAACGGCGTGCTCGATGTGCTATCGCGCCGCGTGAACGAACCGGCACCCGCAGCCCCGGCCGAGGCGGCGCAGGACGTCGTTGATGAAGCACCCGACAGCCCGGTTTCCTGAAGCGGGGTAAGGAGGGCGGCCATGGCACCGGATCGCGCCGAGGAGAATGGCCTTCCAGCCGAATTCGGCTTTATTGCCCGCGTGTTCCGCCCGCTGGCGGGCGATGGCGCGCTGGACCTGCGCGATGACGCCGCCGTGTTCACGCCCCCTGCGGGCCGGCAGCTTGTCGTTGCGGCGGACGCCATGGTCGAGGGCGTGCATTTCCTGCCTGATGACCCGTCGCACACCATTGGCCGCAAACTGCTGCGCTGCAACCTGTCCGACCTTGCGGCCATGGATGCAACGCCTCTGGGCTACCTGCTGACCGTTTCCATGCCACCTGCGCGTGATGAGGCGTGGTTTGCCGGTTTTGCAGCGGGCCTTGCGCAGGACCAGCAGCATTTTGCCATTACCCTGCTGGGTGGCGATACCACCGCCACGTCAGGCCCGCTGGTGCTTTCGCTCACCATACTGGGGCATGTGGCGCCCGGCATGGCGCTGCGGCGCAATACCGCACGGGAGGGTGACGGCCTGTGGGTGACCGGCACGATTGGCGATGGCGCCATGGGCCTGCTGGCCCGGCAGGGGCAGGTGCTCGACCCCGATGGCTTTCTGGCCAGCCGCTATCAGTTGCCATGCCCGCGGCTGGGGCTTGAACTGGGGGGCGTTGCCTCGGCAGGCATGGATGTGTCGGACGGGCTGGTGCAGGACCTGGGGCACATGGCACGCGAGAGCGGGGTGGGCGCCATCATCGAAGCCCCATGGGTGCCGCTTTCACCTGCCGTGCGCGCGCTCGGCCCCACATGGCTGACGCAATGCCTGACAGGCGGCGATGATTATGAACTGCTGCTGGCCGTGCCCCCCGCGCGGGAAGCCAGCCTGCTGGCCCATGCGGCCCGCGTGGATGTTGCCGTGACCCGTATTGGCCAGATCGTGCCAGGGAGCGGCGTGCAGGTGCGTGATGAAGCAGGGCGGGACATAAAGCTGGCCCGTCGGGGCTGGAGCCACGTCCAGCCCTGAAACAGAAGAAAGTTTTTGGTGAAGCTTTTTTCAAAAACCTCAGGGAACGCTGTCTTTTTGAAAAAGGGCATCACCCCGAAACTTTTATTCTCCCTTATTCTTCCAGGGGGCGGTCATACACCCGGTAGCGTTTGCACGGCTCGGGCGTGATGCGCTCGATCAGGCGGCGCATCGACGTATTGGTTTCCAGCACCCAGCCCAGCTCGATGGTGCGGTAGGGCAGGCTGCGGCCACGCTTCATGAGTTCGGTAATGGCAAGGGCCGGCATGATCGCGCCAAGGGCCGTGCCATCAAGCACGGAACTCACGCCAAGCAGGATCACGCGGGCCGAATGGAACTCGTGGCGCAGCAGCCGCTTGCCCAGCTTGAGCCAGCCCAGAGGCGAGGGGGCGCCATTCAGGTCAGCCGAGATGTCGAACACGTTGGGCACCACCAGCGCCACGCACACAGGCTTGCCCGCCTGCTCGATCAGCACGAAATGCTCGGGCTTGAGCAGGGGCTTCATCTCCACGATCATGGATTCGATGTCTTCGCGCGCCAGCGGGATCGAGCCCCAGTTATTGCGCCAGGCATCATTGTAAAGCGCGCGCAGGATCTCGCCATCTTCCTTGATGCGGTCCATGCGCAGGCCGCGCGTGGTGACATTGCCCAGCCTGCCTTCGCCCAGCCGCAGGCTGGCGGGCACGAGATGGGCGTCCTCCGCATCAGGCCCGGTGTGCATCTGGTAGGCCACGAGGTCGCGCACCTTGGTGCAGCCGCAGGCATCCATCATGCCGGGCAGCCATTTGGGGTGCCACGGCATGGCCACCATGGGCAGGGCGTGGTGGCCTTCAAGCATCAGCCCGAACTCGCCATTGCTGTCGAGCGTCTGGGGGCCGCGCATGGTCTTCATGCCGCGCTGGCGCAGCCAGGTGCCAGCGGCATCAAGCAGGGCAGACACCACCTCAAGGTCGTCAATCGCATCGAACGCGCCAAAGAAGCCGATCGGCTCGCCATAATGCTCCATCGAGACCGGATCGATCTGCGCCGAGATGCGGCCCACGGCCCGCCCGCCGCGCATGGCGAGAAAATACTGTGCCCGCCCGTTGCGGAAAAAAGAGTTCTTGCGCGGGGTGAGCAGGTCGCGCTGGGTCAGGTCGAGCGGCGGCACGTAGCCTGGCAGCCCCGCATAGAGGTGGCGGGGCAACTGGATGAAGGTGGTCATCTGACGAAAACCGGAAACGGGTATGATAGTAAGACTATCGGTTTCGTTCATGACCGGTTCGTTGCATCCTGAACATTACCGGCATCGACCTTCATTCCGTGGCAAAACGGGGCAGGCTATGCAGGCATGGGTTGAAAGAAATGATTCGGTGGTCCGTCCTGTTGTTGTGCTCATGGCACAGATGGACCCTGAAAAGGAAGATGGACAATGACAGTAAGCTCTGCATCACGCACGGATGAAGGTCGATACGTGCTGATTACGGGGGCCTCGAGCGGGATAGGAGCGGAACTGGCATGGCTCTATGCAGCCCAGGGGCGCCCGCTTGTGCTGTGGGGGCGCGATGCGGAGCGGCTTGATGCGGTGGCGGCGCGCGCGCGTGGTTGCGGCGTGGCGGTCCAGACCCGCGTGCTCGACCTGGCCGATGGAGCTGCCGCCATCGCGGCCCTGCGCGCCGATGATGCGGCCCACCCCATTGGCATCGCCATCCTCGCCGCGGGCCTTGGCGACATGCGCCGCAGCGATGACGTGGTGGAAAAGGCGGAGGACGTGCTGCGGCTGGGGCTGGTCAATTACGCCACCCCTTCCGCCATGGCGGCGGCGGCGGCCGAATGCATGGTGCCGCGCGGGCGGGGGCATATCGTCATGCTCAGTTCGGTCGCGGCGTTTCATGCGCTGCCGTTTGCTGCGGCCTATTCCGGCTCCAAGGCAGGGCTCAAGCGCTTTGCCGAGGCCCAGCAGATGGCCCTCGCCCCTTTGGGCATCGGGGTGACGCTGGTCTCGCCGGGGTTTGTCGATACGCCCATGAGCCGCCGGGTGGTGGGCGCCAAGCCCTTCTTGCAGAGCGCGCCATCTGCTGCCCGCCGCATTGCGCGCGCGGTGGCGCGTAACCAGCCCCATCTGGTCTTTCCGTTCGTGTTCTCGGTGCTGCGGCTGATCGATACATTGGTGCCGTGGCCGCTCAAGCGGCGCATCCTTTCCGCCATCAGGGCGGACCAGACGGACTGATTTCCAGCCGTGCACAGGGCATAATAAAATGTATTTTAGTCCTGATCGCGGCGATTATGGCCATTTTGTGACCTCGATCAATGAAATGCCGACCCGGCTGGTCTTTTTTCATATCCGAGACGTGAACCCACGGGCCTGCGAAGCCTCAAATTCATCTGCCTGTTGCATGCAATGCCGGGGGCAGGCACACTTGCAGGCCATTTTTATTACAATGATGTGGGCAGCAAGCTGCCGTATGGCCACGGAGCGTGACCGGACATGAAAGAGATCGTAGCAGTTGACATTGGTGGAACCCATGCGCGGTTCGCCATTGCCCAGGTGGACCAGGGCCGTGTCGTCACGCTGGGGGAGGCCACGACCCTGAAATGTGCCGATCACGCCAGCCTGCAACTGGCGTGGGAAGCCTTTGCCCGCGTGGTCGACCGCCCGCTGCCCAAGGCGGCAGGCATTGCCGTGGCGTGCCCGATCAAGGGCGATATCCTCAAGCTGACCAACAACCCGTGGGTGATCCAGCCTGCGTGGCTGCCGGTCAAGCTGGGGGTGGACGAACTGATCCTGGTCAATGACTTCGGCGCGGTGGCCCATGCCGTGGCACAGGTGGGCGCGGACAGCCTCCAGCATATCTGCGGGCCTGACGTTCCGTTGCCCGAGGAAGGCGTGACCACCGTGGTGGGGCCGGGCACGGGGCTGGGCTCGGCTTACATCGTGCGGCGCAAGAAGGGTTACTTCGTGTGCGAGACCGAGGGCGGGCATATCGATTTCTCGCCGCTCGACCCGCTGGAAGACCGGATCCTGACCGTGCTGCGCCGCCGTTATCGTCGCGTGTCGGTCGAGCGCGTGGTGTCCGGGCCGGGCCTTCTGAACCTGTATGAGGCGATTGCCGAGATGGGGGAGCTTTCGGTCAAGGCGCGTGATGACAAGGCCCTGTGGACCATGGCGCTGGAAGGTTCCGACCCCGTGGCCGCCGCTGCCCTCGAGCGGTTCTGCCTCAGCCTGGGCACCGTGGCGGGCGACCTTGCGCTGGCGCAGGGCGGCAGTGCCGTGGTGATTGCGGGTGGTCTCGGGCTGCGCCTGGCCAAGCACCTGCCCAATTCCGGCTTTGCCGAACGCTTCGTGGCCAAGGGCCGGTTCGAGGGCATGATGTCGGACATGCCGGTGAAGCTGATCACCTATCCGCAGCCCGGTCTGCTTGGTGCGGCCGCAGCCTTTGCCGAGGCTTACCGCCAGGACTGACAGCCTGTTTGAAAATGGCTGTTTTATAAAAACAGACTTCCTGATGCCGCCTTTTTGCAAAAAAAGGCGGCATTTTTTTTGGAAGATTATTTAAAAACAAACCATTGATAAAAAAGAAAAGTTTTTCGGGTATCGCCTTTTTTAAAAAGGCGATGTCTTCCGAAGCTTTCTGAAAAAAACTTCCATGATTTCAGCCGCGCCACAGATGGCCGGGCATCGCATCGTAATGCCGGGTCAGGAAATCCAGCAGCAGCGTAAGTACCTGCCCCATATGCTGCGGGTCATGCCGGGCATGGCGGGCGAGTTCGGGCAGGGGGCGCTGATCAATCATCGCGGCAATGAGCACGCGCTCGTAACGGGCCCCGATAATATCGTGAATATACCGATACCGGTTGATCGACCCGCTCCGCCCGTTGAGCGGGCGGCGCGACAGGCCGAGCGATGTCCGGTCAAACAGGGGGTCTTCAAGCCCCATCACGCCAATCCGGTAATCCGTGGCCCAGAACCGTGCCGCCTCGACCTGGCGGGCAGTAATGATGCCATCATGGCGCAGGGTCTCGATTAGGGCGGGAAGTGCCGGGTCAGGATCCGCCTGCGCGCCATGGGCGGTTGTCTGGGCAGTCAGTGGCGCGGGACTGTCGGCAGGCAAGGGGCATACTTTCATGGATGCGTAAGCATGTATCATCTTCGGGTTGTGGCGGGGGGTCAATCACAAGATGCACGCAGTGCCGGGCTTCCATAAAAAACGGCATCACCCGGGTGCAGGTGATGCCGTAAGTTTCCGTGGGGAGGGTTGGGAAATCGACGGTTGGGAATCTGTCGGGTGACCCACGGGTTGTATCCTTGATAATGATAATCATTATTATTAGCAAGATAAAAATTGACGCCGGCTTTCCCCGCTGCTGCTGGACCCGCCCCCCGAAACGTGGTGCCATGACCCACACCTTCAAAGCAGGCAGGGAACAGCATGGCCATTACACCGCTTGAGGTCGCGGCACGGGGAACGGGAGGGCGTCGTGGCGCCGATATCCTTCTGGAAATTCTGGAAAGTGAAGGGGTTCGCTATATTTTTGGCAATCCCGGCACGACGGAACTCCCCCTGATTGATGCCCTTCAGCGCCGCCCGGACCTGAAATACATCCTGGCCCTGCAGGAGGCGAGCGTGGTGGCCATGGCCGATGGCTATGCGCAGGCGGCAGGCCGCCCCGGCTTTCTCAACCTGCACACGGCGGGCGGGCTGGGGCATGGCATGGGCAACCTGCTCAATGCCAGCGTATCGCAGACACCGCTGGTGGTGACGGCGGGCCAGCAGGATTCGCGACATACCATTTCCGACCCGCTGCTGTTTGGCGATCTGGTCAGCATCGCCACCCCTGCCGTCAAATGGGCGCAGGAAGTGCTGCATGCCGACCAGTTGCCCGTGCTGGTGCGCCGTGCCTTCAACGATTCGATGGCAGCTCCCTCGGGGCCGGTTTTTCTGTCGCTGCCCATGGATGTGATGGAGGAGGCCAGCGACATCGACATCGGCAGGCCCTCTGTCATCAACCGCGAGGCCATAGCCGGTGGCCTGCCCGAACTGGCCCGCGCACTGGCGGCCATCACGCCGGGGCGGCTGGCCATCATCGCGGGCGATGAGGTGCATGGGGCGGGTGCCGCAGCACAGGTCGCCGCCGTGGCCGACATGCTGGGCGCGCCGGTTTATGGCGCGTCGTGGCCCTCGCGCATTCCGTTCGCCACGTCGTGCCCGCTCTGGGCAGGCAACATGCCCACGCGCGCGACCGACATTGCCAGCCGTCTTGCAGATTATGATGCGATTTTCGCGCTTGGCGGCAAGTCGCTCATTACCATCCTCTATTCCGAAGGCTCGCCCGTGCCACCGGGCTGCGCGGTGTATCAGGTCTCGGCCGATGCGCGTGACCTTGGCCGCACGTTCCAGACGCCGCTCTCCCTCGTGGGCAATATCCGTGCCTCGCTCGATGTGCTGCTGCCGCTATTGCAGCGCGAGACCGAACCCTGTCGTGCGGCCCATGTCGCCGCGCGTGAAAATGTCGTGGCGGCCCGCGCCCGCAGGCGCATCGAGGCCGAAGAGATGGTGGCGGCCCATCAGGGTGATGCGGTCATTGCGCCGTGCGTTGCCGCCTACGAGGCCGTGCGCGCCATTGGCCCGCAGGTGGCCATTGTGGATGAGGCGATTGCCACGTCGTCCTACACGCGCATGTTCCTCAACAGCGACTGGGCGGCGCAGTATTCCTTCCTGCGTGGCGGCGCGCTGGGCTGGGGCATGCCCGCTGCGGTGGGGGCCTCGCTCGGGCTGGGGCGCGAGCCGGTGGTCTGCCTTGTGGGCGATGGCGCGGCCCTTTATTCCCCGCAGGCGATCTGGACTGCGGCGCATGAGCAGTTGCCCGTGACATTCGTGGTGATGAACAACCGCGAATATAACGTGCTCAAGGGCTTCATGCGCGGGCAGACGCATTATGTCTCGGCCCGGCAGGGGAATTTTCTGGCGATGGATCTGCGCGATCCGCCCATTGATTATCAGGCGATGGCGACTTCATACGGGCTCGAGGCCCGGCAGATCACGCGGGCAGCCGATATTGCCCCGGCCATTGAGGCCGCCATGGCGTCGGGGCGGCCCAACCTCGTCGAGATCGTGATCAGTACGGTCTAGCGGGCAAGGGACTTTTGCAAGGGCAAACCCAATAATACCCTGAACGGATAAAAGTTTTTGGTGAAGCTTTTTTCAAAAAGGCGGCACCCAAAAACTTTTATCGTTTTTATCAATGTGTTGTTTTGAAATACGCTCTTAGCGAATGGGGAAGGTGCAGGAAGCGGGCATGGCCTCGGCCCGCTCGCCACCAGGATTGACCTTCAGGGTCAGGCGCATGACGGCCGCCGCCAGATGCGCGCCACTCGTATGCATGCTCGCCTTGATATCGACGCCGTGGTTGTTATCAAGCACGGCCACGTTGCGGCCCCGGCCAATCGTGCCCTCGGCCCGCACCGACCAGTACGTGCCATTGATGTCGGACAGGCGGGCGAGGTTATAGACCTTTCCTTCGCCCCGCAGCGTGCTGTAGCCGATTCCCACGGCGCCACCGCCCGTGATCTTGACCGGGTAGGAATGGCCGCCAAAATAAAGCCGCCCCTTGCCCCATGAATAGCCACCGGCAAGAGCGGCGTCATGCAGGCGAAAGCACAGTGAAGCCGTTGGCTGGCCCAGCGCGTCAGCCGCCCAGGCGGAAGGGGCGGCCAGTAGTCCTGCTGCAAAAAGGACGGGGGCGGAAAGAAGAGCTGGGCGCACGATATGTTCCTGTTACGATAGGCTGGCTGGGAGCATGAAGGTCGTCACTGGGCTCCGGCATGGTTGACCGGGTTCGTCCTTTGTTTTTCAGTTGATTATCATCAAAAGGCAACCCCTGTCTGTTTCATGCCCTCTGCCTGCATGACAGGAAGGGAAGGAAACACTCAGATGCATCCTGTAACATATGCCCCGCGCCGCATGCAGCATGACAGTCCTGATTGCGGGCCTGCCCTTCGGCGCATCCGCGCGCATGCGCCTTTTGTTTATGGCCTGACGAATTATGTCGCCGCTGCCCTCAGCGCCAACGTGCTGCTTGCCGCAGGGGCGGCTCCCGCCATCGGGGCGGCACCGGGCTGGCCTGCGGCCTTCGGGGCGCAGGCCGGTGGGCTATGGGTGAACGCGGCGGGGCTGATCAACGCGACAGAGCACGACATGCTGGCCGCAATCGATGCGGCCAACACGGCAGGCGTGCCGTGGGTGCTCGACCCCGTGGCCATGGGTGCAGGGGCTGCGGATTATGATGCCATCATTCGGCGCATGGCGGCATGCAGGCCTGCTGTCATTCGTGGCAATGCCAGCGAGATCATGGCGCTGGCAGGCGGCGCTGCCACCGCGCGCGGTGTGGAGACAACAGCCTCGATCACGCAGGCCGTGCCGTCGGGGCAGGCGCTGGCGCGCAGCTCGGGCGCGATCGTGGCCATCAGCGGGGCGGAGGATCATGTCCTTTCCCCTGATGGTCGGCAGATCATCATACCGGGCGGCCATCGCTGGCTGACAGCCGTAACCGGCGCAGGCTGCGCCCTCGGTGGCCTGATTGCTGCGGGCCTTGCGGTGACACCGCATCCGGGCGAGCGGCTGACAACCGTTGCCGCCGTGCATGCCCTGTATGCCCGCGCGGCGGAAATGGCGGCCGGACCCGCGCAGGGGCCAGCCTCCTTTGCCACGGGGTTTGTTGATGCCCTGGCGCAGCTACAGGCTAGGGCGGACGACTAAATCAGGAAATATCGGCCATGAGAGAGACATGTGCCGCTATGATCTTCCAGCCATCGGGCATGCGCACCCATGTCTGGCTCTGCCGCCCGATGCGTTCACCGCCATGGCGGCGGAATTCCAGGTCAACCGTGCCCAGATCCGTGCCAATGGCGGTGATGTGCCGCCGCAGCATGTCGCGTGGCGGCGAGCCGCCCGTGCGGTTGCGGCGGAAAGCGGCAATCTCGTCATACCCATAGAGCGTCTCGCCCACGCCATACCGCACCGTTTCTGGTCCGTGATAGAACAGGATGTCGAGTTCAGGGATGTCGTTTTCACCCAATGCACGTTCGTAGCGGTCGGACATGGCGGTCAGTTCTGCCACGATTTCACTGCGATTCAGTTCCGGAGGCATGCGGTTCTCCCTCAATGGATATGACTGGTCAGGATGCGGGGGCAGGCGGAGTGGTATGCGGCGCTTCATCCGTCACGTTGATAACAGCCTCATCGGAAATCGACACCACTTCCGACGGCGGGCGATTGGCGACTTCATCCGTTTTGCGGCTGAGGTCGTTGATGACCGTTTTCAGTTCGGTTACCTCGTCACGCACATCATTAAGAATTTCTATCAGCGCCGCGTGGTCTTCCGCCGCGCGCTGGTCCGCCCCCCGGCTCAGAACCGCGTTGCCCACCATCAGCGCGGGCAGGGCAACAAGCTGGATGCAGTTGCTTATATAGAGCAGCGTGTTCTGCCATGCAGGCGCGGCAAGCGGAATGAGCGAAAAAACCAGAAAGCCGTAAACGCACCAGATGCTGCCGAATATGATGGTCATGCGCACGGCAACGCGCTCATTGACCTCGCTCACGAGGGAAGATTTGGGGGATTGATTCGTCATGAGACCCTGCTTTTTGCAATGAATGACACTAATTCAGGCGGTATGTCTCAAAACATGTCGCTTTGCGCCTGCCTTAAATGGATAGGATTTATGCCATGGATGGAGGAAGCATGTTTTTGCAGATTGTTTTTTTTGGCTCGCAATCCGCAGTCTGATGCCGTTTTTCCGACATATGCCCGTATGCAGGGACGTGTTTTTTCGCTTTGGCCGCATTTTTCCAATTGACGGTTGTGGGTGGTGGTCCTATATCCCCAATCACCGGCGGCGCTGAGGAAACTTCTTGAGCTTCTCCGCTAGATTTGCTAGGTT
>NZ_BCTP01000063.1 GCF_001571345.1 Komagataeibacter xylinus NBRC 15237 | reverse complement strand
CTTCAACAATCAGAACATCTGAGGTTGCCGCCGCACTGAGCAGACGGAAAGCTGTCTGGGGAGAAAGAGTCGCTCCTGTTGGATTATGGAGAGCCGAGTTGGTAATATAGACGCGCGGCTTTTCCTGTAGAACGATCCGTTCAAAAGCTTCGGTATCCGGTCCGGTCGCGGTGTATGGCACCCCGACAATCCGAACTTCATGCGCCCTGAGCAGAGCCTGAAAATTGAAATAGCACGGATCGTCCACCAGCACTGTATCACCGCGCCGCACCAGCAGGCGGCAGATCAGATCGACAGCCTGCGTACCTGAACCCGTCAGCAGAACCTGGTCCGGATTGATGTCCAGTCCGTCTTCAGAAAACCGGGATGACAGCAAACGCCGCAAGCGAAGTCCGCCTCTGGTGCTGCCGTAGTCCGACAGAACGGCATTCTCTCCGCGCGCCACGCTCCGAAACGCCTTGCGCAGCGCTTCAATGGGCATCCAGTCAGTGGGAAGCCAGCCACACCCCGGTTTCAGGACAGCTGGATCGGAGTCCAGGGACTGACGGGACACCCAGAATGGATCAATGGCCCGCGCTGCCGGGGTGGTGGCATCCGCCAACGCCAATGGAGGAAGGGCACGTCCCGTAACATAAAACCCAGAGCCCTGCCGCGCTGCGATGACCCCTTCGGCCACCAGACGATCGTAAGCCTGAACGACCGTAGACGGGGAGGCGTGCATGGTCTTGGCAAACTGCCGGATCGACGGCAGGCGATTGCCAGGCACAAGGGCACGTGTCGCGATGCGTTGCCTGATCGCCTCCATGATGGCGAATGTGCGCGTCTGCTGAGATTCCACTACCAACCTCAAGAATTGTATGGGTTTTATTATCAGTACAGCTTTCCAGAATTGTATTGAACTGTAGCTGGCTCTGATGATTTCGTCCTCATAAATTCCAGCAATTCAAACATCATAAAAATCGAGGATTTCCGTTATGAAACGGACGACAGAAGGATGGGGCAGCGGTCTGCTGGGCGTCATCATCTTCAGTGGCTCTCTCCCCGCAACACGTGTTGCCGTCGCTGATTTTTCACCCATTTTCCTGACCTGTGCCCGCGCAGTGATTGCCGCCCTTCTGGGGAGTATCTTCCTGTTCGCACTCCGTGAGCCCCGGCCTGAACGGCGGGATATTTTTCCGCTCATTCTTGTCGCTATCGGCTGCGTAGTGGGCTTCCCATTACTGACGGCGCTTGCGCTCCAACACATTACGTCAGCACACTCGCTCGTGTTCATCGGTCTATTACCGCTGGCCACGGCCATTTTTGGCGTGCTGCGTGGAGGTGAACGCCCCAGACCTGCTTTCTGGCTGTTTTCCACAATCGGCGCGGCTGCCGTGGCGGGGTTTGCTCTCTACGGTAGTCAGGCCGGTAATGTCACAGGCGACCTGCTGATGGTTGCGGCCATTCTCGTCTGCGGTCTGGGATATGCGGAAGGCGCGACCCTCTCCCGTCGTCTCGGGGGCTGGCAGATCATTTCATGGTCCCTGCTGCTATCCCTGCCAGTCAGGGCGATTATTGCCTTCGCTTACCTGCTGAACAACTGGGGAAACATCCATCTCTCCTCATGGATCGGGCTTGGCTACGTGTCGATCTTCAGCATGCTGGTCGGTTTCATCTTCTGGTATCGCGGCCTGGCTGTTGGGGACATCGCTGGCGTCGGGCAGCTTCAGTTGCTGCAACCCTTCTTTGGTCTACTGCTTGCAGCACTTTTCCTGCATGAGCCGATTGCCTGGACCATGGTTGTCTCGACACTCATCGTCGTTCTGTGTGTGGCCGGTGCCAAGCGTTTTTCCTGATTTGCAAAGAATAACACTCCTCACGGCTTAACCGAGGCGACCATGCTGGTCGAAAGCTTCGCCCGGGCCGGGTGGGATGTTCCCGCTCCTAATGCCTCCATGTTCGCCTGGGCACCCGTGCCCCCGGTACTTGCGCATATGGGAAATCTGGAGTTTTCAAAACAGCTTCTGAGCCATATCAAAGTCGCGGTTGCCACAGGCGTAGGGTATGATGCGGATGGTGAAGGCTATGTCCGCATTGCTCTGATCGAAAACGAACAACGCATCCGGCAGGCGGCCCGCAACATCAAACGTTATCTGAAATCGATGGGCGTGAATGTTCCATCCGGCAATGAGGTCTGATATGTCGATCTTTCACGGTCTGTCTGCTTTCCCCATTACACCCGCCAACGAACATGGCGTGGTGGATATGGAAGGTGTCATGCGCCTGACGGCGCATCTGTCGGCCAATGGGGTGGATTCCATCGGGTTGTTGGGTAGCACCGGAACCTATGCCTATCTGAGCCGTACCGAACGCTGCCGCGCCATCCGAGCAGCCGTCAAAACGGTCGGGGGTAAAACACCGCTGATCGTCGGGGTCGGCACGCTGCGCACCGACGATGCCCAGAATCTTGCACGCGATGCTGCGGCAGAGGGCGCCGACGGACTGCTGATGGCACCTGTATCCTACACGCCCCTGACGCAGGAAGAAGCCTATCAACATTACAAAGCAGTGGCCGAGGTCACGTCTCTGCCGATCTGCATCTACAACAATCCCGCCACAACCCATTTTAGTTTCAGTCGTGATCTGCTTGAACGGCTGGCGAACGTTCCCAACATCGCCGCCGTGAAAATGCCTGCTCCGACAGAAGGCACGGTCGCACAGGAACTGGCCGAGCTACGATCCAGCCCGGTTGGGAAACTCGCGATAGGCTACAGTGGAGACTGGATTGCGGCGGAAGTCCTGCTTGCCGGATGCGATGGCTGGTTCAGTGTTCTCGGCGGGTACCTGCCAAAACTGGCCAAGGCGATGGTGATAGCCGCACATGAGGGCGATGTGCGTGCCGTAAACCAGTATCAGCAGGTGCTGGAGCCGATGTGGGCACTTTTTCGGGAATTTGGAAGCCTGCGTGTTGCTTATGCTGCCGTCAATCTCCTCGAACTGTCTTCCACCCAGCCCCCGCGTCCAATTTTGCCTTTAACATCAAAAGACCAGAGGCGTGTTGAGGATGCTCTGAAGGCATGCACCGCACTTTAAGATAAATAGCTACATCCGCTTTCAGACTCAATCAACCGCAAGCGGCCCGTCAGCTTCCCCCCCCCCATTTCTGCCTGTCCGTGAGAAGCTGCGATTTCTTTGAAAATCGTGACAGCATGACGGTTTGCTCTCGTCCTACGATGCTTGGCAGATTGCCAGATACCGAAATTTCTTTCCTTTGCAGTATGGATATCTAAATGGTATAAATGGATATCAGTTAGGAGAGATGCCATGCAGGTTTCGAAATGGGGAAACTGTCTCGCAGTCCGTATCCCTGCGCATATCGTGAAGCAACTCGGATTGCAGGAGGGCGATAGTGTGGATGCAGTATTCAGTCGTCTTAAAACTCGGCAGGAAGCCCTTCGCTCGATGAAGGAAGTCGGTCGCAGACTTCCCGCCGATTTCCGCTTTGAGCGGGAGCGGGATGAGAAGTGAGCGTTCTGCTCGACACCAATGTCATCCTGTACGCCATCCTTGAAGACGGAACGGAAAAGGCGCGGATCGCGGAAGATCTTCTCCTCAATCGTGAGTGTCATATCTCGGTACAGACGCTCAACGAGGCTCTGCACACGCTACGGCGCAAAAGCCACCTTTCGCTGGATGAGATCGGCGAACTGCTTTCCGATATTCGCTCCCTATGCGTGGTTCACGATCTGACGGAAGCTGTGTGGAAGCGTGGATGGGCTATTGTGGAGCGTTACGGGTTGCAGACCTACGACAGTATGATCGTGGCCTGCGCCATTGAGAACGACCTTGAGAAGGTGCTGTCTGAGGACATGCACAATGGATTGCGGGTTTTCGACATGACGGTCATCCACAATCCTTTTGTACGCGAGCCTGGCTGACCGAATCAGGCGGCTTCCTGCGTGACCTCATCGAACTCGGCCAGCCTGCGGAAGAGACCGGCCGCGATACCCTTGCCTTCGACAATCTCCTCGACCAGCTCGTTGAGAACACCCGCGACGACCACCTCGTCCTGACCGGCCGATGCGCGCATGGCTTCGGCCTTGCGTCGCGTGATCTCCTTTTCGGCGCTCCCCCCTGGAAACACGCAGGCGAGGCATCGCAGGGCGCGCGTCGAGTGCATCCGGGCAAAGAGGCGGCTGCGCAGGGCGGTGTCGCCCGGTGTGCTGGAGAACGCCCACAGTTCGATCGGCCCGAGCATGTTGACCAGCAGCTGTTCGTATTTCTGCCCGGCCGCCTTCATGACGACAAAGAACGGCGCACCGTTGCGGCCCGGCCCGGGCAGACGATGGCGCACGACATAAGCACTGGCCTCGGTAAGCTGGAAGGTCTCGATCACATTCTGCGCTTCCTTCTCGTCACCGCATTTGAGGATCCAGTAGCCGGTCGCCTGTCCCACGAGATCGGCGCTGAAATCGGTGGCGCGCTGTGAGATGAACGCAATCTGGACGTCGTGCTTGCGTCCTTCGCGCACGTCCTCGATGGCCTGCTTGTTGACCTGCGGCGCATCGTGGGTGCGGTGCCATTCTTCAAAGTCGATGCGTTTGACGGTCTCTTTCATCTCCTTGAAGCGGGCGCGGTGATATTCCCGCACGCTGTCAGAGGTGATGTTGTGGACGGCCCCCGCACGAAATGTGCGAGGATGAAATCGTCACCGTCTGCAACGCATGGAGCCACCTATGGGAACGATTTCGACGATTGGCCTCGACCTGGCCAAGAATGTTTTTCAGGTGCATGGGATCGATAGTCTTGGGAACATTCTCGTACGCCGTCGCTTACGGCGCGATGAAGTTCTCCGGTTTTTTGAAACACTCCCGCCATGCCTGATCGGTATGGAAGCGTGTGGCACGTCGCATTACTGGGCGCGCTCGATTGCGGCTTTCGGACATACGGTCAGGATGATGCCGCCAGTCTATGTGAAGCCCTACGTCAAGCAGGGTAAAACTGATGCCGCTGACGCCGAGGCGATCTGCGAGGCGGTGACCCGCCCGACGATGCGCTTCGTGCCAGTCAGGTCACCGGGTCAGCAGGCAGCGTTGCTTCAGCACAAGACGAGGGATTTGCTGGTGCGTCAAAGAACCATGCAGGTCAATGCCCTGCGGGGGACACCTTGCCGGGTTCGGTATTATATCGGCAGCTGGCGTCGCGGGCCTGAACCAGATGATTACAGTGCTGCATGCGGAGCAGGAAATGTTGCCCGAGCCCGCTCGGAAACTGTTTCAGGAAATTGTCGCGCATCTGCGGGCTCCTGAGCAACGCATCGACGATATCGAGAAGCAGATCGTCGCGGAACATCGGGCAGGCAGTGTCAGCCGTCGGTTGGCTGGTATTCCCGGTATCGGCCCGATCACTGCCAGCGCGATCGTCGCGGCCGTTCCGGATGCCTCGACTTTCCGGTCAGGCCGTCAATTCGCTGCGTGGCTCGGTCTGACGCCCAAAAGTCACAGCAGTGGTGGCAAGGAACGACAGGTTGGCATCAGCAAACAGGGGGATAGCTATCTCAGACGCCTGCTCGTGCTGGGCGCCACGGCGGTGATCCGTCTTGCACGCAAGGAAAACGCCAGTCGTCAATGGGCCGCAAAGTTGCTCGAGAAGAAGGCGGCGCGTGTCGTATCTGTCGCTCTCGCCAACAAGACTGCCAGGATTGTCTGGGCATTCCTCACAACGGGCAATGCATACAGCGCCAGGAGCGCCTGAAAGAATTCAGAGATTCGCCCTCGTCGAACACCAGAAGCGACGAAGGTGAATGTGCGGAGTGGTGAGATATGATGGCGAACCGGTCAGGCCGGGGAGAGGATAAACCCGACGAGACCAAGCGCAGCAAAAGCGCGCAGAGGTGATCAGGGATCCAATCCGCGGACTTCATCAGGGCCAGCAGCCCCCGGGCTGCGCAAACAGGCCGGACACATGGCTGCACCCGACCATCAAAGTCATACTTTCCACTTGCATCGTCAGGGCCGTCCAGAAGTGGTCCCCATTTTTCGGACAGGGCGATAAGCTATCATCTGGCCTGAACGAGGACGGGTTTTATGGGCAAGGTTACGCGGAAACGGTATGCGGCAGAGTTCAAGTCACGGGTTGCGCTGGAGGCGATCCGTGGGGAACTGACGCTGGCGGAACTGGCTTCGAAACATGGGGTACATCAGACGATGATCGCCCAGTGGAAACGGCAGGCGATCGAGGGGATGGCGGCGACCTTTTCCGGGAAGACGGTGGCTGAGCCCCCGGTCAGCCCAGCTGACGTGGAGAAACTGCACGCGAAGATAGGCGAACTTCTCGTGGAACGGGATTTTTTACGCGATGCCTCTGCTCGGTTGGGCGTGATCAGAGGCGGCAGATGATTGACCCGAAGCGAGCGCGTCTGCCGATAATCCGGCAATGCACGCTGCTGCAACTCAACCGGTCGGGCGTCTACTATCGGCCTGTGCCACAGAGCGAGGCCAATCTGGAGCTGATGCGGCTGATCGACGCCCAGTTCTTGGAAACGCCCTATTATGGCTCACGGCAGATGACATGGCATCTGCGCCGCCTGGGACATGAAGTGGGCCGCAAGCGGGTCCGGCGGCTCATGGCGATCATGGGCCTGCGGGCGATCTACCAGAAGCCGCGCACGACCGTGCCCCATCCGGAGCATCGGAAATATCCATATCTTCTGCGGAATCTGGTCATCAATCGGCCTGACCAAGTCTGGTGTTCCGATATCACATATATTCCCATGAAACGGGGATTTCTCTATCTCGTGGCGATCATGGACTGGTTCACGCGCAAGGTCCTGTCCTGGCGTCTGTCGAACACGATGGACGTGGAGTTCTGTATCGAGGCGCTACAGGATGCCCTCATGCGCTATGGCGCCCCGGACATTTTCAATACTGACCAGGGGTCGCAATTTACGACACCCCGTTTCAGCGGGATACTGGAAGAGCGTCAGATCCGCATCAGCATGGATGGGCGCGGTCGCTGGCTGGACAACGTGTTCATCGAGCGCCTGTGGCGGTCGCTGAAATACGAATGCGTCTACCTGTACGCGTTCGAGACCGGATCAGAGCTGAGGGCCGGGCTTGGCAGATGGATCGCCCATTATAACGAAACGCGTCCGCATACGGCGCTGGCTGGACGAACGCCCGATGAGGCGTATCATAACGTGCCGACGCCATCTGGTCCGGGGTTAACCCCGGACCAGATGGCCAACAGCAACGCCGTCAGAAGGGCGGCATAACAACAACCGGGTATAGCTTATCAAGCCCGCAAAACTGTCCGAACGGACGGGACCACCTCAGTCCTTCATGATCGGGAGGTCGGCGTATTCCTCGTGCAGGAAGAAGTTTCGGGCGATCAGATGCCGGCCGAGCATATACATCAGCGCGGTCTGCCGGTTCGCGGCTGGCGACCCCTTGGGCGCGACCCGAGCGAGATCGAGCACGATCACGCGCGCGTCCCCGAGATCCAGCTCCGTGGGGCGCGAGAGCGTCGAATAGACGTTGATCGCGTTCATGATGAAGCGCTCAAACGTCTCGATCACGGTTTCCCCGGCCGGTGACTTGATCCTTGAGTAGCGATTTTCAATCTGCTCGGTATGCACAGCGTCCAGAAGATCCTGCAGAACGGGCACCGCGTAACGCTGGGCGATACCGGCGAGGCGGTACTCGCCAAGGGCGATGAACGCATCGACCACATCGCGCCACCAGGTCGGATCGGCTTCATCCGCGTCGTGCCGCGGCGGGTGGTGGTGCGGCAGCACAATCCCGAACTGCTCGATGGCGGCATCGACCATCGGGCACTGTCCGACTTCATAAATCTTCGGTTTACAACCCGCGATCTCCGCACGGGCGTTGCGATACACCTCATCGACGACATCCTCGATCAGGTGATCCATGCCCTCGTAAACCTCCCCATCGAGACGGGCGACGAGCAGGGAGAGAAAGTTGCAAATGAATGTCCGCTCAAGAGATTGATGTTTCCGAGCAAGACATTCAGACTGAAGCGAGCTTTCTACAAACAAAAATATATCGCCGCGATGTTGAGGTAAGCCCTGTTAAAATTACGGCTTACGACCGATTTTCTGAGCGAGCTTAATGAAACGGTGGCGCGCGAAGTAAACACTAGCTCTCGTTGTTTGGGTGTTATTTTTTATAATTAACTCAAAGATATTCCCCCGTATACGATTTATGTCTAAAAATCTCTTCTTTCCTACAGCATTTCATTTCCATCCTCGGGCAATGACCATTTCACTGCCAATGTCTTCAATCAGAAAATCCGGTACGCCACAATTTCCAGCGATCTCTTCCCATGAGCAAAGGGCACTGTCGACCGCATCAATAATCTGGTCTCTTCGAACAGGCTTGATGCCTGCGACCCGCGCCACTTCATTAATGGCAATCTTGCCCGGGTAACGCCCATCGCCAGTGATCGATATCGAATGCTCGCCACCGGGGCCTGCGGAAAACGACACATCATAGGCGGGAGCCAGCGACCATTCACCAGCCGCATTCATGAGAAACGCATGATTTCGAACATGATCGTCCCGGTTCAATGCCCGCACGTTAAATACCATACGTCTAAAAATTTCCTCGACTACATCAATCCGCCGACACATAAGTTTGGCAAGCTTGATGAGATCAACGTAATCGACCACACCGTGCTGCATACCGGTATCAAGCAATCCCGCCACTGTAGACATATGTAAGCGGCCTCGGCCCGGACGATCGAACCGAACAGTGCCCAAAAATCGCTCTTTATGACCTTCCAGCGGGAACATTCGACAAACGTTGATGCCTGCTTCTCTCATGAGAATGCCGTAGGCGATCTCGGCTTCCACTGTCCCGACCGGATCAGATGATGCACGCCCTTTGATCAATACCTGAGTCCAGCCGGAAGCAAGCGGCAGGCGGTAATCGCGTAAGGAATGCATATCGTCATTGATCTGCGCGACAAACTTGGGCCGCGCGCCCTGACTGCCACCCGACATGACGCGGAGCCGCGAAAGATCTGCGGCGGACGCCCCATTCACCACTTGCGGTATGATCTCTTCGAACCAGCCCAGATCAATGCTCTCATTCGGAAGATTGTCTGTTTCCGGGGCATACGTCAGGGCCCCGCTACCATAGCGCCCGACATAAGCGAGGCGCTCGATATCACCGATTTTGGTTCGACTGATACCTCTCGCTGCAATTTCCCTATCAAGCAGGAGACGTCCCCAACCATCAGGGAGACTATCTTCAAACAGAGAAGGAAGACTTGCACCCCGACCGCCGTTTGGTCTCAACAACTGATCATACGACCGACAAAGCACTGGAGAGAGAGGAAGAGGACTTGCAGCAAACCCAGCATCCCACTCGAAAGCTATGTTTCGACGCTCAGGATCGCGGCCAAACTGTCCCACCTGTAGAGACTTTTCTCCCTCGCCGAAATCCAGCGCAACAGAAAGTCTTTCAATCATCGCGTCCTCTGTTTCGCTGCGCGTCGACGGAGCTGACTAAACTTATCCAACTCATCCAGCGAAGATGCCTCTGGCATGGGAAAAAGGTCAGAAAAAGCGTCAAGTGTCCCGAGCGCCTCAGCTATGGCTAGCAGCGTCGCCAAACTCACAGTTCCCCCGTTTTCAAATCTTCTAAGCGTTGCTATGGCCACTCCCGATTGCTCAGCAAGGTCTTCCTGCGTGATGTTCTTCGCCAGCCGGCGCGCACGAGCCGATACCGCTATCTCATCATGCACCTCAACCGCCGTTCTCGGTAACAGATAGCTTATCATATATGATCTCTTATGTTCATTTTATCTGTTTTATATATCATTTTTGATATATAAATGCGACGATAATTTACGACCCTCAAGTAGGAGGAAACCGTCCCCCACAAGGCAAGCGCGATAGAATATGGCGCCCACATGTTTCATACCGGGGTACGGAGACGCATTGGGAGGGTGAACGACCTTTCTCGTCTTCCGTGTCTTACTCCTCCGAGAACGTCACTCCCTCGGTCGTGAGTTCACCCTGCCTCAACAGTTCAAGTCCTGCTACAAAAGCGCCAGCGATCGCCGCTTTCCGGCTGCGCATGTCTTCTGCCGGCTTTAACGGTATGCAATCACGCCAGATACTCTGGAACGTCCCATCAGATAACTTTTCCCGGATACGTGCGAGGGCGGCCGTTATCGTCCAATACGCAGGTACATTGATCGTATATATCGGATCACACTCTTCAAAACGGGCCAGTTCGCGCTCAAGAACGCCGAGACAGGCCTCCATCAGCCCGAAATACGATGCCTGCCGCCCCCGGGGTACATTAGCCAGATCACTGCATCCCCGCGGAAATGTCGCCACTCCGAGTTGCGGACGTTCCTCCAGCCAGGACGCTGCGGCCCGGATACGCAAAAGTTCGTCGAGATGGGCGACCGTGCGATAAGCTTCCCTTTCGGCATGTGTCTGCTCAACCTGAGAGGCGAACAACAATCTGGAGCGCAAAAACACCAATCTGGTCACCCAGATGAGCCATTCAGCCCGTTTCATAAGGGGTGTCGTTTGCGCCAGCCTCTCTGCTTCGACAACAAACTGCTCCGCGAGCATGGCAACAGAAATCCCCCCAAGATTAATCCGCTGCCGCTCCGCAAGATCAAGCAACAGGTCGAGAGGACCATCAAACCCCTCCACATGAAATTCGGGAAGCGGGGAACGCGTCCCAGACTGCGCCGCTGTTGTCCCGTCATAATTTAAATTAGAGGGCATCACTGTCCCCCCGGCTTGTTCACGAAATCATAATGGGGACGGATATCGAAAACGAGTTCGCGCCACTCGGATTGCAGACGGACAAATGCCTGCCACGGGCTCCAGTCTGCCGACCAGAATTCGTACATGACCTTCACATGACGTCGAGCGCGGCGATCCGGGAGAGCACGGACCGAGACATGCCGCAGCGGCCTTAGCGTCCCCCAGTTAGCCTGCAACCACGTAAGCGCCTCCGTTGAATCCTCACCCGCCTCGAGCATTCTGTCAGGAACCGGTACTAGACGATAAAGATCAAACGGACAGGACTGGTCGCCAGATGCGCGCCGCCGCTCGCCAATACGATATAGTCGCTCGGAAGTTTCCCGCAGCAGGCGCGCCAGAATGGCAGCCTGGGGCCCTATAGAAGCCATTGGGGCAAGGAGGCGCGCCTGTTCATACTCAAAATCCACACGCCAGGGGATGGTGCCAGACCCTCGTGCCGAAGCCACGAACCGCTCAACCACCGCAGTAGGACCACTTACCGTTACCGTGGTCCGGATCCAGTCTACGGATGTCTCTCCTAGAGACCGTTCCGCCTGTTGAGGCGGTCTGCTCGGGCTGGCGACGAAAGACGACGGTTTTTTACGCCGCGAAGAAGGAGTGGTTTTCCCAAGGGCCCGCTCAAGCACGAACCGGATCCCCGGAACACTG
>NZ_BCTP01000062.1 GCF_001571345.1 Komagataeibacter xylinus NBRC 15237 | reverse complement strand
ACCTCCTTCATTTCAGAAATTAACATATATCATACATTCATATTTATAGCATAAAAGTGGCACCACGGCCCTGTTACACAGGGCATGTATTTAATTACATCATATATTCCCTGAGTTTGGCCTTATACCATGAAGCCGCGACAGCCCCGACCGTCAGGATGGATGGTCGATCGTGATCGGGGCTGCCATCGCCAGAACACGCATGATTCCGGCGACAGGCATTTATGCGGAAAATATTCCTAAAAAACTGATAACCAGTCTTTGTCCTGTCCTTCACGGCAAATCTGTCCACCTTAAGAAGGCGCTCGTTTTTGTAAGAGACTGTTTCAAAAGTTAGTATAAAACGCCTGAAAAACCCTTATGAATCAGTATATTATCAACGGTAAAACAGGAATGAGGGGCTTTAGGTTGGTTCTCAGCCTGATGGCTACCTTCGGAACAAAGAAAAAGGGAGCCTATAGGCTCCCATGAAAGGTAAATAAATGACTATCAAAACTATAGCTAAACTTCGTATGTGGGAAAAAGATGGGATGACGTATTGTAGAGGCACTATGAAGGACTACGAGTGTCAGGATTTATCGTCATCTGAATTGAACGCGCCAGATTTATCAATTTCTGCCGAACAAGTTTCTCGACCAGATCACGATTCTCAGAAATAACACTCACATCTAATTCGACTGTTAAGTTTTCATACACAATATTTACTTTTGAATCGTATTCTTTTTCATGGATCTTCTTGATATTATCAATTCGTATACGGCATTTTTTGACATTAGCATCTGGAATTAGCGGCAACATAAAATTCACCATAAACTCGGGACAGGGCACAATCGCCTCAACATCAGGCGAATGAATGCTATACGGATAAAGGATACGCTGTTTCTAATCAGCCTTTCTCTATCTATAGCCAAACGCCAGTAGTCACCTAACCATGCAAAGCCGCGCTCGACTACCCATCTTTTCTCGGCAGGAACAAAACCTTTTGCAGGGCTGGTATGATTCTGCCCGATCTCAATATCACCGTTAAAATAGGTCTGAACAAAGCCCCGCAGCAATTCGCCACGATAACCTTTGTCAGCAATAATCTTTTTGATTCTTGAATCATTCCAGCGGTCTTTGATCTTTTTCAAAACCGCCATTCCACCTTTGGTATCGTGCATGTTGGCTGGCGTAACCACGATATCGACCAGCAAGCCAAGACTATCGGTAACAAGATGCCGTTTTCTGCCTTTAACTTTTTTGCCGCCGTCAAAACCGCGAGTTATGGCAGCGGCATTTTTGCCGGTCTTCACACTTTGGCTGTCCATAACCAAAAGGGAGGGCTGACTTTCTTTGCCAGCCTCTTCCCTTACCTCTTCATATAAGGCGTGGTGAATCTTCTGCCATTTATCCTTTTTGCGCATAAGAACGAAGTATCTATACACAGTCTGCCATGGCGGAAAGTCCTTGGGCAGGTTCCGCCATTTGCAGCCGTTCACCACGATATAAAAGATAGCATCGACAACGCTGCGCATATCCGTTTCGCGCTCACGGCCACGAGTGCCAGCGCGGGGAATAAACTTCCTGATTTTTGCCCACTGGTCATCCGATAGATCGGTATCATAACCAGAACGTTGCACGAACATTACCCTAAAAATCTTTCCTTATGATTCGATAGCCAAACGTAGCACGATTCAGGCTTGAGGTACAGGAAAAACAAACAAAAACAGAATCCTAACTTCCGTTCTGGCGAAAATTTGCAGGATGTGCTAGAGTCATAAGTGGCGTTTCGCAGCGCTTTCTACATGAGGCGGCCCCTATGTCGGGTGGCCGGCTGAATAGAACACCCGGCTTTATGCCCATGGGTGGATGGCGACGGCTGTTCACTTGGGGAATAGGCAGGGCGTGATTTGCCTCAAGTAGACACGCTGCGAACCGCCCGACGCCCGGCGGCGTCAATTGGAAACGTGCGTCCGTCGCAGGACAAACTTGGGGCCATAAATATGTCTATGTCATGACAAGACGTTCAATATCTACAAAGAAATTTTCCAATACCCCCATCATCAAGGTCTTTATCGCCAGAAAAACAGGCATTATTATGGGCAAATACCCAGCCCTATAATCGATATAATACCTGCATTATTATTGCCATGCTCTTTGGTGTTCTAGGGTGCGTGACCATATTCTGCAAACAATACCGATGGATCAAGTCTGAACAAAGACTAGAGAAGATTGGCATAGGGCGTAAGCTGGTTATATTGGTGTTTGGTTTATTAGCTACTAGCGTTCAAATTATAAAAATCATGGAGATGGGTCAGTGATAATCTCCTTATTCGGAGAATAGAAATGCAGAAAAGAACTTTTGCCTTTCTATTGGCGCTTTGCTTCTCTCCGGTAGCCGCTCATGCGGATGACTTTTCAGATTTATTCTGTGGTCACAAATGCAAGTTGCGAAAGCAGCAAGAACAAGAGCAGATAAATAAAGAAGAGGAAGAGGCTGAGGAGAATGAAAAGGCGCAACAAAGAGCAGAACAACAGCAGCGTATAGATAATATTCATCGGAATCCACGCTGGCAGGCTGTCCATAATAGCATCAGTGTGACGGACTTCCTTGTAGATAGTGATTCCCTTGATGGCAAAGTTGTTTACGTCCGAGGGACTGTATATTGTGGAGGTCTAAATTCTTGCAATATACATTACCCGAACGATGCCAGTAAATCTATATGGTTTGATCCTGCTAACCTATCTGTAGAAAACAAAAAAGCACTACTGTCTTGTCCTGAAAATTTATCCTGCATTTCTGTCATTAAAGGTGTAGTGCAAAAGCAGTCTCTTACGAAAAATGGAGAAAGCATTACAGAAGAAGCATTGGTAGCGATGGAAACCTCCTTCGTTAACCTTGATATATCATGGTTCATGGCTCAATAAGGAATTTATTATGAAAAAAGTATTCTCAATCATGACTATTTCTATGGTTTTATGCGGTAGTGCTTTTGCTCAAGGGCAATCAGAAGGACTTGCCAGACAAACCGGGATAATCATAGCCGAGCAAAACTATAGCATTCCTCAGTTTGCACAAAAAATGCAAAAGGAGGGTAGCGGGGCGGTTATCGCAGAAAGATGTGGTAAAGAATTTTCCAACGCTAACCTTAAACAGGTATGCATGGACTCTGCTCAGGACGAAGACGAGCGTATATTCATAAAGATGCTGAAGGCCCAGCGCGGCGGTTAAGCCTATAGTCCGGGATATATTAATTTTACAATGGGATGGGGCGGTATCATGACTGAATGCGTTTGGTATTAGCCCCGACTGTATAAGCCTATATTAGGCTAGTAACTTATAGACTGTATCAACTAACCTTTGCAAACTCTGTTCCGTGTTTGTGGCACGGATGAGGTCTACCAAAGGGTCGTTGGGATGAAGCGGTTTCATCCTTAACTCCTCACTCATCGCAGGAAAAAGCCTGCCCTCAACCCACCTAGCAAATGGGTTGAAGTCTTGTAACAAAAGTATGAGTGCTATGCAACTCTCAAGGGTGTCCCGTTAAGGACACCCTTTTTTTTGCGTTTAAAGGGATCGAGTAGACCGTTAGGGCATAAGGTCGCCGGTAAACCATTGATTATATGGACGTTTTTGAGGGTTTTTGAAGTTTATACTAACTTCTGAAACAGTCTCTAAGAGACTGCTTGAAATAGTCAGCCCGGAAAAACATCCAGCACTCATATGAAAGGTTTTGGTGAAGCTTTTTTCAGACAGTCGTCAAAAGACAGATTGCTGCACAGCTTTTTAAAAAAGGTTCGCCCAAAAGGCCCTTCTGGTCGCGGAAAGCTGCCTGCATGCGCTTTGTAAATACGGGCCATAGCTTCAATGCAGATGAAATGTAACCGGAAGCAGGACATGCGTGCCCGCCAGCGCGCGCCCCTGCCCCTGCGGCGTACACTGCACCTTGCGCGCAGCGGCAAGGGCCGTGCTGTCCAGGTCATCGTAGCCGGTGCTGGATTTCAGGCTGACCTGTGTCACCTGCCCCTCGCTGCCCAGAACCACATCAACCATCGCATTGCCTTCCTCATGCATGTGACGGGCCATGGCAGGGTAACGCCAGGCAGGAGGCGTGCAATGAGGCGCGGCTGATGCGGCTGGCGCTGCCTGTGCCGTGCCGGGCGCACCTGCCCCATTCTGCGGTGCCGCAGGGGCTGCCCCGGCCAGTGCGGCAGCGTTGGGCCGGGCAGGAAGCTGCGCAGACGATGGCCGGGGCCGCGCGGCGGAATGCACGTCCGGCGCTACGGCGGCCCGCGGGGCAACAGGCGGCGTGGCCACGGCTTTTGGCTGTGGCTGTGGCTGTGGCTGTGGCTGTGGCTGTGGCTGTGGCTGTGGCTGTGGCTGTGGCTGTGGCTGTGGCTGTGGCTGTGGCTGTGGCTGTGGCTGTGGCTGTGGCTGTGGCTGTGGCTGTGGCTGTGGCTGTGGCTGTGGCTGTGGCTGTGGCGTAGCCTCCTGGGGCGGCGGCGCAACCCCTGCCCGGTCGAAAAAGACCTGGACGGTGTTTTTTTCAGCCGGTGAGTCCGGCACGGGCGTGCGGGCGGGCAGTAGCCACGCGGCAATCAGGCCGTGGCCGAGCACGGCGGCCACGATGGCCCAGCCCGCAAGCAGCCGCCCCCGCCGCCAGCCGTCGGGGCCGGCTGGCGTGACAAGAATCCGGCCTGCCGTTCTGTCCTGCTGCTGCACGCTTCCATCCATTGGGGCATAGGCGCGGGCTGCCTTGTCATTTGACAAAAAGCCCCCGACCTCCGAGAACACTCTCCTGTTACCGCCTTATCTTACAACCGCAAAGAACCTGTCCATCATGGACCAAGCCCGCCACCCCTTCCTGCATGACATGCCTGTGATCCGCTGGGTCATGGTGCTGTGCGCATGCCTGGGGCTGTGGGGCCAGTTGCTGGTTGAAAGTCGCAGCCTGCCCGGCGAACTGCCGCGCGGCACCATCATGCGGCTGACGGGAATCGATATCGCTCCCGTCGCAATGCAGGCGGACCGGCACGCAGCGCCACCCCATCACCACATGGTGATGGCGAACGCGCCCCATCAGCATGGCGACGCGGCCCCCCATGGCCACGACCATGCCGAAGGCTGCCCGCTCTGCCCGCTCCTGCACCTGCCTGCCCTTGCGCTGGTGGTTCTGCCCTTCCTGCCCCTGCCGCCCATGGCATGGGCGGCCCACCGGCATGAACCCCGCCAGCCCCGCGCGCCCCCTCCCATTACGCTGGGGCTGCCCCCGGCCTGCGGGCCACCTTCCATCTCCTGAACCCACGCGCTGCCGCAGGCCCTTACGGGCGTGCGCGTTTTTCGTTTTTCCGTTCAGGACATGAAAAGTGACTTCCATGAAAAAAACGGCCACCCCCCTCGCGGTGGCCGCAGGCGGCTGCATGCTGGCAGCCTCCCTGCACCCGCTGGGCGCCCGCGCCCAGACAACCGTAACCCTGCCCGGCCTCTCGATCGAGGATACGGCGGACAGCACGCCCATGGGCGACCGCCTGCTTTCGGCAGCGTCCCCTTCCGCCACGCAGCGCACGGCGGCCAGCCTGAGCAGCCCCGATGCCGCCAGCCTGTTTCGCAACCAGCCCGGTGTCAGCACGTATTCCGCAGGCGGCCTTGCCGCGCTGCCCGTGCTCAACGGCATGGCCGATGACCGCGTGGCCACCGTGGTCGATGGCGTGCGCATCGCCTCGGGCTGCCCCAACCACATGAACCCCGCCCTGTCCTTCATCGACCCCGACAGCGTGGACACCGCCACGGCCATTGCGGGCATAACCCCCGTGAGCATGGGCGGCGACAGCACTGCCGGCACGATCGATGTCGAGCGCAAGGACCCGCAATTCGCGAAGCATGGCAAGGTGCTCGTGACCGGGCATGTCACCGGCACCTATCGCAGCAATGGCGGCGGCTATGGCGCCTCGGGCAGCCTGACGGTGGCGAACGACACGTTCAGCCTGCGCTACAATGCCTCCTACGCGCAGGCGGGCGATTACGAGGGCGGCGGCGATGCGGGGCTCGTGCGCTCCACGAGTTACCTGACCTACAACCATGCAGTGACCTTTGGCGTGCACAAGGGCAACCACCTGCTGGCGCTGACCTTCGGCCAGCAGGACACCCCGCATGAGGGCTTCGCCAACCAGTACATGGACATGACGAACAACCGCTCCACCTTCGTCAACGGCAAGTATCTCGGCACGTTCGGCTGGGGCGAGCTTGAGGCACGTGGCTACTGGCAGCGCGAGGACCACGCCATGGACTTCCTGCCCGACCGCGACAAGACCACCCACATGCCCATGAACACCAATGCCCGCATGGCAGGCTACAGCATCAAGGCCACCATCCCCCTGGCGGAAGGCCAGACCCTGCGCCTGGGCAGTTCGTTCGACCATTCCGGCCTTAATGACTGGTGGCCGCCGGTTGCGGGCAGCATGATGATGGGGCCGGACACCTATCACAGCATCAATAACGGCCACCGCGACCGGCTGGGCCATTTTGTGGAGTGGGAGGCCGCCTGGACCCCGCGCGTGACCACGCTGCTGGGCTTTCGCAATGACCTGGTCATGATGAATACCGGCCCGGTATCGGGCTATTCGTCCACCATGAGCATGATGAACATGGCCAACATCAACGCGGCCAATGCGTTCAACACCACCGACCGGGGCCGGACGGACGTGAACTTCGATGTGACGGCCCTTGTGCGCTGGAAACCACGCCGCGACCTGACCATCGAGGGCGGCTATGCGCGCAAGACCCGCTCGCCCAACCTGTATGAGCGCTATGCCTGGGGGCGCTCGGCCATGGTCACGAGCATGATCAACTGGTTTGGCGATGGCAACGGCTATGTCGGCAACCCCGACCTCAAGCCCGAGGTGGCCAATACCGCCTCCATCACCGCAGACTGGCACGACCCCAATGGCGACAGGTGGGACCTGAAGGTCCAGCCCTACTACACCTACACCCACGACTACATAAACGCCTACCGCATTGCCAGCGCGGGGCAGTTCTATACGCTGGGCTTTGCCAACCATAATGCCCAGAGCTACGGCATCAACGGATCGGGCAATTACCGCCTGTGGCAGAACGCCCGCTTTGGCCGGGGCGAGATCGTGGCCAACCTCAACTGGGTGCGCGGGCAGGACCTGACCAATAACGCGGGGCTGTACCACCAGATGCCCACCAATGGCAGCGTCACGCTGAACGAGCGGTGGAAGAACTGGAGCGGCCGGGTCGAGATGACCTTCGTCAAGGCCAAGGATAGCGTAGACTGGGTGCGCAACGAACCCCGCACCCCCGGCTACGCCCTGCTGGGGCTGGGTGGGCAGTATCACTGGCGCTACATGACGCTCGATGCCAGCATCGACAACGTGCTGAACCAGAAATACGAACTGCCGCTGGGCGGCTGGTCGCTGGCCGATTATGCCGCCACCGGCAGCCTGCGCGCCCTGCCCGGCATGGGCCGGTCGTTCAATGTGAGCCTGACGGCGAGCTTCTGACGGGATCGGGACGGGTTATCACGTTCCCGTCCCGCCTTCCCCGCCCGGCGTTTCCACGGTAGCGGGCGACAGCGGCGCACGGCCCGGCGCCATCTGGCCAAACCAGGCCAGCACCGGGCGCAGGCAGATGCCAAACATGATCAGCCCCGCCACGACGCCCGCCGCCGCCGCCCCCTCCAGCCGCCACAGCCGGGTCATGCCATAAACCAGCGGCAGGTAGGTTACGGTAACGATGATGCGGGCGCGAAGCACGCGCGAGACCTGGCCGATCACGGTCAGCAGCGGCTCAAGCGGCACGATGCCCAGGCCAAGCACGGCACTGCCCAGCATGAGCATGATCAGGTGGCGGCCACCATGCCAGTGCACATGCAGCATCCATGTCAGCAGGATATTGCCCATCAGCATCGCCACCCCCATGAGGGCGATGGAAAAACCACCAATCGTCAGGAAAAGCTGCACGGTCACGCGCTTGATGCCGTACCAGTCCTGTTTGTCACGCAAGCGGATGAATTCGGGGTAAAGGGCGGGCACCATGAGTTGCGCGGGCTTGGCGATCCCTTCGCCAATCTGGCGCGAGACGCGATAGACGGCGGCATCGGCAGGCCCAAGCAGGCCGCCTACGAGCAGCGTGCCGAACTGGTTGAAAACCGAACTCAGCACATGGTTGCCACTGGTGGAAAGGGTGAAGCGCCAGATACCCGGCGCATCGCCTTCCGCCAGGCGGGCAAACGGATTGAAGCGGATACCGCCTGCCTGGCGCAGTTGCAAAAGGCCCAGCACGGTGCTGGTGGTGAACATGACCAGTTGCGTCATGCTCCACACCAGCAGGTAATAATCCAGCCCCATATGGTACATGAAGCCCAGCCCCGACCCCACGGTGCGCACCAGCGTGCCCGACAGGTCAACCAGCATGTTCAGCCAGAAGGTATTGCACAGCCGGAACACGCCCGCCGACCAGGAGAAATTCATGAACGCGATGGTAGTCATATACACCATCGCCGCCCCCTGGTCCGCTGGCGGCCAGCCCATGGCGGTGCCAAACAGCGCCACACCCAGCGTGCCCACCAGCCAGCCCACCCCGCCACTGAGGTAATCGGCCCGCACGCAGAACGCCAGCACGCGCGAGAACTGTGCACGCCTGCCATTGGTGAAGGGATCGGTGCCATAATGCAGCAGCGGCTGCCATGACTGCAGATGCGTTGCGGTCGAGATGGCGGTGCCAAACGTGGTGACCAGCATGAGCACGCCAAAGCGCGACAGCCCCAGTGCGCGCACCGCCCAGGCGATGTAGAGGAAGCTGCATATGGCATTGGTCGCGCGGCCTGCGATCAGGAAGCCCGTATTGCCAAAAATACGCCTGAGCGCATCGCCCGATTCAGTTGCCATGGGTCACCACACGCACAGATACCCGCGCCCGGCGCGAAACCGGACACGTTCCTACAGAACAACAGGGGGAAACGATGGCGCAGGCTCCCTTGATTCAAGAACGGTCGCGGGCCGGAGGGGCATCCGGGCCGACCGCGCGGGCACTCTAGTGCGCCGAGGCTCCGGGGGCTAGTCCCTGCCGCGCACGGATTGCAAATGAGAGGCAGGCGGAACACAGGCCAGCGCCCAGCCGATCGCCATGAACAGCCATCCCGCCGTGGGCTGGGTCAGGAACGAACTCGTTGACTGCAACGGCCACAGCACCACCACGCACACCACCGCCAGCATCAGCCGTTGCGGATCGCGCGTGGCTGTTGCAGCCCCAAGCCCCCGCCATGCCCGCGCCAGCACGCAGGCGGCGAAGGCTGCAAACAGCACCATGGCCGGCACGCCGCCCATGGTGCCCATGAGCAGGTAGAAATTATGCGGATGCAGGTTGCACCCTACAGCCGCCCCATGCACGCCTTCGCGCACGCCAAGCCAGGACAGGCCATGAAAATACGCCGGATCGGGACAGGCGTGCCGGAACCCGTCAAACCCCAGCCCGAACCATGGGTGCCGTTCAATCATTACGCCCGCGCGGATGAACAGCATGCCGTACGGGCTATCGGCAAACCCCTGCATATGCGCGACAAAGTTGAGCACCAGCTTATGGTAGGCCTGCGGGGCCAGCAGCGGCGACAGGGCCACGGACGCCGCCCCCAGCACGCCTGTCACCCCCACCACGGCCCGCAGGCGGGACACCAGCAGGCCGCACAGCCCCATGGCCAGCAGCAGGCGCAAAAGCGGCATGCGCTGGGCAATCAGCACCATGGTCACCACCAGCCCCAGCAACAGCGCCCCGGCCATGACCCGCCCCCGCACACCCTCACGCCGCGCGCGGTCAATGGCCAGCGGAAACAGGCCCGGCAGCGCCGTCATGACCAGCGCGTGCCCCGCGCGTGGCGCCCATAGCGGGCCGAGCAGCGCGCCATCCGCCCACCGTCCGTAGCCCATGAAATTGCGTCCGCACAGATATTGCTGCCAGCACCCGGCCACCAGCCATATAGCCACGGCCCCGTAAGCCCGGGCCAGCACCTGGCGCGCGCGCGGATCGGGCAGAACCCAATTCTGAAGGGCTGCGACAAAGACAAAATACCGCACGAACGCTGCCGCCTGCATCACGCCTTGCCCGGCAAGGAGGGAGGCCAGCACGATCTGCGCCCAGAGCAGCGCGGCTGCCGCTACCCAGCCCTGCCGCAGCCAGTTCCAGTCGCGTCGCAGCAGGCAGTGGGCCGCAAACAAGACCGCCACGGTGGTCATGACAATTTCCGCAGGGGCGAGGGCATAAAGCAGCAGCAGGGGCATGGGAATGACCAGCCCGGTTGCGATACACCGCATCCATTGCTCAACCTGACGCATTCACCCTGCCCATCGTGCCTTCTGTCCGCGCCCGGTGTATCGCACCGGCATGCGGAAACAAAATGGATTGCAGGCTCCCTCCCCAGCAGGCGCTGGCGTTGCATGCCATCGCGCCGGCACAAACTCCCGCCTGCCTGCCGCGTTCAGCCGATATTCACCGGAGGTCACGATGCGCCTGATCCCCTGCTCCCTTGCCGTGCTGGTCCTGACCCTGCTGCTTGGCGGCTGTGTCGGCCCCGAACCGGCACGCCATAACGACGAGGGCATGCAGGAACCGCCCCCGAACGCCAACCCCTCGGTGCGCACTGACGGCAGGCCCTGATAAAAATATTGGATGCCGCCTTTTTCAAAAAAATGGCGTTCTTTGAAGCTTTTTGAAAAAAGCTTCACCAAAAACTTTTTTAAATTGAAGGATGCCTGTTGGCAGGAAAGGCAACCGGCCTCTAAACCGTAAGCCCATAGAATATGATGTTGCGGCAAAGGGACGACTCATGAGCAAAGACACACCAAATCTTCTCTCGCCCAGCCCGGTCTACAAGCCTTTCCGCTACCCCTGGGCGTATGAGGCATGGCAGACCCAGCAGCAGTTGCACTGGCTGCCCGAGGAAATTCCCCTCGGCGATGACGTGAAGGACTGGAACAACAACCTGTCCGAAACCGAGCGCTATCTGGTCACCCAGATCTTCCGGCTGTTCACGCAGCAGGATACCGAGGTGGAGAACGCCTATATCGACCTGTACATGCCGCGCTTCAAGCCGACCGAAGTGCGCATGATGCTCTCGGCGTTCACCAACATGGAAAGCATCCATCAGGCCGCCTATTCCCACCTGCTCGACACCATCGGCATGCCCGAGACGGAGTATGCCGCCTTCCTCGAATATGAGGAAATGGCCGCGAAGCACGAGTTCCTCAAGCGCTTCAACATGAGCGACCACTACAACACCGCGCTGTCCATGGCCGTGTTCGCAGGCTTTACCGAGGGGCTTCAGCTTTTCGCCTCGTTCGCCATGCTGCTCAACTTCCCGCGCCATAACCTGATGAAGGGCATGGGCCAGGTCGTGACGTGGTCGGTGCGCGACGAGAGCCTGCACGTTGAATCCGTCACGCGCCTGTTCAAGACCTACATGCAGGAATTCGGCCACCAGATCGACAAGCCCGCCGTGGCTGCCGCCATCCACACCGCCTGCCGCGAGATCGTGACCAACGAGGACCGCTTCATCGACCTCGCCTTCCGCATGGGGCCGGTGCAGGGGCTGAGTGCCGATGAGGTCAAGCAGTATATCCGCTTCATCGCCAACCGCCGCCTGATCGGCCTCGAACTCAGCCCGATCTATGACGTGCCGAGCAATCCGCTGCCGTGGATTGACGAGATGATGAACGCGGTGGAGCACACCAACTTCTTTGAAAACCGCGCCACCGAATACAGCCGGGGTGCGACGCAGGGCACGTGGGATGAAGCCTTCGCCTGAAGACCCGCGGCAGCCATTTGATTGATGCGGCCTATGGGCCTACACCCAGCCGTGACGCCACCAGGGAGACTGACACGATGAAAATCAGCGCACGTAACCAGATTGCGGGCACGATTACCGGCATTACCAAGGGTGCGACCACGTCGCATGTCACGATTGATGTGGGCGGCAACACCATTACCGCCTCGATCACGAATGAAGCTGTGGCCGAACTGAAGCTTAAGGTTGGTGAAAAGGCGACCGCCATCATCAAGGCATCCGATGTGATGGTGGGCGTCTGACCCCCCTTCCCTGTTTCCGGGCCATCCGACAGGATGGCCCGGTTATTTTTCCTGAGCATGCGCGGGAAACGGACTCATGTCCTATACGCCTGAAGATATTGAACGACTGGCCAGCAAGATCTTTCAGTTACATTACCCGGACCGGCAATGGACCATCGGCACCGATGCCCACGCCGCCACGCTGGAAGAGCAGGAACGCTTCCGCGCCCTGGCCCATGAACAGTTATCAGACCCGCATCCGTATTAGTCAGTTTGAATGGCTGCGCACTGCGCCTGTTCAGGCCGGATCAAACGGCCCCGATAACAGGAACCTTGTGGGGGAAGCGGGATGTGGAAAGCGCCTGGACCTGTAAAATTGAATGAAACGGCATGGCGGGTCGATCCCATGCTTCACCCTGCTGTACGGGCTGGCTCCATTCTCTGCCCACGGCCTCTAA
>NZ_BCTP01000061.1 GCF_001571345.1 Komagataeibacter xylinus NBRC 15237 | reverse complement strand
AGAACCGCCGCACCGCCATGTCATCAAGCAGGCGCTGGCGAAGGGGACTGATTGCAGCAATGCACAGGGACTCTGTCATCATCCGGCTCCTTCTGGTGGGAAGAAGCCAGAGTGCTTGGCCCGATCAGGACAGTTCCAAATAAAACAGATCGCTCACGCCGTGGTGACAGGCCTGCACACCGCACCAATCCCGCGCAGCGGGTTCGTTCTTCCCCCCGATTCTGACTGTTATGCCTGTTTTATGATCCATCTTTCCAAAGACCTGGCATGCTCTGTCGTGTCATTTCCCTTGGGTCGGATGAGCCCGTAGAATGTTCCGTCAGCATCGAACCCAACAGGGGCCAACAATCTCCCTTTAGCCGTATCGTCTGCGGCGATGATTTGAGGCGAAAGGGCTACGCCCAAACCATTGGCGGCAGCCTCCAGCATCATGAAATGATGGTCGTAGAGACGGATGTCGCGTGGCGCTTGGACGTCGGGCCGGGTGGCCAGCCATTTCCGCCATGCCTCGGGGCGGGTCCGAGATCCGAGCGCCAGGTAATCTCCGCCCTCGAACCGCACCACCATATCAGGTCGCATGATCGGGCCGACCGCCTCTGCAGTGAGTGTCGTTACCGCCCAGTCCGGATCCAGCGGGAAGTCGAGCCGTCGAATTGCCAGCGTGATGCGTTCTTTCTCGAAATCCAGTGGGCCACCACCGGTCGAGAGATGCACGTCGATGTCGGGGTGACGATCCTGAAAATCCGAGAGGCGTGGAATCAGCCAGCACATCGCCAGCGAACGTTCGCAGGAAAGTACGATCGGTGGGGCGGCGATAGGCGACCTGATTTCGGCGAGCGCTGTTGCTATTCCCTTCAGTGCATCGCTCGTGGCCAGCGCCAGGCGTTCACCATCCCGGGTCGGTCGCACGCCACGGCCCTCAGGTTCCAGCAATCGCAATTTCAAATCGGTAGCCAGTTTGGACACCCGGCGACTGATCGCTCCATGCGTGAGAGCCAGTTCCACGGCAGCTGCTCGCACGGAACCGAGGCGCGTTACCGCTTCGAACGCACGCAGATCGTCCAGAGACGGGATGTCTGATCGCTTCATTGGTCAGTTTTTATCACCAGAACAGGTCAGTTCATATCGATTTTCTGTGGACCCTGTTCCGTTATTGTCATCATCATGAGCGAAACACCTTCCTTCAGTCACCAGCCGTTGGCGGTCACGATGGGCGATCCCGCCGGGATC
This sequence comes from Komagataeibacter xylinus NBRC 15237, assembly GCF_001571345.1. Taxonomy (GTDB): domain Bacteria; phylum Pseudomonadota; class Alphaproteobacteria; order Acetobacterales; family Acetobacteraceae; genus Komagataeibacter; species Komagataeibacter xylinus. The sequence continues at coordinate 11,308 of NZ_BCTP01000061.1, read as the reverse complement.
GGACCGGAAATCGTGGCCCGGATGTTTCTACGGCGACCGGCGCAACGGCGTTGGATCGTCGTCGGCGATCCTCTGGTGATGCGTCATGCGCTGGCCGGGCTCGATCCAGCGGCGCACGTGAGCCGGATCACAACATTGGCCGAAGCCTGCTTCGATGACGACGTGCTGCACGTCCTGGCGTCGTCGGAGTGTGAGTGCCTGCCGCCCGTGGGGCAGATCACCGTCGAAAGTGGCCGCGCCGCCTATGCGGCGATCCTCGCCGCGATCCAATTGGCAAAGAATGAAGTGGTAGGCGGTATCGTTACCGCACCGATCCACAAGGAAGCGCTCGCTGCCGTCGGGCTGCACTACCCCGGCCATACGGAAATTCTCGCCGAACAGGCCGACGGTGCGACTGTCGCCATGATGCTGGCGAACGAGGATATCCGCGTCGTGCTGGTGACCATCCATTGTTCGCTGCAAGACGCAATCCGGCGTGCCGATTTCCCTGCGCAGATGGCGGCGATCCGCCTGGCCCACGCTGGTGCGCGGGCTCTGGGCATAGAACGGCCGCGTGTCGCAGTGGCCGGTCTCAATCCCCATGCCGGAGAAGGTGGCCTGTTCGGGCATGAGGAAGCCCGCATCATCGCGCCCGCCATTGCGCAGGCGCAGAGTGAAGGCATCGATGCGTCCGGTCCGTGGCCGGGCGACACCGTGTTCATGCAGGCGCGCGAAAGGCGCTTCGATGTCGTGGTCGCGCAATATCATGATCAGGGGCTGATCCCGGTGAAATATATGGGTCTGGCACAAGGGGTGAACATCACGCTCGGCCTGCCGTTTGTGCGCACAAGCCCCGACCACGGCACTGCTTTTGACATCGCGGGGCGCGGTATCGCCGATCCCTCCAGTCTGGAGACCGCCTTTGATTATGCCCTTCGCCTTACCGGAGCCACAGTATGACCCGCCCCGATTTTATCTTCATGTTGACCCGCCACGACCGGACGGTGGAGAACGCGGTCAATCTGATAGAAATTGTCCGTGCTGCTGGTGTCCGTCATATCGGGTTCAAGGATATCGGCCTGCCGTTCGAATCTCTTCAGACCCTGGCTCACAAGATCAGGCAGTCGGGGGCATCGACCTATCTGGAAGTCGTCTCCCTCGATTGCGAAAGCGAGCTTCGCTCGGTGCGGTCCGGTATCGCTCTGGGTGTCGATTATCTGCTCGGCGGGACTCATGTCGATGATGCGCTGCGACTGCTGAAAGGCACGGATATCCGTTATTACCCCTTTCCAGGCCGGATCAGCGGGCATCCCAGCCATCTCGAAGGGACCGAGGGCGAAATCGTGCGCAGTGCGGTCGATCTTGCCTCCCGGCCCGGCGTGCATGGACTGGATTTGCTGGCCTATCGGTTCGCGGGAGATGTACCCAGCCTGATGCGGAAGGTCCGCGCCGCAGTGATGGGCAAGCGGGTCATCGTCGCAGGTTCAATCGATCGGGAGGAACGGATCCGGGCTGTGGTGTCGGCGGGCGCCGACGGTTTTACGGTCGGTACTGCGGCACTCGACGGTGCGTTCCCGACATCCCGTGATCTGACGGGGCAGATCGATTACGTCCGGATGTTGCTGTCTCGCCTCTGACGCAGACTCGATGGAGAAGATTGATAGATTTAAAAGAGAAAAAGACTAATGCGTCCAGTCTTCCTGTCATTACTGCTATTTTCTGTCGGAAAAGCGTGGAGGGATTGTTCCGATGTGTAGCCGTCAGAGTCAGAGGGCTGCGCGGATTTTCGTGACGGGTTGAGAAGATGGGAGAGAGTCTCCTGTCCGCCTGTCATGGAGTTTTTCGCCATGGCGACCGCTATTCCCAAAATCACCCTCAGTTCCTCTCGTGACATCCCGTTCAACCGCCTGGTGCTGTCCCAGTCCAACGTGCGGCGCGTGAAGTCCGGCCTGTCGATCGAGGAACTGGCCCGCGACATCGAGCGCCGTGGGCTGCTGCAAAGCCTGAATGTCCGCCCCGTCCTTGATGATTCTGGTGTCGAAACCGGTACCTATGAAGTCCCGGCCGGGGGGCGCCGGTTCCGCGCTCTCGAACTGCTGGTGAAGCAGAAGAAGCTGGCAAAGACGGCCTCGGTACCGTGCGTGGTGCGCGAGGCCGGATCGGCCATTCTCGCCGAGGATGATTCCCTGGCCGAAAACGTCCAGCGCGTGGCCCTGCATCCGCTGGACCAGTTTCGCGCCTTCCGTGACATGCTGGAGAAAGGTATGTCCGAGGAGGAAATCGCCGCCGCGTTCTTTGTCGCACCGGCCGTGGTCAGACAGCGTTTGCGGCTGATGACCGTGTCCGACAAATTGCTCGATATCTATGAGCAGGACGGCATGAAGCTGGAGCAGTTTATGGCCTTTTCCATCAGCGATGACCATGCCCGTCAGGAACAGGTCTGGGACATCGTGTCCCAGAGCCATAACCGTGAGCCCTATGTCATCCGCCGCATGCTGACGGAAAAGACCGTGCGGGCGTCGGATCGTCGGGTGCGCTTCGTCGGACTGGACACCTATCTCGCGGCCGGCGGGCCTATCATGCGCGACCTGTTCGATGCGGATGACGGCGGCTGGCTGCAGGATCCAGCTATTCTGGACCGGCTGGTCATGGAAAAACTGCATGCAGCCGCAGAGGATATCCGCGCAGAGGGCTGGAAATGGGTCGAGACGGCTCTGTCGTTCCCATGGGGCCACACACGGCAGTTCGCGGAAATCGAGGGCACGGAAGTGCCGCTGTCCGATGAAGAGACGGCCCGTCTTGAAGTCCTGCATACCGAGCAGGAAACCATCGAGGCTGAATACGCCCAGGCCGATGAATACCCTGATGAGGTTGATGCAAGGCTGGGCGAGATTGAGAGGGCCATTCTTGCCCTGGAAGAGCGGCCTGTGACGTTCGATCCCGCTGACATGGCGCGGGCAGGCGCATTCGTCAGTCTCGACAGCGATGGCAGACTGCAGGTGGAGCGGGGTTTCGTGCTGCCCGAGGACATGTCGGCTGAGCCGGAAGAGACCGATGATGCCGACGGTTCGGATGAATACGCTCATCGTGCATATGATGGGCCGAATGAACGTTTTGCTGATTATGGCGGCGACGAAGGCAGAGTGGGCAATAGCATCGCTCCCGACATCGAGCCTGAGGAAGAAGACGGGATCAAACCACTGCCTGACCGGCTTCTCACGGAACTGACAGCCTGGCGCACGCTGGCCCTGCGGGACGCGTTTGCCAGCAATCCGCACGTTGCTCTTACTGAATTCCTGCACACCTTGGTGCGCGATGTGTACTGGCAGACGCCGGGGGCTGACTGCCTGGAAGCCTATGTCCGGGAAATCCCGCTGCCGGTCCATTCACCCGACATGCCGGCCAGTGTGCCAGCCCATGCGCTGCGCCAGCGTAACGAGGGCTGGAAGCACGATTTGCCGGAAGACGAGGATGCGCTGTGGCGCTGGATCGACGGGCTGGACGACGCCAGCCGCATGGCATTGCTGGCGCATTGCCTGTCCTTCGGGGTTAACGGACTTTATGAGCGCATGCCCTCGTATGGGGCGGTGTCCCAGCGCAGCGTGACCGAACGCCTCAAACGGGCAGACCGCCTGGCATCGGCCCTCAGCCTTGATCTGGTCGAGGCGGGCTGGCAGCCCACGGTCGAGAATTATCTCGGCCGGGTGACCAAGGCCCGCATCCTGCAGGCGGTGCGGGAAGCACGCGGTAATGAGGCGGCCGACCGCATTGCGCACCTGAAAAAGCCCGACATGGCGCGTGAGGCCGAGCGGCTGCTGGAAGGCTCGGGCTGGCTGCCAGAAGCGTTGCGCACGGTGGGTGGCGCAGGGCGGACGCCTACTGAGGCTGTGATAGCAGGCGAGGAAGTGGAGGCTATCGCCGCCGAATAAAACGATGGGTTTTGGGATTGTGAGACAGCGGCTTCCGGTATCCGGAGGCCGCTTTGTCATGTCTGTCGAATGGGCAGAAAGACCGGGTGGCAGACAGGGCAGCTCCGGTCAGTTAGTGTCATCGCTACGTCTATACTGGCGTGGTGTGCAGCCCAGAGTGCGTCGGAATGCGATGGCGAAGGAATTCTCGCATTCATACCCGGTATTTCGTGCAATTTCAGAAATACCCGATGAAGTCGTTCGGAGCAGAGTGCTGGCGCGTAGCATGCGCCATCGTGTCAGATAATCCATGGGGGGCATCCCGACAGACTGTCTGAACCGCAGGGCGAAAACGGAACGGGACATTCCCGCCAGCCGCGCAAGTGTCGCGACTGACCAGCGCTTTCCCGGTTCTGTGTGCATCGCATTGATACTGCGCCCCAGTTGTGGATCCGAAAGGGCATAGAGCCAGCCGACATGCCCGTCACGGTGTTGCGCGAGATAGAGGCGGAGCACCTGCACAAGCATGATCTGGGCAAGATTATCCGTTATCAGCACGCCGCCCGGTTGCAATTGCCGCATTTCGGTTGTGAACAGGTCCAGCGCCGACCTCAGAACCGATGCCTGTTCCGACAGACCGCGCACCACGACGACAGAAGGCAGACAGCCCAGAAGGGTGTTTGCATGTGATGCGTCAAAAGCGAACCGGGCACCGACCAGCACGAAATCGCCTCCATCATTACAGAGTGCGATTCCGTTTTCGGCCCTGTCATAAATCATATGGGAGGGCATGAGCGGCAGGGCGAGGTCGGTGGTCAGCACGAACGGGCGACCGGTGGTCAGCAGGAAGCAGTCGCCTGCGGTCAGTTCGCAGGCAGCGTCGTTTTCTACCTGGATATGGCAACGTCCCTGCAGGACGGCATTGAACTTGATGCCTTCATGGGAAGGGAATGACAGCGCCCAGTCACCGCCGGCATGCAGGCCGGCGGACACGTGGGTACGCGGCTTCAGAAGTGACAGGGCGTCGGACAGGGCATCCACGGCAGCATTCCGGACGATCGAAAGGAAAAACGGGATTTTCGAGTGTGGATCGTATCACGGGGATCGATCACTCTCGAATAACGAACCCGACAGCAGGAGAAATATACCATGGCAAAAAGACAGCAGCCCATCGGTTCCGGTTTCGGAGCTGCAACGACGGCACGGAATGTCCTTGCCGGTATGGACCTCACCGGGAAACGGGCCATCGTCACAGGGGGGCATTCAGGTCTGGGGCTGGCGACGACCCGCGCCCTTGTCGCAGTAGGTGCCCAGGTGACGATAGGCGCCCGCGATGTCACCAAAGCGCAATCTGCCGTTGCCGGACTCCCCCGCGGGGACGTCCTGCCTCTCGACCTGGATGACCTCGAAAGCGTCCAGCGCTTTGTGGAGGCCATTCTTGATCGAGATGTTCATATAGACATGGTGATCAACAGCGCTGGAATCATGGCCTGTCCAGAAACAAGGGTCGGGCCAGGGTGGGAAGCGCAGTTTGCGACCAACCATCTGGGCCACTTCGCACTCATCAATCGTCTTCGGCCCATTCTGGAAGGTGGTGCGCGTGTGATCTCGGTCTCTTCCGCAGGTCATCATATCTCCGCCATGCACTGGGAGGATGTTCAGTTCACGCAGGGATATGAGAAGTGGCAGGCCTATGGTCAGTCGAAAACCGCCAATGCGTTGTTTGCGGTTCATCTCGATCATCTGTGGAAAGATAGCGGGGTGCGGGCGTTTTCCCTACATCCCGGAAAGATCCTGACTCCGCTTCAGCGTTACCTGACACGCGAAGAAATGGTTGCTGCCGGCTGGATCGATGAAAACGGCGCGCTGGCGGATATGACCTTCAAGACACCGGAGCAGGGGGCCGCGACCCAGGTCTGGGCCGCGACGACCTCGCAACTGGACGGGCTGGGCGGACTCTATTGCGAGGACTGTGACGTGGCCGAAATTGCGGCTGACGGTGACAGGTCATTCAAGGGTGTCTGTCGCTATGCCGTTGACCCGGAACAGGCGGAACGCCTGTGGAATTTATCTGCGGACCTGACCGGTGTCGGTGGTCGGAGATAGTTCCCAAGCCGAGGTGCCTCTGCATAAAGCGTAAACATAACGTCCAGGCAAAGCGGCTTCCGGTGCCCGGAAGCCGCTTTTTTCATATCCGGCGCCCCGGAAAGAGGAAGAGGGCGGCTTCGCCTTCTGTGCCGAATAACCGGCATCAGAGGAGAGTTTTCCATGACCACAACCACCATCCTGCCCCCTGCGTCCCGCAGTGCCGCGTCCGGTGGCTTCCGGATCGATCCCTCCCGTGGCGGCCGCAATGCCCGCGTGTCTTCGGAGTGGTTCTCCCGCCCCGATGACGAGCGTTACCTGTCCCTGTCCGATCTGCATGCCGCCACGCTTGCCCGTGCAGATCGCGCCACGGCCCGCACGGTGGAAAGCCGCGGTATTCGCGTCGAGGCCTCGCGCGACAATGCCGAGCGCCTGACGCTGACCGTGCCGGGACAGAATGACCCGATCGCACCCACACACTGGTCGTTCGGCCAGATGTGCAGCCTTGTCGGCGCGCCATCGTCGTACCTGCGTAACCTTCCGGCCCCGCTGGCAGCGATCAACCTGCAGCACGGCCTCCTGTCGCACCGGGCCGAACTGGTCAAGACGCTGGAAACCGAGGACGGGCGTGTGGAACTGCGCGCCGTCACGGGGCCGGATTACGGCCGCATCTGGGACCACGAACTGGTCGGGGCGGTGCGCAAGATCGCCGGCGACGGCACGGGCGATACCAACTGGAAGGTGCCCGGCGTCATCGACTGGGCTACCATGACCCATAATCCCTATGTGGACATCACCAAGGAGACCACGACGCTCTACGCATCGGATCGCGATGTCTTCCTGTTCCTTGTGGACGACACGCATCCGATTGAAGCAGGACGCCTGCCCAATGGCGACCCTGATCTCTATTTCCGGGGCTTCTATGCCTGGAATTCGGAAGTCGGCAGCAAGAGCCTTGGTATTGCGTCGTTTTATCTGCGCGGAGTGTGTCAAAATCGTATGTTGTGGGGCGTCGAAAATTTCGAACAGATCACGATCCGGCATAGCAAGTTTGCGGCATCCCGTTTCGTGCATCAGGCCACGCCGGCCCTGCGGAATTTCGCCACGGCCAGCCCGGCCTCGTTCGTTTCAGGCATTCAGGCCTCGCGCAAGGCGCTGGTGGCCAGAACCGATGAGGATCGGGAAAGTTTCCTGCGTCGTCGTGGGTTCTCCAAACCGGAAACCACCAGGATCATCGAAACCGTGCTGAACGAGGAGGGACGCAAGCCCGAGAGCGTGTTCGATTTCGTGCAGGGGATCACGGCACTGGCGCGGACGAAAACCAACCAGGACACGCGGCTGGATCTGGAGGGCAGGGCACGCAAGCTGATGGAGAAGGTCGGATGAACGCGCCCATCATCAGAAAGCGGCGTGGTGGGGAAGGGGCGGCGGACGAGGTCCGCCGCCTTTTGCCTGTCGGCAGGTCAGTCGTTCAGGCTGTCCTTGAGCGCCTTGGCAGGCGTAAAGGCCAGCTTGCGCGAGGCTGCGATCTGGATGGTCGCACCCGTGGCCGGGTTGCGGCCTTCGCGGGCGGCGACTTCCCTAACCTTGAACTTGCCGAAGTTCGGCAGGGTGATTTCATCACCGGCCCTGGCGGCGGCGGTCATCGCTTCGATCAGGGCGTCCAGCACCTTGCGGGTATCGGTTTTGCTCGTGTCGGTGGTGGTGGCGATATGATCGATCAGATCGGCAATCTTCATGAAACTATCCTTTTGCATTCGGGCCTGTGCCCGTTGCCTCTGCCGTTACGGGGGAATCATGGCGGCATCAAGCCTGCAGGGAGGGTGAGATGACAGATGCGCAGTCACGGGATGCTGGCGATCTGGCCCGTAGGCTGGCCGAGAACGCCGAGGCGGTCTGCCGGCATTACCTCTCGGCCGGGCGGCGGCACGGCAATTACTGGCTGGTCGGGGATGTTCATAACACCCCGGGGCGGTCGCTCTATGTCCGCCTGCATGGTGGACCGGACGGGCGTGGCCGCGCGGGCAAATGGACGGATGGCGCGACGGGGCAGCATGGCGATCTGCTCGACATCATCCGTGAAAGCCTTGGGCTGCTGGATTTTCGCACTGTCGCCGACGAGGCCCGGCGCTTTCTCTGCCTGCCGCACTCCGAGCCACGATCGGCCCCTGATCGTCGCAATATTGCCCCGCTGTCCTCAGGCACCGCAGACGCCGCACGTCGGCTCTGGGCCATGTCCCGCCCGCTTGCGGGCACACAGGCGGAAACCTGGCTGGGGCATCGCGACCTGACTCGCTTGTCAGACCTTTCATCGCTGCGTTTCCATCCGGATTGCTACTACCGGGCCGATGCTGACAGTCCGACCGAGACCTGGCCCGCGCTGATCGCCGCCGTGACCGACCTTGATGACCGCGTTACCGGCGTCCATCGCACCTGGCTGGCGCGGGACGGAAAGGGCAAGGCTCCCGTCGCCATGCCCCGTCGGGCGATGGGCGACTTGCTCGGCCACGCCGTGCGCTTTGGCGCGGTGTCCGACGTTCTGGCGGCAGGTGAGGGGATCGAGACGGTACTCTCGCTTTGGGAAGTCATGCCTGATCTGCCGCTGGCCGCCTGTCTGTCCTCGGCGCATCTCGCCGCCATGGCGTTTCCGCCCACGCTGCGCCGCCTCTATGTGCTGCGCGATGACGATCCTGCCGGAGATCATGCGGTGACAACCCTGCAGGCCCGGACGCAGGAGGCCGGGATCGAATGCCTCGTGCTGTCACCGCGTCTGGCGGACTTCAACGATGATCTCCGCTATCTCGGGCGTGGCGCGATGCGGGCGATCCTGCATCCCCAGCTTGCCCCGCAGGACGTGGCGCGGTTTCTGCTTCCCGTCGCGCACTGAGGCGGGCCGGGAAGAGGGTGTGAGATCCGTCTTCTTTCCCGTGTGGTAGGGGGCTGTCCCGTTTCCAGATGGGGCGCGCCCGCGGCCTTTCTGGAAGGGGAGCGGGCGTCAGCCAGGCCGGGCCTGCAATGGCGGAGCCGGCTATTTTCCGCCGCGCGTGCCGCGCTTTGCATCGCGAAGCAAAATAGCCGTCTCCCTGCCATCCTTCACTGCGTTCCGGCCGCGCGATGCGCGGTTCCGGCCCGGCCTTCGTCTGCCGCTATCCGCCCCCCGGAAAGGCCGCGAGGGGCGCGGCCAGAACCGGAGGACAGACCCATGACCCGCACACAGGACGATTTCGAACCCGCACACGCCACATCTTCCACCGCCCATGTGCTGGCGGAACTCCAGCTTTACGGCCATCGTCCCTTCGAGGACGAGCCGGACGCGAGGCCGTTGCCCGACGCCAGCCAGATCGAGGGCGCGATTGCCGATATCTTCGACGCCCTGTCCGCCACACTGACCGACACGCGGCTCGAACCCGATCTCGAACCGCTGCTCTGGTCCACGGTCAATGTCTTTCATCGCATGGTCGGGCAGGTCGAGCGCGATCTTGACCGCAACGAGCAGGCGCAGAAGCGCAGCCAGCAGGAACAGGATGGCAGCGAGATCCGCTCGGTGGAACTGGAACGCCTCATCGCCGAGGGACTGACCCTGCTGGAACGACGCAGCGCGTATGAGATATTCCGCGATCTTGCCTGCGACCAGTTCGAACGCCTGACAATGTCGCCCTGGCGGCCACGCTCCGGCTCGCTGGTTAGTCGCAGCACCCTGACGGCGTCGATGATCGACAGCCGCGATTTTCTCAACGCCCGCCACAAGGCCGAAACGGAACTGCTGGTGCCTCCCGGACCGAAGGTCGCGGTCACCGGCGGGCTCGACTACGAGGACCATAACCTGATCTGGAAGCGTCTCGACAAGGTGCGTGAGAAGCATCCCGACATGGTGCTGCTGCACGGCGGCTCGCCGAAGGGAGCGGAATTCATCGCCTCCCGCTGGGCCGATCACCGCGAAATTCCGCAGATTGCCTTCAAGCCCGACTGGAACCGGCACGGCAAGGCCGCCCCGTTCCGGCGCAACGATGCCCTGCTGAAAGTCCTGCCCATCGGGGTCATGGTGTTCCCGGGATCGGGCATTCAGGACAATCTGGCCGACAAGGCGAAACAGATGGGCATTCCCGTGTGGAGGTTCCACAGGGAGGCTGGCGCATGAGCGCCGGCGTCTATTTTTAGGCTGCTAAAGTATAGCGATTTTTCGTGTTATTGACATCTGTCCGCGGGCGTAATTCAATAAATAAACGCATTCGGAATATGATGGTATATATTACCATAATTGTAAATTCTGAGATCTAAAAAAAGGATGGATTAGAGTGAATAATTGTGAAGAAAACGTGATATCGGCGAATAATTTCTTAAATGGAAGTATGGATGAAATAAAAAAATATCATTTGAGCCAAAATGTTATACTTGCCTTACTTCCGGAAGACGTAGAAGTTTATATGTGGCGGAATCATGAAGAAAACCTAGATTATAGCATATTTCATGATGATGATAAATTACATTTTGCTCTTCAACTGACGGGAACGGGAGCAACAGGTATGACATGTCGTGATGGTTTCATGCGTTATGAACGATTTCAGATAAAAGGAGTGAATTATGTCAGTTATCGTCCTGGAACGGTGATAGATTATAAAACTAGAGGAGAAGTTATGGGGTTAACTTTATCTCTTCCTTCTAAAAAAGCGATCGAATGGATGGGGGAAGAGAGTTCTGCTCTTTCCAAAAAACTTGCAAGTGGCCATTATTTTTTAGAAAACCAGAATGATATTGAGATTAATAAGGGCGCAAACTGGATACTGGAGACTCTTTCTGGTTTGTCAGTTGAAAAAAATAATTCTATAATATTATTGGGTAAGGCGCTCACGTTAGCAGGATATATTTTAGAAGTACCTACTCTTGGGATGCGTGAGACAAGGGCTCAGTTGTCGGGTTGTGATCAGCGTCTTTTATACGCGCGAGATATGATTCTTTCAGATCTGGGTCAACCGCCTCGTTTAGAACAGATTGCTAAATGTGTTGGAATGAGTGTCTCCAGTCTTCAACGTGGTTTCCGCCGACTTTTTGGAAAGAGTCCCTATATGATTTTTCACGAAGAACGTATGCAGGCAGCATACCGTCGGTTAAGGCAGGATGAAGCATCAATAGTGATGATTGCATCAGATATTGGTTACAGTAATCCTAGCCATTTCTCTTCGGCATTTCGTAAAATGTTTGGGCTTTCTCCTTCATTATTGAGAAGTGGTAGAACTAGATATCGCAGATAATGTCTACATTTTCCCGATTTTCGGAAGGGTCTCTCCAGAACATGCAGCCAGCCAACCGAGATACGATGTCAGGGGGTAGTGTAAGGT
>NZ_BCTP01000060.1 GCF_001571345.1 Komagataeibacter xylinus NBRC 15237 | reverse complement strand
CACAACTGGAATCATATAGGAATCAGCAGGAAACGAATTCTCGCGTAGCAACGCTGCGTGAGAGGCGCGCCAGTAGAGCGGCGGGAAGGGCAGGAATCGGCCCAGGCCTCCTAATGCGGGGCCAACCCGCGAACCTTCTCCTTGCCTTCCAGGTCGTCCTCACGTAGCTACCAGATAAGAATGGTTCTTAAATGTGGTGAAGCGGATTCGTATGACCGCGTGATGAAGTGGACAGCGCACCTTTGGACAGCGAGAAGGACAATCTGAGTCTGTTCGTGCAGAACCGCAAGCGGCTGGTCGACTACGCGACCGCTGTGACGGGGACTACGACGCAAAGCGAGGATATCGTTCAGGAAGCATGGGTTCGTTTTTCGACAGTCTCCCAGGCTGACCCGAATTTCGTTCGTGAACCGCTCCGCTACCTCTTCCGCATTGTCAGAAATATTGCTCTCGACGGCAGACGGGCGCAGATCAGCCGTAGTCGTTATGTGATCTCGGGTAACGGAAGCGAGACAACCCATCTTCAACCAGATGAGCGGGCGGTTCCCGAAGTCGAGATTCAGCATCGTCAGCAACTGGCTATTGTGCGCGATGCTCTTGCAGAACTCCCGGAACGCACAAGAATGGCTGTGGAATTGCACCGTCTTGAGGGATTGAAGACAAGAGAGGTTGCCGCGCGGCTGGGAATCTCGGTAACGCGTGCGCATAATCTGATTGCCGAAGGCGTGGCACATTGTCGGAGACGTCTGAAGTCGTTCCCGTAAATCATTATAGAAAAAAATCTGCGCTGCTTCGTTTATGAAGTAAGGATTGATCTCGTCCATGTTCGGGCATGCGGCGACCAACATGATGCTTGAGTATCGGGAGAGGAATGACGGCAGGGACAGAGAGCGAAGACGAACGGGCTGCAAGGGAAGCAACGGACTGGCTTATCTTTTTGGAAGATGAGCCTGACGATCCCGATCTGCGCGCCCGTTTTGCTGACTGGCTTTCGGCTCACCCTGCCAACAGAAAAGCGTGGGCCGAGACGGCGCAGGCATATGACCTGATTGGTCCCGCAGCAGTGCATGAAGGTGCTGCTGTCCGTGTATTTGAAGTGCGAGACCTGGCGGATGAGGTGGCTCCTCGCCCATCGAAGCGCATCCTGTCGAGGCGAATGGTTCCTGTAGCCGGGGCAGGAATGGCACTGGCGGCCTGTCTCGCTCTGCTGATAGCCCCGAAAGCTCTTCTCTGGTGGCAGGCTGATTATATAACGGGCACGGCTCAGCAGCAGTCGATCCGACTTGCTGATGGTACGGACGTTGAACTTGCCCCTCAGAGTGCCGTTTCTGTGGATTATAAAGGGGTTCAACGCAATATTCGTCTTTTGAAAGGTCGTGCCTTTTTTAAAGTTACGCATGATGCAGCGCGCCCGTTTGCTGTCGATGCTCATAGCGTCCGCACAACGGATATCGGCACCGCGTTTGAAGTCGCTTTTGAGGCGGATAGTACGGATATTGCGGTCGTGCAGGGAGCCGTACAGGTAGACGCCTCTCCTTCTTTTCGGATTTCAGAACATTTGCAGGCAGGACAGGCGATCCGCGTGGGATGGACGGGCGGTTTCCACCGCGCGAATGCTGATGGGAACGAGATCGCCGCTTGGCGACATGGACAGTTGATCGCCAGCGATCAGCCGGTGTCTGATGTGGTGGAAAAGCTTCGTCCCTACTTCAAAGGGATGATCGTGCTCGGTAGTTCAGACTTTGCTGCACGCCGAGTTACAGGGGTTTATGATCTGAATAACCCACTGGGAGCGCTCCATGCCTTGGCGCAGGCTCATGAAGGTGTAGCCGTAAGGCGTGTGACGCCCTGGCTTGTCATAATCTCTGACTTCTAATTTTTTCGTATTCGATCATAAAAAAGAGGGAAAAAATTTTCTCGGCACCCGTCGCTCAAGTAGGGGATGAAACTGCAATGCAGTCGCATTAACGGCGTCTCCCCTGCTAAGTAGAGCACAGTAAGGGAAACAATGCCGTTGCGACGGAACGTGGGTGTCGGTGCTGACCGAAAAATTATAGCTGCAATTCTGATGACAAGCTCGGCACTGGCTTCCGTTGCCGGAACATCAGGTGCTTTTGCTCAAACGGTAGTTTCATCTACGATGACTGCCGACCAGTCAAAAAGCTTTTCCGTTCCTCCCGGCTCTCTGGCAAAGGCATTAACGTCTTTTGGGGCGCAGTCTGGAAAGCAGGTTTCGGTAGAGACGTCCGTTATTCAGGGATTGTCGTCTGCTGGTGTGACGGGGCGTATGAGTGCGCAGCAGGCACTAGGACAGTTGCTTGCAGGCACGGGGCTAACCTATCGCCTTTCAGGGAATGTTGTGACGCTTGTGAAAGCATCAGCCAACATCACGCTTGGTCCGGTTCGTGTGGGTGGAACGGTTACGCGGCAAGACCCAACCGGTCCCGGCGTTGGCTACGTTGCTGAAAACACGATGGCGGGCACTAAAACTGATACGCCTCTTATGGAAATTCCGAATTCTATTTCGGTCATTACGAAGCAGCAAATGGTGGATCAACAGCCTCAGAGTGTTGCACAAGCTCTTCGATACTCTCCAGGAATAATGTCCGAGAGTGAAGGGACATATGGCAATGGCTCTCCGAAAGGAGCAGATACAGGCATTATGCAGCGTGGCTTCAGTACTTCGCAGTTCGTCGATGGTCTTATGACTAATTCTACAAGTGCCGGAGAAACGGCGTTTTTAGAACGCATTGAAGTTGTAAATGGACCTGCATCTGTGATGTATGGACAAACAACACCAGGTGGCATGATAGGAATGAGCCTGAAGAAGCCAACTGATACACCTTTGCATCAGGTTTCACTTGGATTCGGCAACTGGGGCCGTTACGAAGCGACCTTCGATATCAGTGATAAAGTTACGAAGTCAGGAAATATTCGTTATAGAATTGCTGGCATCGGCGTTACTCAAGGAACCCAAACCAATTATGTTGATTATCATCGGGTAGGGGTACTCCCGTCTTTAACGTGGGATATAGATAATAAAACGTCTTTAACTTTGACCGGTATGTATATGTACACTCCGGGTGAAGGTACTGCCAGTCAATATCCCCGCATAGGCACATTATCCCCAAACCCAAACGGTCAGATTTCACGGAGTACATTTTTAGGAGAACCTAGTTGGAATAATAACGGAAACAAAGACGCTATGTTTGAATATCAGTTTAAGCACAAATTTAACAAGTATATCAATTTCAGTCAGGTATTCCGATGGGAAAATAGTAATTGGAATCAACAGGATACTTACTTAAAGACGGGTACGTTAACTGATACGACTGCGCCGCTCCAACCAATGGACTATCATACAAATACAAACACCGTAGGGATGGATGCGAGGTTTTTTGGAAAATTTAACACGTGGTCCTTAAACCATACATGGGTTGTCGGTTCCGATTTCCGTCAATACAACTACAATTCACAATATTCCTATGATTATACTTCAAATCCATCTGTAAATTTATATAGACCCAATTATAGTTATTCGCCTTGCTTTACGTGGAACCATGCAGGGTGCCAATTAACAGGGGCTGTATACAACAGTAGTTACTTTCAGGAGGGCATATATTTTCAGGATCAAATAAAATGGAAGAGGCTATCCATCCTTCTTGGCGGCAGACAAGATTGGGTCAATATGAAATACAAAGCAGATTCCACATCTACAAATGAAAATACAGAAAATGTTAAGGTAAGCCAGGACTACCTAAGTACTGACAAACCCCAACCCCAGTCCGCATTTACATGGCGAGCTGGCTTAATATACAATTTCAATTTCGGATTAGCACCATATTTTAGTTACTCGACGTCGTTCGTGCCTCAAATCGGATCGACCAACTATCAGGGCCATCCATTTTCACCACTAACAGGGAAGCAACTCGAAGCTGGATTGAAATATAAAGTTCCTAATAAGGATATTTTATTGACCGCAGCAGCTTTCCACATTGACGAAGATCATTATCTTATAAGCGATTTGGAACACACAAATTATAGTACGGATGCTGGCCGAGTTAAATCTCAAGGGTTTGAGATTGCGGCCAATGCAAATATTACGAATGATTTAAAAATTATAGCTTCCTACAGCTATACCGATATCCGGTATGCGAAGTCCAATCTTACCGCCAAGAGATATAACCCCATTACGTCAGAATCATATGGAAATGCACTTTCTCAAGAAGGGATGACAGTGCCATATGTTCCGCGAAATATGTTTTCGTTTTTTTCAGACTATATGCTGCCAAATAATTTCATTAAAGGGCTGGGTGTAAATTTTGGTGCTAGATATACTGGGTTCACGTATACGGATAACGTGGAGTCTTTTAAGACGAGACCCTATATTTTGTTTGATGCCGGTGTTCATTATGATTTTGGGCAGGAAATTCCTTTTTTGAAAGGATTAACGGCACAAGTGGCAATGTCTAATCTTGCTAACACATATTATGAAACAAGATGCTCAAAAACAGTTTGTTACCTTGGTCAAGGTAGGCGAATTTACGGAAATCTGACGTATAATTGGTGAAATTTCCCTACCTGAAAACTACATCGACTTTTCTTGTTTAGATTCAATGTATTGCCTCTCGTCTCGATGCCAAAGTCGTGGGGCAACGCCGCTGCAATATGCGCAGGACGTCCTGTGCAACAATCGTGGGGCGGCCCCTGTCGAATTCGTCGGATGGCTCTGTGCAACATGCATGGGGCCAGGCCACAAGTGTGAGAACCCAATGTAACAAGAAACATGAGGCTGCCTGACAGATGCGGCGTGTTTTGTCGCGCCGGGTCGGTGGCTCCCCAGCCGATAAGGACCGTCTCTATGCCATCCGACATCTGGCATTCCGAGGCCGATCTGGCCATCCTCAGAACCCTGTCAGCCTCCGCTCTTGCCGGGGCTTTCATGCGCCGTTGGACGCGCTATGTCAGCGATTATAAGGATACTTTGCTGCGGGCCGGAGCCAGCGCCAATCCCTCGCTCCTATGGGCGGCGTTCCGGGACCGATGGAGGTTACGTTTTTGTACATGATCCGGACATCCCCATAACCCGAAAACCCGTGATCTGGCGTAGGGAAGATACAACCCGGATCATCAGTCTGACATATGCGCCACGGGGTTTCAGTGATCTCCACTCGCTGGATTTTGAGGCGATGGGACGTATCCTGTTCGACAGCGAGGACGACGCGGGGCGCTCCGTCACCGTGACCGGCACTTTCGGGACATTTTTCTTCCTGCTGGACGATCCCGCTGCTGCGAAGCGGCCTGCGGTCGTGATCCCGATCGATCCCCATTATCGAAGCCGCTGGTACGAAGCCGGGCGCTTCGTGGCCCATCATCTGGGTTTCAGGCTGCCATCGCGTGTGCCGCCGGTCATCACGCCGTTTCGATCCCTGCATCTGATCCGCTGTCTGCATGCCTATGATCTGCATCGGGCCGGGGCTGACGAACGGCGCATTGCCGCCGTCCTGATTAATCGCCGTGCCCTGACCATGCCTCTGGACGAATGGCGCGATCATGGCTGGCGCAGGAACGCGAAGGACTGGCGCGACGAAGGCATCGCGCTTGTGGAAGGCGGGTATCTCAAGCTGCTGCTTGAGGGATGATCGTTATTGCAGGGAATCATGATCGGGGTGGCGCATCGTCCGCCATGTCAGCAGGCCGCTGACGCATGGCGGGAATATCGAGGGGGATGTCGTCCCGGAAGGATCGTCCCTGAGACAGACGCCGCCCCAGCGTATCCAGAAACCGGGCGAAGCGTTCCTGCCCCAACGCGTTGGCTGCGGCCTGCGCCTCGGCGGGCAGGGGCGGCATCTGTCCCAGCCAGAAGCGGATGAACAGGGCGTGTGTTTCCAGCGCGATCATCAGGTCGCGCTCCTGCCGCTGCATCTGGCGCGTCAGCCGATCCAGACGCCGTGTGAGCGCGGCTTCCGTTTTCTCGGCGCTGTCGGGTGACAGGAGCGAGGCGACTGCTGCTTCCACCACGGCGGAGCGCGTCACCTTCCGGCGTGTCGCAAGATCGCCGATCTGCGAGATCATGGCGACGGGCAGGGAGACGTTCAGGCGGTCACGCATGGAAACCCTCCATGAAAAGTCATGATGTGACCGAAGCCTTTTTCCAGAAACAAGACTGAAATCGTGCTCTCCGTATCGGAGCGGGCTATGACGTAAAAGGAACGGGTGGCATGGATTACATGCTGATCCCGAGATCGCGTTTGCGGTCGTGCCGCCAGTCAACGCCCCCGTCATCACGCGCGATCCCATCGACATACCGGTCGTGCTGTTTCTCCAGCGACGGTGCCCAGGGCACAAGCTGGAAGCCCATGCCGTTGTCGATCATGGCGAAGCGCCCCGAGGACAGGCTGAGGCGTTTCACATACTGGCCGGTGACGAAGTTGCCCGGAATGCTGTGCTCGTAGGTCAGCCCGCTTTCCTTCGCGAGTTTCGCGCCGACCTGATCGAGTTCCTGCTGGCGTAGTGTCGTCAGGAGGTTGCGCTGATAGCGGGCCGATCCATCCTGCTGGAACGAAGCCAACCCGCGATCCGCGAGATGCCGGGTGCGCTCCTGCATGGCCTGCCGTACCTCGGCCCCGAAGCCGGTACGGGCCAAGTCCATCGGCTGGCGTTCCACCAGCCGATGATCCAGCCATGTGGCACCCGGCGCTTTGACCTGGGCGGCAAGGTCCAGATCAGAACGCGCGGACAGAACCAGATAATCCTTCCCGCTTGTCCTGCCGGTCGCGGTGCGGATTTCCACGATGCCGCCATCGGGCGGCGCGTCGCGGAAGGCGTCCACGCCGGGGAAGCGGACATGATGGATGTGCCCGTCCGTGGCGTCGATCACGGCATAGGCTTCGCCGGTCAGTTCGTTGTGCAGCCCGCGCTCAAGCAGGCGGCCCGTCAAGGCGACGGGCTGATCACGTCCCGAGATCACATAATCGCCGGGAGAGATCACCCTGTCATGGCCGCGCCCCGTCATGGCGCGGTGCATGGTTTTGATGATATCGCCGCGCGCACCCATCTCGCGTAGCGTGTCCGCCATGCCGGGCGCGAGTGACCATCGGGCCGGCCCTGCGGACGTGGCCAGCCCCATGCGTTCCAGCGTTTGCGCCCTGCCGGTCAGAAGGGCGCGATGCGTCGCGTCTCGCCCGAAGGCGTGTGCGCCTGAAATATCGGCTCGCAGGTCCACGATGCCCATGTCGTCGGCGTTGCGCTGCAATTCTGCGTCAAGCCGTGTCCAGCGTTGCGCCGATACGTCCCGGCGCAGAGCCATTTCGATTTCATGCTCGGCGCGTGGCCCCAATTCGAGGGAAACCAGATCCTCCGCCCGCGAGCGTAACCCATGGCCGATATAGTCGCGGGCGATGACCAGATCGGCCCCTTCCCGATCGATACCCCGCACGATCAGATGGACATGCGGATTGTCGGTGTTCCAGTGCGACACGGCGGCCCAGTCCAGTCGCGTGCCGAGATCGGCTTCCATCTGCTGCACGAGGTCGCGGGTAAAACCGTCGAGGTCCGTCATCTCCGGCGCGTCCTCGGGCGAGGTGATGAAGCGGAAATGGTGGCGGTCGTCTTTGCAGCGCGCGGCGAAATCCCCGGCGTCCATCTCCTGACCATCCGGCCCGAACAGGTGCGCTTTCTCGCCGTCACGGGTGACGCCATCCCGGCGCAGATAGGCGAGATGATCGGCCAGCGATCCGGGCCGCGCGCCGTACCCACTTTGTCGCACCACGCGAGCCTTGACGGTGACGTGGCGATGGGCATCGAACAGGCGGCTTTTGCCAAAGCGGGAATGCCCCCGCCCGAAGGTCGAGGGGCCAGAACGCGGACTGCTGCCTTTTCCCTTTCCGGGGCTGCCGCCAGCTCCTCCGCCCGCGCGTCGGGAGGCATGGAGCACCTGTACCAGAAAACTCCGAGGCCGGGCCGCGTGTCCCGTGCTCCGGATACGGCCCGGACGGACCCGGAAATCCTCGTCGCGGGCCATCAGAACCCCACTGTGCAGGAAAATCCCGCAGGAAAACGGGGCAAAACCTGAAACCCTGCACACGACCGACCCAGCCTGCACACACAAAAGCAAGACGCGACAGCGGATTGCGTTGTGTCGTGGCAGGCCGTTTTATCTTGCCCTCTTAATTCTTCATGTTTCCCGAGCCCCTCAACCCCCGACACACACCCGAAGCGCTTCCGATGGGATGACAGGTTTCCCCGCTCATGCCGTAAAACCCTCGTCACGGCACGCTCCTTTGCGAAACAGGGACGAACAGGCCATGAGGTGTGGCCTCTGATTGCGTCACCTGAACGAAAATTGGCATCGCCTCGGGGGCACCCTGAGCCACCTTTCGGGATGCAAACGCACCCACAAAAATCGGACTTCCGGACGGTGTTTGTTCGTGCAGTTGATCGACAAAACTTACGCCGGAAATTGTGCCGTCAACCTCCACTCCATGCAGCAGCCGGGTGACTCTCGTGACGTATTTCCGCGTCTCGTCAGGCAGCATTTTTCCTGATGTCAGAAGCTGTTCATACCGTCCGGGACCGGCATTGTAGGCGGCGAGAAAACCCGCATCGCCATAGCGGTCATGCAGTCATCGAAGATACGCCGCGCCCGCCGTGATATTGTCGTGCGGATCATAGGGATCGGCACTGAGATTGAGGGTGCGGCGCAGGTCTCGCCATGTGTCGGGCATGATCTGCATGAGGCCCATCGCGCCCTTCGGTGATGCCGCGCGGACATCACCCTGACTTTCGGCCTGCATCACGGCAGCAATCCATGCGGAAGGAATCTGCATCCGTGTCGCGGCCTCGGTGACGTAGGTCTCGAACGGCGCAGCGCTGGCCGTCTGCATGGAGATGGTAAATCCGGCGCAGACCACCAGCAGATCGGGCACTGTTTTAACGCGGATCATGACGGCGTTCGGGGACGGTTCCAGACCAGATGGAACATGTCATGTTCGTCCCGGTCCGGCAGCAGCCGGGCACGCAGGGACCGGGCGAAAAGCGGGTCATCAATCATCACGGCCAGCCACAACCCGATGCGCTCGCCCTGACGTGCCCAGGCGCAGCCCACCTGTATGGCGTCATCTTCCAGACCGCGCAGGACGCGATAATCCGGGGTGTTCTCTGTGGTGGAGTCTGAGATGGGGAGGATCGACAGATCGTCCTCCATCAGAAAGGTGGTGATCTGGCCGAAAAAGCCGTTTGTGGTGCGCGTGAAAGTACCAAGACGGATCATGATACGTCTCTCCTGATCTGCGGATTGCAGGACAAAGAATTGAAAACTGGGGCAGGGCTACGCCGCGTTACTGAAGTGGAGGCGACAGCAGTACCGGATGAGGTCTTTCGTCGTGGCCCGGTGCAATCCGTCCGGTCGTGAGCCAGATGGGGATTGCGCGTCCCATCATCGTGCTGGCGGGAAGCGGGCCGAAATAGCGCCCGTCCAGACTGCGCGGTTCCGCCGGGTTCATGACGAAAATCTCGTCACGTCCCAGACGACGACAGCCCTGCCAGACCGGCAACGGACGGCCCCGATGATCACTGGTCAGTGCGTCGCCGACATGCCTACCATCAATCGTGATGCTGCCGTTTGCTCGGCATACGGTCTGTCCCGGCAAGGCCGCGACGGGCTTGAGCAAGGGCACACCGAGCGGCAGGTAACCGCGCTGTGACAGCAGCAGGGCCAGTCGGTCGGGCAGATGCAGGGCGATAATATCCCCGACATGCAGAACACTGTCGGCACGGAGCCGATAGAGCCCCACCGGGACGCTGGCCGTGCTGTTCCATAGCAACCGGGGGGCGATGTGCACGGCGGCGGACACGCCTACCGCCAGCACGACGAAATACGTGCCGAAGAACCAGGCGCGCCGGGTCATGACACCAGCCTCGCACGCTTCAGCCATGCCGCGTGCAGGGGCTGTGTGTAGGGCCGTGGTTCCTGCCCGGCGGTGATACGGTTATGGACATGCCGCCAGTGATCGGGGGAGACGGCGCAGGGATCGAAGCCGAAGCGCTCAATCTGGTCGATCACCTCCAGAACATGCTTCACCTGCGGCCAGCCCGACACGTCAAGCAGCAGGTCGCCACCGGGCCAGACAAAGGGCACGGTCTGGAAAGCGGTGCCCCTCTCCACGGTGCGTACGATGGCGAGGCAGGAGACGATCGTGCCGTAATCATTGGCGGCCCAGCGGATGAAGCCGAAGGTGCTGCCGGACGTGAAACTCAGCAGGCGGCGGCGTTTGTCGAGCACGCGGTCGGAGACCGGCCTGCCAAACCTGATCCAGTGTTCGATGCGCTTTTCTATGAAGGTCAGTTCGACCGTGGTCAGGTTTGGATCATCCGCTCTCATGGTCGGTTCCTCCGTGAGGGCATCTCACGCAGGGCGGCGGCATAGTTGTCGTCCGAGGTGTTGCGGCAGCGATGGCGCTGAAGCCATGCTTCTACGTCCTCGCGGAGATAGAGGACGCGCGAGCCAACCTTCAGAAATGGTGGACCGCCGCCGGTGCAGCGGTATTTTTCCAATGTGCGAATGGAGACCCCGATCAGTTCAGCGGCCTCGCCCCCGCGCAGATAGGGGCGCAGGATGCGGGCCGGGGATGTGAGCGGGCGTGCGGGGACAGCGACCTCGGACGTCGGTTGTGTCGGTGGCACGGGTGAGCCCGATTTGGGTTTTGTGGCGTCGGTCATGAAAACCTCCCTGTCGGTACGGCGTGCTCCAAGAGGCTGAAGCAGGGCCGGTAAGGGGAGGCTGACGGGAAAGAAGCGGTCTGGGAGTGGAGGAAATGACGTGCGCGAATTCCTCCACCCCCGAAGCGTAATGGGGAGCAGGATAAGGCCGGAAAGGAGAAAGGTCAGAGTCCGTCCAGCAGCGAGAGATACCCGCCATGAACGAGTGCGCTGCCTTCGTCGCGCAGGGTGCGGGCCATGGTACGCAAGGCGGAATCGCGCCAGATGTCGTCGGGCATGGTCCGGGCGTCCGGGTCGAGCAGTTTCGCCGCAATGTCGCGCAGGCTGGTGCCCGCCGCATCCAGATCGAAGGCATGTAGACGCAGGGCAAGCTGCCGCCAGCGTGTCGGGGTAATTCGGCGGGGATGGCGTGCGGGCAGCCGATAGCCCAGCACATGGGCGCAGAAACGGGCGGCCTCATCACTGCGTCGTCGGTAGGAGGGATCAACGGGGATATGGACTGCCGGGTAGGCTGCGGCCTCGCCATGAAGGGAAAGACTGAACGTGGCGGAAGGCGTCGCTACCACGATGGCACGGCCCAGTTGGTCGGTCTGATCGAACAAGGGACGACCCAGTGAGCGCCAGGAGGGAAGGGCAGGCGGAGTGAAGCCGTCAACAGCGTGTGTCAGGCTGATGACGCTGGATGTGACGCCCGGTCGCCAGATCACGGGCACGCGGGTGACGGGTATCTCCGGGTTATGCGGGAAAACGTATCCTCCAGCGCTGGCAGAAGGCATCCCATTCCGTGTTGGGATTGGGCGCACCTGCCGCTATCAGCCGCGCCGTTTCGGCGTGATCCTTGCGATAGGTGGCCCAGCGCCGCATGAAGGCACCAGCAAACCCGGTCTCGTCCAGGCGTTTGAGGGCGGCGCGGTCGGTCTCTGATTGCCAGACGTCGAGCGGCATGGGGCGGCCTCCCGGATCAGGTCCGTTTGTCGCTGATTTTGTGAGAAGCCGAGGATTTCAGAAACGGAACGAGCTTGCATAGAGCGAAGGTCGTATCACGTAACCGCATGATTCACTTCATGAAAGTGATGGCAGGCTCATGAGCTACGAAAGAGAAAGCCTGTCGATGCCGCGCGCCTGAGTGTCCGCTCAGGAATGTAGAAAATACTCCGTGGTTAAATACTCTTCAAGAGGTTGCCTTGTTCCGTATGAACATACGGGAGATTCTGGCAGCGAACCTCAAACGATACCGGCGTGAGCGCGGTGTGTCGCAGGAGGAACTTGCCCATCTCGCGGAGATTGACCGGACCTACATCAGTTCGCTGGAGCGGTGTCAGTATCCGGCTGGCGAAAGCGTTAGGGGTTGAGGCAGCAACTCTTCTGCAGATATTAGAATAAGCATATCAATAATAAATGAATATTTTTGATTTTTATTATGAAATTCCGACAAATTTCAAATATTTTTGTTATGTTATAATTATGCCGTCGGAATATCAGATGTTATAAAAGTGTTTGTGAAAATCTGCCTATGGTGCTCGTTAAAAAAAGCTATATCATTATCACCAATAGCCGATGCTTGAGTTGCACGAGAGAAGAGAAGTTCGTTGTCAAAATTTCCAGATTCCTTTCCTAAAGGGTGTCCTTCAATAGGGCAGGCGGTAAACAAGAAAATTTATCATGGCTGTGAAGGAAATCCCTCGACGCAGGAAGATTTTACACCTTTTGCATTCTCCAGTAATCCACGGAAACAAAAGTTGGCGCTTCAAAACCCATGTAATGCTTCCGGAATTTCCTGTTGGATAAGCAAAGAAGCTGCTCAACATGCTCAAGAAATTTTTCAGTGGGCTGCGCGATGGCATATTTTTGTAGGT
>NZ_BCTP01000059.1 GCF_001571345.1 Komagataeibacter xylinus NBRC 15237 | reverse complement strand
GTATGAGGGCCGCTCTTGCCAAGTTGCCGCAATTTCATATTTGAGAAAAATCCCTGTTTCCTGAAGCAGAACCCTACCACACAGGCTATATTTCGATAACCTCTCTTCCGTTTGGCTTTTTCGTCCTTTGGAACACACGAATGTTTCGTTTGATGGAACAAATGGACAGGCGATAGTCGCCTCATGCCAGACATTGGGGAATCAGAAAGGGATTTCTCTGACGGGACATGAAACTGCATGGCCTTCAGGCAGTAACGCGATTCATGAAATCCTGTAAAAAGGGAAAAACACGTTCAGGCATGTCTTCAAGTAACGTATGTTTCGCGAAGGGTAGGTTAAGCAATCTGGCACCTTTAACCTGCTCAGCAAGCTCAAACGCCTGTTGCCGCGACACCAGCATATCGTCGTCACCATGCACGACGAGCAGAGGACACCGGATGTTTTTTACAGACGCGCCGGGATAGGCATCTTCGTCGCAGCCGAGCCACATATGCGTCGCCGCCTTGAATAACTTTTCGAAATCCGGTTCGGGATTTTCCGCGTTGTAGACCGATATTTGATTCCCGAACATCCCACGCCATTTTTCAAGATTGATCTTCTGATAAATCTGCCGGGCCGGATCATTTTCCAGCAACACCCAGTGCGCGCCGACCGCTATGACGAACTCTGGTTGTACGGCATGAGATGCAGCCAGACGAAGGGCGACAATGCCACCGTCACTATGTCCGATTATACCGGATTTTTGCAGCCCCATCGCGTTAAGAACCGCGGTAAAATCATCCTGAAGCTGTCGATATGTCAGGGGGACCGTCCCGATACCAGATCGACCATGCCCGCGCGTATCAATAGCAATCAGCCTATAATCTTCTGCCAAGTACTTTGCGAGCGGAATGAAATCCAGCCGGCTCCGCAAGCCGCCATGAAGCAATACAATTACTCTTCCTTTCGGGTTCCCGGCTTCAGAGACGAACAAATTTGTATCGCCAACTGATACAAACTTCCCTGTATCAAACATTCGATGGCTTTCATAAGGCTGGATTACTCTGGATCGTGCAGCGAGATTATCACCGGTAAGGCCACATCCTCAAGGTTTCACGATGCCTGGTTTGCTGCCGTCAGGGCGCTGCTGGCAACCGGTCGGAAGCTTCCGTCACGTTGTCCTCTTTCCAGAAGACCCGGAAGACTTCCGAAGGTATTCATGGCCGCATCATGTAACTGGGGCTATCGTCTTGCCGACATCGGAACTGAACATCAGCCGATAAAGACCGGGATATTGACAGGCAAACTGGATACAGGCCTGCCCCGCTGCCATGAATTGCATGCACGTTAAAGACATCGCTTCTGTCATGCTCTTCCCACGCCTGACGAAATCGATCCGGGCCACTTCCAGCAGGGGAAAGGTCGAGTTCTGGTCCGCAGCCATCATGGCCGGCGAAATCCCGCATATGATCCGTGCGTTAGCCATACAGGCACGACATGGGCCGGAACAGTCCGGTTTGGGGGATGGGGCATGACCGAGACATATGATTATGATCTGGTCGTGATCGGCAGCGGCCCGTCAGGCAGGCGGGCTGGGGTTCAGGCGGCGAAACTGGGTCGATCCGTGCTGATTATCGAAAAAAATACCCGGGTTGGCGGGGTCTGCGTGCATACCGGCACCATTCCGTCCAAAACCCTGCGGGAGACGGTCCTCAACCTGACAGGCTGGCGGGAGCAGGCTTTCTATGGCCGGGCTTATCGTGCCCGCAAGGATATAACCATAGCCGACCTGAACAGTCGCCTGCGCAAGACCCTGGATTATGAAGTCGATATGCTGGACCACCAGTTCGCCCGCAACGGCATAGCGGTTGTGCATGGCACGGCACGGTTCGTGGATCCGCACCATATTACGATCACCATGGACAACAGGGTTGCGCGGACCGTGTCGGGTGACAGGATCATTATTGCCGTCGGTACCCGCCCGCACCGTCCGGCCAATGTGCCCTTTGACGGGACGGTCGTGCTGGACAGCGATGAAATGACCAGCCTTGCGCGCCTGCCACGTTCCCTGACGGTAATTGGCGGGGGGGTGATCGGTATTGAATACGCGACAATATTCAGTGCGCTGGATGTGCAGGTGAGCGTTGTCGAGGCACGTGACAGTATTCTGGGTTTTGTGGACCGGGGCATCATTGTCGACTTCATGCATCAGTTATGCGATCGCGGAATGCGCTTCAGGCTGGGCAGCCGGCTGGATTCAATCACGGTCGCGGATGGACAACCCGTGGCCCTCCTGGCCGATGGCGGGCAGATCCGTTCTGATATCCTGCTTTATACCGGCGGACGTTCCGGGGCTACGGATCAACTCGGGCTTGATGCATGCGGTCTGCGGGCCGACAGTCGCGGCAGGTTGCAAGTAGACCCGAAGACGTTCCAGACAGGTGTCGCGCATATCTATGCCACGGGGGATGTCATCGGTTTTCCGTCCCTTGCTTCCACATCGCTGGAACAGGGGCGTATCGCAGCGTGCCATGCTTTTGGCCAGACCGTGCCGCCAGCCCCTGAATTCTTTCCTTATGGGATATATTCCGTGCCTGAAATCTCAACGGTCGGCATGACGGAAGAACAGGCAAAGGAAAAATCCATACCGTATGAATGCGGGATCGCACGCTTTCGCGAGACATCACGCGGGCATATCGCAGGCATGCATTCGGGGATGCTGAAACTGGTGATTTCCCTTGAAACCCACAGGCTGCTCGGGGTGCATATAGTCGGTGAAAGTGCCACGGAACTAATCCATATCGGTCAGGCCGTGCTTAATTTCGGGGGAACGTTCGACTACTTTATCGATGCGACCTTCAATTACCCGACATTGGCGGAAGCATATAAGATCGCGGCCCTTGATGCATGGAACCGCATTCCCCGTCGCAGGGGGGATGTGGAGTCTCCATCACCCGTAGCGACATGAAGGATCAGCTTTCCTTGCCTCCGCATTGCATGGCACCGGGCCTGCATGCAGGCTGATCTTCTGGCTGGTGAAGAAAGCTGGCAACATCGAACCTGGCGGAGTAAGGCAACTATGCTCTGTAGTCGGCATCGCTCTGGGCAGGAAAGCCTGGTTGTTCGCCGGTTCCGATCGGGGGGGCCCGCGCGCGGCCGACATGTATTCCCGCATCGTCACTGCAAAGCTCAACGACGTCGATCCCCAGGCCTGTCTCGCCGACGTTCTCGCCCGGATCAACGACCAGCCGGTCTCATGCCTGCACGAGTTCCTTCCCTGGAACTGGGAAAATACCCGCCACGCCAATCATACACAGAGGTGATGCGGCTGATCGACGCCCAGTTCCTGGAAACGCCCTATTATGGCTTACGGCAGATGACATGGCATCTGCGCCGCGTGGGACATGAAGTGGGCCGCAAGCGGGTCCGGCGGCTCATGGCGATCATGGGCCTGCGGGCGATTTACCAGAAGCCGCGTACGACCATGCCCCATCCGGAGCATCGGAAATATCCATATCTGCTGCGCGATCTGGTCATCAATCGGCCTAACCAAGACTGGTGTTCCGATATCACATATATTCCCAATCACCTGTCCAGATTGTGTGTATGCGGTGCAGAGAGTCCCAAAAATACGGGACATCTTTGTCCAAATTGGATATACACGATACATATCCATAAGGAGGGATCTCCGATGCTGACCCGTACAACACTCTTTCTATCCAATCGCTCGCAGGCGGTGCGTCTGCCGAAGATGGTCGCCTTCGGGGAACAGGTGCGTGAGGTGGTCATCGTGTCCGAAGGTCCACGGCGGATCATCGCTCCGGTCGATGTGGCGTGGGATGATTTCTTTGCGGCTCCCGGGGTGGATCTGGGGGAGCGGAACCAGCCAGCCATGCAGGAACGCGAGGCGCTCTGAATGCTGCGTTACCTGCTGGATACGAACCTCTGTATCCGGGTGTTGCGGGATCGACCGCAGGGGCTGCGTCCGAGGTTCAACAGCTGTGCGGAGGAACTCTGCATCTCGGACGTGGTGCTGTATGAGCTGCTTTATGGCGCGGAACGCTCGTCTGATCCCGTGCACACAAGGCGTGAGGTCGAGCACTTCGCGGCAAGGCTGGCGGTCCTGCCATTCGACAGTGAAGCGGCCGCCCATACAGCGGACATTCGGGCTGCTCTTGAACGGAATGGCCGTATCATAGATCCGTATGATCTCATGATTGCCGGGCATGCCCGGAGCAGGGGGCTGATTGTGGTGACCGGCAATCTGCGGGAATTTCAGCGGGTGGAAGGTCTTCGAACCGAGGACTGGTTGACTGACACGGTCTGACCGGGAAAGGCTGCGGCGAGACAGAATATTGATAAAAACGATTGTTTATCAATCGACTATGTCATGCAGTAGAGCCTCTCTACGAACCCGCTGACAAACTGCAATTTTCTTTGGTTGCAGGCCCCCTGAAACCAGATATGAATCCTTGATTTGACGCGATAAACCCGCTCGCACACGGCGGGTTTTTTGTTGTCTGAAATTCCCTGCAGGAAACACATGGGAAACAGATGAAAAGGTAATCCGGCGCAATTTTGTCGAAGGTCACATGTGTGTGAATGTGGGGCAGGGTGCCCTGATGCCTGTTTCGGGATATCGTTCCGGCCTCACCGAGTCAGGTTCAGGAGACGCAGGAGCAGTCATGGCCGCAGACGAACTCACGGGACTGATCCGATATCTCGGCCAGGAGGACTGGCAGGAGTGTTTTGGCGAAGTGCTTGGCGATCACATTGGTCCGGCGCTGGAAGCGGGCGACATCTCCTTCGAGGATCTGGCGGAGATGATCGGCCCCGACGTTGCCATGACGCTGTGGGGCTGCGCCTTCGAGGATTTTCTCGGGCAGGACTGGGATGACGGCCGGAACTTCGTCGACGTTTACCTCAAGCGTCGGAGCTGGAAGGAAGGGCCGCGTAACAGCGCCTACATGCGTGCCCTCAAGGCTTCGGTCATGAGCCTGTATGAAGTCTCGGACATCAGACCCGGCCAGAGCCTGATGGCGCGAGACCTGCTGCGGGGTAGTGATCCGGTTCTGGTGCATGAAGGCACGGCAACCCGGACACTGGAGCAGTGGGACCGGATTGCAGCACGTCTCGTGCCGTCCGATGGGAAGACCATTCTGGCAGGCGGACTGCTCGCCTATTCGCGGGGTGCCTGTGAGGATCTGGCTGCGAACCTTTACAGGGCTCTGCGGAAAAGACGGGGCAAGGCGGAGTTTCCGAAAGTCGATACGCAGACCCTGCGTGAGCTTGCGCCGATGTTCACGCTGACCTGGCTGTTCCGGACGCTGGAGGACATGGCCCGGCAGATGGAGGGGCCAGCTTTGTTCAATGGGGACGGAGAGGATCTGGTCTTCCACGAAGTGTGTTTTCCGCTGGCAAAGGGCGTGACGCAGAAGACAGTGGCGGACGTGCTTGACGGGATCATGGCCCTGCGACCGGAAAACCGGTCATTCTGGAACTGGCTGAAAGAGCCGATGAGCGATCCCGTGCGCAAGGCTGGACGGGATGAAAACGGGCGGTTCCTGCGCACGGAGATGGATGATGGCACGATCGTGCTGGGCACGCTGGACCTGAAGGGGCGGCAGTTGCGGCTGCAGGTGAACTCGAAAGAGCGCGCCGAACGTGGCCGTGCCATGCTGCAGGCCGGTCTGGGAGATCTCGTGCGCGCTCCGCTCACGCAGATCATGACGCCGGCGCAGGCAATTGAAGAGCAGGGGCTTCATGGACAGGGTGCTTCGTCAGAGCTGCAGATCCCGCCCGAAGAGGAGGCTCGGATTATCGGGCAGATGCTGGAGCGGCACTATCGGCAGGTGCTTGATGAGCCTGTCCCAGCCCTGGGGGATATGACGCCGCGCCAGGCCGTCCAGACAGCTTCAGGACGTAAAAAGGTGGCCATCTGGTTGAAGGATATCGAAAACACTACGGTCCGCGCCCAAGGGGGTGGCGGTGCCATGGCTGCCTACGATTTCGGGTGGATGTGGAACGAACTCGGAATCATCAGGCTCAGGAAATAGTCCGCTTTCGCCTCATGTCGGTCGTAAAGAGAGTCGCTCAAGGTTTTGGTAAGCGGACATCCTGTGTCGGTGATGCAAGCCAGTCCGTGAGTTGCCGGACCATGGATCGCGCGACACGGCCCGCTCCCAGGAGGGTTGCGGATGCGGGACCGCACCAGGAGCCATACCCCAGCAGCCACAGGCGTGGCTCCCTGACAGCCTGCTGCCCGTTCACGTGGATCAGCCCGTCCGGCTCGATCACGTCGAGTGGTGCAAATGCAGAGAGCGCGGGACAGAAGCCTGTACACCAGATGATCGCGTCAATGGCTTCTTCCTGTCCGTCGGGCCAGACGACGCCCGTTGCCGTCATGCGCACGAACGGGCGCACCGCTTTGAGCACTCCCCGTTCTCTGGCGGCACGCACGGGTGGCACCATGACGATATCGCCAAAGCCACCTGTGGGCATGGCACCGGCGTTGCCCAGGACACGTGCGGTCGCCCGTTCGAACAGAACCCGTCCGTCCACATCGTCGGGCAGGAATACCGGATCCTGCAGCGTCACCCACGTTGCGTTCGCGAGCAGTGACACTTCCGCCAGGATCTGCGCCCCGGAATTGCCACCACCGACCACGAGCACGCGCCGACCGGCAAAAGGTGCGGCGCTCTGATAGTGGCCGGAATGGATCTGCGTCCCGCCAAAGAATTCATGCCCCGCGACATCAGGAACGAACGGGGCCGACCATGTGCCGGTCGCACCGATGACGGCACGGCTCAGAAAATCGTCCGCGTTTGTGCGGATATTCAGGAATTTCCCACCGGCCCGTTCCACGCGCCCGACCGTTACAGGACGGCGGATCGGCGGGGTGTAGCGCGCCTCGTACCGGCGCAGGTAGTCCAGCACCTCGTCACGGGTCGGATAGCTGCCATCCGGTGTGTCTGGCATCGGCCAGCCGGGCAGCGAACTGTAGGACGCCGGCGAGAACAGATGCAGGGAGTCCCAGCCATGCACCCACGCCCCTCCCGCCTGTGCGCCGTTGTCCAGAATGACATAGGTCAGCCCGGTCCGGCGCAGGAAATAAGAGGCGGCGAGTGCTGCCTGACCACCCCCCACGATCACAACATCGAACTGTTCCGCCATTTCCCGGATCACAGCTTTTCAGGCAGGCGGTGTGATGATCTGCGCTCGCTGTAGCGATCGACAAGGTAGTCGGCCCGGTCCCGCAGCAGCCAGGTGAACTTCATCAGTTCTTCCATGACGTCCACCATGCGGTCATAGAGGGGAGACGGTTTCATTCGGTCGTCGTCACCGAACTGGGTGTAGGCCATCGGCACGCTGGACTGGTTAGGGATGGTGAACATCCGCATCCATCGGCCCAGCACCCGCAGGGCGTTGACGGAATTGAAGCTCTGTGACCCGCCGGAGACCTGCATGACAGCCAGCGTGCGGCCCTGTGTGGGTCGGATCGAACCTTCCGTGAGGGGAAGCCAGTCGATCTGGTTCTTGAACACAGCGGTGATGGTGCCATGCCGTTCAGGGCTGCACCAGACCTGGCCTTCCGACCAGATCGAGAGTTCCCGCAGTTCCTGAACCTTTGGATGCGTGACGGGTACGGAATCCGCGACCGGCAGGCCAGTCGGGTCGAATACCCGTGTCTCGGCCCCCAGTACGTTCAGGATGCGTTCGGCCTCCAGCACCAGCAGGCGGCTGAAGGACCGAGGACGCAGCGAGCCATACAGCAGCAGGATGCGTGGTGGGTGGTCAACCCGTGGTTGCGGTTCCAATCGTGCGAGATCGACCTGTTCGAGATACTCCGGGTGCAGGGCGGGCATTTCCGGTTTGGACATCGTTCCGTCAGATCCTTCGGTCTTGTCAGGGATGGCTGATCAGGGGCAGCCACAAGGCCAGTGCGGCAAGTGTGACCAGCAGGACGGGTGGCGTGATCACCAGACCCACCGTCATGTATTGCCCCCAAGTGACCCGATGGTTTTTGGATGCCAGCACATGCAGCCACAGCAGGGTGGCGAGACTGCCGATTGGCGTGAATTTCGGCCCGAGGTCACAGCCAATGACGTTGGCGTAAACCATCAGATCGCGGGTCAAAGGCGTAATGTCGTGCGCCTGCTGGATCGCCAGCGCGCCGATCAGAACGCTGGGCATGTTGTTCATAACCGACGACAGGGCTGCCGCCAGAAAGCCGGTGCCAAGCGTGGCGGTGAACGGACCCTGATGGCCAAGCCAGACCAGTGCCGCCGCCAGATGATCGGTCAGCCCGGCATTGCGCAGTCCGTAGACCACCAGATACATCCCCAGCGAGAAGATCACGATCTGCCACGGGGCGTCGCGCAGCACCCGACGGATGGGAATGACCCTTCCATATCCAGCAACTGCCAGCAGGGTAATGGCAGCCAGGCAAGCCACGATACAGACCGGAATATGAAATGGCGCGGTCAGGAAATAAGCCGCCAGCACCAGGGCCAGCAGCGGAAAAGCCGCGCGAAACACAAGGCGGTCACGAATGGCGGTGGCGGGTGCTGGCAGTTCGGCGACGGGATAGGTCTGGGGCACCTGCCGCCGATACCAGAGCCACAGCACGGCAAGTGTCGCGCCAAGGGCGGCCAGATCGACGGGGACCATGATCGCGGCATAGCGGTCAAAGGGAATGTCGAAGAAATTGGCGCTGACGATGTTCACAAGATTGGAAATTACCAGCGGCAGGCTGGTTGTATCCGCGACAAAGCCGGTCGCGATAATAAAGGCGAGCGAAGCGGCGGGGCTCAGGCGAAGCTGGGTGAGGATGGCGATGACGATCGGTGTCAGCAGCAGGGCCGCGCCATCATTGGCGAACACGGCCGCGATGGCCGCCCCCAGCAGCACAATCAGCGGGAACAGCGTCCGGCCTCGCCCTTTGCCCCAGCGCACGACATGCAGGGCGGCCCAATGGAAGAACCCGGCCCCATCTAGGAGCAGCGAGATGATGATCAACGCGATAAAAGTAAAGGTCGCGTCCCAGACGATGTGCCACACGACAGGAATATCGTGCCAGTGGATGACACCGGTCGCCAGTGCCACGGCGGCACCGGCTATCGCACTCCAGCCGATGCCCAGACCCCGTGGCTGCCAGATGACGAAGACCAGTGTTGCAATGAAAATGGCAAGGGCCAGCATCAGACGATCCGTTTCCCGGCCTCATCCACGATCTTCTCGCCGTCCTCCTTGGCGAAAGCACCCTTCTGTGGCGTGGGTAGAATGTCCAGAACCACCTCGGAGGGACGGCAGAGTTTCACGCCAAGCGGTGTGACAACGATGGGCCGGTTGATCAGGATCGGGTGTGCGATCATGGCGTCGATCAGCGTATCATCGCTCAGGGCCGGATTATCGAGGCCGAGTTCATGAAAGGGCGTGCCCTTTTCCCGCAGGACCGTGCGCACCGGAACCCCCATACGGGCGATCAGATCGACCAGTTCCGCACGGCTGGGTGGCGTTTTCAGATATTCGATGATCGCGGGCGCGATTCCCGCATTGCGGATCAGTGCCAGCACGTTGCGCGACGTGCCGCAGGCCGGATTGTGGTAGATGGTGACGGTCATGGGCAGGATTCCGGGGACGGACAGCTGGAGGACAGGTTTGCGATCAGGGGCGCGCAGAGTTCTGGGCTGCCCGCACAGCAGTCCCTGACGAGGAAAAGCATCAGGCCCCGCAGGCTCGGAAGACAGGCGCGATAGACGATCAGCCGGCTGTGGCGCTGCGAGGTCAGCAGGCCCGCGCGTGTCAGGGTGGCAAGATGGGCCGAGATCGTGTTCTGCGGGACATCAAGGTGCCGCGCGACGTCCCCGGCGGGCAGCCCGTCCGGTTCGTGGCGCACCAGCAGGCGGAAGATCTCCAGCCGCGTGGACTGGGACAGCGCGTTGAGGGCCGAAAGTGCGGATTCTGTATCCATAAATCGACGATCACGGATATATGGGATGAAGTCAAGACTACCTAGGACATGCCTCGTTCAGAGCTTGGAACGCGGCTTCACACGCCGAACAGGCGGCCGATCCCGCCCGTGACGATCATTGCCACAATACCCCAGAACGTCACACGCAGTGCTGGGCGCAGAGGCGCCGCACCGCCAGCAATCGCACCAACGACGCCCAGAACAGCGAGAACTACGACGGACGTCAGGGACACGCCCCAGGACACCCAGGCCACGGGGGCCAGAACAGCTGCCAGCACGGGCAGTAATGCTCCGGATGAAAAGGCGGTTGCTGAGGCGAATGCCGCCTGTATGGGTCTTGCCGCCGTGGCCTCGGACAAACCCAGTTCATCCCTTGCATGGGCACCGAGCGCATCATGCTTCATGAGGGCGACGGCGACCTTGCGCGAGAGGTCTTCATCCAGCCCTCTCTTCTGATAGATCCCGGCCAGTTCGGTGACTTCGCCCTCCCAGTCCGTGACCAGTTCCTGTTTCTCGCGGGCGATGTCGGCGTGTTCGGAATCGGCCTGGGAACTGACCGAGACATACTCGCCCGCCGCCATGGACAGGGCGCCCGCGACAAGCGCGGACAGTCCCGCGACGAGAATGCTGCCGCGTGTCGCATGAGAACTGGCAACGCCGACGATGAGGCTGCCGGTCGACAGCGTTCCGTCATTGGCGCCGAGAACAGCCGCACGCAGCCATCCCAGTTTCTCGACGGCATGACGTTCGGCCAAAGGATGGAGACGCGACATAAGATGACCTGCTGCTTCTGGTGAATACAAATAAAGGTTAAGATGCATCATTTGCCGCGACAACAGATATTTCATTCTTATATTGCGAGTTATTTTCAATATTATTTATGTTTTAGGAAAATCTGTTCTGTTCAGAATCCTGTCAGGTAAGCATGATACGGAAGTGGATTCAGGGTTCTTTTTTGCCGAGACGTATATGCCTTATTCAACGCCGGACATCACGGATAGCCTGCTGCGTTACGACAGGCCGACGATCATCCTTCACTGGATGACGGCCTTTCTGGTGCTGCTTCAGTTTGCTCTTGGCGAAACCTGGAACTGGCCAACAAAACCCGTCCATCATCTGATGGTGGTCGCGCATCTGACAGCCGGCATCCTGCTGACCGCAATTATGGTGTTCCGCATTGTCTGGCGTCTGACGAAAGGCCGGCATCTGTCGGACCTTCTCGTGCCTGTGGACCGGGTATTCGCCCTTGGAGCAGAGTACACGCTCTATGTGCTGCTTCTGGCGGAAATCTTGCTGGGCTATCTCTGGCGATGGGGTGCCGGGCAGACGATGAGTTTTTTCGGCCTCCTGATTCCATCCCCGTTCGCGCGGTTCCCGGCGGAAACCGTGACGTGGTTTCAGACGCTACATTACTGGAACGCCTGGTTGATTATGGGTCTTGCGACAGGCCATGGCGCGGCGGCGCTTTTTCATCAGTTTGTCCTGAAAGACAAAGTGCTTGGACGCATGCTGCCGCGGGGTTCCTCACTCAGTCAGTGATTGCGGTCGGGAACCTATCTGATTTTCATGATTGGGCAGCATCGTGATGCTGGATTGCCAACAACGTCAGATTTTTTCGGCTTCCGTTGTACAACAGACGTTCCACTGTCCCCCCAAGTCAGACGTTCCATTCCGGCTGTTCATGCGCGGAAAATTATCTTTGAGCAAGGCGGGCATGATCTGTGAAGTGGATATGTCCGCTGGGACGTCGTATCTGCACTGTGCCTCTTCATGCGTGCCTTTGTTGTTCATACACGCGCAGATTCAGATCCGTGAGATCCAGGAGAGGCGTCGGGATCTGATGGACGCGCGCCCGCCTGACCAGGTCACCAATAATCTGTTGCGCCTCCACAGGAGCGCCCTGCAGCAGATCCCGGAACATGGAGGACGTCAGGGAATAGGCTTTTACGCTGAGCAGGATGATGTCGTAGGGCCCCTCAATCCCACCGGCCATCACCATCCGGGGGGTCATGGTGACGTTGCCAACGGAACTGATCAGGCACAGGCCCCCGGCACGGAGCTGCTGCAGGCGCCTTTCGCGCACCAGAAAGGTCACGTCATGCCCGGCGCTGGCCATGCGGGCGCCAAAATACCCACCCACGGCGCCTGGGCCGACAACAAGAATTCTGGAACCCATGACGCTGTTTCCTCTCTTTGATCCGCCCTGACGTGTTGCAGTTGAAGGCGAGTTGAGGCGCTCTGGCGGCATGGGTCAAGACAGTCTCAGAATCTCGATCTTCCCGGGTGCCGGGCCTTGATGCTGGCCGCGTCGATATAGGTCTCGACGACCTGAAGGCTTTTGTGCCGCGAGAAGCGCTTCAGTTCCAGGAGATCATACCCGTCCTTTGCTCCCGTGGTGATGGCCCCGCGGCGCAGACTATGCCCGCCAAAGTCCCCTTCGAGGTGGGTGTCGCCGCATCGCTTGCGGATGATGTCCGTGACTGCCCGGTCCGACAGGGCGTGCGGTCCGATGTTGGGCGGGGCTCCGACGGGAGTGGCGCCCGCCCTGTGGCCCCGCGCGGACCAGATGCGCCGGAAGAGAGGACCTTCCGTGATCCCGGCCTGCCGGAGCCAGGTCTCGTACGCCAGAACCGGACAGTTCCGGGTCAGGCCCCGCGGAATGCCGATCAGCGCGCCCTTGCGCTGGGGATCACCCTTGGACCGGCCCAGCCGGATCTGCATGCCATCCTCGTCCACCGTGATGTCGTCCACCTTCAGTGCGGCAAGTTCGGAGCGCCGGAACGCGCCGGCAAAACCGAGCAGAAGAATGGCCCGGTCCCGCGCACCGACCAGATCATGTGGACTGATGGCTTCGACGACCCGGACCAGCCTGTCCCAGGTGAGCGCGGTTTTCTGGCGGGGCAGGGTCTCCTTTGCCTCCC
>NZ_BCTP01000058.1 GCF_001571345.1 Komagataeibacter xylinus NBRC 15237 | reverse complement strand
ATGACGAAAAGCCGCTCATGACAGAGCGGGAGCGGGAATGTCTCCTCTGGGTTGCCCAGGGCAAGGACACGACCGAGATCGGCGCCATCCTCTCAATAAGCGACAATACCACCAAA
Source organism: Komagataeibacter xylinus NBRC 15237 (assembly GCF_001571345.1). Classification (GTDB taxonomy): domain Bacteria; phylum Pseudomonadota; class Alphaproteobacteria; order Acetobacterales; family Acetobacteraceae; genus Komagataeibacter; species Komagataeibacter xylinus. The sequence goes on along the minus strand of NZ_BCTP01000058.1, from coordinate 14,294 downwards.
TATCATCTGAAGAACGTGATGCATAAACTGGGCTGTCATAATCGCGTCCAGGCGGTTGTGCGGGCCATTCAGCTTGGGCTGATCTATCCCTGACGGACCATCTGAAACGTATTGTAGCACAGCATCGGGTAAGTAATGGCCTTACCATAGCCTCGGCTTATGTCGCCACGAAGGCGGGTAATGCGAAAGACACGGCATGGTGACGGACGTGGTCTGGCCCGGCTGGGTCCGGATCTCCTTGACGGTAATATCCTTGACGACAACCTTCTTGATGGTAACAGCCCTGTTTCCCATCTGTGTCACTGCATACCAGACGCCAGCAGGCAGGTTGGAGAAGGTAAAGTGTGCGCCCGCATCACATGTTACGTGCCGGATGAATGGCGCAACCTTGGCAGAATCCACCTCGGGTCCGGTCATTACATTATGACGGGCCATATGATCGACTACAGAATCAGACGCCGGACTTTGCGGCAGCAGTTGCACGTCCTCCCCGGCACAGGTCATGTTGTACTTCGGGCCAACAATTGCATAAAGAGACCCAAAATATGGGAAAAATACCGATCTTTAAAGTAAACGAAGGATGGCGAACCGAAGATGGTAGCCGTTCCTTCTTTTGTATACCATGACATATCCGACGCACTGGCGGGCGACCGCACATATTCAGGTTCTATACTACATACAGACAAAATAATTACATAAATTATCGATATATACTTTATTATTATTTTATAAATAGCCGTAAATAAATTTTATTATTTTTATATTGCAATAGAATTACGCCACGTCCACCATGAATTATACGTAACACTGCTGACATATCATATAAATTGGTATAAAATTGACAGATTTAATGAAAAATTACTCATTTATTATTCAAAATTATTATACAGAAATATATATCCCATTAATGCACAGCCCCCACTTTTCCAACTCCATGCAGGACTGAACCGGTTATGGGTCATGGCGGCAACACCATGCAACGGCGTTACGGCCTGGGGCATGCGTCGATTGCCAATCCATATTGACTGATGCGCGATCTGCCGCACAATCAGCACAACAGCCCTGGATGAACACGATGGCCTGCCGGGCAGGAGCATGAAAGGCATGATGGAGGCGCGCGCATGAAGGCTTTGATTCCATGCAGGATTCTTTTTTTCTGCGCCTGCACCCTTGCAGTCCCTTCCCTCGGGTTGCGGGATGCGCGGGCACAGGGCGTTGAGTCGCACGGGCCATCGGCTGAGCAGAAGGCCGAGATTGAACGGGCCGTGCATGAGGCCATGCAGCATGATATCCAGAGCGCTGCCGAGTACAGGCTCCCCAAGGATTTTTTTGCCCGCATGCTGCCTCTCATCCGGGCCATCCGGCAGGCACACCTCACGCCGCCCATGCAGACAAAAAACATACCGCTTGCCGTCACGATCCGCCGCACCGAGGCCATGCCGGAACTTCAGGCCATCCTGCAGGAACACGACATGTCGGCACGGGATTTTGTCATGAGCCTCACCACTTTTGAAATGACGACCACCATGAGCGACGCGCCCCCGGCAGACAGGAAAACCGCCCCAAAACTGAACCGCGATAACGTGCGGCTCATCCAGTCCCACCGCGCGCTGACGCAGGCACTTTTGCATGACATGGATGAGGATAGCGAGAAACTACAGTAACCCCCGCAACGGTCCGGTCCAATAATGCCGTAAAATACAAAAGTTTTTGGTGAAGCTTTTTTCAAAAAGCTTCGGAAGGCAACACCCGGAAACCTTTAGCCGTTTTAACGAAATTCCGCCCGGTATTTCGTCACAGCAGCCTGCGCGCAGGCTTCATCCTTCTCGCCACCCGGCGCGCCAGAGACACCAATGCCGCCAAGGGCTGCGTTATCCGCCACCCGCCGCAACGTCACCCCACCGGGCACGAACAGCACTTCGGGTATGGTGTTGAGCGCGCCGTTGGCAGGCCCCGTTACCTTGGCGGCAATCAGTTCGCTGGTGGTGTTCATGTTAAAGGCAAGCCCATAGGCAAAGGCGGTATAGGCCTTGCGATAGGAGACGGACAGCGATTGCAGCGGCACGCTATCCCCCTTGATGACGGCCTGCTGGTGCCCGCTCGTATCAACCACCGTGGCCGTGACGGAATAGCCCTGCGCAGCACAGGCCCTGACCGCCTCTTCCGCCAATCGGGCGGCAAGCTGCCAGTCAAGCTTGGGGGTCAGGACAACGTGGCTTTGCGCATGGGCCGCCGGGGCCAGCATGAGACAGGTCGCCACAAGCCCCCCACGCCCTGCATATCGGCACCATTGCATCATTGCGCATTCTCCCCTCACGCACGGGTAGCATGATGCAAAGCCGGACGGGTGGCCCGCAACCACAAAAGCAGCCGTACACGCAATGGTGCCTACCCCGTGCGGCGACCGGAGCAGGCAGGCGCCCTACAGGCTACAGGCCAAGCGTGCGTTTCAGCCCCGCGCAATATGCCTCCATGAACCGGCGCGACAGTTCGGCCTCGGGCACGAACATGTCGAACACATGGTACGCGCCCGGCACCACCATCACCTCGGTCGGCACGCCTGCTGCCATGAGGCGGCGGCTGTATTCCAGATCCTCGCACAGGAACAGATCCATCGACCCCACGCCAATAAAGGTGGGCGGCAGGCCGGTCAGGTCCTTTGCCCGCGCCGCAGCGGCATAGGCCGGGGTGCCGTCACCCCCTGCCGCAGCACCCAGATAGGCTTCCCACGCATATTTATTGGCCGAGCGGGTCCAGACAAACTCACCAAAATCAGGGGCCGGATCGACCTTTGTGGCCGTGCGGTCATCAAGCATAGGGTAGATGAGCAACTGGTAGGCCAGCTTGTACTCCTTGCGGTCACGCGCCATGAGCGACAGGGCCGCACTCAGGCCCCCGCCCGCGCTCTCGCCTGCCACGACCACCTTGTCACGGTTGATGCCAAGCTGTGCCGCGTTGTCATGCACCCATTTGAGGGCGGCATAGCAATCCTCGATCGCGGCGGGGTATTTCACCTCCGGCGCAAGGCGGTAATCGACCGATACGATCACAAAACCCATTTTGCTGGCCAGCACCTGGCATTTGGGGTCATCGACCTCGGGATGGCCCGATACCAGGCCGCCGCCGTGTATATAGACCATGGCCGGGGCATTGGCCCGCCGCGTGCGGGGGCGATAGATCAGCACGCGCACATCTGGCGCGCCAGCGGGGCCGGGGATGTATTCTTCCTGCACTTCCACATCAGGCAGGGGCTTGCCTTCGATCAGGCGCACCGATGTCATGAAGATTTCGCGCACTTCGGGCAGGGAGCGGCCGGACAGGCCATCGAAGGACGGCATCTTCTCCAGAATGGGCAAGAATTCGGGATTGACGACATTTTTGGGCATGGTGAAGGTCCTCTTTTATCACAGGCCACGCTTCGGGAGCGGCCTTGATGCAGGAACCCTCACGCACGACGGCGTGAGCAACCATGATCAGTATCAAACAATATTGACCACATATGAATATAAAATATAAAAATATAGGATTATTTTATCTATTATATTCTAAAATCGACTTATTTTTAATTAAATTGGATCATATAGAGATAATTAATATACACACGAACCATTCAGTTTTGAAACAATATTTAAAATCACCCTTATTCATACGTATCAGAATAGCCCTGAACTGATTTTCCACCATATGAATAAAGCCTCCGCATCAAATAGGTCACAGGACAAAAACGCCCTTGACCCGCCACACAGACGCGCGTTGTGGGGCAGGAACCCATCATCAAATATGTCAGCCCTGCTCCGAACCACCGCCCGCGCGGCGCGTTTCATGTCGATGCCGGGCTCTGTGCGGCTGCCTCATGCGGCAGTTGCCATACAAAAAGAACATAATAAGAACTAAATCCGCATATATTCATTATTTTATGCAATTTTAAAAAAATAAATCCCAAATGAATTTTTTATGCATATAACATATGCCTGTTTATAAATGGGAAAGGATAGCCATTGTCAGACATTACGGCTCTTGTTCTTGATTCTGGCCTCTTTGTTCTTCTTCCATGGGGGCTATGGCGGCTTCTGGGGCGGACAATACCGATTGTTGTCCTGCCCATCCTGCTTGGCATCATCCTGGCCGTCATGCATGCGCCCGTGCAGCGCCTTGGCATTCCCTCCGTCTATGGCGACAACCTTGGCTGGCTGGCCGTTCTGGTGCTGGCCTTTACCGCCGGGCTTGAAATGTGGCAGTCGCCCGATGCCCATGTCTCGGCCCACACCATCCCCGCCCCGCCGCTAGGCCGCCTGCTGGGCGGGGCGGGCGTGGCGCTGGGCGGCCCGTTCGTGGTCGGCTCGCTTCTGGTCTACTGTTTTTTCCTGCCGCTGCATGGCTGGCAGCCGCCGCATGTGGGGCCGGTGGTGGGCGCCATGGCCATCGGGCTGTGCATTGCGGTCAGCGCCCTGCCGGTGCTGATCGGCATCGTGCGCGAACTTGACCCCACCCAGCGCTCCATCGGGCAGCTTGCGCTCAAGCTGGCGGTAGTCGATGACGCAGCACTCTGGGTGGGGCTGGTGCTGCTGCAATTCGCGGCCCGCGGGCCTGCCGCCCTGCATGGCTGGACCGGGCTGGAGGCCGTCGCCGTCGCCCTGCTCGCTCTCCTGGCCTTTGCTGGCAACTGGGCCACGCGCAACATGCCCAACCCACCTGCTGCTGTCATCTGGCTGGCGGTGCCCATCTATCTGGCCGCGGGCTCATGGGCCAGCATGCAACTGGGGCTGCATGAACTGATCGGGGCCTATTTTGCCGGCGCGCTCATGCCACCGCGCTGGGTAGCGCGGCTGCCGGTGGAACAGGTGGGCACGTTCTCGCTCATCTGGCTTGCCCCCATGTTCTTTGGCCATAGCGGGCTGCACATCAATGGCGATGCGCTGACCTGGCCCTCGGTCGTGGCATCGCTGATGCTGGTGGTGATTTCCGTGCTGGCCAAGATGGCCTCGGTCTATGCCTTCCCGCCCGCGCCCGACCTGTCGCGGCGGCAGGCGCTGAGCGTGGGCGCGCTGCTGCAATGCAAGGGGCTGATGGAAATCGTGGCCGCCACCATCCTGCACGCCCAGGGCATGCTGTCGGACTTCGCGTTCGCCTCGCTCATGGTGCTGGCGGTCATTTCCACCGCGCTGACCGGCCCGCTCTTTCGCCTGTTCGCGCCACGCACCGGGGCGGGCGGGCAACTGCGCTAGGGAGAGCCGCCAGGTCATCCACCCGGCAGGGATGCCGGTCAGGCGAGCAGGGCCATCATCTCAAATACCATGAACAGCTCCCGCGCCAACGCGACATTTCCGGTCAGGCTCCAGTCACCTTACAGGCCGCCCGGCACGGGAATCATATCGGGCGCAGTCGTGGCGCAATACGGTGTTTTGAGGTCATAATGACCATCTTCCTCATGGCCAGAGGTCACGAGATATGTCGGGCGTTCACCGCGCAGTTGAAGGTCGGCTGACTGCGCCGGGTCACTCAGCCCGACAATGCCCGCATGGCGCGCCATGCATCGCGCTTTTCCGTCAGGGCAGCAAGCGCAGGATCCGGCATATTCCCGCCGCTGTCCTGTCCGTTCGCATGAAGGCTGCAATACAGAAACATGTTCCGGCCCCCGGTTTATTGCGGGGTGATGTCATCCAGCCGGTCCACGCGCCATAGGGTGGGGAACATCCGTATCCACAACCCGGTTATGACCAGCGTGCCAATGCCGCCCAGCGCCACGGCCTCGACCGGGCCGATCAGGGTGGCCAGCATGCCGCTCTCGAACTCGCCAAGCTGGTTGGATGACCCGATGAACAGCATGTTCACCGCCGAGACCCGCCCGCGCATGCTGTCGGGCGTGCGCAGTTGCACCAGGGCGCTGCGCACCACGACACTCACCACATCCGCCGCCCCCAGCACCGCCAGCGCAATGATGGATACCGCCATGGAGCGCGAGAAGGCGAACACCACCGTGGCCAGCCCGAATATGGCCACCGCCAGGAACATGCGCGCCCCGGCCCGGTGGTTGAGCGGTTTCCACACCATGATGATGGAACACGCCACCGCCCCGATGGCAGGCGCGCCGCGCAAAAGCCCCAGCCCGATCGGGCCTGCGTGCAGGATGTCACTGGCATAGACCGGCAGCATGGCGGTGGCGCCGCCAAGCAGCACGGCAAACAAGTCAAGCGATATGGCGCCCAGCATGTCGGGCCGCGCGCGCATGAAATGCGCCACCTCGACAAACGTGGCCAGCGAGAGCGGCACCCTTGGCCTTGGCGCAAACACCAGCCTGATGCACAGCGTGCTGATGCACGCGCAGGCAAACCCCAGCGCGCACACAAGGTAGCACACCCCCGCTCCTGCCCCGTAAAGCAGCCCGCCCACCGATGGCCCCGTCACCGCCGCCGCCTGGAACAGCGAGGAGGACACCGCCGCCGCGCGCGGAAACACATGGGCAGGCACCAGAGATGGCAGGAAGGTCTGCTGGCAGGGCATCTCGAACGCGCGGGCCGCGCCGAAGATCATCACCATGGCATAGATCATCCACGGCGTGGTCCAGCCGCCAAACGCGGCAATGGCCATGAACAGCGCCGAGAACGCCTCGATGGCCTGGCATGTGACCACGATCACGCGCCGGTTGAAATGATCCGCCGCATGGCCTGCGGGCAGCAGAAGCCCCGCCATGGGCAGGAACTGCGCCAGCCCCACCAGCGCCAGCGCCGTGGTGCTGTGGGTAAGCGCATAGATCTGCCACCCCACGGCCACGGCCTGCACGCAGGCCGAAAAGGAGGACGCCGTGCGGGCGGCAAGGAAAGCCAGAAGCCCCGGATGACGGTGCAGCGGCAGGGAGGGTGCGGCAGGCGCGGGGCCTTGCGCGCCGGGCGGAGCGGAAGCAGGAGGCATGATGGCTGTATCCTAACAGCAGCATTCGTGGATATCCTACGCTTTCCCCATTAAAAAAACGCATTCTCCCGTTTGCAAATCCGCCCCAACACGGGCAAAAGCGGTTGAATGACAGACCCTGTAGAGCATGCCACCGTGCCCGGCACACAAGGGGAAGCCCGTGACTGGCTCGATATCCGGGCCGGCACGGTTTTGGAGGCACGCCCCCTGCGTGAGATGCGACCGCACGCCTTCTGGCTCACGATCGATTTCGGGCCCCATATCGGGGTGCGGTCATCGGTGGTGCAGGTCAATCACCGCTATGTGCCGACCCGGCTGGTGGGCCGCCAGATCTGCGCGGTGATCAACGTGCCGCCCCGGCAGGTCGGCCCCTTCCGCAGTGAAGTGCTGACGCTGGGCATGCCCGACAGTAATGGAGAAGCCGTCCTGATCCGCCCGGATGGCCGTGTTCCCGATGGAGGAAAACTTTTCTGATGGCCAAGAGCTACGCAACCGTAACATGGGACCAGCTGCACCGCGATGCCCGCCAGCTAGCCAGCACGCTGATGAACCGTGGCCCCTTCAGGGGCATTGTGGCCATCACGCGCGGGGGCATGATCCCCGCCGCGATCATCGCCCGTGAACTCGACTGCCGCCTGATCGAGACCATCTCCGTCGTGACCTATGACGAGGAGAAGATGGGCGAGGCCAACGTGATCAAGAAAGCCGAGGCCGCCGGTGATGGCGAGGGCTTCGTGATCATTGATGACCTGGTGGATTCGGGCGTGACCGCCCAGCTCGTGCGCAAGCTGCTGCCCAAGGCGGTGTTTGCCTGCCTTTACGCCAAGCCCGCCGGCCGCCCCGTTACAGACCTGTTCGTGGTCGAGGTGCCGCAGGATACGTGGGTGCTCTTCCCGTGGGATACGGCGCCCCTGTTCATTCCGCCGCTGGCCAGCAAATCGGTCGAGAAGGCCTGATCCCTTCCCCACCCTGGCCATTACACGACGTGTTGTTCGCCGCACCTGCCCGCCCCGCTTGCCCGGGTCGGGCTGGCGCGGTATTTTTTTGCAAGAATGTGCTTGCCAGAACAGCCGTCGCCCCATAGTTTCCCGCTCGTGGTCGCGGGGCGTGGCGCAGCCTGGTAGCGCGCGTGTTTTGGGTACACGAGGCCCCCGGTTCGAGTCCGGGCGCCCCGACCATATCCTGGGAGTGACAATGCTCATGCGAGCCCGGATTTACAGGCAGTCAAAACCCGCCGGCCAGTCTGGCCAGGCAATAACCCATACATGGGTGCTGGATTACGGGCAGAACCGCCCCCGCCATGTCGACTCCCTCATGGGCTGGACCGGCAGCACCGACACGCCATCACAACTGCAACTCCAGTTTCCCGACCAGAACAGCGCCATTGCCTATGCCACCACGCAGGGCATCGCGTATGATATCGAGATCCCTGCCCCGCGCCACCGCAGGCCAAAGGCCTATGCCGATAATTTCCGGTATGACCGGATACAGAACTGGACGCATTAAGCGCGATCTGGCACAAAGGCAGCCTTGCGCCCTTAGCTCAGTTGGATAGAGCAACAGCCTTCTAAGCTGTGGGTCGCTGGTTCGAATCCAGCAGGGCGCGCCATTTTTCAATGACTTAGCAGCTAAAAAGTTTGCACGGTTTGCAGATGGTTTGCAGTGCACTATGGCTCATTGTGGTATCGACCTACCCCAGACGACCCCGCGTTGCAGCGATCGAGACCACTTTGCTGGTCTCCCGTTGCTGATGCTGTTCCCACAACTGCATACCCGCGACCGCGACCTCAGTGCGGCGCGGAAGATATGTGTCGATGATGCGCTGGCAGTAATCGATCCCATGTCCGCTGATGGAAGCGATCTGTGGCGTAGTCGCACCGGCTTCGGCCAGGCGCACAATGCCCGTTCGTCGCAGATCGCGGCGCTGCCGATGGTTTTCGGCAAGCTGCTCCCTCACCTCCTCTTTCGACAGCCCTTCCTGAAAAAGCTTTCTGGCCGCTGCCCTTCCCATTCTGGCCATGACCTGGTCCCATGCGCGGCTGAAATTGCGCCGCGCCCATTGCTTGCCCGTTGGGCTTGGTACCAGCAGCTTCGGGCTTGGCTTGCCGATGCGGGCGACAATTTTTCCCGACTGCGCCGCCGCTTCCTGATCGATCTGACGCAGGCGTTCGCGCAACAGGCCTGCCAGGCGTTCATGAACGGGCACGTCAAGCAGTGTGCCAGTCTTGGATTGTCGCAGGGCTATGAACAGACGTCCTTCCCTTTCGGAAATGCGGGACGCATCCATGGTCAGCACGTCGCCCGGTCTCTGAACGGTGTACAGAAGCAGCATATAAGCCAACTGGAGCGAGGGCCGCGCGCGGGCCATAAATTCATCCTCCATTTCGTAGCCCCATATCTGCACACGGCTGGCGATGTGCAGCCTGCCAAATCGTTCGGCAACATTTTCGGTCACGATCCCCTGCTCCTTGGCCCGAGCCAGAAGGATCTGCAGCAGGGACAGGATCTGGTTGGCCTTGCGCGGCGTGCCGCGCATGCGCTTTTTGATCGCCAGCACCTCCTGACGGGTGATGGCGCGGGCCGGGATGTCTCCCCAGTCCTCACGCATGCGGTCCAGGTAGCCGCGATAGAGCCTGCGGGTGCTCTCGCGCAACCTGCCCTGCGCGTCCTCATCACTCAGATAATCCACGATCAGCGCCGAGATCGAGCCTGGCACTATGCCTGCCTCGGTCAATGGATCCTGAAAGCTGAGGCGTTCAAGCGCCGCCTCACGGGTGTGACCAAGGAATTTTCTGGTCGCACGGTCGTAAAAATATTCAGTTACCGAACCGTCGCTGCGCTTCTTGCGCACGACGTTCAACCCGGTTCTGCGGGAGCGTGGCATTCATTCTCTCCACTAGAGATGGCGTCATGACCAGGCTTTCTGCAGAAACGGGGGCACTGGTTGCAGCCGGTGCCCCCACCCCGATTCCAGAGGCCTGATCGGCGTATAGGTCGAGCAAGTTGCGATCCCACGTCAACCTGCCGCCCCGGCCGCCGCGTGGACGTGCTGGTGGCCACCACCCCTGCTTTACTTCGTCATCAAAAGTAGACGTGCTGACCCCAAGATATCGCGCCGCCAGTTCTTTGGTCAGGTAACGGGGCCAGAATGGTAAGCTATCAGCCCCCGCCATTGTCCTCGCTCCCTTTTTCTACCCACGCCTGCACCCCACGCGCCCGGATCAACCTGACATCCCCTTCCCTGACCAGAGGCCCCCGGAAAACAATCCTGCTTGGGCCGCCTTCCTCGAGCACGATGCCGAGGTATTCACCCTGACCGTTGCCGTAGATCTCGACATCGTAGATCTCCCGGCCGAACTGGAGGCCCCGCAGGCACGGATGCGCCTGGTCATTAAGGGTATGAGGTTTCAGGCATTTGGATGCATAGGCCGCCGCGATCAGGACATTGGCGGCAGCCTGCCGGTAGGTCTGCCAGTTGGGCACTAACGTCCCGCCTTTGATTGTCATGACCATTGCATCGGGGCCACGCGGGTCGTTGTATGATTCACACAGCGCACGCGCGGCGGCTTCCACTACCGCGCTGGGAATGGTGGTCATGGGGCGACCTCTTTCAGCGATGTGATCACAGTCTTGACGGTGCACAGTTCGATGATGCCCAGAACAGTGTCCTGATCTACTTCAAGCGCCTCCCGAACCGATCCGATCGTTGCTCCAGACCGGATCATGTCGAGAGCCTGCTGACGTTGGGACTGAGTGAGGGCGCGCGCTTTCTTTTTCCATCCAGCTTTGATGGTTGCGGCTGTGATGCGCTTGAATTTTATGGGCTGAACGCGGCTCATCTTGCCTCTCCGATCCGACCAGTCTCCAGTTGGGGAACCATGCCATCGGTCGGCACATAGACCACGGTCTTGTTGGTCTGGTTGTCCAGCTTGCTGATCCAGAGCCACCGCAGGTATTCCGCGTTTTCCTTCAGGCTCTCGCCGATGATCTTGTTGGCCTTGGCCGTGCCTTCCGCGCGCAGGATCTCTGCATCACGCTCGGCCTGCGCGGTCTGGACCAGCACCTGCCGGTTCTGCGTGGCCTGCGCCAGTTCCGCCTCGCCCGTCATCTTGGCAGAATAGACATTGTAACGGGGGCAGCCATAGAGGCCTCCGCCCACGCACATGACCAGGACCGTGCCGAGGCCAACCACTGCACCAAATGCGCCGGCTTCGCTGCTCATGCCTTGCCTCCCGCTATCCGGGCACGGATGGTCGGCTTATTCGTTGTTCGCACATGCCGTATACAATCCTGCATAGCGTTGCCCCTGCGCCGGCACGCGGCATATTCCGGGTTGCTGAAATTGTCGTCGTGAGGGATGCCGAAACACGCCATCCCGGCCATGCAGGCTATCGGGATGAAGGCAATCCCGATGGCGGACGCGACCTCTATCTTCATCTCGGTCATGACTGTTCCTCTCCCAGCAGGTGCAGCTGCCGCGACACGGTCGCACGGTCGGCATGCTGCTGCCGGGCAAAGCGGAATGTGGATGACAGGCCGGTGCCGGGGGCATCCTCCAGGCACCAGCGTTCGTGGATGCGGATGGCGCTGGCGGCTGTCATCAGGATCAGGCGGCAAGGCTCGGGCCAGATGAGGTCGGGCGGCACTTCGTCGGATCTGATCTTGCCGGTGGCGAACAGCAGGTCACCACGTCCGTCCTCGCGCAGCTGCTCAACCACCACGCGGGTCCAGGTCGAGGAGACGCTGATGCGGACATCCTCGTCCGGGACGTGAGCGACCAGACGCTCCCATGCCTTGGGGCGGCGTGGAAGCAGATCGAGCGGGTTGATCTGCGGTGCTGCCGCAGGCGGCGCGGAGATACCTGCAAGGTAGTCGACAAGATCGAGCTGGCGGGTTTCCATCATGGCAGCGCCTCCAGCACGATCAGGACAAGGCCGCCCCACACCACGCAGCACAGCGCCGTACAGGCCATGACTTCCGGCACGGTGGGCAGATGATCGCGGATGCAGTCGACCTGGTGAGCGGGGATCTGAATCATGCCTCCTCTCCTACGCGGAAAGGTGCGCGGGGTGGCCCGGGTGCATGGAAGGGCACGGGCTGCCAGTCGGGCAGCTTGCCGACCAGCCATTCCCGAAGTTCACCCACCTTGGCGGGCGGTTTGCCGTGGCGGGTCGCAACCAGAAGAGAGAGGGCGCGCAACTGATCGCCCGACATCTCACCCAGTATTTCCGCCGTATCGAGGCGGGGCATGCTGTAGTCGGCATCCATAAGGGCGCCAATCCATTCAGCCCGGTCATAATGGCCGCTCGAATACGTAATGCCGTTGCGCTTGTGCTCAGGCGTGACATGAACCTCGCGCGCCAGAACCTCGCAGGCCAGTTGCACCAGTTGGGCCTCATGCGGGATGGTGATGTCCCCTTCCCGGTTCACGAGTTGTGCCACCACATCGGCCATGAGCCTGTGGCCTACAGTGACCTTGATCAGCAGCGCGGTCAGGACCGCATCGATGGTGGGCGGCTTTTCCTGATCGCGCAGGGCATCGTGCAGGGCGCGGGTGCGGATCTTGGCCAGCACTTCATGCCCGCGCCTGGTCAGCTTGATCGGGGGTTCGGTCATGACTGCACCCTCCCCGCCTGCGCCTTACGGTACAGGTCGGCCTCGATCTCGGGGCCTTCGGCCATGAACGGGGCCATGACGATGCGCTCAAGGTCCTCCAGTCGCGCATCGGCAATGCGGGCGGCGAAGCGGGCCGCGGTCAGGCTGCCCTGCTGGCGGTAGGTCTCGGCCGCCATGAAGTTGGTGCGGAACTGCTGGTGCATATTGATGGCCGCATCCTGATCCCTGCTGGCCAGCAGGCCGACAAGGTGGCCGGGCGGTATGGGCGTGAAGTTCTGCGTCATGCCACACCTTGCCCGGCGCTGGTGAGGTGGCGGGACGCATGGCGGCGGGCGATGCGGTTGAGTTCCGCTTCCTCGGCATCCATCTGCCGGTTGAGTTCGGCCGTGGCGGCACGCAGGGCGCGGCGTTCGGACATGAGCAGGGCGATGCCTGTGCCTTGGCGCGGCAAGGCGTTCAGAATGGCGCTTTCGGCCATCTGGCGGCGGGCGATTATGTCCTGCAGGCTATCGGGGCCACACTGGGCCGCACTAATACCGCAGGGAATGACTGTGATGATTGACATAACAAACCTTCATCGGGGTGGTATCGAATGTATGTTAGCAATTCCGACATTTAAGGCAAGGAGGAATGTCGGATTTGCCGACATCATGCCAGACATGTTGGGCTTCCCTTTGAGATTCAATTAGAACATAATATGAACATAATGAAAGGAATCGCCTATGCCGTCCACAGAGAGAATCATCTTCCAGCCCTACAAATGGGGAAGCCCAAAACGAGGCCGTACACAGCTTGAGCCAGGCACCCCGATCGTGTGCAGGTCAGTGGAGGAAGGCAGGCGCAGGGCCGACAAGGTGGCAGTCGGCGGCACATCCATAGACGGCGCAGTTCTGGTCCGCATGTTCGTAGATGAGGAAGCGGGTGACTATGGCGAACCGGAAATTCTTGTGAGTGTTGGGGATGTGCCTGATATAGAAGAATAAAAAACCGCCAATACGGCGGTCATGGTAAAAAATTTACTCAAAAATAAATGGTATTTGTCTTGTGCCAGGTTTGTGATCGATAACCTTATCGACGATATAATCTGTTTTGATTCCTGTATCTGTCCGTTTTTGTATGACATGTAGGTAGCAAATCAAAATATCTCCCTTGGAAAAAGAAACTTCATTTTCGTTAACTCGCCTAAGAAAATCAGCATCTTCGATTTTTGCGCTAATGGTTTGCTCTCCGTTAGAAAGACGCCATTTATTATCGTCTTTAAATGCAAGGGCCATAATAGAAAACGCAGCGCGTCTATGATCATCTACCAAAATTTCGTCCGGCATAGATGGTTTTGCAAAATATACAGATTCTTCCCTAGTAACAGTTTCAGTAGTTTTGCCGCCACTCCTTACCTCAAACACCTCGATCCCATCCATTTTCAGGGGCTCTTCAATGATTTTCTGCAAGGAATCTCTCACTGGCAAGCTCTGCAATAATTTCAGGCTCTCGACCGATATATCTACAGTTTCATCCCCATACTGAAGCCGAACCATTCCCTCTTTAAGAGGGGTGACTTTATCCGGAGATGTTCCCCGAAATTTTTTAATAAGATATATTACACCGTCCACAACGCTATTGCCAAAAAGCAGACTTTGCAGGTTTGCGGCAGCAGTTATCGTCGGTCCTGACAAGAATGCCACCATGTGACTGAAGAATGTCTGGACCACTTCGAAAGAAATCTGAAAGCTGCCGCTTTCCAAAGCGGTGACTTGCACCTTCGTCTTAGT
>NZ_BCTP01000057.1 GCF_001571345.1 Komagataeibacter xylinus NBRC 15237 | reverse complement strand
TTCTCCCAGACGGATAGCGGCACCGCATGGGGTAACTTGGGCAGTGACTCCACTTCGGCCCAGTCAGTATTCAATTCCAACAAGAATACCCTCCGGCCGGAACGGACCTGGAACTATGTTGTAGGGTATCGCTATAACTCCCAGATTTTCTCTGGATCAGTCGATTTCTACCATACCGATTACTACAATCGTCTGGCCGCCATCACCGAAGGTACGATAAACAACCCGTCGGGCGCCCTGATGAATGTCGGACGTGAAACCATGAACGGCGCTGATGTTCAGGGCACGATCCGCCCCGTGCATGGGCTGGAAATCACCAACAGCTTCAGCTGGAATGATGCGGAGTACCAGAGCACTTCCATTAATTACAATGGCACCAATTACGACATCAAGGGAAAGCATCAGGTCTATTACCCGAAGTTCATGTATAAGGCCAACCTGAACTATACCTACAAGCGTGCCATGTTTAACTTCAATGTTAACTACGTTGGCTCACGTTCCATGACATACATGAATGATGAGAAGATCCCGGCCTACTGGCTTGCCAGCCTCAACCTTGCCTACAACTTTGGCAAGATCGGCTTTGCCCAGAATATCAAGGCAGCTTTGGGTGTAACCAACCTGTTCAACTCGAATTACATTGGCGGTGCGACTGGCGCGGCATCTGTAACGGGTGACGACAACGCCAACCTGTTTGTTGCAGCCCCGCGCGAGTTCTATGGCACCATATCGGCAGCATTCTGATCTTGCTTACTAGCCAACCAATGTAGATATATAGGATCCCAGATGAAAAAAGCACTGTTGCTATCAGGCTGTTTTGCTGCCTTTTCACTTACTGCACAGGCGCAGGATATGCCTGCTGGCAGCATCGCCCCCGATATGCCGGAAAAATTTCAGGTACAGGACGCGAACTTTGACTATGTTCGCAAGAATGTCATGATTCCGATGCGTGACGGGGTGAAGCTTTACACCGTCATCCTGATCCCGAAAGCCGCCCATGATGCGCCGATCCTGCTGACCCGCACGCCGTACAGTGCGGATCACATGGTCTCCTATGCCTCCAGCGGGCATATGGCTTCCATCATGCAGGGGTATGACAACATGCCCGATGTCATCATGGATGGCGGCTACATCCGTGTCATTCAGGATGTACGCGGCAAACATGACTCCGAAGGCAAGTACGTCATGAACCGGCCCATGCATGACACGTCCCTCAACGGCACGCAGGTCGATCATGCTACCGATACGTGGGACACGATTGAGTGGCTGGTTCACAACCTGCCGCAAAGCAACAAAAAAGTCGGGATCATTGGCATATCATACGATGGCTACACATCCCTGACCGCCCTGTTCCATCCCCATCCGGCGCTCAAGGTCTCGGTGCCCATGAACCCGATGGTGGATGGCTGGATGGGTGATGACTGGTTCCACTATGGCGCTTTCCGTGAGGAAACGCTGCCCTATGTCTATAATCAGGACACCACGCCCAAAGGCACGGCAAAATGGTGGGCCAACGAATACGATGCCTACGACCTGTATCTCAATGGCGTCAGCGCCGGTGCCGTAGGCAAGGCGCGGGGCATGGACCAGATCGGCTTCTTCAAGCAGTTACTGGCCCATCCCGCTTATGATTCCTTCTGGCAGCAGCAGGCCATAGACAAACTCCTGCTGAAGGAAGGGCTGAAAGTGCCCACCCTTCTGGTGCACAGCCTGTGGGATCAGGAAGACATTTCTGGCGCGATTGACACCTATTACACGCTCCAGAAAAATGCCGCCTCTGCCGCCAATCTATACCTGGCCATGGGGCCATGGAACCACGGTGGTGAGGCGAAGGCTGCCAGCACGCTGGGCAGCATCAACTTCCATGCGGATACAGGGCTGTACTTCCGCAAGAAAATCCTTGAACCCT
Organism: Komagataeibacter xylinus NBRC 15237; assembly: GCF_001571345.1. Taxonomy (GTDB): domain Bacteria; phylum Pseudomonadota; class Alphaproteobacteria; order Acetobacterales; family Acetobacteraceae; genus Komagataeibacter; species Komagataeibacter xylinus. The sequence continues at coordinate 12,583 of NZ_BCTP01000057.1, read as the reverse complement.
TCCTTGCCCATTATCTGAAAGATTCGTCCATTCCACTGCCTGGCCGGGTCACGGCATTCCGCACGGGCGATAACGAGTGGGAGACGACAACCACCCTGCCTTCACAGGATTGCAGGTCAGGCTGCACGGGCCTGCATTTTGAACCCGGACATGGCCTTGGCCTGGCCGCGCCTGTCGCGGATGCAGGTGTGGTCAGCTATACAGCCGACCCGGACCATCCGGTGCCCTATATTCCCCGTCCCGTCATTACCAGTTCTGCACCGGGCACACCCTGGGCCAACTGGCTGGCAACTGACCAGCGCAATGTTACGGCCCGGCCAGATGTGTTGAGCATGACATCGCCGGTCCTGACCCACCCCTTCACCATCAAGGGGCAGCCAGTTGTTCACCTGACCGCCTCTACCACCGGCACGGATGGGGACTTTGTGGTCAAACTGATTGATGTCTATCCCGATGAGGTACCTGAACAGCGCGAAATGGGCGGGTACCAGTTTATGGTCAGCGCCGATATCCTGCGCGGGCGGTATCGCAAAAGCTTCGAACACCCCGAAGCCATCCCTGCCAACACACCGCAGCTATACAGCTTCAACCTGCCCATGACGAACCATACCTTCCTGCCCGGCCACCGTATCATGGTACAGGTGCAGTCAAGCTGGTTCCCTCTTTATGACCGCAATCCGCAGACTTACGTGGATAACATCTTCCTTGCCGAAGCCAGTGCCTACAAATCGGCGCAGATCAGCATTGATGTGGCAAAGAGCTGGGTCGATGTTCATGCCACGACCCCCACTGGCAACATCTTTGCCGCTTCCACACCATAACGGCAGGCCCATAAACCAGAAAAGCACGGGATGCGGACAGCGCATCCCGTGCTTTTTTTATGTCTGGTCGGCAGACGGGGGTTATGGCTGGTCCGAAATCCTGCGCGGGTGCAGATCCTGCGCATCGAAACTGAAATCCGATCCGATGACCTGCATTTTCATACCCGTCACCTTACCCGTCATGTCACGCTCGAACTGCACGTAACAGTCATCCTCCGCATCCTGTGCACGATCATCCCACCGCACCACAAACAGGTCATGCGGCAATGCCTGTAGCGGACCGGCAAGCCCGCTGGCCTTGCCAAATGCAAGGCGGAGTGCCGTTCCCTGCTGTGTCACGTGCATGTCACCACGCCAGTCGTCATGGTACAGACCGACATAATCATGCGCATCGTGCGATGAAAGATGAATAAAGGGCCGCGCTGGCGAACCTGGCCCCTGGGTTGCGGCCATTTTGGCATCCTGCGCGTCTTTTGCCGTGGCCTCATCTTTCCAGTGCTTGACCCAGTCAGCACTTTTGCCGGTTACGACAAGTGAGTTCAGTGTCGTCTGGATGGAATAGATAGCGTGAGGATCATCATGATTGGTCAGCACCACGATCCCGGTCTGCATTTCTGGCAGGAACGAGACATAGCTGACCATGCCGTCGATCGTGCCCGTGTGCCAGACACGCCTTTTTCCAAAAAAGTCCTCGTTGAACCAGCCGTAGCCATAGGCACGAAAATGCCCCTCGGTCGCCTGCGCCGTATCGGGCAGTGGCAGTAGCGCGTGGGGTGCCCAGACCGCGTCACGTTGCGCCATGCTGATGATGGTCTTTCCCTCCGGGGTCTTGCCACCATTGAGATACATCTGCACCCAGCGGCTTATGCCATCGACGCTGCACCATATTCCACCCGCCGGAGCAACCGCGGGTAACTGCAGCGCTGCCCGGTCCGGCAGTACCGGATCGCCACCCTGCCCCGTTGCGACATCGACCTGCCCCTTTACCGGCGGCGTGCTCTGGCACGCGGGGAGGCCGGCAGCATCAATCAGCCGCGACTGGACAAAATCTTCCCAGCCTGTGCCGCTTATCCGCTCCACCAGGGCACCTGCAACAACATAGAGCAGGTTGTTATAGGCGTAATCCATGCGAAACGGCGCGGTAAAAGGCATGTAAGGCAAGGCAGCCAGAACTTCGGGCCGGGTAAAGGTGCTGTGGGAAAACAGCATCAGATCTCCCGCCCCCAACCCCATGCCACTATGATGGGTCAGCAGGTCGCTTACACGGAAATCGCGCGTAATGGCGGGATCAGCCACGCGGAATTCGGGCATATGGTCAATAACCCTGTCATCCCATTTCAGCTTGCCTTCATCCACCAGCATGGCGAGCGCCGTGGTCGTGAATTCCTTGGTATTGGACCCGATGGCAAAGAGCGTGCGTGTATCCACATTTCCGCTCTGCGCATCTTCACCCCGGCGGCCATAGCCGCGGGCAAAGACAACCTGCCCGTCATGCACGATGGCCACACCTATGCCGGGCACATGAAAAGCATCACGCGCCCGTTCAACAACGGTATCAATCTGCTCTGCTGTCAGGCCCGATGGTAATGAGGGCGCAGCCATGGCGGGAGAGACAGCAAGAGGAAGAAACGCAAACGACAGCGCCCCCATGCGGCGGAGCATCTGTGTAGTTAATGACCTGTTCACGGCTGGTTACTGTCCTTGATTACATTGAAAATAAGAAAATCATGACACGTTTCAGAATCAAAACATGAAATCCCTGCCCTGTCCCTTAATCATATGCAGCCAGCCCTTAACCTGATGGATGACTTTTCTGCTTTTTCAATGCGACAATTTTGCCAGGGCAACATCCAGTTCATTACGCAGCAGGGACAGGATATCCTGCGAAATATGCGAAAGGGCATAATCCGCCCGGAACAGCACCCGGCACGCCATATGCAGCGGTGGTGTCAGGGCCTGCGGTTTTGGCAGGCCGGGGTGATGCAGTACGGTCAGGGCATCGACAATGGCGTAGCCTGCCCCCAGCCGCACCAGTTCAGCGGCCATGTAATGCGTCCGTACCCGCACGGAGGGGGCTGCGCACAGACCGGCCTCCTCCATTGCCATGTCCAGCAGGCGGGCGGTCGGATCATTCTCGCTCAGGCCAATATAGCGAACCGGATCAAGCTGCCTCAGCATGACCGGCCCTTCCCTGCTTTCCCCGTCAATCAGCAGTAGCGGCACGTCAGCAATATGATGGGAACTGACACCATCATAGACATAATCCCCGAACACGATGCCCAGATCGAGGTCATGATTGAGGATACGCGATATGATTTCAGTACTATGCAGGGTATCGACCGTCAGTTCAGTGCCCGGATGGGCAGCGTGATAGCGCTGGATCACCCGCGGCACGAGGCTGAGGCCAAGGCTGGGCACGCAGCCTATCGTGATTGAATGGCCGTCACGGGCATAACGCAGGTTGTCGGTCAGGCGCTTGAGGTCAGACAGCGTGCCAAAGATCGTGTTGACATGGGGCAGCATGATCTGTGCCTCACGCGTGGGAACAAGGCGGCCACCCGTGCGCTCGAACAGGGCAAAACCCAGCGACTGCTCGGCATAGCGCAGGACCTTGCTTGCGGCGGGCTGGGATACATGCAGCACTTCCGCCGCCGCACGCAGCGACCCTGTCGTCATGATCGCATAAAAAACTTCAATCTGACGCAGACGCATGTCCCCAACCTCCCCCCGCTCCGGCTGATGATACAATACGCAACAGGCGGCCCATTGTACAACAGGTTAAAAAAATCATGCCTTTAAGGATTATTCAGGCCGCCTTTGCCCCGCACATGAGCAAAATGGTCATAAACCTGACGGGAAACCGTATTGAGCACCCTCACACCGGCGGCCTCATCGGGCAGGGATCTGCTCAGCATGACCAGAATGTAATGCTGACCATCTGGCAGGAACACGATGCCCGCATCATTGCGCACCCCGTCGACCCAGCCAGTCTTGTGCGCCACTGGCGTGCCGGATGGCAGGCCGGGCGGGATCATGTCGTTGAAAGTCTGCCCGCGCAGGATATCAATCATTGCCCTGCTCTGCTCTGGACCGACAATCTCGCCATGATCGAGTTTCTGCATGAACAGGCCAAGTCCCTTTGCCGTCATCTGGTTATGGATACCGCGGGCATTGGCATCAAAATCCTCGATCATCCGGCCAAAGCGCACGCCTTTGATGTGCTGGGTCCGGATAACGGCGCGGATATAGGGCACGCCGACCCGTTCGATCAGGAGATTGGTGGCAAGATTGCTGCTGTACTGGATCATGACGCGCAGCAATTCGGCAACCGCTACGGGCTGACCGCTCTGCGCATAGAGCGGATCATAGGAATCCTCCTTCTGGTCCAGCGCAAAGCTCCGGCTACCGACAAGGGAGTGGAACTGGTTCTTGACGACAATCCTGTCCTGCGGATGCAGGGTGCCCCTGGCAAACATGTCATAGGCTGCATCCAGCACGAACAGCTTCATGGTACTGGCGGCATTGATGTAGTCCGTGCAGTGCAGGCAGACTTCCGGCCGCTGACCGGACAGGGCCGCATAAACCGCAAAATGTCCCGGCTGCCCCGCCACGGTTGCGGCCACTTCATCTGATAACGATGCGGCATGCACCGGCGTAGATGCACACGCCGCCATCAGTACCGCGATTACGGTACCGCGCCACAGTTTTGCACAAATCCCGGGCATGGGTATTCCTTCCGTACGCAGGCCCAGACAGGCATGCTTGTCCGAATGATCTGCCATAGACGGCAGAAACATGATCCGATATCGCATTGTTTCAAAAACGATACAACATGTGTCATACCCGACTGGGCCAGCACTGGCCCTGACAGAAAGGGAGACGGTTCATGCTGGTACGCGCCTCCCTTAACCATGGGTTATGGGAAGACGGTATTTTTGAATTAGCCTGTCATGGCGTCTGTTCCTAGATTTCCAGACATCACATCGTCTGAGAAACATGACGGCCCCGCAAGGGGTAATGGATACAGAACGCAGGAGAAGGAATGTCGGCACAACGCAACATCACGGTCATAGGTGGCGGTGTCACGGGGCTGGCAACAGCGTATGCGCTCCTGCGTGACGGACACATGGTCACACTGATCGAACGGCGTGCCGATGTCGGGCAGGGAGCCAGTTTTGCCAATGGCGGCCAACTGAGTTACCGCTATGTCCACCCGCTGGCCGATGCCGGTGTCCCGCGTGAGGCCCTGGGCTGGTTTTTGCAGTCGGGCTCCCCCATTTCCCTGCACCTGCGGGCCGATCCGCATCAATGGCGCTGGATGCTGGCTTTCCTGCGGGCCTGTAATGCCAGGACCAATGCCCGCAACAGCGCACTGCTCCTGCAACTGGCGCTAAGCAGTCAGGCAGAGATTAACCAGTGGCGCAGCGAGGGGCTGAAGGACTTCCTGTGGCGCCAGCCCGGCAAGCTGGTGGTCTATCGCGATGCAGCCCGGTTCCGTAAGGCAGCGGCCGGTGTCAACAACCCGGAACTGGAACAGGTTCTTTCCCCTGCGGAATGCGCCCGCGTGGAACCCGCCTTCGCCTCGCTTGCACCCAGCCTTGCAGGCGGCATCTTTTCTCCGGCCGATGAGGTGGCGGACTGCCACCGCTTCTGCCTGTCCCTACGCGATGCGATGGGCGGCATGCCGGGCTTTAACCTGCTCCACGGCACTGCCAGCATGCAGGCGGGCACAGACGGGCGGTGCGAAGTACTGGTGGATGACAGGCCGCATGATACGGACCTTGTCGTACTGGCCGCCGGAGTGGAATCACGCCAGATGGCCAGACCGCTTGGCTTTGACCTGCCACTATACGGGCTGAAGGGATACAGCCTGACCCTGCGGGCCGCTGCTGGCACAATGCCCGATGTCAGCGTGACCGATTACGACAACCGTGTGGTCTATGCCCGGCTGGGCGATACGCTGCGCATTGCGGCCATGGTCGATATCGGCGCGCGTGATGCCAGCGTGAACCCCCAGCGCATTGCCCGGCTGCGTGAGCTTGCAGCGGCAGCATTGCCGCAGGCCGGACCGTACGACACGGCGCAGCCATGGGCGGGCCTGCGTCCGGCCACCCCCACGGGGGTGCCGATCATTGCCCGCACGCGCAGCCCCAACCTGTTGCTGAATGTAGGCCATGGCGCCCTTGGCTTTACACTTTCGGCTGGGTCAGCCCTGCGGGTCCGTGATCTCGTGCGCAGCCGCACCATGGCAGCGGCTCCTATGGCGTAAGGAGAAACAGGACATGCGCAATCCCGGCCTGACCCGTCGCCAGCTCCTTATGGGGGGTGGCATGACCGCAGGCTTCACGGCCCTGCCCTTCCGCGCGCAGGCAGCCCGCCATCATACGTGCATGGATGGACTTGCGGGGCTGGAAGCCGCCGTGGAAATTGCGGAAGATCACTGGGGCGTACCGCATATCCGCGCCAGAAGCATTGCCGATGCCTTCTTTGCCAACGGGTTCGTGGTAGCGCGCGACCGGCTGTGGGAACTGGATTTTGGCCACAGGCAGGCCCTGGGCCGACTGGCTGAAATATTCGGACCGGATTTCGTGCCATCCGACACGGCCAATCGCCTGTTCCTGTTCCGTGGTGATGCAGCAGCCGAACTGGCGCGTTTCTCCCCACAGGTGCAGGCCTGCGCGCGCGCCTATGTGGCGGGCATCAATGCCCGGCTGGACCAGCTTCGTGCCAGCCCCGAGCTGCTGCCACCCGAATTCAGGATTTTCGATTATGCGCCCCTGACATGGGATGTGCTGGACCTGATCCGCATCCGCGCCGAACCCGCAGGCAATACGCAGGGCGAAATCCGCCGGGCCCGCCTCGCCGCGCGTGGTGGCCTGTCCCATGATACCCTTACCACGCCACTGGAGCCCGCACATGAACTGCGCGTGCCGGACGGGCTTGATGTTCATGCCATATCGGAAAACGATCTTGGCCTGTTCGGAGTGCTTCAGACCCCGCTGCCGCTGGGGGCTGCGCACCCGCCTGGTGATGCCGCGCACCGGCGGATGAATTCCGGCAGCAATGCCTGGGTCATCGCCCCCACCCGCACGGTAACGCGCCGACCCATCCTGGCCAATGACCCGCATCTTGGTTTTGGCGTGCCAGGACCACGATATGTAATCCACATGAGCGCCCCGGGGCTGGATGTCATCGGCGGTGGCACGGCGGGCATGCCCGGCGTCATGCAGGGGCACAACGCGCATATCGCCTTTGGCCGAACGAATTTCCATATCGATCAGGAAGACCTGTTCATCCTGCGCACTCACCCTACCCAACCCGACCAATATTTCCATAACGGCACATGGAAGCAGATGGAAATCACCCACACCACCATTGCGGTGCGGGGCGAAGCCGAACGGGATGTGATGCTGCGTTATACGACCCAGGGGCCGATCGTCTCTGCCGATCGTGCACATCATCGTGCCACGGCAGTCAGCGCAACATGGCTCTACCCCGGAGCCAACGGGCTTCTGGTCAATATCGGCCTGAACCTTGCGCGCGACTGGACCAGCTTCCGCGAGGCACTGCGGGTACATACCAGTCCAACCAACTTCACCTATGCCGATACGCAGGGCAATATAGGCTGGCAGGCGGCAGGTGGCCTGCCAGCGCGGGCGGACGGGCACGACGGCCTGCTACCCGCACCCGGTGACGGGCGCTACGACTGGCACGGACTGCAGGCGCTGGAGATGCTCCCGTCAACCTTCAACCCCGCCCGTGGCTGGTTCGCCACCTCAAACGAGATGAACCTGCCCCCGAATTACCCCGCGCAGGAACGGCGTGTCAGTTTTGAATGGCGCGACCGTTTTCGCTACAATCGGGTCGCGCACATGCTGGATGCAACCCCGCATGCGGGCGTGGCGGACTGTGCCGCCCTTCAGCACGATACATTCTCGCAACTCGCGCTGGACGTGGTGGGGCTGCTGGGCAACGTACCGCCTGACCAGTGCAGCCAGCCTGCTGCGTGCATGGAACGGCCGGATCGAAGCCGATAGCCCGGCAGCAGCACTGTATGAAATATGGTGGACCCGGCTGGAACGGGCACTGTACGCCGTTCTGATCCCCCCGCACCTGCGCGAACTGCTGCCTGGCCCCATCAATGCAACTGTCCAGCTTGGGCTGCTGCGCACGCCAGACACCCGTCTCGGCCCGGTTCCCGCTACTGCCCGTGATACCATGCTGGTGGAAACCCTGCGTGCCGCAATGGCGGAACTGCGCCAGCGCCTGGGGCCCGATATGGCTGCATGGCGCTGGGGCACGCTGCATACGATCACGCTGGACCACCCATTGGCCGATATACCCGCCATCAAGGCGCAGTTCCCGCAACCTGGCGGCCACCAGACCGGCACGGGTGGCGATTCCTATACTGTAATGGCACGCTGGTACAATCCTCTTGCCAAAGGGCCAGATCCTTACAGGACCACGGGTGGGGCAAGTTACCTGATGGTCTGTGACGTGGGAGCGTGGGATAATTCGGTCTTCCTCAATTTCCCTGGTCAGGCAGGTGATCCGCGTTCCCCTCATTATGCAGATTTCCTGCCTGCATGGCTGAAGGGTCAGATGCAGCCGCTGCTTTTTTCCACCAGTCGGGTCAAGGCTGCGACCATCAGCCGCACGACACTGAAGCCGATAAAAAAATCATGAAGCCCGCAATCATTCTTGCCATGATGGCAGCCTGCGCTGGCAGCACCGCCATGGCGGCCGACACATCGACCGACAGGGCCATGGATGCCATCCTGGCACAGGGTGAGAGGCGTCCGCTTGCGGCCATCGCGGCCATACGGCTGCGCGCGGGGCATGCGGCCTACAGCTATTATGGCGGGTTTGCGCGCAGGACAGAGCATGACAGCGTGCCCGTGGGGACGGACACACTCTTCCGCATTGCCTCCGTCTCCAAGGTGGTGACGACCATCGGACTCATGGAGCTTGTGGAAAAGGGCCAGGTCGCGCTCGACAGTGACGTGTCGGACTATCTCGGCTTCCGCCTGCGTAATCCGGCTTTCGCGGATGTGCCGATTACGGTGCGGATGCTACTCAACCATACCGCGACCATTGTGGATGCGGACAGGTACACCCTTCCACCCGACCAGAAAATTGCCGACCTGTTCGCCCCGGGCCGCAAACCTGGCCAGTCTGATTATCATTTTGCCCCGGACGGCCAGCACAGGCCGGGCACATGGTTTGAATACTGCAACCTGTGTTATGGCCTGATCGGCACCATAATAGAACGCGCAAGCGGTGAACGGTTTGACCAGTACCAGCAGACCCATGTACTGGGGCCACTGGGCATTGATGGTGGCTATAATCCCCTGACCCTACGCCACCCCGAACGGCTGGCGACACTCTATACCCACCGTGCCGCCGGTTACGTGGCACAGGTCGATACCCAGCCGCCGCAGGGATGGAGCGCTGCCCAGCTTTCCACCTACGTCATCGGTTCCAATGGCAGCGCCTTTTCACCACAAGGCGGATTGCGGATTTCCGTTACCGGACTTGTCCGTCTTGCCCGCTTCATGCAGCAGGGCGGAATACTGGATGGCAAACGGCTCCTTTCCCCGCACGGCATTCACCTGATGGAAACCCCGACGTGGCGCAATGACGGGCATGATGGTACCTGCCCCTACCCCATTGCAAGCTACGGGCTGGGCATGATCGAGCTTACTGGCCAGCCGGATGCCAGCGGGCGCCTGACCGCACCTTACGCCGGCTATCAGGGCGGATTGCGCGGCCATCTGGGCGATGCCTACGGGCTCCATTCCGGCTTCTGGTATGATCCGGCAAAAGGGGACGTGTTCGTGTTTGCGATTGATGGCTACCCTGATGAAGACGAAGTGACACCGGGTAGCTACTCCTCTTTCACACGGGTGGAAGAACAGATTTTTACAACCCTTGCCGGAGCCACACGCTGATGGAACCTTCCTTTTTACCGCGCAGTCTGCTGCGCTGTGCCGGCTTGGGCCTGCTGGGCGGCATGCTGGCGACTTCATCCCTCCATGCCGCACCTATTACGGATATTTCCACCGAAAAACGTCTTGCCGCCCTTCTTGCCATGCCCTTTGCCACCAGCCTGACAGGCGCAGCGCAGGCCCAGCGCATTGCCTGGGTTGAACAGCGCGCCGGGGTGCGCAACATCCTGCTCTCCGATGGTGGTCAGGCGCCACGCCCGCTAACCCATTACACCCACGATGACGGAACCGACCTGTGGGGACTGGCCCTGACACCCGATGGCCGGACATTGGCCTATGTGGAAGGAGGTGACCCGGAATATCCGAACGACGCCCCTCCCAATGCAGGTCAGGCGATTTTTGCGGGCCTGCAGACCGTTCATCTGATTGGGCCATCGGGCAGTAATATTGTCATGGGAGAAGGTCATTCTCCCGCATTCTCGCCCGATGGGCGTTTTCTGGCCTTCAGCCATGGCGGAACGCTGATGATCGGACATACGGGAACCAGACCGACCCCCGCCTTTACCACACCGGGCGCAATTACCGGCCTGCGCTGGTCGCCGGATGGCCATCACATCGTCATTGAAATAGACCGTGGGTCGCATGGAGTCATCGCGTTATGGGATGTGAGGGAAAAGGCCGGGAACCTCACCTTCATCCCCCCGGGGCTGGCACATGACCGCCTGCCGGTCTTCTCACCTGACAGCCAGTCCATAGCCTTCGTGCGCACGCAGGATCCTGTGGTGGATACTGCGCCGGACAAAGGACGTTTCTGGTCCATACATGTCTATGATATCCCGACCGGCACCGAGCATAACCTGTGGACAGCACCGGCTGGCAAGGGATCACGGTTCGCAGCCCCTGAAGGCTCCGTGCTGGAATGGCTCCCGGACGGACGACTGCTCTTCCCATGGGAAGGCAGCGGATGGATGCGCATCTGCGCCCTGCCCATGGATGGATCAGGCACACCGGATTGTCTTACCCCCGATGGGGCGGAAGTTTCCACCTACCGCCTGTCGCCTGACGGCAAAAACCTGCTTTACACCGCCAATGCCGAAGATCTGGACCAGTGGCGTGCATGGTCGCGCCCCCTGGTGGGTGGCCCCGCCACGGCCCTGACAGCAGGAAATGACGAAATTGCCGCCTTGGTTACGGCGGGGACCGATATTGCGCTGATGGCGACCGGGGTAACACAGACGGCACACCCCGTTGTGCTTGACCATGACCGCACCCTGCTGCCCGTAAGCCCGGTACTACCTGATGATGTGACATTCGTGACACCGCAGAACGTGCGCTTTCACAGTGCAGATGGCCTTGAACTGCATGGGCAGCTTTTCAGACCCGCTGATGGAACATCACGCCACCCCGCGCTGATCTTCGTGCATGGTGGCCCGGAACGGCAGATGTTACCTGCGTTCAATGCAATGGGATATTATTCCAACACCTATATCATGAACCAGACCCTGGCCGCGCAGGGGTATGTCGTGCTGGCGGTCAATTATCGCAGTGGGTCCGGCTATGGCATGGCTTTCCGTGATGCCGCACAGATCGGACGCGCGGGGGCCAGTGAATACCGTGATGTGCAGGCGGCAGCAGCGTACCTCCAGCAGCAGGCCAATGTGGATACGACCCATATCGGGATATGGGGTGGAAGCTGGGGTGGCTACCTGACGGGGCTGGCGCTGGCGCGTAACAGCGATATTTTTGCAGCTGGAGTAGACTTTCATGGTGTGCATGACCTGACCGAGCCAGACCACGCAGGTCTTTCGCCCCAGCAGAACCGTGAAGCACATGAAACGGAATGGCGTTCCTCTCCCCTTGCTGACATTCAGCACTGGCGGGCACCCGTTCTGCTGGTGCATGGCGACGATGATCGCAATGTAGAATTCGAACAGTCCACCCTGCTGGCACGTGCCCTGACGGCGCAGGGCGTTCCATACGAGGATCATGTCTTTCCCGGTGAGCGACACGCCTTTCTACGCATGCAGGACTGGTTGCATGGCTATATGTGGATGGACCGTTTCTTTGAGCGCACACTCATGAACCCGACAAAACCATGATGCTTTTCCCACAAGGCTGCATCATTCACGATGAATGACTATCCGCCGGCGGCAGGATACAGGTGATGTCTGTAATGGACTTGTAACGGTTTAGTTCTGGATCATGGGTTATCTGTTCAGCGGCATTGCGCTCATGCTCCAGAGGACTGTTCCATATGCATCCTATGCCTGCTGCCACAGGAGCGTGCGGCTCTCAGGGTTTTTGAAGCAACCCTACGTGACAGCATTGTCTGAGCATGACCCTATCTACGCCTGATTACTTTTCCATCTATTTCCTATGTATTTCCTACACTGGCTTTGCTGCACAAAAAAACCCGCCTGTTGGGGGCGGGTTTAATGTATTTTATCGGATATGTTTGGTTGCGGGGGCACGCAGCCCCCGATACCGACATTCACTCTACGTAACAGTTTAGTTATTATTTATCAGAGTATTATATCCGAATTCTACCCTACTCCGAGATATTTACTGAAGATATGGACTGCTGTTCGAGAGCGAGCTATCAGTATCATGGCGAGATTGTATTTTTAAACATCCGAACACAAAAATAATAAAATAAAAAATACTTATATTAAAAAATAAAACCAATGCGTCATTAAGAATATTTCAATTTTCATTTGTAATATAAATGCAAAAATAAAAATTATTATATGCGTCAGATTTTTTCTTGAAATACACCGACGAACATCGCCCCCCTTGACTCACATCCCCTCCCTC
>NZ_BCTP01000056.1 GCF_001571345.1 Komagataeibacter xylinus NBRC 15237 | reverse complement strand
GCCGGGTGGGCAGATGGCGCTGCTGGCCACCATGCCGGTGCTGGCGCAGGCGGCGATCGCGTGGCCTGCCCTTCGCGCCGCGCTGACCTTTCTGGGCTGCGTGTGCCTGCTGTGGTCGCTCCTGCCCCGGTCTCGCGCCCGCGCCGATGGCATGGACTGGTCGGGCTGGGTGGTGCTGGCTGCAGGGCTGCCGCCTGCCACGGCATCCGTGCCGCTGGCGGCCTGCCTGCTGGCGCTGGCCTGTGGTGGCGGGGTGTGGCGCATGGCAGGGCCTTTCAGCCTGTTATGGCCGCCTTGTCTGCCGGGGGTGGCGCTGGCGCTGGCGCTGCTGGCCGAGATGGGGGCCATGCCGGGGGTAGCCCTGCTGGCCGGGGCCTGCCTGTGGCCTGTATTCACCACCGCGGCCCACGGCGGGACAGAACCCGTCCGGGTTGCACGGGCGCGGGCCGCACTGGCGCTGGCACTGGGCTGCATGGTGCTGGCGCTGGCCCTGCGTGGCGGGATGGTGCTGGCATGAGCGTGGAGGTCGCAGCCCTCATCCGGCAGGGTGCTGCCCCCACGCCCTGCGCCGGGCGCTTTGTGCTGGAGGCCGAGGCGTGGCAGGCCATGATCGCGGGGTTGCGCGCGACCGACCTGCCCCTGCTGGGGCTATGGTCTGATGGCGTGCAGGTGCATGCCCTGTTCCACCATGACCCGATACCGCTGGTTGCGAGCGTTGCGGTGTCACCCGATGGCTATCCCGCCCTGTCGCCCGTGCGTGTGGGGGCACAGGGGCCAGAGCGCATCATCCATGATCTGTGGGGCATTCCGGCCATTGGTGGCAGGTGCGAGCCATGGCTGGATCAGGGGCGATGGCCGGTGGCAACCCCTCTGGCGGCCCATCGGGCTCCCACGCCCGGCCTGCCGGAGGGGCGGGAGTTCATTGATGATGCAGCGGTGAGGCAGGCAGGCGGCACGGGGCTGGGTTATGGCCCGGCGGAAGGGAATTTCCGTGCCCCGTTCCATCTGCGGCTCGGCCTGCCGGGCGCGCGCATCGAGGCGGTGCAGCCCTGCATGGGCTATGCGCATCGGGGGCTGGCCGCGCGCCTGCGGGGGCTTGCGCCACAGCAGGCGGCACGGCTGGTCGCCCGGATTGATGCCCCTGCAACCGTGGCGCACCAGCTTGCCTTTGCCCGTGCCCTGCACAACGCCACCGGCACCGCCATGCCCGCGCAGGACGTGGCGGCAGGCGTGATGCTGGGGGCTATGGAACGGATTGCCACCCATCTGGATGTGCTGGCGCAGGCCGGCGCGATGCTGGGTGATGGACGCAGCGCCACCCTGGCCGCCAGCATGCTGGAGCAGATGCGGCAGATGTGCCGGAACGTATGCGGACGGCGCCTGCTGTTTGATGTCATCCCACCCGCGGCAACCTTTCCGGTGCGTGTGGATGGTGCGCAACTGGCCACGCTGGCAGCGGAGCATGCGAGCCTGCACCGGCTGTTCTGGCGGCCCCGTGGCCTTGCGGCGCAGGCCCGTGGCAAGGGCGTGCTGTCAGCCACAATGGCTGCCCGCCTGGGCATCATGGGCGGGAATGCGCGGGCAGCGCGAAAAGGGCAGGGCGATGTGACCGACCGGCTTGAGGTCCGCCTGGGTGAGATCGGGGCAAGCCTGGCCCTGCTTGCCGCCCCGCCCGAAAGCACTGTCATGGAGGCTGAAGGCGGAGGGGAAGAAGGTCTGGGCTGGGCTGAAGGCCCGGCAGGCCTGCTCTGGCACTGGCTGCGCCTTGAGGCGGGGCATGTCGCGGCCTGGTGGTGTGGCGACCCGTCACTGGCGCTGGCGCAGGCATTGCCCGCAATCCTGTCGGGCGCGGCTTATGAGGATGTGGACCTGATTGTGGTCTCGCTGGGCATGTCAGCCACCGGGGCGGACCTGTAATGGCGCGGTTGCACCTGTTCTGGCCCGAAGGCACGCCGTTGCCACGGCTTGAGGCGCTGGACATCTTTCATATCGAAAGCGGCGGCTGCACGGGGTGCGCGCTTGAACTGGCCAGCCTGTCACGCGCCCTGCTGGCGGGCAATCACCCCATCCGCTTCGTGTCCACGCCACGGCAGGCGGGCATGCTGCTGCTGACCGGCAGCCTGACGGTGGGCATGGCGCCCGTGGTCGAACTGGCCTGGCAGGCCATGCCCGGCCCGCGCGTGCTGGCCGTGGTGGGAGACTGTGCGGTGGATGGCGGCCTGTTTGGCGGCAATTACGCCGTGCTGGGCGGGGTGGGCGTGCGGGCGCGCAGCAGTGTGTCGCTGCCCGGCTGTCCGCCCGCGCCGGATGAAATCCTGGCCGCCCTGGTGCGCTGGCAGACTACTGAAGGCGAAAGATAAAAGTTTTTGGTGAAGCTTTTTTCAAAAAGCTTCCGGAAGCGCCGCGCTTTGTAGAAAAAGGCGGCACCTTGCCCCCGTCAGTCCGGGCTGTGGGGTGCGGGCTCGTCACTTTCCTGCAAGTCTTCCGCCGCGCGGCGCAGGCGGTGAAAGCTGCGCCGGCTGATGGGCAGGAGCAGCAGGTAGATCACGCCCGCCGCAGCCAGCGCCCCCCACGGCTCGGCAATCATGATGGCGGCATAGGCGCCCGTGCCCAGCATGGTGGGCAGGATGAGCGGCGAAGGCACCTTGAAGTTCTTGAACGACCACACCGGCAGGGTGGAAACCAGCAGGAAGGCCGTGCCGCTGAGCGTCAGCGCAGGCATGAGCGGGTCGCGGGTGAGGTCATACAGCCAGTCAAGGTGCAGGCGCTGTGCCTCCAGCCCTAAAAAGAGCGGAAACAGTGCAAGCCCCGCACCGGCGGGCGCGGGCACGCCGGTAAAGAAACTGGCGGCGTATTTGGGCTGGTTGGCGTCATCATCAAGGCTGGCGTTGAAGCGGGCAAGCCGCAGCGCCATGCACACCGTGAACATGATGCAGGGAATGTAGCCAAACCGCCCCCCTTCATGCAGCGCCCACAGGTAAAGCACGAAGGCGGGCGCCACCCCGAAGCACAGGAAGTCGGACAGGCTGTCGAACTCCGCGCCAAAGCGGCTGGTGCCGCGCAAAAGCCGTGCGATGCGACCATCAAGCCCGTCGATGCACGCGGCAATCAGGAGGGCCGTGGCTGCGCCGCCAAACCGCCCCTCCAGCCCGAATCGCATGCCCGTCAGCCCCGCGCACAGGCCGAGCATGGTCATGAGGTTGGGGATCATCCGGTTGAACGACAGGCCCCGCACGCGGGGGCGCTGGCGTTTTTTCAGCCTGCGGATGCGGCGCGACCGGTCGACGGGGGGAGGAACTGCCATAATCGCTTAAAGCCGCGCCATCACGGTCTCGCCGCCGATCATGGTCTGACCCACCTCGACAAGCGGAGCCACGTCGGCGGGCAGGTACAGGTCGGTGCGCGAGCCAAAGCGGATCAGGCCGAAACGTTCGCCGGTTTCATACTGCATGCCTTCTTCCGCGTCGCACAGGATGCGGCGCGCGATCAGCCCCGCGATCTGCACTACGGCAAGCTGCCGCCCGTCCTTGAGCGTAAGGCGCAGGGCATTACGCTCATTGAGTTCGGATGCCTTGTCGAGGCTGGCATTGAGGAACTGCCCCGCATGATACGACACGCGCGTAACCGTGCCCGCGATGGGCATGCGGTTCACATGCACGTCAAGCACCGACAGGAAGGTGGCGATGCGCCACACCGGGGCATCGCCCATGTCGAGTTCCGGCGGCGGGGCCACTTTCTCGATCGAGACGATGTGGCCATCCGCCGGGGCCACGGCCACGTTGGCTTCGGCCGGGGTGACGCGCTCGGGGTCACGGAAGAAATACAGGCAGAACCCGAAGAACAGGCCACTGGCCGTACCAAGCAGCTTTGTTACCCGCCACGGCAGCAGCCGCCCGATCACGGCGCCCGCGCCGGAGGCAAGCAGGAAGGGGCGCGCGGCCGGGTGCGGCGGGGCAAGAACAAGCTTGAGGGATTGAATTAGCGACATGGGACAATGTTCATGGAGATTCCCGCAAAATTGGTCAAGTATCCTGCGCGTTCCCACCCCGCTGGCGGTGGGTGAGGCTGCGCGAAAACAGCCGCGCGGGCCGCAGTCGCAGTCCTGCTGGCATGATCGTGGCCGGGCGGGTGGGCACGCCCGCATAGATGTCCTTCACCGCCTCGATCATGCACACGCCGCCGAGCCGGGGAAAGAGGGTGCGCCCCGTCCATTCCGCCATGGTGGCGGGGCCGGTGGGGCATGGACCGGCGGGGGGAATGTAGAGGGCATCCTCATGGCGCTCGGCGCGAAAGCAGGCATTGGCCAGCCAGCGATTGATCTGGCGGCGCGAAAAGGGCGTGCCCTGCCCAAAGGGGGAATTGTCCGTATGCGCCCACAGCCCGGCCCGGTTGGGCACGACGAGCAGCAGCACGCCATCATCCTTGAGAATTTTCCAGGCCTGGCGCAGCAGGGTGTTCTTGTCCTCGCTGGTTTCAAGCGCATGGATCATCAGGATACGGTCGAATTTCAGGTCATCAAAGGGCAGGCTGTCGCCCTGTGCCACGCAGTCGCGCCCCTGCCACGGCCCGCCCTCGTGCGTGACAGGCGTGTCGAGCCTGGCTGAAAAGCAGGGCTGTCCGGGTCGGTCCCATAGCGGCAGGAAGGGCAGGGCATAGCCAAGCCCGAGCATGTGGCCACCCGATCCCTCCGGCCAGAATCCGGCCATGCGCTGGCCCAGCAGCCGGGCGGCCATCTGGCCCCGGCGGGAAGCATAAAAGCTTGCGGCGGTGTGCATGTTGGCGCCCATGGGTGTTACACTAACAGGCTGCACGCGGGCATGCCATGCCCATGGCGTGGCAGGGGCCAGGTTACATGAAGGGACAGTCATGACACGGAAACTCTTGATCGAGGCGATTCCCATCCTGTCGGACAATTACGCCTGGTTCGTGCATGATGGCCCCGCAGGCCCCGCCGCCATGATCGACCCCGCCGAGGAGGCGCCGCTTGTTGCCGCCATTGATGAAGCGGGCGGGCGGCTGGACATGATCTTCCTTACCCACCACCATGCCGACCATATTGCCGCGGCCGAGGCCCTGCGCCAGCGTTATGGCGCGCGGGTCGTGGGGGCGGCGGTGGATGCATACCGCCTGCCGCCGCTCGATATTGCGGTGCGCGATGGCGATGTGGTGGCATTTGGCACGCAGCAGGTGCAGGTGATCGCAACGCCTGGCCATACATCGGGCGAGGTGTCGTATTATTTCCCCACGGGGCCTGCGCTGTTCTGTGGCGATACGCTGTTCAGCATGGGCTGCGGGCGTCTGTTCGAGGGCACGCCTGCCGATATGTTTGCCTCGCTGCGCCGCATTGATGCCCTGCCTGGCCAGACGCTGCTGTGCTGCGGGCATGAATATACGCAGTCAAACGCGCGTTTTGCCCTGCATGTCGCGCCAGACAGCCCCGCCGTGCAGGCGCGCGCCGCCGAGGTTGCGCGGCTGCGGGCGCGTGGCCTGCCCACCCTGCCGGTGCGGCTTGATGTGGAGCGGGCGACCAATCCCTTCCTGCGCGCGCCGGATGTGGCGACGCTGGGCCGGTTGCGAAAAGAAAAGGACAGCTTCTGACATAATACGTCATGAACACACCATGCCAGGTGCGAAACGCCAGCGCGTGGCCCTCTGGCGGTGCAGGACAGGCTGTTTTACCAGAGGGAAAAATGAAGGTTTAATGACACGGCTCATGGTCGGGGCGCGGGTTATGCCCTAAAGGGAAGGAGCACGCCTCACGCCAGGGCGTCCGCGCGGGGCGTTGTGGCCCTTTGGCCCGGTTCCCGCGCCATGTGAAAGGAAGGCATGTGTCGGTCTCTTCTGCTCCCGTCGTTATCAAGAAATATGCCAACCGGCGGCTGTACGATACCGAACTGTCGGCATATATCACGCTTGAGAACCTGATGGACATGGTCAAGCTCGACCGTGCCTTCGTCATTCTCGATGCCCGCACCGGCGATGACATTACCCGTGGCGTGCTCGCCCAGGTCATGCTTGAGGAGGAAACGCGCGGCCGCGCCATGCTGCCGGTCGCCTTCCTGCGCCAGCTCATCCGCTGTTATGGCGATAGCAGGCAGGGCGAGGTGTCGGACTACCTCGAGCGCATGATGGGTGAATTCATGGCCCGCCAGGCCCCGGATACAGCGGGTGACGGGCTTGAGGCGCTTGGCCAGGAGCAGGCCGCCGTGGTGCGGCAGGCCATGTCGCTGTTCACCTCGCTTTACGCGGTGGAACGCGCGGGCAACCGCACGGTGGAGAACCTGTTGCAGGAAATAATGGATCTGCGCCAGCAGGTGGAAACGCTGCAGGACCAGCTTGCGGGCAGGTCGCGCGCGGCGGACTGACAGGTAGCGGTTCCTTTCTATTCTGCCCCGATCAGCCCGGTCCGGACCATCTGCCGCCACGCATTCCACCGTGCTGGCGGCGCCGATGAGGGTGGAATCCCACGGGTAGCCTCGGGTCATCCATCTGGCGTGAACCCGACCTTACCATAAGAGACTGTTTGAAAAGTCAGCCCGGAAAACATCCAGAAATCATAAGAACGTTTTTGGTGAAGCTTTTTTTCAGAAAGCTTTGAAGAACGCCGCCTTTTTGAAAAAAGGCTGCACCCAAAAACTTTTATCAATGCGTTGTTTTTAAATCGTGGCTAACCGAACAGGGTGCCGTAGCACGGGCGGGTATGGCGCGGGTTTGTCATGCGCTTGTGGGGGGCGCGCTGGGCACGGGCAGCCCGTTATGCGTGCACAGATCCTGCCACGCGCTGCCAATGGCGGGCAGCAGTTGCGCGCGCTTCAGCCCTGCGGGCAGGGGCTTGCCCACCACGATGTGAATGGTGCCCGGCGTCTTGGCCAGCGCCTTTGGCCCCCAGTGCAGCCCCGCATCGGTCGCGACCGGAATGACCGGCAGGCCGGTATGGGCCGAGAGGGCGGCAATGCCCGGTTGCAGCTTTATCGCAGCGCCGGGCGGCGTGCGCGTGCCTTCGGGGAAAATGATGATCTGCCGCCCTTCCTTCGCCGCGCGGTCGGCATCGGCCAGCAGGGCGCGCAGCGCCCTGGCCCCGCCATCGCGGTCCACGCCGATCATGCCGGTCAGGCGCAGCATGGGGCCAACGAGCGGAATGCGCTCAAGTTCGCGCTTCATGACATAGGTGGGCAGCGGCACGATGTTCATCCACGCGAATGTGTCGAACATGGACTGGTGCTGGCAGGCCAGCAGGCACGGGCCGGGGGGCAGGTGCTCAAGCCCGCTCACCTGTATGTCGATGCGGCAGATGCGCTCCAGCCCGCGCAGGGTCAGCCCGGTCCACAGCTTGGCGTAGGCCAGCGCGTATTTTCTGCCGCACAGCCGGATGGCGAAGGCCGCGATGCCCATCATCAGGGTCAGCACGACAAAATACAGGTTGAACACGAAGGCGCGCAGTACGGTCATGGGGCTAACAGGTCCATCGGGGTGGTTCAGCGCTACCCTAACACCAGAAAACGTGGCCTGCGACAAGCCGCCGGCTTACCCCATGGGGGCTATGGGCCGCGTATCGGCATGGTTGAGCAGGCCGTGCAGCGGGCGGGTCAGGCGGGCCATATCAAGGCAGGCAAGCAGCCATTTGTCATATTCCACCACCATGAGCCGGATCGTGCCGGGATGCAGCGGGTGGCGCAGAGCAGGCGAGCGGATGGGGTAGCCATACAGGCGCACGTCGGGGATGGTGCGGGCGATCTCGAGCATGGCGCGGCGGATATGGTAGCCCGCGGTCACCACGATCACGCTTTTCATGCCGTATTCATGCACCCATGTGGCGGTTTCATCCGCATTGCCCAGCGTGGAGGCCGCCTGGTGGCCCAGCGTGGTGTGGGTCCACAGCGCAAGGGGCACGGGCGGCGGCTGGCGGCGCAGGAAATCGCCCAGCGTTGCATGCCGGTCCACGCCCGAAATCAGCAGCCGGTCGCCATAACCCTGCGCCAGTAACGCCAGCGACTGCTCGATCCGGCCCTGCCCGCCGGTCAGCGCTACAATGCCATCGGCATGCGGGGGTATGGCCGCCGGGCGGCGGGCATCGAGCATGAACCAGCCCAGCCCCGCGCTCCACGCACCAAGGCCCAGCAGGCACAGGCCCACAAGCAGGCGGCGCAGGCGTGTCATGGCAGGCGGCGCAGCCAGGCCCGCACGGTCAGTTGCGTGGTGGCCCAGCCGGTCAGTCCGGCAGCGGGTGGCACGATCACGAGCATCCACAGCAGGGCGGAGGGCAGCAGGGCGCTCCATGCATGCACGTCGCGCCAGTCGGGGGTAGTGGCAGGGGCATCGCCCATGGCGGTAAAGGGAGCGGCAAGGTGCGAGAGTGCGAGCAACATGGGCAGCGCCAGCACGCTGCCCCACACGCCCCCCCACAGCGCCAGCAGCCCCACGCGTGTCGCGAAGCGGGCGGAGATGTAGCTGTCGGTCGCCCCCAGCGCATGGATCAGCCCGATGGCCTGCCGCCGCGTGAGTAGCCCCGCCCGCGTTGCGGCCATGACCACGCACACGGCCACCGTCATCACCACCAGCACCGCCAGCCCCGCGCAGGCCTGCAGGCTGCCCGCAAGGGCTGCCAGCCGGTCGCTCCACACGCTGTCATGCTCCATCAGCACGCCCGGCGCCTGCGCCTGCAGGCGGGGCAGCAGGCTGGCCGCCGCGTCCTGCCCCGGGGCGGTATGCAGTTCGATCACGGCGGGCAGCGGCAGGCTGGGGTCGCCGGTCTGCTCGATCCAGGGCGCGAGCAGCGCGCGCAGTTCGGCATCGCTCAGGCGATGGGTGTCGGTAATGCCGGGGGTGGCGGCGATGGTGGCCAGCACCGCATCAATGCGGGTTGCGGGCATCTGGCCCATCGCGGCCGTGATGGTGGCGGGGTCGGTGGGGCCGGGCACCTGCACGGTGGTCACCGCGCCTGCTCCATGCGTCCAGCGTTGCGAGAGGCTGTGCGCCGCAATGCCACCTGCCAGCGCGAGTGCCGCAAGGAAAGCCATGCTGCCCACGAGGAACGGCAGGAACCGCCCCGGCAGCGCCTGCCGCAGGGCCAGCCCGTCATGATAGCGCTGGCGGGCCATCAGCCGTGATCCCGCACGAGATGACCGTGGAGAAGCTCGATGGTGGGCGCAGGGTATTTTGCCACGATGGCATCATTATGGGTGGCGACCACGATGGTGGTGCCCAGTTCGGCCAGGCGGTGGAACATGCGCATCAGGCGGCCGGCCTGGCGCTCATCAAGGGCATTGGTCGGCTCATCGGCCACCAGCAGGGCCGGGCGGTAGATCACGGCGCGCGCAATGGCCACGCGCTGCTGCTCGCCACCCGAAAGCTGTGGCGGCAGGGCATCGAGCCGGTGTTCCAGCCCCACCCATTTCATGATGGCATGCACTTCATGCGCAATCTCGGCCTCGGCGCGGTGCTGCAGGCGCAGCGGCAGGGCCACGTTGTCGAACACGCTCATGTCGGGCAGCAGGCCGAAATCCTGCTTTACCGCCCCGATGCGCCGCCGCAGCCGCGCAAGCCCCGCCCGCCGCGCCTGCCTGACCGGCACCCCCAGGATCTCGACCATGCCCGAACTGGCCTGCACCTCCAGCGACAGGATGGACAGCAGCGACGACTTGCCAGCCCCCGATGGCCCCAGCAGCCAGCGGAATTCGCCCTGCGCCACGTCAAGGCTGACATGCGACAGCGCGGCAACACCGGTCTGGCTGCCGCCATAGGCGTAGCTGACATCATGCAGGCGGAACATGGGGCGGGTCCGTCCGTTTGTTACATGGTGCGCGCGGCAATGGTGGAGAGTGTTGCGCACAGGGCGGCCAGCGCCATGAGCATCAGCCCGTCAAACACCAGCGAGGACGGCGTGAGGAAATGCGACCCCACCTCAAGATGATCGGGAATGGAGTGAGCCACATGGGCGATCATGTCACGCGCCTGCGGGTCGCTGCCCGCCGCCCCGTTGACGATGCCGATCACATGCGGCAACGCGCTCCAGCCAATGCCGAGCACCAGCACCAGCGGCGCCACCAGCTCGGAAACCTGCTGCACGAGATAGAACGCGAAATAGAACACCGCCCAGACGCCAACCCGCACGATGCGCGACCCGTTCAGCCTGCTGGAGGGGGTGGCATCAGGTGGCAGCGTGCGGTCCTGGGAATGGTTGGAAAAGGAACTGTCCATCAAATCAAGACTCCGGCAAGGGGCGGCTTCCCCGGATTGTAGGAAATGCATTCCTGCCCGAGGTAGCGATGGCTTGTATTAAATGCAAACTTCTGCCTTGTGCATATGGCAAACAGCGAAGGTCGCCGGAGCAATGGATCAGACCAGCCCACAGCAGGCCGCCCTGAGCGGGCAGGCCCGCCCCGAAGCCCCGCCGGTCATGGTCTTTCGGGTGGGGAAGCGACAGTTCGGCCTGCCGGCGGGGCTGGTGGTGCGCGAGTGCATGCCCGTGCCCGCCCTGCGCGCGCCCATGGTCATGGTGCCGCATGTTTCGGGCTGGTTCCGGCTCGGGGGCGCCATGGTGGGGGTGCTTGACCTTGGCGTGCTGCTTGGCGTGCGCGCCCAGGCCGTGCGCGCGCCGCTCGAACTGCTGTACCGCCCGCTGCTTTTGTGCAACCAGCCCGGCGGCGGCCGTGTTGCGCTGCTGGTCGATGCGGCCCTTGATGTCATCCGCCCGCAAAAGGGCGCTGCCGCCATGGTTGACGCAGCCGCCGGGGAAGCCGAGGGTGCGGGGCAGGAACTCGAACTGGGGGATGGCAGCATTGCCTTCATGTTGCGCATGACCGACATCGTGGATGATGATGAACGCATGCGGCTTGACAGCCTGCTCGAGCGCACCCGCGCGCGCGCGGCCCTGTGGGCACGGACGGACCCCGATGCCACCACGGCAGTGGATGGCGCGCCGTGAGCGGGTCGGCCGCCTTTCCGCCAGCGGGGTTTCGCAGGCTGCTCAATGCCGTGACCCGGCGCACCGGCCTGCATTATTATGTCGACAAGACCGACCTGCTTGAAGATGTGGTGGGCACGCGCATGCGCCTGCATGGCTGCCACACCTGCCATGACTACCTGGCCCTGCTGGCCGACGGCGCGCATGGCGATGCGGAATGGCGCGAACTGGAATCGGTCATCACCATCGGCGAGACCTTCTTCTTTCGCTATGCCGAGCAGTTCGCGGCCCTTGAGCGCACCATCCTGCCCCGGCTGATCCGCAAGGCGCAGGCCACCCGCCACCTGCGCATCTGGAGCGTGGGCTGCGCCAACGGGGCCGAGCCCTATTCCATCGCCATCGTGCTGACGCGCCTGATTGAGGCGGCGGGCCAGAAACTGGCGGACTGGCGCATCGACATCCTGGGCACCGACATCAGCACCCGCGCCCTCGATCAGGCGCGCGAGGCCGCGTTCAGCGCATGGAGCCTGCGTGATATCGCACCCACGCAGCGCGCGGAATGGTTCACCCCGGTCAGCGCGCGGCTGTGGCGGCTGCATGAGGGGTACCGGCGCATGGTCACCTTCCGCTACAGCAACATCCTTGACCTGCTGCGCCCCGATGGCGGCCCCACCGGTCCGTTCGACCTCATCCTGTGCCGCAACGTGCTGATCTATTTCGCGCAGGCGCAGGCGGTGGGGCTGGTGCATGCCATGGCGCGGCGCCTCGTGCCCGAGGGCTGGCTGCTGTTGGGGCATTCGGAGCCTGTTTCCGATTTCAGGCCCTTTCTCGAGACCGTGCGCCTGCCCGGCACGCTGGCCTTCCGTGCGCCGCCCGTGGGGGGTGCGCAGGCGGTAATGGCCGCGACACAGCCGTTGCCCGCGCGCCGTGCGCCGCGTGCCGCAGCCCCCGTGTCGTTGTCCGAGAGTACGCCCGTAGCCAGCACGATCCGCCGCATGGCCGATGGCGGGCAGGTGCCGCGCGCCATGCAGATGTGCCGCGACCATCTGGCCCGGCATCCGGTTGACGTGGGCATCCATTTCCTGTTCGCCGTGCTGGCATGGGGGCACGGCAACCTGCTGCAGGCCGAGGAATCGTTCCGCCGGGTCATCTATCTGTGTCGCGACCACGTCATGGCGCGCTGCTACCTTGCCCGCCTGCTCGAAGATGCGGGTGGCCATGTGCAGGCTGCGCGCATCCGCGCGCAGATGACCGAACTCGCCAGCCGCTGCCCGCCCGATGCCCCCCTGCCTGATGGCGATGGCCTGACCGCGGGCGGCCTGCTGCGGCTGGTGCGCCAGCTTGATGAGCCGCCCGGAGCCGCCCCGGCCGTGGCCCGCGCCCAGCAGGTGCCGTCCTGATGGCGCGTTTTTCAGGCTCTGCGCCTGCCGAAGCTCCCCTTGCGGGGCGCGAGGCCTTTGCCCGGCGTGTGCTGGCCGACCGCGCGCGCATCATGGCTGCCCGTGCCGACACCGAAGGCCCATGCGTGCCCGCGCGCCCGCTGGTCCTGCTCGACCTTGCGGGCCAGTGCTGCGGGGTGGACCTGCATGCCGTGCTGCGCGTGACCGACCCGGTATGGAGCGACATGCCGCGCAGGCCCGACTGCCCGCCCGGCGTGCGGGGCGTGCATGGCTATCAGGGTGATCTTTATACCGTGTTCGACCTGTCGGTGCTGCTTGGCGGCACCGCACTGGCGCAGCCCGGCGTCATGCTGCTGCTGCGCTCGGTGTCGAGCATTCCGCTCGGGCGCATCGCCCTGCTTGCCAGCGGGGCGGCCGGCACGGTGGATATTACCGCAACGCCTACGCCGCTTACGCCCTCGGGCTTTCCGCAGGCCAGGCTGGCCGATGGGCGCAGCATGACGGTTATCGACCCTGCGCGCCTGTTTTCTTCCCGTTATGTCGGAGTGTGAAGTCCCGTGACTATCGCCAATCGCCTGCTGTTCGGTTTCATGGTCGGTGTCCTGCTCATGGTTTCGCTGGGCATTTATGCGCTGGGGCAGATCCGCGACGTGCGCGACGAGATGACCATCATCGTCACGCGCGACCTGTCAGTCTATCGCGAACTGACCCATATCCGCGCCAATGAGAACGACCTCGTCGCCCGCAGGCTTGCCATCCTTGCGCATTACTACGCCCATGATTTCGAGACCGCGCCCGCCATGCTCGAAGACGCCATTGCAAGCTGGGATGAAAAGGCCCGCGAGGCCGACAGCCTGCTGGCCGGCGTGCTGTCGCGCGCGGAGGAAGGCGGACGCCTTGCGCGCAGTACCGACCAGCGCGAGATGTTCAATACCGTGGCCAGCCAGTTGCGTGACATTTCCAGCCAGTTCCAGATGGATACACGAGGGGCGGGGCTTCTGTTCCAGGCCATCCGCGCGGGCAACGACCCCAGCGTGCGCGAGCAGGCCTCGCGCATAGACAGCCGCGAGCAGTCGATCGACCTGCTCGTGGGCCGCGCCGCCTCGCTGCTTGATCACGGGGTGCAGGCGGCTGAAACCCAGGGTGCCGCCTCCTATGACTACAGCCGCCGCTCGCTGGCCATTGGCATGGTGCTTGCCGTGGTGGTGGCGCTGATCGTGACCTTCTGGACCCGGCGCTCGATCATGGAGCCGATCTCCTCGATCATGCACGTGATGGAGCGCGTGGGGCAGGGCGATCTTGCCACGCGGGCCAAGGTGGGCGGCATGGGCGAGGAGCGCGATGAAGTGGCCCGCCTTGCCGCGGGGCTCAACCGCATGATCGACGGCCTGCGCGAGATTGCCCGCCAGAGCGGCGAGGTGACGCAGAACCTCGATGCCGCCGTGGCCGAGATCCGTGCCTCCACCCAGCAACAGGCCGCAAGTGTTGAGGAACAGTTTGCCGCAGTCCAGGAAACGGCGGCCACGGTGGACGAGATCACCCATTCCGGTGCCCAGATCAGCAAGCGCGCGCGTGAGGTGATTTCATCAGCGGAGGTGATCGTGCACAGCTCGGCCAGCGGGCTTGAAGCGGTGGAGGAAACCGCGCGCGCCATGGCCCACACCCATGATGGCGCCGAGGCCGTGGCCTCGAACATCGTGGCCCTGTCCGAGCGCACCGAGGCGATCAGCGAGATCATCGCCTCGGTCAATGACCTGTCGGAGCGTTCGCACCTGCTCGCCCTCAATGCCGCCATCGAGGCGGCGGCGGCTGGCGAGCATGGCCGCTCGTTCGCCGTGGTGGCCGCCGAGATGAAGATCCTCGCCGACCAGTCGCGCGACGCCACCCAGAACGTACGCGCCATCCTTGGCGACATCCAGCGCGGCATCAACACCTCGGTCATGCTGACGGAGGAGGCGGTCAAGCGCGTCTCGGCTGGCAAGGAGCGCACCGACATCGCCTACCGCACCATCGAGCGCATGACCGGCGGCATCGAGGAAGGTGTGCATGCCTTCCAGCAGATCGTGGCCTCGACCAACCAGCAGCAGATCGGCATCGAGCAGGTCATGACCGCGTTGCAGAGCATCCGCCAGGCCAGCCAGCAGACATCGGGCGGCACGCGCAACCTCGAGGTCTCGGCCAGCAACCTTGGCAAGCTGTCCAAGCAGCTCCTTACCATTTCCGCGCGTTACCGGACCTGACGGTTGGCCCGTGGATAATCTGAGGGACGAATTGCTGGCGGTGTTCGATGCCGAATACCGCGACCATCTGCGCGCCATTCGCGCCATCGTGGCGGCAGGCTGCCCGGGTGCGCAGGGGCTTGCGGAAATCTTCCGCCGTGTCCATTCGCTTAAGGGTGCCGCGCGCGCGGTGGAACTGCCGGTGGTCGAGGGCGTGGCCCACGCGCTCGAAAACCGCCTCTCATCCCTGCTTTCGGCCCGTGCGCTGCCCGACGCGGCCGATCTTGCCGCCATTACCGATACGCTCGACGAGATCGACCTGCTCATGACCGCAACGCCCCCGGATGCGCCTGCCGCACCCGATGAGGCGGCGACGCAGGTGGAAAACCCGGCCTATGTGCAGGTGCCCGTGGCCCGGCTCGATGCGCTGGCCGCCGCCGTGCATGACCTCATGGCCGTGGCCGACCGCCATGAGCGGCTGTGGGCGCAGGTGATGGACCTGCTGGGCGATGCGCGGGCCGTCATGCACGCGCCCGAGCGCATGCGCGCCGACCCGGTAGCCGAATTTGCGCGCATGACCCGCCGGCTGATGGGGGTGGGGCGCGAGCGCGAGCTCATGGCGGGCCAGATCGACCGCGCCCTGCTGCGCCTGGGCGAGGAAGTGCATGCCGTAACCCTCGTGCCCGCCGAGAGCGTGTTCGGCTCGCTCGCCGCCATGGCCCGGCGCATCGCGCGCGAGCATGGCGGGCCGGAGGCGGGCGTCGAGGTGCACATGACCGGCATGGACGTGCAGACCGAGCGCCGCGTGATGCAGGCATTGCGCGACCCGGTCATTCACCTTGTGCGCAACGCCATCGTGCACGGGCATGAAACCCGCGCCGAGCGGCTGGCGGCGGGCAAGTCCGAAGACCTCAACATCACCATTGCCGTGACCATGACCGGGGTGCGGCTGCAGGTGGCGGTGAGCGATGACGGGCGCGGCCCCGACCTGCGCGCCATCGCCGCCCGCGCGGCGGGGCAGGGGCTGGTCCATGCCGAGGCCCCGCTTGATGCGCGGCAGTTGCTTGCGCGCGTGTTCGAGCCGGGTTTTTCCACCCGGGGCAAGGCCGACAGCCTGGCCGGGCGCGGGGTGGGGCTTTCCGTGGTGGCGGAGGCGGCGCGCGCGCTGCATGGCAGCGTGCGCATGGAGCAGCGCCAGCCCGCGGGCACCACCGTCATCCTGACCGTGCCGGTGTCGCAGCGCCAGCGCACCGTGCTGCTCGTTGAAAACGCGGGCCAGTCCCTCGGCCTGCCCGGCCGGGTGATCCGCCACCTGCTGCGCGTGCGGCGTGAC
>NZ_BCTP01000055.1 GCF_001571345.1 Komagataeibacter xylinus NBRC 15237 | reverse complement strand
GTATTAGGGCATTTTCCCGGATGCGTTTCCCTGATTTCCGGGTGCATCGGACAGGTCCACGCCGTCTGGCCTGCCAGGGACTGGTCATGGGTAATGGACGCCTCGTCCGCCACGAAAGCTGCGGGGTCTGCCCCGAATTTCCGCTGGCAGTGTTCACTACAAAAATAATAATCGTGCCCATCATGCAGCGTGTGAAATTTTGCTGTCACAGTATTCACACTCATGCCACAGACCGGATCATGTACGGTTCTGGGCACCATCATCTGCCGATCATCCTGTCTGGTATCCGTCATGCGTGTTTCCCCGATGGAAGCGGCTGAATTTCAGACTGCGATGGAACAGGCATTGAAACCATGTCACAGCACAGACAATGAAACGACCACTTTGTCGAGACAGTTGCCCGCATACCGGTGATCCCCAAAAAGAGCATACATTCAGCGATTACATGATCGTCAGCAGGCATTGACCTACGTCGCTGTTACAATCAGTGTCTGGAATGAACGTAATCTTAGCTTCTGGACTGATGACCGACCTTATTCGAGACCTCATTCTTCGCTGGCGGGACGATCCGGCAGCGACCTATCAGAGCTGGTTTTTATGGGACGAGCGTATCAAGAACTTTCGCTCCATCCGCAGGGGGCTGCAGCAGGTTGTCACCGAGATTGCCGCTGGTACGTTCGGGGTCGCCTATCGTGGCTCCTCACTGGAAACAGTTGTCCATTCGATTGCGGAGCAGCGTCAGATTTTCAAGGGGGCAGATCATGCGTTCCTTTGGAAGCCAAAGCTACGAATTCCAGATATCTACGAGAATCCCGTCAACCAGAAAGCGTTCGGTCAGCTTCTCGATACCTGTCTGTGCTGCAATACTGAAGAGTACGTGGTTTCGGCCATTCATGCGATTGATGCTCGCAAGATAAAGGGACTGGGACCAGCCGTGGCCAATCTGCTGTATTTTCTGCATCCGACAATCATGCCGCCGTTCAACACGGCGATCGTGAAGGGCTATAACGCTCTGACCGGATCGAAGGTGAAACTGGGGCGATGGGAAGAGTATCTCGCCATGCGGCAGGGAATCCTGAAGCTGAATGCGACCTATCGTTCACTGCTTTCCAATGATCTGGGCGCCATCGGAGGACTGCTGTTTGACCTCGGTAGCGGACGCTATACAGCGCCACCTCTCGAGGATGACGAAACCGCGCGAAAGCTTTGGGAAGCCGATCTCCATCAGGTAAGGGAGCAGAGCGCGAAAGAAGCCCGGATCCTCGCCGCGGAGCGGGAAACGGATCATACCCATACCGAGATTCAGGGCTGGCTTCGTGATCTGGGGCTTTCCCTGGGGTATGATGTCTGGATTGCGGCCAATGACCGCAGTCGTCCATGGCAGGACGGTAAATTGGGAGATGGCTGCCTGTCGGTGTTGCCAGGGTTCACGACAGAAACGCAGGGAGCGGAATCCGTGCGCCTGATCGATGTCCTGTGGCTGGACCAAGAAAGCCGCAGGATTGTTGCAGCATTCGAGGTCGAACATTCAACGACCATCTATTCCGGTATCGTGCGGATGCTGGATCTTGCTCTCGGGTCAGAGGCGCAGGCCCTGGAGGGCCTGTTCCTTGTTGCGCCGGACAAGCGGGAAGCCGATGTGCGGGAACAGTTGAAGCGGCCGGCCTTCAGCAGGATTGCCGACCTGAAAGTCCGGTATCTGCCTTGTGGGGCGCTTGAGAAGGATCGTGAGGCAATCGAGCGTTTTGGTCATGGGATGAAGCCTATTCAGGCAATATCCCATCTTCTTACCCCAGCGTGATGTTGATGACAGCAATGAGCGGTACAATATCTGTTTCAGAGCGGGCAGAGAAATCGGGGCAGCTTCCCTCTCTGTCCCGAACGTCTTTTGCCATACGATGTCCGCTTATCGGAACCGGGAGCGGTCCTGTTATACTACCAGGTGGAGAGATCGAAGAACCGTTGATTGAAGGCATTATGTCCTGATTTTGGGCTTAACGAGCAAGTATTGATGGTTCTGGGTAATGACTTTCGCTCTGTGCCTGGGGCAGAACGGGGAGCATTATAGGCTGGTTTTCTACGCGGCGGCGCTGATCCGCTCCAGAAACAGAAAGCGGCGCATGTTGTAGACGATATTGGCCAGTCGGCCGCTGCCGTCGCGCAATGGTTTTCGGTCGTCTCGGCACAACCCGTACCCGAACATGATGGCCGTCTCATCATCGCCCGTCAGGCAGCCGATGCTTATATGCACCGCAGCAAGGCTGAGAACACACTGCGCACCTGTCGCGCCGCCGTCCGGTCCTGGTGTCGCTGGGCCTGCCCTTCAGGAAACGTCCGCGCCTGCGGACTCAGCACCACCTGACCTGCCTGTCGTCCCGCCATCGTTCTGCTTCCGTCATTGCGACAGGAGCATCATCTAATGATGCTTATTTCAGTTTCAGATGACGAGGAGGAAAGAGTTCTTCGTTCTCTGGAATTGATGCTCGCAAAGGAAACGCCGAACAATTTCATGTAGAGTAAGCGCTAACTGAAATCGAGACGGCAAAAATCCACTTTTCCGTTCACATCTCAGTATCCTTAATGTCTCGAATGAAGGCGGCAGCCGCCTTTTCCTCGCATCTCGCCCACATATGTGCTAATGTTGGTTTGTGCTTCATGGGAGAGATATATCATGAGCCGACTGATCATTGATATGACGGATCAGCAGCACCAGAGCCTGAAAGCACTGGCGGCGCTACAGGACAAGACGATCAAACAGTATGCCCTTGAGCGCTTGCTCCCTGATAATCTTGATACTGACCATGCGTGGCAGGAACTTAAAAATCTTCTTAGAGCCCGCGTTCAGGAAGGTCTTGACGGCAAGGTAAGCTCAAAGAGCGTCAGTGCGATCCTTAGTGAGGAACTCAACGAGAAGCACGCTTGAAAAGTTACATCCTTACTGAAGCAGCGGAAGCTGATGTGCGTACAGTCATCCGTTACACAACAAAACAGTGGGGAGACGCTCAGGTTCGTCGATATGTCGCCGTTCTGGAGCAAGGCATTTATCAGTCTCGTCGAAGGTCATAGCGCTTTCAAGGATATGAGTACGCTGTGTCCTGGGTTGAGAATGGTGCAGGTCGACCATCACTACATTTTCTGTCTACCGCGTGAGGGTGCGCCAGCCTTGGTCGTGGCCATTCTACACGAGCGCATGGATCTTCTGACCCGCTTGGCAGGCAGGTTATGATCTGACGTCTGCTTTCGGGAACGCAGATTGCCGAGCCCTACGTCCGGGAAGAGGCAAGTGCTGCCTGCCTGCTTAATTCCTGATCCCAGTGGTTCCGAACCGGATCATCTTATGAGTTGGGAGTTTGACCGGCGATCCGATGCAGGTCCGCATTGTCATATGTCCGGCATCCATCTGCCACCTGCCCCACAAGCCCGGCAATCGCCTTCGCGACAGTTTTCGCGTCAATCGCGCCATATCCAGCAAGCCTGCCGATCATGAACGGTGCCAGCGCCGCCGCCAGCCGCTGACCGATCGCCTCCATCGGTCGTGCCTCTGCACGGTGACCCAGCAACATGCCGGGACGCAGGATGTCCACGCGGCTGAAACCGAGCGCCCTGATGTCGCGCTCGATCTCGCCTTTGGTCCTGAGGTAAAAACCGGGACCGCCCGCCCCCACGGAAGAAACGAGAATGAATTGACGTGCGCCAAGCGCATGTGCCGCTGTAGCAAAAGCGAGGACATAGTCATGATCTACGCGGAACATGGCCGTCTGCGATCCAGCGGCACGAATTGTGGTGCCCAGGCAGGAAATCGCCACGTCAGCGCCAGTTGGGGCGACGGTCCGTAACGTCACCTCGGGCGCCGCGTACAGGCGTTCGAAATCAATGACATGATCGGAGCAAGATGATTTCCGACGCGTCAGGCTGGTGACGACGGTATCAGGCCACTTGGTAAGGTCCGCATCGACAGAACGCCCGATGAGACCGGTGCCTCCGATGAGCAGAACGCGCGTCGTCATCGCAGGATCAGATTGGTGATGACGTCGGTTAGTTTGCCGAATGGCGGCTGAAGCAGTGTTGCCGCATTGAAACGCCCCTGTCTGTACACCCCACGGGCATGTGTAAGTGCCATGAAGCCTTCCTTTCCATGATACGCGCCGATCCCACTGTCCCCCACACCGCCAAACGGCAGATCGTCCTGCACATAATGCATCAATGTACCATTGATCGTCACGTTTCCTGAAATCGTGTTCTTCAACACCCTGTCGCGTTCAACGCGGCTGTCGCCAAAATAATACAGGGCCAGAGGCCGGGGACGGGCGTTGATGAAAGCAATCGCTTCATCAAGGTTCCTGTAGGTCAACACAGGCAGGATGGGTCCGAAAATCTCCTCCTGCATGACCGCCAGTTCAGGTCTGACGTCCAGTATGAGAACCGGCGCAAGGACATGGCTGGCGGCTGAATCGCTCCCCATCCGGATGACCTGCGCACCATGCTCCTCGGCATCACGGACCAGACCGCTCAGGCGCTCGTAATGATGCGTGTTGAGAATGGCCGTATAATCAGGCGACCCGGCGTAACCGCCCGGATGCAGCTTTTTCACGGCATCCTGATAGGCTGCGGCAAAAGCGTCCCTGTCGCCTTCATGAACCAACACATAATCCGGCGCGACGCAGGTCTGCCCGGCATTGGTCAGCTTGCCGAACGCCACGCGGTCCGCCACCCGCTGCATGGAAAAACCGGGCGCGATCACCACGGGAGACTTGCCGCCCAGTTCAAGCGTGACCGGGGTCAGATTGCGCGCTGCTGCCTCGGCGACCTTCTTTCCGACTGCCGTGCTACCCGTGAACAGGATATGATCGAAAGGCAGGGCCGAGAACGCGGCGCCCACTTCGCCACCGCCGGTTACGACAGAAACCTGTTCCGCTGGAAAGGCAGCCTGAACGATCTCGCCAATCACTGCCGATGTAGCCGGTGTAAATTCCGACGGTTTGAGCATGGCCCGGTTGCCGGCGGCAATCGCTGTTGCCAAGGGCACGAGAGCAAGGGAGACCGGATAATTCCACGGCGCAATAATGCCCACGACGCCCACTGGCTGCCGGACCACCCAGGCGCGACCACACTGGAAATAGGCCGATACGTGGCGACGTTCCGGTTTCATCCAGCACCCCAGATGCGCGATCATGTAATTGATCGACTGCACCAGCGGGATCAGTTCCACAATGGCGCTTTCGCGTTCCGACCGCTGGCCAAAATCCGTTTTCAGGGCGCGCACGATCTCTGTGCGCCGCTTCAGGATTTCAGCTTTCAGGCGGCGCAGATTGGTCCGCCGCTGTTTTAGGCCGGGTGGCCCGGCATTCAGGAACGCGGCGCGCTGGCGGTCGAGAATACGGTTCAGGTCAGCGGGCGTAACATCGGACATCGCGTCCTCCATGTTTACAGGAGAAACTTATGCAGGCAGAATATGGAGCATGACGATCTAGTGTCAATAAAAGTTTCTTGTGTAAACATGGACCTCACGAATGAGTGAAACCAAGGACCGCCCCTACCATCACGGCGACCTGCGCCGCGCCCTGATCGACACGGCGCTGGACATGCTGGCCACAGACCAGAACTGGGCGTTCACCCTGCGGGAAGTGGCGCGACGCACGGGTGTCAGCCACGCAGCCCCTTACAAGCATTTTCGGGATCGCGAGATGCTGTTGCGGGAACTGGCGCGGATCGGTTTCGTCAGACTTGGAGAGAACATGACAGAGGCCATGTCTTTGGGGCTGCCTTCCACGCGCGCGCAATTCATGGCTGCGGCGCAGGCCTGTATTGGATTTGCGTGTCAAAATCCCGGTCTTTATCGGCTGATGTTCAGTTCCGATGCCGACAAGACGATAGATCCGTCACTGCATGACGCGGCCATGAAGACCTTCGGGATTCTTCTGGGGCTTCTGGAAAGGGGACAACGCGATGGAAGCTTCCGGCCGGTTGCCGTCAGTGCCCTGGCGGCGGCAGGTTGGGCGCAGGTGCATGGCCTGGCCATGCTGGCGATCAGTCATCAACTGCTTGAAGAGAAGGTCGGGTCAACCCCGGTTCCGGCTGCACTGGACGTGTTGCTGGATGGCATGTGCTGCACCGACTGATTGGGCTAACACCGTGCTGTTCAAGCATACATCCAACCTGTCGTAGTACGCTGCGGCCTTTTTGACTTGCAGATGGCCGAAGTCGGCGCGCGCCACAGCCCGTTCTGCAACTTGTATGCGACACGTCCTCGCCACATCGCCATGAAGGATGGCCCCTTGTGAAGATGTACTGTCACACCCGGACAGGATGCCATGGATCAGACAGGCCAGTCCTACGCGTCCAGCCTGAGACTGGAAGCGTAGGACGATTACGATTTCAGCCAATCAGGCTGCGCAGTTTCGCATCAGCTTCAGGAGAAAGTGATGTTTGCATAATATGGGGATGTCCGCCCAGCTTGTGGAACTCACTGACGACCTTTTCAGGCTGTGCCTTGCGCACCAGAATGAACAGTGCCGATGTGCCGTTCCTGAGCTGCTGGCCCACCTCCCGGATGAAATCATCGCTGATTCCGTAGTCACTGAAGTGGCCCTCCAGCGTGCCCACGCCAGCGCCGGTCATGCTCCCTGCCACGAAGCCTGCCAGCGGGTTGAGGAAAATCAGGCCGAGCAGCGTGCCCCAGAACGCACCCGTCGCAAGACCGCCCGAAAAACCCAGGGCCGTCAGATTGACCGACTGATCCAGATGCACTTTGCCGTCGCTGGTGCGACGGACAACCACGGCATCCGCAAGGTCGATCAGATATTCTTTTTCCAGTGCCGCGCACTCGGTACGGGCAGCAGTGGCACCATCTTCGGTGTCAAAACCGATAACAATAAGATCTGACATGAATTATTCCATCATTAGTGGGCAGGATTACTTCGCCTTGCGGTGGCGGAAATGAACCAGCGCCGAAAGAGCGATGACCCCGGCAACCGTAAGATAGAACCGCAGATGTGATGCATGCCGTGCCTGCTCATGCGTTTCCAGTTGAGACTGAAGGGCGCTGATCTGCTCCTTCAACTGCTTCTCAACACGATCGGAGTGCCGTGAAAATACGTGTTCCGCGTGATCCTGCAGCGTCCGCGATGCGTCACGCACTGTCTGCTCCAGATTCAGGTCTGCTGCCATGATTACATGATCCTTCATATGTCGTTGTCGCGCTCGAGACGAGGCGGTGCCGTCTTATTCCGTTCCCATCTGTCCGTCAACAATTCCTCACGAGGCGGGGTAGCCTTGATTGACTTACGCAAGCAGTGGCGTGGCGCTGGATTTCACACAGATTGGAACTCAATATTGAACACCGCATGTATCTGTTCCACGCGCGCCTGTATTCACGGAATTCGGGCCGATATGATGGTGCCTCTTCTGCCCCGGGTGAGATGCCGATCCTGTCAAAAGCCCTTGCGAGACGGTTTCGTCCCCTATAATCGGGAGAAACTGCTCACAGGAGGTCAAATGGCGGATCAGGACAGAAAGAGGAAAAATTCAGGTCGGCCCGACAGCCGCATGTCGGAAGAACTGGATGCCCTGATCCTGAAAACCGCCACCCGACTGTTTGGGGAACAGGGCTACGCCGCCACATCGGTCGAACAGATCGCGGCCGTGGCGGGAGTGGGCAAGCAGACCATCTACCGGCGGCACCCATCCAAGGAAAACCTGTTCAAGACCGTCATTGCCGAACTGGGGAACAGCTTCCTCCTCGCCGCCTCCCCTTCAGACGAAATGGTATCCAGCGATCCGCTGCAAGCGCTGTACAAAACCATGCGGATGCTGCTTGACCTGATCCTCAGCCCTGAAACGCTTTCGCTGAGCCGCACCTTCATCGGTGAAGGATGGCGTTTCCCGGACCTGGTGAACCATGCCGGTGCGCATATCTTTGACCCGCTGGAAAAACTGGCCTGCAAGCTCCTGACCGCTGTCTCCCGGGCGGGCCTGCTGAAGGCGGATTGCAATCTGGAGGAAACCAGCCAGATGCTTGCCACGCTCTGTCTTGGCGGTCCCCACCAGCAGATGCTGTTCGGACGCAGGATCCTGACGACGGCAAAGGAGCGTGACGACTATCTCGACCACGCCTGGCGTGCCTTCATGACGGGCATACTGGCCGCCCCTGCTCCCGGCCCGTCCGGCAAGAAGGGCCGGTAACAAGTACAAGGGAGCATGCACGGACCCGTAGCGGGACGTGGGCCGCCTGATCCGTGCCCGGTTAAAAAGCTGGCCCCCTGCCCCGCCGTTATTTCTGTTTCCTGTCCTGTGGGACCCTGGTGTCAAACCCGCCCCCTATTGCCCTGTACATATCAACCGATGCATCAAGGCTGGACAGGAGCGCAGTCGTATGCGCCAGTTCCGCCTGCTGGGCCAGCACCTGTGCAGAGAGCACATCCAGCCTGCTGGAATAGCCGTGTTCCAGTCGCAACTGCGTCAGTTCCACGTTTTTTTCGGCCGCTGTTTCCTTGTCCCCGTCACCCTGTTCGCGTGCGTGGGCATTGTTCTGTTCAAGCAGGGCGTCATGCACCTCCTTGAAAGCGGTGCGGATGCTCTGTTTATACAGGGTGACCTGCTCGTTCTTCTCGGCCCGTGCCAGCTTGACGCCACTGGCCGTGCGGCCAAAATCCATCACCGGGGCCGCCATCGAGGCCGCCAGCGTCCATGACCGCGTGGTGGCGCGATACAGGTTGTCGATATCAATGTTGTTCACCCCCGCCAGGCTGGCCAGCGAGATGGTGGGGAAATAGGCTGCGCGCGCAAAGCCGATATTGAAGTTGCTGGCGATCAGCGTCTGTTCATGCATGGCGATGTCGGGCCTGCGTTCAAGCAGGGTGGACGGGATTTCGGGCGGGGTCGGGATGGGAATGGTCAGTTGGTCAATGTTTTTGCCGCGCTCCATCGCCTGTCCGATGATCTGCTGGGGCGCGCGGCCCAGCATGACGGCCAGAGCACTTTCCGCCTTGCCCCGCTGGTCCTCCACATCCGGCAAGGCGGCCTGTGCCGCGTCGCGCTGCTCGGTCACGTTCTGCACTACCAGCGCGTCCACCGCGCCCACCTCATGCTGGCGCTGCACCAAGGCAAGGAGCGCTGTCTGGGTCTCGATGGTCTGTTGCAGGATCTCGCGTTGCCGGTCCAGCGCGCGCAGGCTGAAATACAGCTTGGCGGTGGCGGCTGCGATGGACAGCAGGGCGGCCTCGTGCCCGTAACCCGCCGCTTTCACGCCTGCCTTGGCCGCTTTGCTCAGGCTCGCGTTCTTGCCCCAAAAATCGGCTTCGTAATTCAGCATGCCACCCACGAAGCCAAGGTTGCTCATCTTGTGCGCAACCGGCAGTTCATCCTTCAGGTGTAGGCGGCCCATGGCATCCGCGCCTGCCACCGAGATGGAGGGCAACTGGTTGGCGAAGGCATATTTATACTGTGCCCGCGCCTGCTGCAGCTTTGACCCGGCCAGAGCAAGGTCGTCATTGTTTTTCAGCGCTTCGTCCACCAGCGCGTCCAGAACCGGGTCATTATAGCTGCGCCACCATTCGCCGCCATCGGGCACTGTTCTGGCCTGCTGCGTGCCCCATTTATCGGGCATGGGCATCTGTGGCCGGTGATAGGTGGGTGCCAGCCACGCGCAACCTGCCAGCAGCGCGGGCAGCAGGAGGATCGGGATGTGTTTCATCGTGTGACTCCCTCAACCTGCGGCGATGGCGTTTCCTTCACCCTGAACCACAGCACATACAGCGAAGGCAGGAAGATCAGCGTCAGCACCGTCGCCACGGCCAGCCCGCCCATGATGACGTCGGCCATCGGCCCCCAGAACACGCTGGACGCAATGGGCAGCATGCCAAGGATGGCGGCGACAGCCGTCAGCATGATGGGGCGGAAACGGATCTTGGCGGCATTCATCACCGCATCCCATTCCGACTGCCCCAGATCCTTTTCGATCTGGATCTGATGGACAAGGATGACCGAGTTGCGGATGATCATGCCAATCAACGCCACCAGCCCCAGCATGGCGATGAACCCCATCGGGTGCTGGGTCAGGAACAGCGCGCCGACCACGCCGATCAGGCCAAACGGGGCGACACTGATGACCAGCGCCAGCCGCCTGAAGTCCTGCAACTGGATCATCAGCACGCCCAGCATGACAAGGATCATAAGCGGGACGACAGCCACGACGGATTTCTGCGATTTCGTACTCTCCTCCACCGTGCCGCCCACCGCGACATGGTAGCCTGATGGCAGGCTGGCATTGAATGCCGCGATTTTCGGGGCCAGTGTGCCAACGGCGGTATCCGCCTGCACCCCGTCGCGTAGCTGCGCCTGTATGGTCAGCGTCGGCAGACGGTCGCGCCGCCAGATCAGGGGATAATCCTCAACGTATGAAACACTTGCCACGGCAGACAATGCCACTGTCTGGTCATTGGGCAGGCGGATGTCGAGGTTGCGCAGGTCCTCGATCGACAGGCGCTGGGCATGGTTGGCGCGTAGCACCACATCCACCAGATAGATGCTGTCACGCACCTGCGTTGCGGTAACGCCGGTCACGGCTGAATTGATGGCCAGCGCAATGGCGCCCGACGACAGGCCCAGACGATGCGCCTCATCCTGCCGCACGTCGATCTTCAGCTTGCGCGCCGGGTCACCCCAGTCGAAATTGACCATGTGCAACTGGTTGCTGTCGGCCATGATCTTCGCCACGTCATGCGCGTAATGCCACACCCGGTCCGGATCGCGGCCCGTCACGCGGTACTGCACCGGCCAGCCCACCGGCGGCCCCAGTTCCAGCGGGAACAGTCCATGCACCACGTCGGGCAGATCGCGGCTCAGTGCGACATCCAGCCGTTTGCGCAGGCGGTCACGCGCCACGGCACTTTTGGCAACGATGACGGTCTGGGTGAAGAAGTCATTGGGCAACTGTTCATTGAGCGACAGGTAAAAGCGCACGGCCCCGCGCCCGACATAGGAGCTCCAGTGGTCGATATCGGGATCATTACGCAGGATGGCATCCAGCCGACGCGAGACATCCGCCGTCGCCTTGATCGATGCCCCCTGCCGCAGCGACAGGTCAACCAGCAGTTCCGGCCGGTCGGATGCAGGGAAGAATTGCCGGGGCACCAGAGGCGAGAGCGCAATGGCCACGACCAGTGCAGCAAGGCTGGCCAGCACGGTGGCACGCGGGCGGCGCATGGTGAACAGCAGCGACCGGCTGAACACGCGCAGCAGCCGCCCCTCTGGCGGGGCATGGGGCGCTGCCGCCGGGCGCTGCTTCAGGATCGTCACACCCACCAGCGGGGCAACCAGAACGGCCACGAACCACGACGCAATCAGCGCCATGCCCACCACGGCGAACAGCGAGAACGTATACTCTCCCGCCACACTTTTCGCGAACCCGACCGGGATGAATCCCGCCACGGTCACAAGGGTTCCGGTCAGCATGGGGAACGCGGTCGAGACATAAGCGTAAGTCGCAGCCCGCGTCAGGGTCCAGCCTTCCTCCAGCTTGCTGACCATGCTCTCCACCGTAATCATGGCGTCATCGACCAGTAGGCCGAGTGCTATGATGAGTGCTCCGAGCGAGACGCGCTGCAGGTCGATGCCGAACAGCTTCATGCACACGAACACCACCGCCAGCACGAAGGGAATGCAGAACGCCACCACCGTGCCCGCACGCCCGCCAAGACTGAGGAAGCTGATCCCCAGCACGATGGCGATGGCCTCGAACAGCGCCTCGGTAAAGTCACCGACCGCGTCATGCACAACTTTTGGTTGGTTGGCGACAAGGTGCGCCTCGATGCCGATGGGCATACGGGCGTGCAGTTCGGCCATTTTGGCCGTGATGTTCTTTTCCAGTTCCAGCACGTTGCCGCCGCTGCGCATGCTGAGCGCCAGCGCGATCGCATCCTGCCCACCCACGCGGAACATGGTC
The DNA here is from genome assembly GCF_001571345.1 of Komagataeibacter xylinus NBRC 15237. Taxonomy (GTDB): domain Bacteria; phylum Pseudomonadota; class Alphaproteobacteria; order Acetobacterales; family Acetobacteraceae; genus Komagataeibacter; species Komagataeibacter xylinus. The sequence continues at coordinate 4,125 of NZ_BCTP01000055.1, read as the reverse complement.
TGCGGCGGGTCGGAATAGGTGCGGGTGATGGTGGCGATATCCCCCAGCCGCACCTTGCGGCTGCCGGCATAGACCGTGACATTGGCAATGTCCTGCACCGACCCGAACTGCCCGGTAGGCTGGACCTGTATCTGCTCGCGCCCGGTATCGATCACGCCCGATGGCACCGTGGCGTTCTGCGCCAGCAGGGCGGCGGCGATCGTGGCCCCGTTTATGCCCAGCCGGGCCAGGTGGTGGGTAGAAAAATCGACATAGATCTTCTCATCCTGCGCGCCCAGCGTGTCGATCTTGGCGACATCAGGCACATGCAGCAGCGCGTCGCGCACCGTCTCGACATAGTCACGCAGGTCGCGATGGGAAAACCCGTCGGCGGTAAAGCCGTAGATAATTCCGTAGGTATCGCCGAACTCGTCATCAAAGAACGGGCCGACCGTGCCCTGCGGCAACTGGGCCTTGATGTCGCCCACCTTCTTGCGCACCTGGTACCAGATGTCCGGCACTTCCGCCTTGGGTGCGCCGGACAGCAGGTTGACGAAAATCGTGGTCTTGCCCGCCAGCGTATAGCTCTTGACGTAATCGAGGTCGGGCGTTTCCTGCAGTTTCTTCTCGATGCGTTCGGTCAGCTGGTGGGTGGTTTCCTCCACCGATGCACCGGGCAGGAACGCCTCCACCACCATGGTCTTGACGGTAAAGGGTGGGTCTTCATTCCGGCCCAGTCTGAAATAGGACTGGATGCCGGCCACGCCAATCAGGATCATAAAGAACAGGACCAGCGCACGATGGCGGATGGACCAGTCGGACAGGTTTATGCCCCCCGGGGCGCGCGGTTCAGGGGCGGACATCGGCTTCATCCAGCAGGCTGACCTTTTCTTGCGGATACAGCGCCTGCACGCCCGCCGTCACCACCCGATCCCCGGTGTTCAGGCCGGATGCGATCACCACGTCATCGGTGGCATACCGGGCGATGGTGACCGGGCGCAGGGAGACGCGCAATGTGTCGGGAGCCACGATCCAGACGGCGGGTTTGCCATCCTGCACGCTCAGGGCGGCGGACGGCAGATGGACGGTTGGCGCTGATGACATGGACAGATGCCCCGTCACCACCGCGCCCAGCGGCATCATGTCGCGCGTGGCGCGCAGCAGCGCCTTGGTATGATAGGTACGGGTCAGCGGATCGGTATCGGGCGCGATTTCATAGATCGCGGCGGGCGCGCAGGTGGCAGGAGCTGCGTCCAAGCATACCTTCATGGTCATGCCCACGGCCAGACGGGACTGCGCCAGGGCTTCGGGCATATCGAACTGCGCGTCCAGCCCCTCATCCGCCGCCATGCGCAGCACGGGTTGGCCTGCGGCCACCACCTCGCCTGCTTCCACCAGCCGGTCGGTCACGATGCCGTCCTCGGGCGCCATCAGGCGGGTGTAGCCAAGCTGTTCCTGCGCCACGCGTACCTGCGCCTGCGTGGCCTGCACCTGGTCCTGCGCGGTTTTGTAGCGGCGCACCGCGTCGTCATAATCGTTGCGTGAAATGGCCTCCACCGGCAGCAGGGCTGCGGCCCGCTGCTTCAGGGGGGCAGCCTGTTCCAGCGCCGCTTTTGCCGTGGCGTTTTCCGCCAGCGCCGTGCGCAGCATCTGCTGTGGCACCGTGTCATCCAGTCGCGCCAGCACGTCCCCCGCATGGACGACGCTGCCTGCGGACACGGAACGCTCCACCACCTTGCCGGCCAGGCGGAAGGCAAGGTTGATGGACTGATGGGCGGCTACCTGTCCTGTCACCACCTCGCCATTCGCATCGGATGCAGGTTCAACGATGACGGTGCGGACGGGACGGACTTCCTCCACCGGTGCCTTCTTATGGCAGGCTGAAAGCAGAAGCAGCAGGCAGAGCAGGATCAGGCCCGGAGCGCTACGCGATTTTTCCACGGCGGGCGCGGGATATTGGCCCGGCGGGAGGCTGCCTTCCCTGTGCAGGACCGGATGAAGAATGGTAGCCAGGAAAGATGGAGGCTGGGCATGGCCCACGCTTTCATTGCCAGTATGTCTGGTTTGCATGGATACCGATCACCCTCAGTCATGTCCTGAATCCAGCGGCACGACGCAGCCGTTATGGCTTGCATAGACGAGACCGTATCGTATTGCAATGGCGTACAGGTGCTACTGTCGGCTGGCTGCAAACACGCTGGTAACAGGTGGGATTACGTAGGCACACATATGGTGCTGATCCGTTTTTTTACCTTATTCGGCCCTAAACCGGCCAATTTGGCATGAACCAGCATGAATGAGCGGGTTCAGACATGAGCTCAGATAGGAACAAATTGGGGCGGGCATTCAGCGTTTCCCATGGCGCAATGCTATCAAGCTATTGGAAGGGGATGAAGGCGCTACGCTGGAACACCTTCATATGCACTCAGGAATTCCTCGATATTATCGCTCATCAGGAGCGGCATCCGAGCCCGTATGACCTCCTCTGACCAGTCCCACCACGCCAATGCGAGCAGCCGCTCGATGGTTCTCTCGGGAAAGCGGTATCTGATAACCCGGGCCGGATTGCCGCCGACGATGGCGTAAGGCGGCACGTCCCTGGTCACCACCGCCGCCGTGGCAATGATCGCGCCAGACCCGATGGTTACACCTGACATGATGTTGACCCGCGCGCCGATCCAGACGTCATTGCCGATGACGATATCCCCCTTGGTGGAATGGTCATCAGACGCATCAGCTGCTTCTGGCCAGAAATTGCACTGGTTCTTGAAAGGATAGGTGGTGATCGTGTCCGGGCGGTGGTTGCCCAGGATCATCAGCACCTCGCGGGCAATGGAGCAGTATTTACCGATCTTCAGACCTGCATATTCGGCCTCTATGACGATAGGAGAACCCTTCGCGCCGTACGTATGGTCCCCGATCTCCCAGCCCCATTCCTCGATCTCGTGGGCAAGCGTGTAGCGTAGGAGCAGCGAAAAGGCATTCTTGCCGTAATACATCGGGGCAGCTTTCTCCCGTCATGGTTGAGGTTAAGCGGCTGTCGATATGTGTTTTTGCACATCGGTCACAGGAATCAACTGCCTTGCCATAGTGGACTTGTTAAGAACGAGATATATGAAGCGCTATCCACCTCTTTATTCCTTCCTGATCAGTTCCAGCCCCTCTTCATATGTCATCTCAGAACCGATCCAAAAGAAATGAGCCAGGTATGACCGGTCTGCACCCCCTTCATTCGGCGGCGTTACCCCACACACGCCATATGACACCACCCACATCGTCTGCCACCAGCAATGCGCCCGACCTGTCAATCGCGAGGCCGACCGGTCGACCATGCACATGCGCTTCGTCCGGTGTCAGGAAACCCGTAAGCACATCAACCGGCGTGCCGGACGGCTTCCCATCGGCGAACGGTACATAGATGACCTTGTAGCCACTCTTGGGCCGCCGGTTCCACGATCCATGCTGTGCCACGAACATCCCGTGGCGCCAGGCATCTGGAAGCCTGGTGGCATCCTGGGAGAAGGTCATGCCGAGGGAGGCCGCATGCGGGCCAAGCGCGTAATCCGGCGCGATCGCCTGCGCCACAAGGTCCGGTCGCTGCGGCGAGACCCGTGTATCAACGTGCTGGCCGTAATAGCTGTAAGGCCAGCCATAGAATGCGCCTTCCTTGACCGACGTGATGTAGTCGGGGACGAGGTCGCTGCCGATTTCATCGCGCTCGTTGACCACAACCCACAGGGCGCCGCTCTCCGGCTCAAAGGCCAGGCCGTTCGGGTTGCGCAGCCCGGTTGCATAGGGTGCCAGCTTTCCCGTGACCAGATCGAGCCGGTCGATCCGGGCCCGCCCCTCTTCGACGTCCATCCCGTTATCGGCAACATTGCTGTTGGACCCGACGGTCACATACAGGAAGCGTCCGTCCGGGCTGGCGAGCAGGTTTTTCGTCCAGTGATGGTTGTAGCCCGCCGGCAGATCCACAACCTTGGTTCCCGGCGCATCAATCCGCGTGTCGCCGTCATGATAGGGAAAACGAAGGATTGCGTTGGCATTGGCGACGTAAAGATCATTGCCCACCAGCACCATGCCGAAAGGCGAATAGAGATGGTCGAGGAACACCGTGCGGGTATCCGCTGACCCATCGCCCTTGGT
>NZ_BCTP01000054.1 GCF_001571345.1 Komagataeibacter xylinus NBRC 15237 | reverse complement strand
GGCACCCAAAAACTTTTATCATTAAAGACCTTAAGCGTTACTCGCCGCCGTTATCAGCAGGCTGGAACGGCATGACAGGGTATTTGCCGCTCTTGGCAATTTCCTCGGGGTCTTCCGTGGGGCCAGGCAGGTAAACGGTGGGCAGCACCTGGTTGAGGTAGGTCACGACCTGATCGCTGATATCGAGGCTATTATCATGCAAGGCGGCGGTGCCGGCCTGCAGCACCAGGTTCATGCCACGGGCGGCGGCAATGGCGCTGACGACCTGCTGCATTTCACGCTGCACCTGATTGAGGGCCACCTGCGCGTCTTCTTCAAGGATGCGGTTGCGATTGCCGAACTTGGTGCGGTCGGCCATCACGCGCTTCTGCAGGTCCTGCTGCTGCTCGGGCGTGGGTGCCTTGCCTGCCTTGATGATGGACTGGCGCAGCGCCTGCAACTGCGTGTCCTCGGCGCGTACGTCCTTGACCAACGCTTCGCGGCGGTTGCCCAGCTCGGTCTGCAGCTTCTGCACGGCAGTGGACTGCGCCATGATCTGCTGGGTGTTGAAGATGCCGATAACAGGCGCCGCGGGCTTGGTGCCAGCAGGCAGGGGCTTGAATTCCGGCACGGGCGGCATGGGCAGAATGGGGTTCTGCTGCTGGCCACCGGCGTCCTGCGCCATGGCAAGGGCCGGGGTCAGGGCAATAGCCAGCCCACAAAGCGCGCCACGCAGGCGGGCGTGTCCGGTCCGGGCCATAATGCTGCTCCGCATACCTGTCATTATCCGATCCATTATTGTTCCGCTATCGTGGTTTCTGCGTAGCGGATCGTATGGCGAAAGAACATCCCCGCACAGGCAGAAAAAGCGCCTTTGGCACGAAATGGCCAAACGAGGCCCCTATAGCCGCCAGATCAGTGGCGTATGTGACAGGAAAATAAGGCACAGCCCGCCCAGAAACAGGACCCTGAAGCCCCGGTTGGCGCCTTTTTCCAGCAATTCGTCCCGCGTTACGATCTGCATGAAAGAATCGGACAGCCTGACGCGTGCGTCATCGGGGAGGGCTGCGAGCCTGCCGCGCCACTCGGTGCGCTGGCGGGCCTGCTCGGTGTGGGAGATATTGGCCCGGCGGTACAGGCCATCCACGTATTCATCAAGGTCTTCGATGCGGAACATCGCCTTGCGGCCATGGCGCATGGCGGCATGCGGGCCTGCCCCCACCAGTCGCAGGCTACGGAGCCTGCGCGGCGTGATCCCGACATATTCCGCCGCCTCACGCATCGAGAGCATGCGCTTGAGGGGAAACATGTGGACCGTCGCCTGTTGCTCACCTATGGGGCCGGACGAGGGGGGCAGGGTCATGATGCCCTTGAAACTCGACCATCCCTTCCGGCCAAGTCAATGGGAATGTGGCGCGCGCCTGCCCGCCTTGGGCATATGACCCATGCAGCCCGCTTCTATGGGCCGGTCCCGTGCGGCTGTCTGGTAACATCAGGCTAGGTAATGCCCTGAAATGATAAAAGTTTTTGGGTGCCGGCCTTTTTTCAAAAGGCGGCGTTCTTTCGAAGCTTTTTGAAAAAAGCTTCACCAAAAACTTTCGTTATTTCTTATTAACGGTTTGTTTTCAAAAAACCCCTCTTAACGGCAGACCCGGCGGCTGCCATCGGCGGCGATGTAGGTGCCGGTCTGGGCATCGAAGCAGGCATTGGCCGCGCAACTGCTGGCAGTGGGCGTAACCTCGGGGTGGATTGTAGCGCCCATGGCATTGGCTTCCCGTGCTGCGTGGCCACAGAGCGGCGTATCGGCAGGGGCGGAAGGGTCGTTGGTCAGGATGGTGCCTTCATGCGGCGCGCCTTCCTCGCCCGTCAGGCCGGGGGCGAAGTCCTGTGGCGGGATGCGGCCCGGCGTGGCCGCGGGCCGGGCCGCCGCATGGGGAGCGGGTGCATTATGCGTGCAGGCGCCAAGCAGCAGGACTGCCAGTGTGGCGCAAAATCGTGAGCGTAAGGTCATGTGCAGTGCCCGTCTATGCATTACAGATCCAGTTGCCCCTGCGGGCCGGGCGTCGCTTCAAGGGGACGGGCTGCGACCGTGCCATCGGCAAAGGTCATGATCACCTCGGGCTCGACCCGTGCCTGCGCCGCCTGGGCCAGTGGTCGGCCCGCGCGGTCAGTCACCAGCACGTAGCCCCGCTCCAGCACCGCCTGGGGCGAGAGGGATTCAAGCTGCCCTGCGGCCCCCGCCAGCACGCTTTTGCTGGCCCGCAACTGCGACACCAGCACGGCGGGCGGCACGCGCAGGCGGCCAAGGGTGGCGGCGCGCCGATGCAGCAGGCTGCCCATGGCCTGCTGGCTGGCGGTGCCCACGCGGTTGAGTTCCGCGCGGCGCAGGGCCAGGATCATCTGGGGGGCGGGCAGGTGGTCAGAGGCGTTGCGCACCCGGTCGCGCAGGCGGCTCAGGCGGGCGGGCAGGGCAAGGTCAAGGCGGTAGGCGCGGTCATCAAGCCTGCGGCGGGCGTTTTCCACCACCGCAGGCAGGTCGGGCAGGCCCGCAGCGGCCCGGTCCAGCCGGGCGCGGGCCAGTTGCAGGCTACGTTCCAGCCCGCTGCGCAGCCGGACGGCACGCTGGGCCAGGCCTGCTTCAAGCTCGGCGCGCACCGGCACGGCCATCTCGGCCGCCGCCGTGGGCGTGGGGGCGCGCTGGTCGGATACGAAGTCGATCAGCGTGGTATCGGTCTCGTGCCCCACGGCGGAAATGACCGGAATGCGACATGCCGCTACCGCCCGCAGCACCTCTTCATCATTGAAGGCCATCAGGTCTTCCAGCGAGCCGCCGCCACGCGCCACGATCAGCACGTCAGGGCGGGGCACGCCGCTTTGGGGGCCAATCGCATCAAAACCTGCAATGGCATGGGCAATGCGCTCGGCAGCCCCTTCGCCCTGCACCGGCACCGGCCAGACCAGAACCGGCAGGGGAAAGCGCCGGGCGATGGTGGTGCGGATATCATGCAGCACGGCGCCCTGCGCCGATGTCACGACGCCAATCAGGCGCGGCAGGAAGGGCAGGGGGCGCTTGCGTTCGGCGTCAAACAGTCCCTCCTGTGCCAGCCGCAGGCGCAGGCGTTCAATCCGGGCCAGCAGTGCGCCTTCGCCCGCATATTCCAGCCGGTCGATTACCATCTGGTACGATGAGCGCTCGCCATAGGATGAAATCTTGCCCGTGGCGATGACTTCCACCCCGTTCTCCGGCTTCAGCCCCAGCCGCGAGACCGTGCCGCGCCACACCACCGAGGAGAGCTTGCCCCCTTCATCCTTGAGCGAGAAATACAGGTGGCCCGAAGGGTAGCGCTTGAATTCGGTAATCTCGCCGCGTACGCGGATGCGGCCAAACGTGCCCTCGAGCACGCGGCGGATGGCGCCTGAAATCTCGGCCACCGAAAATTCAGGCGTATTGCCGCCCATGGCGCGGCCGGAGTCGGGAAACTGTTCAACCATCCGCACAAGGTATGATAGAGACGGCCACCCCGAAAGGGCAGAGATGAAAAACGGGAGAAACAAGTGATGCGGGTGCTGCTGGTTGGATCAGGCGGACGGGAACATGCCATGGCCGCGGCCATGGCGCGCTCGCCGCGACTTGAGGCCCTGTTCATCGCGCCGGGCAACCCCGGCACTGCCGCACTGGGCACCAACTGCGCCGTGAAAGCCGATGACGTGGCGGGCCTGATCGCCCTGGCGCAGCAAGAGCGCATTGACCTTGTGGTGCCCGGCCCCGAGGCGCCCTTGGTGGCGGGCCTGGCCGATGCGTGCAAGGCGGCGGGCATTGCGTGCGCAGGCCCCACCCGGGCCGCCGCCGCCCTTGAGGGCAGCAAGACCTTCACCAAGGAAGTGTGTGACGCGGCAGGCATTCCCACCGCGCGGTGGGAACGCTTTGATGCAGCCGCGCCCGCGCTGGACTACGTGCGCCGCCACGGCGCGCCCGTGGTGGTCAAGGCGGACGGGTTGGCCGCGGGCAAGGGCGTGGTCGTGGCCCTGAGCGTGGCCGAGGCCGAGCAGGCCATTACCGACATGATGACCGATGGCACGCTGGGCCAGGCGGGCCACAGCGTGGTGATCGAGGATTGCCTTGTGGGCGACGAGGTCTCGCTCTTCGCCTTCTGCGCGGGTGAGACGGCGGTGCTGATCGGTGCGGCACAGGACCACAAGCGCATTGGCGACGGTGATACCGGCCCCAATACCGGCGGCATGGGCGCGGTCTCGCCGCCCACCGGCTTTGGCCGCGAACAGCAGGAAGCCGCCCTCGATGTGCTGGTCCGCCCCATGCTGCGCGAGATGGCCCGGCGCGGCACGCCGTTCACCGGCATCATCTTCGCGGGCCTGATGCTCACGAACGATGGCCCGCAACTGATCGAATACAACGTCCGCTTTGGTGACCCGGAGGCCGAGGCCCTGCTGATCCGGCTGGAAAGCGACCTGCTCACCGCGCTTGCTGGCGTGGCGAAGGGTGACCTTGCGGGCACGGATATCCGTTTTTCCGGCCAGTCTTCCATCAGTGTCATCATGGCGGCGAAGGGGTATCCCGGCAGGCCGGTCACCGGCGGCGTGATCCGTAACCTCGCGGCAGCCGGGGCGCTGCCCGATGTGCATGTGTTTCAGGCAGGTACGAAGCGTGATGACGCGGGTGAACTCGTGGCCGCCGGAGGCCGCGTGCTGGCCGTATGCGCCACGGGCGATACACTGGCGCAGGCCCGTGCGCGGGCCTATGAGGCCGTGGGGCTGATCGACTGGCCTGACGGCATCTACCGCCATGATATTGGCCAGCGTGCGCTCGCGGCACAGGAAAAAATGGGTAAGGAATAAAAGTTCCGGGTATCGCCTTTTTTCAAAAAGGCGACGTCTTTCGAAGCTTTTAAAAAAAAGCTTCACCAAAAACTTTTCCATGATTTGCACGATGCTGGGTGGATAGCCTTTTCAGGCCGCCTTCTGCCCCGGCGGATTGAGAGGCAGGGCAGTCCCGGATATTGTTTACATAACAGAACATTTTTTCTTCCCGCCCTGAAAAGCTCCTGCCATGCCCCCCCAACCAAAACCTGTCCTGACCGAAGGCGAAGGCCTGCATGGCGCGGCCCGCGTGCGTGCCGTGACCGCCATCGCCCTTGCGGTGCTGCTGGCCCTGCTTGATTACGCCATCGCCAACGTGGCGCTGCCCACGATTGCGGCGGATATTCATGTCTCGCCCGCCGCGTCGGTCTGGATCGTCAATGCCTACCAGCTTGCCTCCGTGGTCTCGCTGCTGCCCATGGCGGCGCTGGGCACGCGCATCGGCTTTGCATGGCTGTGCCAGATCGGGCTGGCGCTGCTGACCGTGGCCTCGCTGTTCTGCGCCATGTCGCATTCATTGCTCATGCTCTCGCTGGCGCGCGCGGTGCAGGGCGTGGGCGGCGCGTGCATCATGAGTGTCAGCATCGCGCTGATCCGCTTCATCTATCCGCATGCCATCATCGGGCGCGGCATTGCGCTCAACGGGCTGATGGTGGCCCTTGGCGTGGGCGGCGGGCCGACCGTGGCCTCGATCATCCTGTCATTTGCCACATGGCCGTGGCTGTTCCTCATCAACATTCCCCTGGGGGCCACGGCCCTCGTGCTGGCGCTGGTGTCGCTGCCGCGCACGCCGGTCAGTCCCGGCTCGTTCGATGGCGTGAGCGCGGTGCTCAACGTGGTGGCGTTTGGCGCGCTGATCATGGCCGGTGATTCCGTGGCCCACCATGCGGGCGCGGCCCAGGTGGCGGGCCTGCTGGTGGCCGGTATTGCGGCGGGCGTGCTGCTGGTGCGCCGCCAGCACGGGCAGACGCACCCCATGTTCCCCATCGACATGCTGCGCATTCCCGCCTTTCGCATTGGCACGCTGGTGGGGTTCGTGGCCTTTGTCGCCTCCAACCTGTTCATGATCTCGTTTCCGTTCACGTTGCAGTCGATGTTGCATTATCCGCCCGCAACCGTGGGCCTGCTCATGACACCGTGGCCGGTGGGAATCATGGCGGTCTCGCCGCTCATCAGCCGCCTGAGCGACAGGGTGCCTGCGGCCATCCTGTCCTCGGTGGGGCTGTTCATGACCTCGATGGGGTTCCTGGCGCTGTACCTGCTCCCGCCTGATCCGGGCTGGTTCAATATTGCCTGGCGCATCATGCTGGCGGGCATGGGGTTTGGCATCTTCCAGCCGCCCAATAACCGGGTGATGATGGTAACGGCGCCGCCGGGGCGCTCGGGCGGGGCTTCGGGCATGGTGCAGATTGCCCGGCAGTGCGGGCAGGCGACCGGGGCCATGTGCGTGGCCATGGCCTTTGGCCTGATTGCCCATGGCGCGGAACGCGACTGCCTGGGCTTTGGCGCGGTCGTGGCCATGACCGGCGCGCTGTGCAGCGCTACCCGCCTGATCTGGCGGCCCGCGACGCGATGATGAAAAGATAAAGGTTTTTGGTGAAGCTTTTTTCAAAAAGCTTCAGGGAACGCCGCTTTTTTGAAAAAAGGCGGCATCCGGAAAATTTTGTTTTTCAGGCCAGCAGGTCAGCTGTCACGGCACCCGTCGCGGCAATGGCATCGGCTGCCGAAAGGCGCACCAGATAGCCGCGCTTGCCCCCGTTGATGATGACATAAGGCTGGTCCAGCGCCTCGCGCGCAAGGGCCGTGCGCACGCGTTTGCGCTGGCCAAACGGGCTGATGCCGCCTACGCGGAAGCCCGTGCTGCGCTCGGCATTGGCGGGCGGCATCATCTCCGCCGATTTGCCGCCGAAGGCCGCGGCCACCTTTTTCATGCTCAGGCTGGCTGCCACCGGCACCACCACGCAGGCTGGTTTGCCATCGACAAGCACCATCAGCGTCTTGAACACGCGCTCGGGGTTCTCGCCTATGGCGGCTGCGGCGTGGTTGCCGGTCTGGCCTGCGGTGGGGTCGTATTCATATTCCACCACTTCGAAGGTGATGCCTGCCTTCTGCAGGGCGGCTGTACCCGGCGTTGCCTTGGTGCTCATGCCACGAACTCCTGCAGGTCAGGCGTTATGTACTGGCCCTGCGGCTGGGGGCCGGGCTGGCACAGCCTTGCGATATGGGGCGCAATGTCGTGGGGCGTGGGCAGGCTGGCCATGTCGAGCGCGGGCATGGCCAGCCTGCGCAGGCGGGTGGCGACGGGGCCGGGTTCAAACAGGTTGATGCGCAGCGGGCTGGCCGTGGGCAGTTCGCGCACCCATGTGCTCACAATGGCCTCCTGCGCCGCCCGCGTGGCGGCGACCAGCCCCCAGAAGGGTGCGGGCTGGCAGGCATGCCGGTCGGTCAGGAATACCGCACGGCCCGCAGGCGCGCGCTCAAGCAGGGGGGCAAGCGTGCGGATCAGCCGCCATGTGGTGAGCGGGCCGGTTTGCAGCGCGCGCTCCCAGTCCTTGGGTTGCAGGTGCGCCAGCGGCGAGAGCATGCCCAGCGTGCCCGCGCAGTGCACCACGCAGTCCAGCCGCCCGAAGCCGGCCGCGATGGAAGGGCCGAGCGTGTCGAGCTTTTCGCCATCGGTCAGGTCAAGCGGCAGCAGGGTGGCGCTGTGGCCGGTGTGCTGGCGGATCTGGTCATCCGCCTGTTCCAGCCCGCCCTGCGTGCGCGCGGTCAGGATGCAGCGCATGCCCGCGCGCGCCAGTGCAATGGCCACCGCCTGCCCGATGCCCCGGCTGGCGCCGGTTACGAGCGCCACCGGGGCATCGGCCATGGTGGCGGGGTTGGTCATGCGGGTTCAGGGTGGTGTTCGGCCTCGTAATCCACCAGTTCGATCGGGTAGTCGCCGGTAAAGCAGGCATCGCAGTAGCGGTTGGCGGCACTCTTGCGGTCCTTGTAGCCAAGCGCGCGGTACAGCCCGTCAAACGAGATGAAGGCGAGGCTGTCCACGCCGATCAGCCTGGCCATTTCCTCAACATTGTGCTGGGCGGCCAGCAACTGGCTGCGCTCGGGCGTGTCGATGCCGTAGAAGCACGAATGCGTGGTGGGCGGCGAGGAGATGCGCATATGCACTTCCTTCGCACCGGCCGCGCGCACCATGTCCACGATCTTGCGCGAGGTCGTGCCGCGCACGATGGAGTCATCGACCAGCACCACGCGCTTGCCATCAAGCACCGGGCGGTTGGTGGAATGCTTCATCTTGACGCCAAGGTTGCGGATCTGGTCGGTCGGCTCGATGAAGGTGCGGCCCACGTAATGGTTGCGGATGATGCCAAGCTCGAAGGGAATGCCGCTCTCGGTGGCAAAGCCCATGGCCGAGGGCACGCCGGAATCGGGCACCGGCACGATCACGTCGGCCTCGACGGCGCTTTCACGCGCCAGTTCCACGCCGATCTGCTTGCGGGTGTCATATACCGCGCGGCCATCCATGACCGAATCGGGGCGGGCGAAATAGATGTATTCAAACACGCAGAAACGCGACTGCGTGTTGTTGAACGGTCGCACCGAGCGGATGCCCTCGTCATTGATGATGACGATCTCGCCCGGTTCCACGTCACGCACGAACTCGGCGCCCACGATGTCGAGCGCGCAGGTCTCGCTGGCCAGCACCCAGGCGCCTTCCGTGCCGTCTTCCTCGCGGATGCGGCCCAGGATCAGCGGGCGCACGCCCAGCGGGTCGCGCACGCCAATCAGTTCATCACGCGACAGCACGATCAGCGAATACGCGCCAAGCACCTGCTTGAGCGCATCGATCAGCCGGTCAACCACGTTGGAATAGAGCGAGATGGCGATGAGGTGGATGAACACCTCGCTATCGGTGGTGGACTGGAAGATGCAGCCGCGCCGCACCAGCGCCTTGCGCAGGGTCTCGGCATTGGTCAGGTTGCCGTTATGGGCCACCGCCAGCCCGCCAAACTCGAAATCGGCAAACAGCGGCTGCACGTTGCGGATCAGCGTCGCACCCGTGGTGGCGTAGCGGTTGTGGCCCACCGCGCAACTACCGGGCAGGGTGGCCATGACGCGGGCATCGCCAAACACGTCGCCCACCAGCCCCAGCCCCTTGTGGGTGTGGAAGCGCTCGCCATCATAGGACACGATGCCGCTGGCTTCCTGCCCGCGATGCTGGAGCGCATGCAGGCCAAGGGCGGTCAGCGCGGAGGCATCCTTGGTGTTCCATACGCCAAAGACCCCACATTCCTCATGCGGCTTGTCATCGTCATGGCGCCACTGGGCGGCGATGTCATCGCGCTCGTGCTGGGTGGGCGGGTTACCGGATGTGGTGTGCAGGCTGGTGCGGGACATGGTGGGCGATCTTTCCTTGACGGACGGGGCGGCGGAGACCGACGATAAGGTTCAGATGGGCGCGTCATGCCGCGTCCCGGCGGGTTGCGCAAGATGCGCGGGGAAGTTATCGGGCGCGTGAGCGTGAAGATAGGTCACGCTGTTGCCGATAAGGGGCATGATCTGGCTGGTACGCATCACCTCGGGCCATTCATTGGCGGGCACGAGGGCGGTAATGCCCGCATAGATCAGCACAAGGCACACATAACCCCGCACCAGCCCGAACAGCAGGCCAAGCACGCGGTCCAGTCCAGACAGGATGGACCCCTGCACCGCCCGACCCGATAGATGGGCAGTGGTGGTGAAAATGACAAGAAGGGCCAGGAACAGCACCGCAAACGAGGCAAACGAGGCCAGCATGTGGTTGCTGATCCATTGCGTGGCGTAGGGCATCAGCGCGCCGTACCATGCCACGGCCAGGATGGTGGCCATGACCCAGGCGGCAAGGCCAAGCACCTCGCGTGAGAAGCCGCGCACAATGCCCACCACCCCCGACAGCCCGGCAATGGCGAGGGCCGTGATGTCAATCCAGTTCATGCGTGCCCGGCCGGGGCAGGCCCCACGGGCACGTAACAGGCATGGACCCGGTCCATCTTATCGCGACATTCCCTGCTGTTCCGCCTGCGGCCAGCTTATGCCACCCGCATGCCGCAGCGGCTAGGCCAAAAAACGGTTCGTTGCGATTTCGTGTCGTTATGGGGCGCCTGCCGCTCAGGGCAGCTTGGTGGTGCGGATCTTCCATGGCCGCCTGCGCGCGCGGGTGGGGGCGGAGGTGCGCTCGGCGGTGTTGAGTGCCAGCAGCAGGTTGCCCATGCGGGTGCGGCGGTCGATCTCGGTCCAGACATCCTCGGGGTCGATGCCGGCCGCTGCCCAGACCTGCAGCAGGTGGGTCAGTACATCGGCGCTGTGTTCCACCAGTCCCGCGTGGTCAGCGGTCATGAGGTCCATCACGCATTGCTCGGCGGCACAGGTAAAGGCGCGCCCCGCGTGGCGCGTGGCGCGGTTGTTGTCCTGGGCTGCGGAAGGGGCTGCCGTGTGCAGCCGCGCCAGCAGGCGGCCGAGCGCGTGGTCGGCGCCCGGCGCATCAGCGGGTGTGGATGGCGTGTGGCGGGGGCGAAACATAATGCAATGATGGGCACCATTTTCCGCACCGGTCAACACGTCCCGCAGGGCTGCGGGACGCCGTTTTTATCAGATCGAGAAATACTTCGCGTGTGGGTTGAAAATGACCAGCGCCGAGGTGGACTGCTCGGGGTGGAGCTGGAAGCCATCGGTGAGCGAAACCCCGATCTTTTGTGCATCGAGCAGCTTGAGGATCGGCTCCTGCTCCTCAAGCCGGGGGCAGGCGGGGTAGCCAAACGAGTAGCGCGAGCCGCGATAGCCCTGCTGGAGCAGTTTTGCCATGTCGCGGTCATCCTCGGCAGCGAAGCCCATCTCGGCGCGGATGCGCTTGTGGGTGTATTCCGCCATGGCTTCCGCCATCTCGACCGACAGGCCATGCAGGTAGAGGTAATCCTTGTAGCGATCGGCCTCGAACCATTCCCGTGCGCGGTCGGAGGCATCCTGCCCCACGGTCACCACCTGCAGGCCGATCACGTCGCGCTGTTTGTCATCAATGTCGCGCACGAAGTCGGCAATGCAGGCGCCATCCGCGCGGGGCTGGCGGGGCAGGGTGAAGCGGGCGGCCTCGGTGGTGCCGTCCTCACCAAACAGCACGAGGTCGTTGCCCTCGCCCGCCGCCTTCCAGTAGCCGTAGCTGGCCTTGGGGTGCAAAATGTCCTGCTCGGCGCACAGGGCCAGCATGTGGCGCAGCACCGGGCGCAGTTCCTTGCGCGCCCAGACCATGAAGTCATCAAGCGAGCGGCCCTGTTTGCGGAAGCCCCACTGGAACTGGTACAGCGAGCGCTCATTGAGGAACGGCAGCACCGCCTCCGGTGTTGCTTCAAGCACGCGCGGACCCCAGAAGGGCGGGGTCAGAACGGGTTCATCGGCTGTCAGCTTCTCGCGCCGGGCGCGGGCGGCGGCTATGTCCACCGGGCCGAAGCCCCGGTTTTCCGCAGCCTCGAGATCCTGCGTGCGGTTGGTGCGCGTGGCCTTGCCCGCGCGGCGGGACTGGATGGCGGCGAGGTAGGTGTCGAACTCGCCCTGCGCCACCTTGTCCATCAGTGAGAGGCCATCGAACGCATCACGCGCATAGGCCACGCGCCCGCCCTCGCCATAGGCTGCGGTGCAGTCCTCTTCCACATAGTTGCGGGTCAGCGCGGCACCGCCGAGCATGACCGGCACGTCCACGCCCTGCCGGTTCATTTCCTCAAGGTTTTCGCGCATGATGACGGTAGACTTGACCAGCAGGCCCGACATGCCGATCGCATCGGCCTTGTGCTCGCGGGCTGCCGCAATCATGTCGGCCACCGGCACCTTGATGCCGAGATTGATGACCCGGTAGCCGTTATTGGTCAGGATGATATCGACAAGGTTCTTGCCGATGTCATGCACGTCGCCCTTGACCGTGGCCAGCACCATGGTGCCACGGGCCTGCCCCTCGCTGCGCTCCATGTGCGGCTCCAGCCACGCCACGGCGGCCTTCATCGTCTCGGCGGATTGCAGCACGAAGGGAAGCTGCATCTTGCCCGCGCCAAACAGTTCGCCCACCACCTTCATGCCATCGAGCAGCACGGTGTTGATGATATCGAGCGGGGCCATGTCGCGCATGGCTTCCGCCAGATCGTCTTCCAGCCCCTTGCGGTCGCCATCGACAATGCGGTCCTTGAGCCGCTCGGGCGCGGTCTCGGCGCGGGCTTTCTTGACTGCGTCGGCGGCCTTGCGGTCGGCGAAGATTTCGAGCATGCGCTGCAGCGGGTCGTAGCCCTCGGCGCGGCGGTCGAAGATCAGGTCCTCGGCCACCTTCACTTCCTCGGCGGCGATGAGGTGCAGCGGGCGGATTTTCGAGACATGCACGATCGCCGCCGTCATGCCCGCGCGCACCGCGTGGTCAAGGAACACCGAGTTCAGCACCGCGCGCGCGGCCGGGTTAAGGCCAAACGAGATGTTCGACAGCCCCAGCACGATCTGGATATCGGGGAAGCGCTCGCGGATGAGGCGGATGCCCTCCAGCGTCCATTCGCCCAGCTTGCGGTCATCTTCCGTGCCGGTGCCGATGGTAAACGTGAGCGGGTCGATCATCAGGTCGGATTGCGGCAGGCCGTGCTTTTCACAGGCAAACTCGACCAGGCGGGTGGCAATGCGCAGCTTGTCTTCCGCCGTCTTGGCCATGCCCACTTCATCAATGGTCAGGGCGATGACGGAGGCGCCGAATTTGCGTGCGAGCAGCATGCGCTCGTTGGCAATGGCTTCCCCATCCTCGAAGTTGATGGAGTTGATGATGGGCTTGCCGCCATGCAGCTTCAGGGCGGCCTCGATCACCGGCGTCTCGGTGGAATCGATGACCAGCGGCGCGTTGACCGAGGAGGTGAAGCGGGTGATGACCGCGTTCATCTCGCGCATTTCGTCACGGCCGACGAAGGCGGTGCAGATGTCGAGCGCGTTCGAGCCTTCGGCCACCTGCTCGCGGCCCAGCGCCACACAGCCATCCCAGTCGCCGGCTTCCTGCAACTGCCGCCATTTTTTCGACCCGTTGGCGTTGCAGCGCTCGCCGATCGAGAAATAGCTGTTCTCCTGCCGTAGCGGCACCTGCGAATACAGGCTGGCGACCGAGGGAATCCACACCGGCTTGCGGGCCACCGGGGCGGGGCGGATGCGGCCCGTGCCCTCGGCGCGACGGCGCAGCATCTGGTCGAGCGCCTGCGTGTGGGGCGTGGAGGTGCCGCAGCAGCCGCCGATCAGGTTCAGGCCGTCCTCGGTAATGAAGCGGTCCACCCAGCTTGCCATTTCGGCGGGGGTAAGCGGGTAGTGGGTGGTGCCGTTGACCAGTTCAGGCAGGCCCGCATTGGGCTGGACCGAGATCAGGCCGGGCCAGTTCTCGCTCAGCCAGCGCACGTGCTCGGCCATTTCCTGCGGGCCGGTGGCGCAGTTCAGGCCCATCAGCGGCACATCGAGCGCGTTGATGACCGTGGCGGCTGCCGCAATGTCGGGGCCGACGAGCAGCGTGCCCGTGGTCTCGACCGTAACCTGCACGAAAATGGGGGTATCAACACCCATCTCGGCGCGTGCGATCTTGGCTGCGTTCACGGCGGCCTTGATCTGGAGTGTGTCCTGGCATGTCTCGATGAGGAAGCAGTCCACGCCGCCCTCGATCAGGCCGCGGCACTGCTCGGTCAGGCCCGCTTCGAGCGTGTCGTAGTCGATATTGCCCAGCGAAGGCAGCTTGGTGCCCGGCCCGATGGAGCCCACCACATAGCGGTGGCGGCCATCGGCAAAGGTCTCGGCGGCTTCACGCGCCAGGTGGCCTGCGGTGCGGTTGATCTCGCGCGCGCGGTCCGCCAGCCCGAATTCGGCCAGGGTGATGGGCGAGCCGCCAAAGCTGTTGGTTTCCACCATGTCGGCCCCGGCCTCGAAGTAGCCACGGTGGATTTCACGCACCAGTTCGGGGCGCGAGAGATTGAGGATTTCGGTGCAGTTTTCCTGCCCCCAGTAATCACGTTCGACCTCAAGGTCCAGAAGCTGGACGCGCGAACCCATCCCGCCGTCACACAGCAGGACCTGGTCGCGGAGGGCATCGAGAAGGTGGGGGCGAGTGGTCATGGTTATCCTGAAATCCTGATAAATGCCGGGCAAAAGCCAGTGTTTGCCGCGGTTTTCCAGCACGGTCTGTCCGGGCCGGGCTTGCATATGGATTGGTCCGGTGCCTTTTATTCCCCGAACTTTCCGCTGGTGTCCAGCATCATTGGCTCAAATGGAAAAACGCCACAGGCCCGGAGTGACGAGACGTGGAGCATGCCATAATGACGGATGGGCGCATCGCGCTGGAATTTCTGGCGGCGGGTACGTCTTTGACCCCCCGTGCCGATACGCTGCTGCTGGTGAGTGATGGCTGCGCGCCTGACCCGGCTGAAGGCTGGGCAGGCGTGGTAATGGTGCGTTCCACACCGACCGCTTTCGCGCAGCACGCGGCGGGCTGCCTGTGCTGTACCCCACGCGGGGGGCTGGCCGGGGTGCTGGGTGAAATTTTTCGCCAGCGCGCGACGGGTGGCCAGAAATGGTTCACCCGCGTGGCCGTGGTGCCGCCGCCCGGGCAGCAGGCGGCATGGCGTGCCGATGTGGCGCAAGATGTGCTGGCGCAGGCACGGTTTTGCCTGAAATGAAATCAGTTTTGCATCATATTTCTGATGACGCCGGAAAATTTTGGATATTGTCCGCAGAAGATTTTATGGATTTTGAACGGATGTCTTCGATTAACAGTTCCCATATGGCCCGATCCGGTCAAAAGTTATGGACTGCAGGCTTATCATAAGAAGCCATGCAGTTCATTGGATTATTCAAGAGGGTTAATAGGTGTCTGGTCAGTTGAAATTGTTCTGCAAAGATAGACATTTATTTTATGAATATCTATTTTCCAAGTACTTTTAATTTTTTGCTTATCTGATCAAAATCTTGACCCTTATCACAAGCGTTCGATACTTTATAAAGGCAGATATTTTTTTTACAAGCGACCGTTTGGGCCTCGGGATTATATTCTTTAAATGATTCCGTGCCTATTACGTGACTGTACATTCCTGCATGATCGGATAAATCGTTAATAGAGTCGAATAAATATAGTGGAACTCCTTTTTTCATATAAGTGTATCCACCAAAATCTGCCCAATTCACTTCGCTGTACAACAAAGCTAATCCACATATATATGTTTGTTTGGATGCGATTTTTTCTATTTTTATATAAACTTGCTTTTCTTTGATTTCTTTTTCGTAGCCGCTATGAAAAACAATAAGGCAGCACAAAACAACCAAATAAACAGAATTTATAAATTTTATATTTTTTTCAACTTGAACGTAATATACTAATCCCGCAAGCGCTGTAAAAATTAGAAGTGGTATCGAGGGATATATAAAGGATATTTCCTTATGTGATATGCAGGAATGATAAAACAATATACATATAGACATAAAAAATGGAAATGCGCATGAAGATATGCCTTTTTTACAAAGAATAAAAATAGCAATCGATGCGCAGCCCCAAAGACCAATATACTGCATTACAAAATATAATTTTGACTCTTTGCCAAAGTTGTTGGCGATTCCTAATGTAGAATTCATATAATAATTTTTTATTATTGACTGAAATGGATAATCTAATGTTTCATAATCAATAATTCCAAGAATAATAATTGGAATCAGGAAAGAAAATATTACTGGATATACTGTCCGTAATCCACCTTTCCAAGATAGGAACAGCAGTCCAAAAAATGCAGCCGGCATGAACTGAAAGCGGATGGCAGCGCCTAATCCAAACAAAAAACCACACAATAACAATAATATATAGGGTTTCTGGTTGGGATTGTCCTTACATTGTCCCAATATGATCGAACCAAGAATGGTGGCCATTGCGATTATGTTGCCACCAAAATATTCTCCAAGCGGTCGTGGGCCTGCATTGGCAACATCAGGCCACAAAGCCATTCCTAACCCGCACAACCATGCACCTTGCCTGCCACCGAGGCGCCAGCCAGCCCATACGCTCAGTGCCACCAAGGGCAGGGAGAGAAAGCAGAATATGGAACGCACGAATTCGGCTGAAAAACCCAAACCGAATGTAGCCGAAATTTTTAATAGTCCTGCTATAAAGCCGGGAACTAGCCATGAGCGTATCCCGTCACGCCACTCCCATGTAACAACACCGTGACCTGAAACGGCACGCAATGCGGGCTCAAAATATTGATAGATTTCATCAGATCTTAAGGACGCTGGAAAAAATATACTAATAAGTATGCGGACGGCGAATGCGATAGCAAGGCACCAGCCTAAAGGCGCGACCCACTCTGTATCCGTTTTTTTTTGCAAAGACATTGTAAAGATTTTTCCTGCTCGATTCAGGTGGATAAAAGACGATGGTCACAACTTGACGGCGGCGAGATTGAGAAAGAATTTTTACGTTTCGTGAGAATGGGTGGCGATGCGTTGGAACTTCTT
>NZ_BCTP01000053.1 GCF_001571345.1 Komagataeibacter xylinus NBRC 15237 | reverse complement strand
GTCGACAGCACTTGGCGCCTTCATGAGCGTGCTTGACGGCACAACGCTGGCCGACCTGCTGCCAGCGCATGAGCGTCCGCACCTGCTGAGCCGTCTGCCCGGCCCGTCACAGATGCAGCAGGTACAGCAGCCGCTGGCCAAAAGCGCCTGACCTGACCGGTCAGGCGGCCTGCGTTCCACCCGTTGCATTTTCCGCCTCGGCCTCACGCAGGGCCTGCGCGGTCAGGCGCTGTTCATTGCGGCGCAGGAATACCGCACTCGCCACAAGCCCCGCCGCCACCGCAACCCCAAGCCCGATACTCGCCGGCCCTGATACCTGCGTGACCTTGCGCCCGAGGTAATACGCCCCCGTGGCATACCCCCCTGCCCAGCACAGCCCGCCCAGCGCATTAAAGATCATGAAGCGCGGCCAGGGCATGTGATTGGCCCCGGCCAGCAACGCCACGAAAACGCGCAGCAGGGCGATGAACCGCCCGAAAAACACGATGCCACTGCCATGATGGCGGAACAGGAAGCGGCCAAGCAGCAGCCTTTGCGGCGTAAGCTTGATGCGGCTGCCGTATTTCTGCAGCAGCGGCAGGCCCACGCGGCGCCCGATCATGTAACCGATATTATCGCCAATGACCGCCCCCATCACGGCGGCAAGGGCCACCCAGCGGATATCGAGCCGGTGGGTGGCGGCGCAGTAGACGGAGGCGGAAATGATCAGCGTCTCGGCAGGGAGCGGCAGGCCCATGCTTTCCAGCATGACAATGAAGGTAATGACCCCATAGCCATAATGCTGGAACAGGTATTCGAAATGGTGCAGCAGCGTACAGTCCTCCGTGCCGGGCAGGTCATCATGATTTCTTAGCGGAACATAGACAGGGCACGCCCGGACCAGATACGCGATACGGAGCCGCAAGGTGCCTGCACCCCCGGCCTGAAATCCGGTCGGTACAATGGGTGAAACAGACGCCAGGCAAAACCGGATTTAACGAATATCTGCCACCCGTTTTTTCAACCATCCGTGAAGATGGTCCATAATACCACCCCCCGATACGCGATAGCCCCCATGTAACCGCGCCACGAATACACGAACACCGGCAAGTCCTGCCCGTATTCCTTTGCCCCTGCCCCTCATGCGCGCAGGCAGAGCCGCTCCTTTACAAGGGTTATGTCATTGCGTGATGTCAGTTCCAGCACCGCATCGTCATAACCCGACAGATCAGCGGCAAGCCAGTCCTGACCGGGGCGGTGGCGATGCATCTTCCACACAACGGCGTGCCGCGCACTGCCCGCCACCCGGTTTTTCGAGATCAGGCACACAAGGCCGTCACGCCTGCCGTGCTGCTTTTCCCATAACGCGAAAACCGCATCGGAAAACCCGAGGGCGGCGAGCAGCACATGGGTCCGGTACCAGTCTTCCACATGCAGGGAATTGACCCAGCATTCCCGCCCCGTCTCATCAGGTCCTGCGGGCAATGCCACGCGTGCGCGGCAATAGGCCAGGTAGGCGCATCCACCTTCATCCACAATGCCCGCATCCAGCACCGGGGCAAAACGACGCGCCACATGCACGACCGCGCGGGCGGACACGCGGGCCAGGGCGCGCAGCATCCGCTCATTGGCACGCATGGGCTGCCACGCGCCTGCGGCCTAGCGCCGGATCCATTGCCGCCGCTCGGGCGCGCGGCGTTCCCAGCCGCGCCGCTCCAGTTCAGGGGTGCTGGCGGGGGCTGCGGGGTAACCCACGCACAGATAGGCCACGAGTTCCAGCGCCGGGTCCATCTCCAGCACGGCCGCAATCCGGTCGGGATCGATGATCGAGACCCAGCCCACCCCCACCCCTGCCGCGGTCGCCGCCAGCCAGAAGGTATGGATGGCCATGACGGTGGACCAGGTGGTGGTCTGTGGCATGGTCGCCCGCCCCAGTCCGCGCCCCTGGGCGGGATCGGGGTGCGAGAACACGGCCACATGGTGGGGCGCATCATCCAGCCCGGCCAGCTTCAGCCGCGCGTAGCGCAGGGCATCCGGCCCGTCACGATCGGCCAGGGCGGCCTCGTTGCAACGGGTAAAATCAGCGCGGACCGCCGCCCGCCGGGCCGCGTCATCCACGCGCACGAAGCGCCACGGCTCGCTCAGCCCGACCGAGGGCGCAAGGCAGGCGGTGCGCAGCAGGTCATCAAGCACGGGTTCGGGCACCGGGTCAGGGCGGAAATGGCGCACATCGCGCCGCCAGCGCAGCAGGTCGCGCAACTGGTCCATGAAGGGGGATGAAAATTCCGGCGCGGTGGTGGTCATGCCTGTTTGTGGTTCATCGCAGCCCGTCTGTCACCCCCAGCCCCTCATCGCCCGCGCCGGGCAGGCCCGTGGCGGCGGGCTGGGCCGGGGGAATGCCTTCCTCCTGGGTTGCGGGCGTAGCGTAGGCGGGGTCTTCACTGAACTGGGCCGAGACTTCCTTGATCTCGTCAAAACTGGCCTTGTACCAGTCCACCTGCGTCATGGTGTGGCTGCGCACGACAAAGCTGAGGAAGGTTGGTTCGGATACGGCATAGCCGTACAGCGCATCATCCTGCCCCGCCCGGTTGCGGAACATGAACCGGCACGTCGCCGCATCGGTATAGCGCAGGAAGGTATGGTAGATGATGGTCGGCACGATCTCGTGCATGGCCTGGCCGATATAGTATTCGGGCCGTTTGTTGATGAGATCGGTCGTGGCGTTATCGAGAATGCCCTCGTTTTCCAGCGCGCTCGCACTCTGGGCAAAACGGGCGGGGTTGATGCGCACCGTCACCTCGCAGCGCCGCACGTGATAGGCGGAGGAAACCGTAATGCCGAATTTCTCGTAATCCGGCATTTTGTTGAAGGCGGTTGTCGCCGCCCCGGCCGTGCCCCCATGCGCCAGCATGGCAAGGCCAATCCCCCCCATGCAGTTCAACATGCGCCTGTGCATCGCCCTGTGCCTTCCTGTCTGCCCGCGCCATACGGCACGCATGAATATGGCGGCACACCGGGGTATGCCGCCATATACAATATCACAGAACTGGCCTGCCCGCAGGCAGCAGCTTCAGCCGCGGTCCCAGCCGCGCAGCGCGAGCAGCGAGGGGCTGCCCTCCATGCCGCTATGGCAGCCCGAGGGCACGGCCACGCTGGGCAGTGTAGAGAGCAGCATCATCCCCTGCTTGCGATAGGCCGCACCCACCCACGCACTCACGCGCTGGCGGAAGGAACGGATCGGGAGGGAAGGGGAAGACGGGGAAAATCCCACGACGGGGACAGGAGAAAAACTACGCATCAAGGCGTTTCCCGTGAGCCTAGCGGGCGATACTGCCGCATGCTGCTCCTGTTGCTCTACTACGCCGCAACCAACGCCTTGCACATCCGATATTTTCGCAGATTTACGGGCTGATCCATGCTGTTTTCGCAAGGCTTATTCCGGCGGGTGTTGCGCGGAAAATACACCCGCCGGAACCCGCCCCGCTCAGATGCAGCCGACCTGCCAGCCCGCCCGCCATTCCTGCCCCGGCTGGAGGTGAAACACACCCGGACGGGCTGAAAATTCACCACTGAAACCCACCGGGCTTGCAATGCCATGCCAGGGTTCGATGCACAGGAAATCACCGCCCGGCTTCATCCACAGGCCCAGATAGGGAAAGCCCTCCCATGTCAGCCGCAGGCCCGGCCCATCGGGGATATGGTAGGTCAGGCCGTGGCTGGCCAACTGGTCGAGAATCAGCGCATCGGGCGCAAACAGGGCCTCGTCAAGGGCCAGCGTGCGGCCCCTGATCGGGGTTGGCAGGGCTTCGGGCAGCAGCAGGCCGCCGTGCAGGCGGCGGATGGGGGCCGGTTCGGGTTCATCAAAGGTAATGACATGCCGGTTCTTGGGCACATCGGGGGCGAGTGGCCAGATGAAGGCCGGGTGCGCGCCAAGCGAGGCTGGCAGCACGCGCGCGCTGTCGGGGTTGGTTACGCAGTAGCTGACCGACAGGGTGCCGTGCTCGATCCGGTATTCGATGACGAGGCTGAAGGCGAAGGGAAACATTGCGCGCGTCTCGTCCGTATCGACGAGTTCGAGGCGGCAGCCGGTCTCGTCACGCGCGAGCCAGCGGAAGGTGCAGTCCCGCGCAAAGCCATGCTGGGTCATGCGGTAGGGCCTGCCCTCCACCCGGGCGGTATCATCGACCAGCCGCCCCACGATGGGAAACAGCACGGGCGACTGCCGCTGCCACGGCGCGCCACCGCCCCATAGCAGGTCGCGCCCGCCCGCGCGCAGGGCGCACAGTTCGGCCCCCTTGGCGTGCACGCTGGCGGCAAGGCGGCCATCGCCAAAACTATGGGTATTCTCTGTCATGCTGGCGGCTCCATCAGGTTTCACGATGGAGCCTACCATGCACGATCAGGGGGCCACCTGCCTATTGGTGTGATGCAGGGCTGGTGGCCGGAGTGGGCGCGGGCACAGCGGCAGGCTGCTGCGCGGGCAGCGTCGTGCCCGGGTTGAGCCGGATGGTCAGGCGCTCGACCGAGAAGGCAAGCCGCGCGCCGCTGCTTGTGGAAGTGAATTTGATATAGATGCCGTTATTGTTTTCCATGACGGCACCACCCTTGCCCGCCCCTATCGTGGCCTCGCCCTGAACGGACCAGTACGTGCCCTCGATATCGGACACGCGGTACAGGTTATAGACGGTGCCCACCGCCCTGGTGCGTGAAAAACCGATGGCGGCGCCCGAACCACCATGGATGCGGAAGGGATAGTCATGCCCCTCGAAGGTCAGCACGCCCTTGCCCCATGATACACCCGCCCCGACATCCGCCGCTGAAATGGCAAAGGTGATCGTTCCCGTATGGTCACCAAGCGCATCCGCCGCGCGGGCATGGGCGCATAGCGGACCAAAACCGGACAGGGATATAACAGCCGCAGTGGCGGCCACACATGCTAGGCGCAAAAGCAAACTCCCTGACTTCTGGCGAGATGTGTCGCCCGGCTCCATGAAGGATTGGCATGGCTTCCATGCCGTAACACCAACAGTGCCGCACAAATAGCAGCCATGCAAACCCTATCATGGACTTTATGCCAGGCAGGCCCGCTTTACGGCCTGGCGGGCGGGGTGAGGCGCTCGATCTGGGCGCGGGCCTCGCCATTGGGCAGGGCAGCGGTGTGCAGGTTGACGTAAACCTGCCCGTTCTGCAGCGCCTGCGCCTGCTCGGCCGAGAGCAGCACAGCGCCATGCTGGCCGGATTTATAGGGGCTGGGAATGGGCACGAGCACGCCCGCCTCCTCGCCTGCCGGGGCGGGGCCATGGAAATGCGCCGCCGTGACCGGGCCACTCAGGCCGCTCCATGTAATGACATACTTCACGAGGTTGGTGCGCGTGTTCAGCGCGGCCTCGACCTTGCCCTCGGGGTGGGATGTCGTGCCATGTTCGCCTGCAAAATGCCCTTCAAAACGCACGACCGACGCCAGCGCGGGCGAGGCGAAGGCAACACTGGCCACGACGAGGGCTGGCAGGGTGGAAAAACGGATCATCTCTCTGACTCCAGTGCGGGATGTGGCCCGCATGCCTTGTTCCGGTTTTTTATGGGATATGCATAACGTGAATGCGTATCACATGCATGAACCCTGACGGGGCGCAACACAAATCCCTGTAGGGCCGTGGCGTGGCCAGACACTTGAAAAAGACGTGCCATGACGCCTGTTTCAGATATCGAGCGGACGGGGTCGCTCCATCCAGCGCATGTCGGGGATGAGCCACCCGGCAAGGCGGCGGTAGCACAGGCTGCGACGGGGCCATAACAGCCCTGCAAGGCCCGGCGTGGTGACGTCGTGATCAGTCATCCTGTCATCCCCTTTTTACCATCAAGAGATTGCCTGAAAAGGCAGACCCGACAATGCCTTGGAATGATGAAAGTTCTGGGGTGCCGCCTTTTTTCAAAAAGGCGGCGTCCTTCGAAGCTTCTTGAAAAAAGCTTCACCAAAAACTTTTATCAAAACGTTGTTTTAAAACACTCTTTCATGAAGGAGCGCATCACCACGGATGGGAATCCGATATGAAACGCCCGGCATCGGTAATCATGCCTATGGCGAAATAACACGCTGCAACACCAAGCAGCATCAGCAGGGCCGGAATGATCATGCGCATGCCTGTGCTGTGCCACCGCGCGCAGCACAGCGCAAGGGTTCAGCCCACCCCCGTGCCACCCGAGGCCGCATAGACCTGCCCGGTAATGTAGCTGGCCTCCGATGAAGCCAGCAGCACATAGATCGGCGCGATTTCCGCCGGTTGGCCTGCACGGCCCATCGGGGTCTCGCCACCGAAATTGTGGATGTTCTCCTCCGTCTGCCCGCCACTGACCTGCAGCGCGGTCCAGAACGGGCCGGGGGCGACAGCGTTGACGCGAATGCCCTTGTGCACCATCTGCTTGGCCAGCGACTTGACGAAGGCGACAATGGCCCCCTTGGTCGCGGAATAATCCAGCAGGATCTCGGACGGGCTGAACGCATTGACCGAGGCCGTGGCAATGATCGCCGCTCCGCGCGGCATGAGCGGAATGGCAGCCTTGCTCAGGTGGAACAGGGCATAGATATTGGTGCGGAAGGTCTCGTCGAACTGTTCGTCGGTAATATCAAGAATACTGGCCTGATGGCGCTGGCGGCCCGCGTTGCTGACCAGTATGTCCAGGCCGCCAAGTTCATCATGCGCGCGCTGGACGAGCTGGGCGCAGTATCTGCTGTCACGCAGGTCACCGGGCAGGGCAACCGCCTTGCGCCCGGCCTCGCGAATGAGGGCCACGACCTCGCGCGCATCGGGTTCCTCCTGCGGCAGGTAGGCTATGGCCACATCCGCCCCCTCGCGGGCATAGGCGATGGCGGTGGCGCGACCGAGGCCGGAATCACCCCCGGTAATCAGCGCCCTGCGCCCGGCCAGTCGGCCCGAGCCACGGTAGCTCGTCTCGCCATGGTCGGGGCGGGGATTCATCTTGCCCGCAAGGCCGGGCCAGGGCTGTGACTGCTCGGGAAAAGGCGGGCGGGGATAGGCGTTTTCCGGGTCGACCAGCGGCGGGCGGGGGGCAGCCATTTCGGCTGCCTGCGACCGGCCAGAGGCCGCCGCCGTTACAAGCCCCGCCGCCGCTGCCAGCACGGTGCGGCGGGAGGAGGCAATATGGCTGTCATCTGGCATGGCGCAGGCTCCGTATCTGTAACAGGGGCGCTTGCGGCCCCGTGGTTACAGATCAAAACAGTGCGCCTGCCGCGCGGTTGCATGCCGGCTGGGTTTTGTGACCGTCCGGTGCCGGAAGGACTTCGTGGCAATCCTGTCCGGTCAATATGTTGCACGTAAAAAGGCGGTGCCCGAAAACTTTCAGCTTTTTCAGCCCAGGGCCGCGATGCCCGTGATCTCGACCTTCCACTTCGGGTTGGCCAGGCGGGCTTCCACCGTGGCGCGGGCGGGCTTGCTGGCGGGGTCGAGCCAGGCATCCCATGCGCGGTTCATGGCGGCCATGTCATTCATGTCGCTCAGAAAAATCTGTACCGAAAGCAGGTTGGCCTTGCTGGTGCCTGCCTCGGCGAGGATGGCGTCAATCTGACGCAGGATGTCGGCGGTCTGGCCTTCGGCATCGAGGTTGTCATCATCGGCAACCTGCCCGGCAAGATGGACAAGGCCACCATGCACGACAGCCCCGGCGAGGCGTTCTTCAGGTTGCAGGCGTTTGATGGTCATGAAACAAATCCCTTATTACTGAAAGTTACCAATAATAACACCTTATAAAAATAATAAAAGTTTTTGGGTGTCGCCTTTTTTCAAAAAGGCGACGGTCTTCTGAAGCTTTTATCCTGATCTATGCGCCGCCCTTGCCCGCCCCATCAGGCGGCAGATGAAAACGGCGCGTAATATCGAAAAACCGCGCATTCATGTGCAGTTCACGCACCAGTATTTCCAGATAGGCCACGCTCCACCCCAGATCGAGGCGCCGCGATAGATTGCTCTCACCGTCCACCGCGCTGCGTATCTGCGCAAGCGTGACCGCCACGATACGGGCCAGCCCCTCCGGCGGGCCGCCCTTCCACGCGCCAAAGGCGCCCAGCGTGCGCTCCACCGCAGCCCCGCCGACAGGCGGCAGGCTGCCCCGGACCAGCAGGCCGCGCAGGCGGATCAGGTTGAGCCCCACCGTCATGGCCGACAGCACGCCATCAAGATACGCATTGGTCTGCGCATCGGACATGGTGGACGCATGCCGCACCAGCCGCGCAAAGCCGGTGGTGAGCCGGTTCACCCATGCGCCAGGGTCGGGTATGGCGGGGGCAAGGGCAATGCGGCGCAGGTCGCGCACGATCTGGCGGCGCATGCGCCACCGCTCGGCATCGGGGTCAAAGGGCAGCACGAGGCGAAACACCAGCACGCTGCACCCGATGCCCAGCACCACCGCGCCGTTGGTGTTGAAAAAGGTCAGTTCATCCAGCCGCGACTGGTTGCCCGGATAGACCATGAACGGCAGGAAGTTGTTATAGGGCGCCGCCGTACCCGCCGTGCGCGCATCGCGCAACGCAAGGCCGCCCACCATCATGGGCACGAACAGCGAGAGCACCAGCGTCTCCCACACCGCCTGATCAGGCAGCACCACAAAGGTGATGATGGCCGCAACCAGCACCGACCATATTGCCCCGCGCAGGAAGCCGATGCTGTCGCGCACCGGGTTTTCATTGGCGGCAAAGCGGCTGCATGTCACCACCACGAACATGGCAAACGTCGCGCCATCGGGCCAGCCGGTACACTCCCACACCAGCCCGCCCATCAGCACCGCACCCGCCGAGCGGATGCCGTTATGCCACGCCGCCGTACGGTCGCGCCATGGCGGGATGGAGAAATGAAAATGATCATGCGCAGGCGCCACCTGCGTTGCCGCCAGATGCCCCAGCGCCGCATCAAGCCGCACCAGCAGCACGCCAAGCGAGGCATTGAGGATATAGCCATCAAGATGCTGCTGCCCCGCCCCCCGACCCGGCGGAGTGGGGCCGGATACGGCGATGATGTCATTGACAAGTTGCTGGCGGCATTCCGCCCCAAGGTTGCGCAATTGCGCACGCAGGGCGTCAATGGTGGCCAGCGGGTCAGGCCCCGCCATGGCGGCCTGGATGTTGGCAAACAGCGCCTGCGCGCGCGCCAGCGGGGTGATGAAGGCAGGCGGCAGGACAGCCGTGGCATGCATGCGCGCACTCAGCCCCAGCCCGCGCGACATCACCACCGCAATCGAGGCAAGTGCTGCGCGCGCATGATCGCCCGCGCGGGTGCGGTGCTGCATTTCCACCTCGCTGAACTCGATCTGGTCCGATACGGAAAAGACCGATCCCAGCAGCGTGCGTGACTTGAGGAACGCCCCCTCGCGCCCCTGCATCATGCTGCCGAGCGCCTGTACTGCCTGACCTATGGCAGCGCCAACCTTCTGGCCGATCTCGCGCCGGGCCACGTCAATCAGGCTGGGCGCAAACACCGCGGCCAGCGCGCTCTCGCATAATATGCCCAGAAAAATGTAGGTCGAACGCGACAGGGCAATATCAAACACCTGATGCGGCGCATTGGCGGCATTGAGCGCAATCAGCCCGCTGGTAAACGCCATGAGCACCAGAGCATAGGAATGGAAATTGCGCAGGAACGTGGCCAGCCCGCAGCACATCCCCACCCACAAGGCCAGCACGGGAAACAGCAGCCACGCCGATTGCGGCATGGCGGCAATCAGCGCCACCCCCGCCACAGCGCCAAGGCAGGTGCCCAAAAGCCGCCACCGCGCCTTGGACATGCTCTGCCCGCGTGAATTCTGGGCCACGATCCATGTGGTCATGGGGGCCCATTGCGGGTCGTCCATCTCCATCCACAAGGCCAGCACGAGGGCCAGCAGGGCGGCAATGGTCGTGCGCAGCGCAAAGCCGAAATCCGCAAGACGCGGGGCATAAAGCCAGCGGAACCGACGCAGGAAGCCATCCGTCATGCCGGGCGCCACAGCCCCCTGCCCCACTTGCTGCGGGCTGGCGCAGTGGCTCTATCACGTACTCGTGTCATGCCCTCCCAATGACAATAACGGGGGCACAAATCTACATGTTATAACGTAAATAGTTTTTCATGTTTCCCGACCCTTTGCCGCGCGTTACGGGCAATGGCCCACGCCCCGCGCAGGGGCACGATCATGACTGGGCGGATACCAGTTTGCGGGTTCTGTCTTTTTTTAAAAAGCAGCATTCTTCTGAAGCTTTTTCCCGTTGTCCGGGAGCAGGTCCAGTTTGAATGGACACATTCAAACTGGTGAAGATGCTCGATAAACAATGAACTGGAGCCATTCCACTGAGCCAGGGTTTAGTGGAACGGCTCTAGCGGTGGCGGAACATTTCGTACAGCGCCACGGCGGCAGCGTTGGATACGTTAAGACTTTCCATCTGGCTGCTCATGGCAAGGCCCGCGATTTCATCGCAATGCTCGCGCGTCAGCCGCCGCAACCCTGCCCCTTCGGCCCCGAGCACAAGGGCCACCCGGCGCTGGTGGAAGGCTGCGCCATCAAGAATGCCGCCCCCCGCATCAAGCCCCACCACCCACAGGCCACGCGCCTTGAGCGCATCAAGCACGCGCGAGAGGTTGACCACGCGGATCAGCGGCACGATCTCGAGCGCGCCCGAGGCCGCGCGCGCGAGCGTGCCGGTCTCGTCAGGGGCATTGCGGTCCTGCATCACCACCGCCACCGCGCCAAAGGCCGCCGCCGAGCGCAGGATGGCGCCCACATTGCGCGGATCGGTCACCTGATCGAGCACCAGCACCGGGCCGGGCTGCTCGAGCACCGTATCAAGATCGGGCGGGGTCAGCATATCGGCCAGCAGCGCCATGCCCTGATGCACGGCGTCAGGACCACACAGCGCATCAAGCTGGGCGCGCTCGGCACGGACGGCCTGGATGGGAAAGCCGCCTTCAAGCTTTGCTGCCAGGCTATCCTGCGCTTCCGCCGTGACCAGAAGCTGGCGCAGCTTGCGGGCCGGGTTTTCAAGCGCGGCCTGAACCGCATGCAGGCCATACAGCCAGCACGTGCCAGCGGGAGCCGATGCGGCGCCACGCCCGCCCCGCCTGCCGCCCCTTTCGGGCGCGCCAGTGCGGACGGAAGAAGCGGAATGAGCCCCGGGCGAGGCCCCACGGCGGCGGGGTGTGCGCATGTTCATGATCGCTCTTTAAGCCCAACGCGCATCGGCGTCATTCCCCCAAACGAAAATTGTCGTAAATTTTTCACCCATGCCCTTGACTACCCCCCTCAATACCCCGTATTTACCCGCCCAACATGGAGGGATGCCCGAGTGGCTAAAGGGGGCGGACTGTAAATCCGCTGGTGTACGCCTACGTTGGTTCGAATCCAACTCCCTCCACCAACTACCTTTCACATACAGTCGCATCATGTATCGCAGCGCTGGTTTTCCGGCGCTTGTCGTGTTCCTGCGCTGTGGCGCAGACCGGCCTTATATTTCCAGGATTTGCCGAACCGGCTTTTTCAGGTAGCCTCCTGATATTATACCGATCCGTTCATGGTGATCCGATGACAGATTTCCCGCGCGGAAGAAATATCCCAAAACAGATGATCGCCTTATGTCACGATCGCCTGAATGCAAAGGTCAGCCCGGGTACATTTGCTGACCACTATATTTCTTTATGGAAAAGTGCGCGTGATAATGGCGACTTCAGCCTGAACCATCAGGATCGTACAATACTCAGGGCATTCGACGAAATCTTTACTGCATCAGACAGTTATGAACCCATAAAAAAAGACCGGGATGAATACACCATTGGCGAAACGGAACTTGATGCCGTCATAAACAGGGCACTGACTGTCATCAAAAAATCCGGGTCCGGTTGGCAGTGACAGTCATCATGATGAATATGCCCTGACATGGAAAACAGTCCGTATAAAGAAATACAGATGGATGTCTGTCACAGATTCCGTGCGCCTTATTACGATTGCGGGTGGAATCTGAAACTGGGCATATCAAGAAATGTCAGGACCGGACTGCTCCCCATAAGGGGCGTGCGCACGCCACCCGAAAACGGCACGAGTGGCTGGTACATCTGGGCCGGGGAGGAAATGTCGCAGGCAGAGGATTTTTTTGTGCCGCTGCATACCCGCCATATCCCGCACTGGTGCAAAATCGTCATTCCCTATCTGGGCCTGGCGCCGGGATGGCGCTTTATTGTTACGCCTGATTATGAAGATGTCTGGCATAAGGACAATACAGAAGAATAAACGGACCTATCTGGCATCCATCTGCAACAACAGCCATGGAGGCGGACAAATGATCCCGCCTCGTGTCGAAGGCACTACTTGAAAACAACTTATTGATAAAAGTTGTTAGGCACCGCCTTTTTGAGAAAATCTTCACCAAAAAATTCCTTATGATTTGTGGATGTTTTTCGGGCTGACTTTTCAAACAGTCTCTCAAAAGGGTGTGAGACAACGCATTTACCCTTAATAAAATGGAAACATACCGGAGCATCGCACGCTCTTTCCCCACGGAGTACCTGAACTGACGGGAAAGACGCCATGATGCCAAGAATACACGCCACCCTCGCCCTGACCATCCTTGGCCTGTCTGCCGCACCGCTCCTTGTGGCCCATGCCCAGTCAGTCGCCTCGGGGCATCGGGACATCCTGCTTCAGGCCGATCATTCATGGAATGGCGTGGCGTACGGGCCCTACCCCACCACGCGCCCCGAACTGACCATGATCCGCCTGACCATTCCCGCCCATACCGCGCTGCCATGGCATACCCACCCCGTGCCCAACGCAGGCTACGTGCTCGAAGGGCAGTTGACGATTCATGATCGTGACAGCGGCAGGACGGAAACTTTCCATCAGGGTGAGGCGTTCGCTGAATCCGTCAATGACACCCATCGCGGGGAAACGGGGGATACCCGCACTGTGGTGCTGCTGACCTATGCCGGCACGCCGGGCACGCCCACCTCCGTTCCCGCGAAGGGGGAAAAACCGGAATACTGATCCACCACCGCACCATGCCCCCCTAATGCGCGGGTAAGGGAACAGTCAAAACGAAACATGGATCGGTAAATACACTACAGCAGCAGGCCATAAAACTGCCGCAATGAAGTTAAAGATACGCTAATGCCCCTTATCGCCTGAAAAACCGCGCATTTCATGCTCCGTCATCATGGGCGTGCCATGCGGCAAAGGACCAGGACCTTGTGGAAAGACGCCATCATGCCAGACATCACACAGATTTCTTCCCCGCTTCTGGAGAAACTGCCGCTGGCGCTGATGATGGCGGACAGCACTGGTCATGTGCTCTATGGCAACGCATGCGCCTGCGCCATGACCGGCTACAGCGCCACGGAACTCGCTTCCACCCGGCTGGGCCGCCTGTTTACCCAGGGCATGCTGCCGGGTGCGGATGCTGCGGCCACGCCGGGCCTGCCGGAACAGGGGGCCACGCCGTCGCACTGCACCACGCTGCGCCGCAGGGACGGGCTGGGTCTGCCCGTACGCCTGTACCGTGAACACCTGGAATGGGATGGCGTGCCCTATGAACTGATCGCCCTGCATGACCGCACGCACGAGGATCTGGCGCGCGAGCAGGCCGAGATCAGCGCCATGATCGTGCAGGCGACCGACAGGGGCATTGTGGTGCTCGATGCGCAGTACCGCATCAGCCACGCCAATGCCGCCATCGCCACCATGCTCGGCGTGGAGCGCAGCGCGCTGCACGGCGCGCCGTTTGGCACGCTGCTGGCCGGGGCGGAAAACGATATCGGCACCCTGCGCCAGTTCCGCGCGCACCTTGCCCGCCGCACCGGCTTCGAGGTGGATGTGCAGGCCCGTGGCCCGCAGGGCATGGCGCTGTGGCTGCGCTGCGCGGTCACGCCGCATTACGCGGATGACGGCACGCTGGCCGATATCATCATCATCATCCACGACATCACGCACGACCGGCAGTTGCGCAACCTGCAACGTGACGTGGTCGAGGCGCTGACGGACCAGTTCTCCCTGCGCGAGATGCTCGATTTCATGTGCCGCCGCATCGAACTGATCGCGCCGGACTGCCTGGCCGCAGTCATGCTCAGCACCGGCGGCGTGCTGCATGCCGGTGGCCACGGCGCCATGCCCCTGCCCGTGCTGCAGGCGTTCGAGGGGCTGGAGGCCGGCACCGCAGGCGGCGCCTGCGGCACAGCCATCGCCACGGCAAAGGAAGTGGAGGTGCCCGACCTTGCGGCGGAAGAACGCTGGCCCGCCCTGCGCGCGGTCGTGGCGGAGCATGCGCTGGCGGCGGAGTGGGCGGTGCCCATTATTTTGCGCAATGGGGATGTGGCGGGCAGCTTCTCGCTTTATTTCCGCACGCCCGGCCAGCCGGGGGCGTGGCACCGGCGCATTGTCAATGCCTGCGTGCATCTGGCCATGCTGGCCATCGAGCAGCAGCGCAGCCGTGAATCCATCATCCGCCTGTCCTATACCGACCGGCTGACCAGCCTGCCCAACCGCCTGTGGCTCAACCGCCGCCTCAACGAACTCGTGGCCCGGCCGCCTGCAACGGCGCTGAGCATCATGGTCATCGACCTCGACCGTTTCCGCAAGATCGTGCAGGCGCTGGGCCAGGGCCGGGCCGACCAGATGCTGCTCGAACTCGCGTGCCGCCTGCGCCACGGCATTGTGGGGCGCGACGTGCTGGTGCGTACGGAGGGCGATGAATTCGTGGTGCTGACCACGCAGGACGCCACCGACATCACGCATCTGGCCGAGCGCATCCTCCACACGCTTGAAGAGCCGTTTACGATCGATAACATTCCCATCAACATTTCGGGCAGCATCGGCATCAGCACCCATCAGGACGGGCAGGCGGTGGAAGAAACCCTGCGCCAGGCCTATACCGCGCTCGCGCAGGCCAAGAAGGCGGGGCGGTGCTGCTACCGCTTTTTCCACCCTTCCATGAACCGGCAGGCGGAAGATCACATCATCCTCGCCTCCGCCCTGCGCGAGGCCATTGCCGATAACCGGCTGACCCTTGTCTACCAGCCCCAGGTCGACCTGAGCACGGGCCAACTGCATGGCGTGGAGGCGCTCTCGCGCTGGAACGATGCGGCGCTGGGCATGGTCTCGCCGGGGCGGTTCATTCCCGTGGCGGAGGAAACCGGGCAGATCCGCGCCATTGGCGTGTGGTCGCTGCGGGCGGCGTGCGCGCAGATGGCGCAATGGATCGCGCACGGCATTCCCGTACCCACCGTATCGGTCAATGTCTCGGCCATCCAGTTCCAGGACCCTGAACTCGTGGCGCAGCTTGCCACCATCCTGCACGAGACCAACGTGCCGCCCGAACGCCTGATCGTGGAACTGACCGAGACCGCCATGATCGAGAATTTCGAGCAGACGGTGGCCACAGCCCGGGCCATCCGCGAACTGGGCATCGGCCTGTCGATGGATGATTTTGGCACCGGGTATTCCAGCCTGTCCAACCTTGCCAGCCTGCCCATAAGCGAGGTCAAGATCGACCGCAGCTTCATGAACGGCTTTGGCAGCACCGGCAACGTGCGCCAGGTGGTGACCGCCATCATCCGCATCGGCCACACGCTGGGCATGACCGTAGTGGCCGAAGGGGTGGAGGACGCCGCCCAGTGCGCCCAGTTGCGCAACATCGATTGCGACGTGATACAGGGCTATTATTTTGGCCGCCCGATGGATACCGCAGCCCTTGATACATGGATCAGGGAACGCCGGGCCGAGCCTGTGCCAGCGGCCTGAAAACCATAAGAAATTGCTTGAAAACAACTCATTGATAAAAAATGATGAACGTTTCTGGCTGCCGCCTTTTTTCAAAAAGATGGCGTTTTTCGAAGCTTTTTGAAAAAAGCTTCACCAAAAACTTCCTTATGATTCCTGCATGTTTTCCGAGTTAACTTTTCAAACAGTCTATAAGAAAATTTCCAGTGAAGTTTTTTTCCAAAAAACTTCATAAAACGACTGTCTTTTTTAATAAAATTGTCTCTTATCAATATATTAAATGCCACGTCCTTCCCGCAGGGCACAAAAGCCCACCCGGCGCGCAGGCCCCGGCCACGCAAGCACAACCGGGCATCGCGCCGCATGGCACCGCCCATGCCTGCGCCGGGCGGAGCAGCAACGCGACAATACGCTGATCTTGCACATTGATCCGCGCACGGTATAGTCCAGCCCGACAAGTCAATGGTCCCGTGCAAACGGGTGAAAAAGGGAATGCCGTAAGCTCCGGCAGGGTATTCAGGCCCGGGGGCGCAGTCGGTAACTGTACCCGCAACTGTAGGCGGAGAGTGCTTCATCTGGCGCCATGTCAATGGCAACCACTGGCTCCGGCCGGGAAGGGAGATGGCGTGCAATGACCCGCAAGTCAGGAGACCTGCCATTGTCCTTTAACGATATCGCCGGGCGGGCATGACCGGAGATGGATATGAGACCATGCGCCCTCCGACCTGACATCCCGTATGCCGTAGCAGCGATGGGCCTTTCTGTTGGCCTGTCATCTTCTGGCCCTGTGGCGCCAGACCCATCCTGACGGGATGTTTCCACCATGAAATTGCATATTCTCCTCCCGCGGCGGCAGCCCCTATCGCGCATGCTGCTGCTGTCGGGCGCCCTGAGCGGCGCGTACTGCACCGCAGCCCACGCCCAGATCCAGACCCAGATCGCGCAGGACCGCGCCCGCCTGGGCAATTCCACGCCACTGATCGTG
>NZ_BCTP01000052.1 GCF_001571345.1 Komagataeibacter xylinus NBRC 15237 | reverse complement strand
TAGGTCACGCCATGGATGGTCATGCAGCCTGACTTCCAGTACGTGTGGAACCCGTCGGGCGGCGTGCCGGATTATAGCGTGAGCTACAATCGCCGTGTGGGCAACGAGGCCATTTTTGGCCTGCACAGCAGCATTACGTTCTAAAAGACGGCTTAAAAAAACAGTTCATTGATTAAACATAATAAAAGTCTTTGGGCGCCGCCTTTTTTCAAAAAGGCGGCGTTTTCTTGCGGCTTGAAAAAAGCGTCGCCAACAAATTTTTCTGTTTATGAGTATTTCATAAGCAGGATTTATCAAAATATCATGACAAACGATTGGACCCTTCCATAGGGCTGCCTTCATGTTCCGCCACACTCAGCCCTTCAGGCTGAACCCGGCACATGATGTAAAGGTATGAGACCAATGGGGGGACAGAGCACCGCATTTCCCCTGCACGACGCGCCTGACACGGGCCTGCTGCGCCATATCCGGCGTTTTTCATGGATATACGCGCCGTCGCTGGCCGATCTGGGCTTTGCGGTGCGCACGTCATGCGCCGCCATCCTCTCGCTGCTTATCGCCATGTGGATGGAACTCGACAGCCCGCAATGGGCGCCGCTTACCGTCTGGGTCGTGGCGCAGTCCTCACGCGGGGAGAGCCTGTCAAAGGCGCGATGGCGGATTGTAGGCACGCTGGCGGGCAGCGTTGCCGCGATGACGCTCATGGCCGCCTTTCCGCAGGCCCCGGCCATGTTCTTTGTCTGCCTGGCACTCTGGATCGGGCTATGCTGCGCCCTTGCCACCCTGCTCGACCAGTATCGCGCCTACGGGCTGGTGCTGACAGGGTTCACCTCCGCCATCATCGCAACCGGGGCCATCGTGCAGCCGGATGATGTCTTTGCCGTCAGCATCGCGCGAAGCAGCTACATCATACTGGGCGTGCTGTGCGAAGCGGTGCTGGCCGTGCTGTTCATGCCCAACATGGTGGAACGCACCCGCGCGCAGCTACTGGCCCGGCTGGATGATACATTCAGCGCCACCTGCGCCGCCATTCCGCACCTGCTGGGCATGACCGCGCCCGCTGCGCGGCAGGCCGCAACCGGCAGGCTGCTTGACCGGATCATGGCCTTCAGCGGGCAGATCGAATTCGCGGCCCTTGAACTCGGGCCGCGCAACCGGGTGGGCGATCACGCCCGCCGGGCACTCGCGGGCATGCTGGTCATGCTTGCCCATGCCCGCGCGTTGCAGATCCTCTCCCCCCGCCCCGATGCCAGCGCCCTGCCCGCGCATGAAGCGCCCGAGCATGCACTGGCCACATGGCTACGTGACCACGCGCCCCCGCCCGGGCCTGACGGCATGGCTGCCAGCGCCTGGCAGCCGGTTGCTTCCGCCCTTACGCATGAAACCGCACGGGTGCATGATGAAATGCTGGCCTGCCACGCCACCCGCCTTGGCGACAACTTCCGTTTCAGCCTGACCTCGCGCCGCCATGCGCGTGAGGCAGTGCATAACGGCATCCGCTCCAGCGTGGCCATCATGGCGGCGGCGGTGCTGTGGGAGATCACGGCATGGCATCATGGCCCGGCCTTCATCTCGTTCGTGGCGCTGATCTACGGGCTGATGGCCACGCGCGAGAACCCTCTGGTCGCCACCCTTCCCTTCCTCAAGGGCGGGCTGTGGTGCACGGCCACCGCCGCCGTCATGGCGCTGTGGGTCATCCCTGCCATCACCACGCCCGAGATGCTGCTTGCAGCGCTGCTCGTGCCCATGACCATTGGCGGGCTGGCCGCGCGCCGGCCGCAGCTTGCGGGCTATGCCTTCTCGTTCAACATGTTCCTGCCCGTGCTGATCGGCCCGATGAACCAGGGACGGTATGACGAGGTCGCCTTTCTCAACAACGCACTGGCCTTCGTGGCCAGTATCGTGTTCGTGCTGCTGACCTACCGGCTGGTCATTCCCTTCCGGCTTGATGTGCATATCCGCCGCACCGCCGCGGCCATGAACCGGCAGCTACGCCATCTGGCCCAGACCCGCGACCGCACCAGCGCCCCGGCCTGGCTGGGCGCCTGTGCCGCGAGCCTCGTGCGCATCCTGCACCAGGCCACCGCCGTGCCGCCGCCCACCGTCAATGCCTGCCTGAGCCAGCAGATCGGGGCAATGACGGAGGGCCTGTACATCATCCGCCTGCGCGACATGCTGCGCACGGGCGCACTGCCACCACGGGCCATGCGCATGGTTGCCCTTTTCCTGGCACGGTGGCAGCGCGGGCAGGCTGGCCCCACCACCACGCATGTGCTGGCCTGGCTGCACCACGAACAGACCCGCCCCCATGCGGCGCGTGACCGCGCCAGCCTGGCCGATGCCGTTGCCTGCCTGCACATCATTGCCGCAAGCCTGCATGAACATGAGCCGGGCGTGCCCTAGCAAGGTGACAAAACATGTCGTATCGGATATGCCATGAACGCATTATTCGCATTCATGCACAAAAGAGGTCATTTCATGCGTAAGATTGTTACCGCCGCCGCCATCGCGGCCATTACATGCGTTACCGCCACTGCGCAGGCCGAGCCCGGCGGGTGCCTGAAATATGGCGCGGTGGGAGCCGTAGGTGGCCATGTGGCCGGTGGCCACAGCGTGCTCGGTGCCGCCGCCGGTTGCGTGACCGGCATGTACAAGCGCCACGAATACCGCAAGGAAGCCAAGGCCAAAGCCAAGCTGTATGATCAGGAACACCCCGGC
This sequence comes from Komagataeibacter xylinus NBRC 15237, assembly GCF_001571345.1. GTDB lineage: Bacteria > Pseudomonadota > Alphaproteobacteria > Acetobacterales > Acetobacteraceae > Komagataeibacter > Komagataeibacter xylinus. The sequence continues at coordinate 15,227 of NZ_BCTP01000052.1, read as the reverse complement.
TCGAAGGGTACCTACATGGAGAAGGCAACGGCCTATGACGTGGAGCACTCAACCACGCCGGGCAAGATGACACCTGACACCCCGGCCACCACCGCCGCGCCGCAGGGCAACGCAAGCATGTAAATCGCCAGGTCCGCAGGCAGGCAACCATGCTGCCTGCGGATACTGCCCCTGCCCCACACGGCCAAGGACCGCCATGCGCGCCATTACATTCCTGTTTCGCTCGACACTGGCCATCGTGCTGGTGGCAGGCCTGATGGGGTGGCTGGCTGGCCCCTTCTTTCACGTGCCCACACTTGGCGTGGCGCTGGCCGTCGAGGCCGTTGCGTTCTGGGTATGCGGGCTTCTCTATACCGAGGACTATCCGCACCACATGGCCACATTCGCGGGCATGACCATTGTGTTCGGGCTCCTGAGCATTGGCGTCATGCTGCCCTTTGCCCGGCACTATGTGATGATCCACCCGGCCTGAACGGCAGGGACAATTATTTTTCCATATTGGCTCAATTTAAGGAAAACCATTATCCATAAATGGAGTTAATGGGATGTGGCTTTCGTGACACCACAACGTCTCCCAATCCCTGAACTTGGCGTCCCGCCCCTGCGGCGGGACGTCCTTTTTCTGTTCAGGCTTTCTGCAGGCCGGGATGGCCGCGTTCTACCGCAAAGCTGGCATAGGTGGACAGCCGGCCATCGCGTTCCATCACCTTGTCGAGCACCTTGAGGTCGGCGCGCCATACATCCGGCCCTACATCGCACAGCACATAGCCACGCTGGTCGGTCGTGGCCTTGAGGTGCGGGTTTTCGCGCCGGGCGGAGCGGCTGAAACTGTCATCATCGCCCACGCCATCCGCGCCTGACGTGACGGATGTGGCCAGGAACTCGACCGAGACCGGTTTCTTCTGGCCCGGATCTGTCAGCAGGTCCCCCGCAAAGTGGCGGTGCGCATCACCCGTCACGTTCACCACGTTGCCGGGGCAATGCGCGCCAATGAACCCAAGCAGGCGCCTGCGGCTGTCCATATAGCCCGACCACTGGTCCATGCTGTAAAGCAGTTCGCCCTGCGGGGCACGCCGGTGGGCAAGGTTCATCATCATCACCTGATGCGCCAGCAGGTTCCACCGCGTGTCGGACCTGCCTAGCCCGTCAAACAGCCATTGTTCCTGCGCGGCCCCCATCATGGTGCGGTTGGGCGACCAGACATCGGCCCCCTGCGCTGCCATGCCATCACCATAGACCTGATCGCTGCGATACTGGCGCGTATCGGGCACGAAGGTGTTCATGAGCGTGCCATAGCGCAGGCTGCGATAAAGCTGCATGTGGCTGCCATCTGGCAGGGCTGAAAGGCGCAGCGGCATGTGTTCGTAATAGGCCTGCATGGCGGCCTGCCGGCGCAGGGGGAATATCTCGGGCGGCGTGCCGTCCTGATCGGTGTCGCCTGCCCAGTTATTGTCCACCTCATGGTCATCGGAGGTAACGATCCACGGCACGGCGGCGTGGGCGGCCTGCAGGTCGGGGTCGGTCTTGTACTGGGCGTAGCGGCGACGGTATTCATCAAGCGAATAGCATTCTGGCCCGACATGGCGGCGCAGCGCCTGGAAGGGGCGGCCGTTCATTTCATGCACGCGACCCTTGCTGTCGGGGCCTTCGTAAATGTAATCGCCATAATGAAAGACAAAATCGATCGGCTCATTGGCGATATTGCGCCAGGCGGTATAATACCCCTCCTCATAATGCTGGCAGCCCGCGTGAAAACGGATCAGGCGTTCACGTGCCTGATAGGCTTCCTCCTGCGTGGGCGCGGTATCACGCACTTCGCCAAGCATGTCGTCCCAGCCGCCGGGCGCTATGCAGCCAACCTGTTCGCGCCTGCGCGCATTGTGGGAAAGGTTGACGGCACTGCGCGTAATATAGGCCTCCGGGTGGCCAATGCTGCCATCGGGGCGTTCGAGATAATTGACGAAGGCACTCTGCAGATGATCTTCCGCATCATCGCGGCGCGTCAGGGACCGTACGCGCCGGTAGAGGCGAAGCCACTCCTGCCGACAGGGCAACCATTTTTCACTCAACGGCTTTCTCGTCCCATCTGGGGCTGCTGAAAAAGATCGTTGCTGTGTAAGGGATTTTAAAAGGAAATATTTGTGACAGTTTCATGAAAATTGCATGTTCATGACGGGACGGGCGTTTTCTGCCCGTGCCATTGTGTCATGATCCGCCTGTCAATCTTTACCGGGCAGAAACCCCTTTTCACCCTTCGCAACCCTGAATTGTCCAAGCCATAGCATGACCCGATCCAGCCTTACCGTCCCTTTCCTCCGCCCTGCGTCACGGGTGGGCCTGCCTCTTCTGGCGGGGCTGCTTGCGGCCGCAGCACTTGCCAGCATGCCCGCCCATGCAGCCGACCCGCTTGAGCCCGCAACACCCGAGCCGGGATATTTCACCCCCGCCACCCAGCCGGACGCAACAGCCTACCTGCCGCCCCCGCCCCAGCCCGGTACAGTGCGGCAGGCAAATGACGACCAGGCTTTCACCGCCACCCGCGCCCTGCGGGGCAGCCCGCGCTGGGCGCTGGCCACGGCGGATGCCAACCTGCATGAAAACGCGCTACTGCACAGTTTCTCCTGTGCCGCGGGCCTGCCCCTGAGCACCACAAATGCGCCAGGACTGAGCGCGCTCATTCACAAGATGGATGTGTCTGAAATTGCCGATATGCGTAAAAGCAAGGCTTACTGGCACCGGCCACGCCCCTTTGTAGGCAACAGCCAGCCCATCTGCACCGAAAAGGATCGGGCGCATCTGGCCACGTCTGGCGCCTATCCATCGGGCCACACCATGCTGGGCTGGAGCACGGCACTCGTGCTGGCCGAACTGCTGCCTGAGCGTGCGACGCAGATCCTGCAACGCGGCCGGGTGTTTGGCGAGAGCCGGATCATATGCGGCGTGCATTGGGAAAGTGACGTGCAGGCAGGCTATATGCTGGGCTCGGCCGAGATTGCCGCCCTGCATGGCAGCCCTGCCTTCCGCACGGATATGGACGCAGCCCGAACGGAACTTGCCGCCCTGCACAGCAAGGCACCCAAAGCCGCCGCGCGTTCATGCGCCCGTGAGCATGAGGCCGCCGAGCATTCACCCCTGTAAGAGACTGTTTGAAAAGTTAGCGTGGAAAATATCCAGAAATTGTAAGGAAGTTTGTGGTGAAGCTTTTTTCAGAAAGCTCCGAAAAACGCCGCCTTTTTGAAAAAAGGCGGCACCCAAAAACTTTTATTCTTTTTGAGCAATGCGTTGTTTTAAAACAGTTTCTGAGGAAATCAGTCTTTTACCGGATGTGGATTTGTGAACACAGGCGCGGGGCAAACCACGCGGGGATCGCCACCTGTAGGGGCTGCGATATAGGCAGTGCGCCTGCTTTATAATAGGATCGATCAGGAAACGATTGAAAAAGCCTGTTTTCGAACAGGATTCACATAATTGCCATACCTGGAAACAACTGATGAAAAAACGACTGCTGGCCGCTCTCTTCTCCCTTTCCCTTCCCGCAGCGCCCGCGCTTGCAGCTGATGGCGCAGCCCTGTTCCAGACCAATTGCAGCGCCTGCCACCAGGCTGATGGCCAGGGCGTGCCCGGTCAGTTCCCGCCGCTGGCCGGACGCGTAGGCAAGATCGCCGCCACGCCGGAAGGCAGGCAGTATGTCATCGCCGTGGCGCTGAATGGCCTGATGGGACCGATTACAGCCGCAGGCAATACCTATGCAAGCTTCATGCCGCCGTTCAAGACGCTGCCCGATGACCAGATCGCTGCCGTGCTGAACCATGTGGCGGGCCTGCCCTCTGGTCCTGATGCAACCGTGTTTACCGCTGAAGAGGTTGCAACAGGCCGCAAGGAAGCCCTAACGCCGCCTGCCGTGGTTGAAAAGCGCAAGGCGCTTGACGCGCAGCACCCGCTGCCCTGAGCCACTGGCACAAAAAGGGGGATCCTGCCGATCCCCTTTTTTTTCAGGCACATGCCTTCAATACGACAATGTTAAAGACTGTTTGAAAAGTTAGCTTGGAAAATATCCAGAAATCATAAGGACGTTTTGGGTGGGGCTTTTTTTAGAAAGTTTCGGAGAACGCCGTCTTTTTGAAAAAGGTGGCACCCAGAAACTTTCATTATTTTGTATCAATGAGTTGTTTTCAAACAGTCTCTTATGAATCAGCAACCATACCGTCGTATTTCATGGCAGAAGGGGCGCAGCAAAAATATGCGACATCTCTCGCCACTTAATATTGAGCGGAAATGGTGTTTTTTCAAAAAACGCCTTAAAAGCCGCCACAACATCATCTATGAATAAAATCTCATCGGGCTGCATTTTTACTTGCCCGGCTCCAAACATCAAAGTCTGCTCGCCAGTATAACAAACACGCGGAACGGACAGGTAAGCCCGAAGCTGCCTGTCTTGCTTTTTTTCCCGAAGCTCAAGAACGCATGTGACCCTTCCACCCGCAACCTGTATGTAAGAGCCATCATCATTTTCTAAAATAGCATAAGAGCATGGCCCATAGCTTTTTAATGACCTGAGCGATTTTTCTATTTTAGAGAAATTATCTACTTTAACCGGATCTTTATTCTCTACTTTCATTACCATTGTCATATAATGCGTGTTTCCATATTTTCAAAAACATCGCCGCCATTATATTTGATAACATGCGCCTGGCTGGTAATACGCTACAGGAGAAATAACAGGTCTCATAAAATTTCTGGAAATTTCAAAAGAGTGCCGCCGTTGAAAAAACGGCGGCACCCAAACACTATTACTGTTTTCAATAATTTCTTATTTACCCGGCGCGCGCACGGCCGTGGTCTCGATTTCAATCAGCCATCCCGGATTGGCCAGATGCGCCACGCCAAACGCCGAGCGCACCGGCAGGTTGGGCTGCTTGGCCGAGGGGCCATAGAACTGGGTGTAGGCTTTCATCATGCCGTCAAAGTCGAGCTTGCCCAGCTTGGGGTCTTCCACCATGTAGACATGCATCTGCACCACGTCGCCCATGCCCAGCCCCAGCTTTTTCAGCTCATCGCTAATGCGCTGCAGGGCCGCATAGGTCTGGGCCTGCGTATCGCCATAGGCTGCAAGGCTCTTGGGGTCGGCCTTCTTGTCCTGAACCGGCGCGCCCATGCCGCTGAGATAGACGGTGGCTGCCCCCGCAGGCACCTCAATGGCGGTGGAAATGGGGAATTTCCCCTCCACGTGGCGCACGATCCCATCATCGGCATAAGCCGGCATGGCAGCCGCCACGCCGCCAAGAACAGCCAGGGCGGCAATGGTTTTTTTAAGGTCGAACATTCTCTTACTGCTCCTGTGGTGTTACGGGAGGCCGCTGGGCCGCCACGTCAGACGCGCTTACGGCATCAGTGTAGTGATTGCCAAAATGGGTGCGGATATAATTCACCACATTGGCGATCTGGTCATCTTTCAGCACGCCTGAAAACCACGGCATGCCGCCATAGCCGTTCAGGATCACATAAACCGGGTAGGCGCTGCTCTGCAGCTTGGCGTTGCCTGCAAAGGCGGGAAACTGCGCGCCAGCACCCGTCGCCCCCTTGCCATCAGGCATGTGACAGCCCTGGCAGACATGACGGTACACATCCTCGCCCGTGGTCATGGGCTGCACGTTTCCCACCACGGCGGCGGCGCTATCGGCGCGCGCGGGGCCGGCGGGGGCGGCAAGCAGCGGCAGGACCGCAAGGGCGGGCAGGAGAAGGATCTTACGCATCAGCTGGCTCCCTGCGCGCGCTTGTGCAACTGGGTTACGGCATCAAGGGCGGAAAGAATGGCCCCTTCCTGCCAGCAGCCCACATAGGATGCATGCTCGCCGGCCAGCACAACGCGGTTATCCATGGCGCACAGGGCCTTGTAGTGGGTCTTGCGGGCCTGCTCGCTCCACATCGAGCAGCAGCCCATGGACCAGGGCACGCGGCTCCAGGCGAAGCTCACGCCATTGGAAAATTCCTTGCGGTAATGGTTGGGGTGGAGCGCCTCGCCCTGTGCCAGACCGTGCTCGATGCGCTCCTGCGGCGTCATGCCCGCAAAATCATAGGCTGCCGGGCCGAACATGTAGCCACCAAGCAGCACCGCTGGCCCGCGCGAGAAGTAGCCGTGGCTGGGATAGGAGATCTGGCTGATCGGCTGGTCGGTAAAGCTGATGCCGCCATAGATCTGGTCCTCTTCCTCCCAGAAGCGGCGCTTGAATTCCAGCCCGAGCTTGACGGAGGATGCATAGGGCACCGCCATGATCGCGGCCTTGAGCGGCGCGCTGACCTGCACGTCAAGCTGCGAGAGCACGGGCAGCGGAATGGTGCACACGCAGTAATCGGCCTTGGCCTCGCGCACCGCGCCGCCATGGTTCATGTCGTTATAGGTAACGCTCACGCCCTTGTCGTCCTGATGGATGGACGTGACCTTGCAGTTGAGGGTGATGAGATCATGCACCTGGCGGTTGAAGCCCTTGCCGATCATGTCCATGCCGCCCACGGGCTGGAACATGGTGGTCTGCATGTCGAGGCGTTCGTGGAAGGCCATCCACGTCCACAGGCCCGAAGCCAGCACGTCCTTGCGGTCGAACAGGTCAGAGGGCACGGGCTCGCCATTCAGGCCGCCGCCCTGCGCCTTTTCATAGCCACGGCATTCGGAACTGATCACGCCCTTGCGGTAGTTCAGCCCCGAATCAAGGCTGCCCCACTGGCGCATGGCCGTACGCAGGTGCTCGCGCTCATCGGGCGAGACCGCATCATCAAGCTTGTGCTGGTCGATCGCCTTGCCCAGCAATTCGGCGGTAAAGCCATTGAAGTCGGCGGCATATTCGCGGTAGCGCACGGCCTTGCCGCCAAATGCCTTACTGGAATGAAGCCACGAATTGTGATTGAGCTCGACAAATGGCTCGAGTTCGACGCCAAATTCGCGGCAGTAATGCAAAAGCCCCTGATGGTGATAGGGAATGCGCCACGGGCCGGGATTGATGTAGTTGCCCGGCGCGAAGCCGACCTTCTGGGTAGCGCCGCCAAGTTCGGTAACCGTATCACCGCCACGCAGGCTGATGTTGCGGCCACCGGCGCGGCCCTGAAACTCCAGTATCTGGACCTGATAGCCCGCCTTGCGCAGTTCGTAGGCGGAGAGCATGCCCGCAAGCCCTGCGCCAAGCACCAGCACGCGGGTGCCACGCTTTGCACCTGACAGCACGGGCGGCGCGGTAAAATCCGTGCCCTGCGCATGCCCCATGGAGGTCATGGCCTGATACAATGCGGCACTACCGGCCAGTGTACCGATACGGGTAAGAAGTTGCCTACGCGTGGGGGCTTTACGCGGATGAGCGTTTGTCATCAAGAAATCCCAAGCAATCAACGAAAACAGCCCTCTACCCTTAGCCAACAAACAGGGGCTTAACCATATCCATACCGGAATAATTTTTTATCGAAACGATTGATGTTGCTGGTATGCAACATCAATCGGCAGCGCCGCTACATTTTAGGCCATTCCTTCCCTACCGGGCAGAAAATAATGCAGATATTACTTTAAATTTTCTTGATTCATGATGAAGCGAATTTATGCGGGACCACACCCGTCATATCCCGGCTCAGAGACTGTTTGAAAAGTCAGACCGGAAAACATCCAGAAATCATGAGGACGTTTTTGGTGAAGCTTTTTTCAAAAGCTTCAAGGGCCGCCGCCTTTTTGAAAAAAGCTGGCACCCAAAAACTTTTATCATTTTTTATCAATGCGTTATTTTCAAACAGTGTCGCAGGCATGACGGAAGCAGCCAGCCTCATGGTCATGGATCATGCCAGCGGCCTGCATCCAGGCATAGGCCGTGACCGGACCAACGAAACGAAAGCCCCGCGCCCTGAGCGCCGATGCCATGGCCTGCGATAAAGGCGAGGCAGCCTGCACGCCGGGATTCGGCTCATGCACTGGCTTGCCGCCGGGCAGCATGCCCCAGGCAAAGGTGGCAAGGTCCTCGCCCGCTGCCCGCATGGCAACATAGGCACGGGCATTGCCGATGGCCGCAACGATCTTGGCGCGGGCGCGGATAATGCCGGGATCGGCCATGAGGCGGGTGACATCGGCCTCGGTAAACCGCGCGACACGATCATGGTCAAACCCCATGAAAGCACGCCGAAACCCTTCACGCCGCCGCAGGATCGTGCGCCATGACAGTCCCGCCTGAAAGCTTTCAAGCACCAGCATCTCCCATAACTGGCGGCTGTCATGCACGGGCACGCCCCATTCCTCATCATGATAGGTCATCATCATGGCATCGGCCTGCGCCCATTTGCAGCGTGGGCGGGCGAGATCGGGTCTGTTCATGCCTGTTTCCATGCGCCGGGTTACGGGCTGCCCCGCTCCCATGATCCTATGCCAGGGTGAAGGCCAGCACTTGGGCCAGATGCTGGCGATAACGCGCGATATCCGCCTCGATCGACGGGTTCTTGATCACGTCAGTAGCAAGGAAGGTTGGCAGGGCCGAGAGCGCAAGAAACTGGTTGGCCTTGTGGAAAGGAAAATAGACGCCGTCGATCCCCCTGCCCTCAAAAAACTGGGCGGGATCGATAAAGGCGTCCTGAGGGGCGTTCCACGTCAATGAAAGCATGTAATGTTTGCCATGCAGCAGCCCGCCGGAGCCATATTTGCGCTCGGGGTGGGCACGGCTGCGGCCATCGCTGGCGTACAGTACGCCATGACCGGCGGTAAAGACCTCATCCATGTATTTCTTGACGATCCACGGCGCGCCCATCCACCACCCTGGCATCTGGTAGATCACGAGATCGGCCCACAGGAAGTTCCGCACCTCTTCCTCAATATCATAGCCCGAATCAATCTTTGTCTGCCGCAGGGCAAAACCTGCCGCAGTCAATGTCTGTGCCGCGACAGCCTGCAAGGTGTCGTTCAGCCGACCATGCGAATGGGCAAACTTTTTTCCACCGTTCAGAAGAAGGATGTTTTTCATGGTGTCCCGTCCTGCACTTACGCCCACCCCAGGCCCCATCCGGGGCACGGATCATGACCGTATCCATCGCCTCATATCAGGCCATGAGGAATAGAGCCTGCTTGCGCGCCAGACAACGGGCAACCAAAATTCCGCTCCACCAGACACCGCTGGCATGGGGGCAGAAACATGGGACTGATGCTTCTGTTCTATATGCCCCAAGGATTACCGCACAAAAAAACCGGGGCCGCATTGCACGGCCCCGGTCGGGTCAGTCAGGTTATGACAGATCCGGTCAGTTCACATTATCCAGCGCATAGACCACAAGGTCATCCGTCACCGGCGTCATCATGAAGTGGTGGCCACCGGCCATGATGGCGACATACTGCTTGCCCTTGTATTCATACGTCATGGGCGTGGCCTGGCCGCCACCGGGCAGCACGTCGTTCCATACTTCCTTGCCGGTATGGATATCGAAGGCATGGATCATGTTGTCGGTCGTGGCCGCAACAAAGATCAGCCCACCAGCGGTAATGACCGGGCCGCCATTGTTGGGCGTGCCGATGGTCAGCGGCAGGTGCGTGGGCAGGCCGAACGGGCCGTTGGCGCGCGCGCTGCCCAGCGGATGCTGCCACAGCACTTTCTGGGTGTGCATGTCGATGGCGGTGATCATGCCGTAGGGCGGGCGGTTGCACATCATGCCCGTATATTCATCCCAGAACGGCGAGACCACGATGCCGTAGGGCGTTTCCGCCATGGCGCCAGCACCTTCGGCACCGCCGCCGCCGGGCTTGAAGTTGGGGTCATCCACCGGCATCAGGCCCAGCTTGTCAGCCTTCTTGCGGCTGACCAACTGGTCATACATCGGCGTGTTGTTCCAGTTGGCGATCAGGATGCCGGTCTTCTCGTCATAGGCTACGCTGCCCCAGTCCGAGCCACCGTTATAGCCGGGATATTCCAGCCAGGGCTTGTCGATGCTGGGCGGGGTGAACTCACCCACGTAATGCGCGCGGCGGTATTTCAGGCGGCAGTAAAGCTGATCGATGGGAGACATGCCCCACATGTCGGCTTCCTTGAGCGGGGCAAAGCCAAGGCGCGGCATGCCAACCGACCAGGGCTGCGTGGGCGAGCGCGTATCACCCGGCACCATGCCCGGCGAGGGCGCGGGCCGTTCTTCAACCGGCAGCACCGGGTCGCCCGTACGGCGGTCAAGCACGAAGGTCTGGCCACGCTTGGTGGGCATGATCAGGGCCGGAACCGTCGAGCCATCGGGCTTGGTGAAGTCCATCAGCGTGGGCTGCGAGCCGATGTCGTAGTCCCACACATCCTTGTGCACGGTCTGGAACACCCAGCGCGGCTCGCCGGTCTTCACGTCAATCGCCACGACGGCGGAGGAGACCCTGTTTTCTTCCGGGCTGCGCATGGCGCTGTAGTAATCAGCCGCCGAGTTGCCGGTGGGCACGTAAACCAGCCCCAGCGCATTATCGCCAATCATGGCGGCCCAGGAGTTGGGGGTGCCGCGGCTGTAATGCTCGCCTTCCTTCGGCTCGCCATGTTCATGCGGGCGGTTGACATCCCACGCCCACAGGAAGCGCCCGGTCTCGGCGTCATACCCGCGGATCACGCCCGAGGGCGCCCAGCGGCGCTGGCCGTCGAGAATTTCCTGGTTGGTGATGATCGCGCCATTGACGATGGGCGGCGGCGCGGTCTCGGCCACGAAGCCGGGCACCGATTCACCCATGCCCTTCATCAGGTTGACCATGCCGTGCCAGCCAAAGCCTTCGCACACCTTGCCGTCCTCGCTGTCCACCTCGATCAGGCGTTCATCGAGCGTGGCCTCAAGAATACGGTGATGGCAGTGCTCGCCCTCGGGCACGGTGGAGGAGGTGTAATACACCACCGCCTTACACGCCGCCGTGTAGGGAATGCTCTCATATTTCTCGTTGGCGTGGAAATGCCAGATTTCCTTGCCGGTGGCCGGGTCGATGCGCATCATGTCGTTCAGCGCGGAACACATGTACAGCCCGTCGCCAACCTTGATGGGCGTGGTCTCGGCGGCCCATTTGTTGGTCTGCCCCGGCCCCGGCTTGCTGCCGGTGTGGTAGATGAAGGCGCGCTTGAGGTGGCCGATATTGGATGGCGTGATCTGGTCAAGCGGCGAGAAGCGGGTTGCCCTGTCATCGCGCGCATAGCCAGGCCAGTCATCATGCGCGGGGTTGGCCGTGACCTGGTCCACCATGGGGGTGGCTTCGCTGGGATCGGCAGGCGGCCCGTCAGGAATGTTGGCGGCGTTCACACCAGGAGACTGCGGCGCATTGGGCGAAGGTGCGGAGAATGCATCGCTCGGCGGCGTGGGCGTGCCGGGCGAGACCGTGGCATTGCCGTTACCGGGCGGCTGATCGGCAGGGGGCACCTGTGCGAGTGCTACGGAACCCGCAGTGCCCGCGATAATGGTGGCGCCAAGCAGCAACGTGCGGAGCATGGGGCTTTTGGCGGACATTATGCGACCTCCCGCACGGATGTTGAGTGGGCATTTTCCATGCGGCGCAGGGCGGGCAGGCACAGCAGCACGGCAATGGCGAGGATGCTCGGCCCGAACACGCGGGGCAGCAGGCCCCAGCCGTCAAACCCGACCTCCCAGAAGGCCCACAGCCACGTCACGCCAACAGCGGCCAGATACAGCATGGCCCCCATGGTCCGGCCCATGGCCATGAGCACCCCGGCAGCCGTGACGGCTATGCCAATAATGACATAATACCACGACCCGCCAAGGAACATGAGTTCGGCACCCATATAAGCAAGGGGCAGCCCCAGAAGAACGATGACAACCGCAAGACCCAGGATCGCCCAAGCGGCGGGGGTCTGTGGTTTTATGAAAGCTGACATGATGGATATTCCTCCAGTATCATGTGACGGAAGCTAATCCTGTTAATATCACGCATGAAAAAACTTAATCGTGAGGTTGGTAACGGATTTATTATAATTGTATCAATAGCCACAGTAATCCGCCAAAAAAACCGCAGACTCATGCCACTTCTGGCAAGCTGCCCTGCAAGCGGAGCGTAGTGGAGAAATATTTTTTACTTCGGGGTGCTTCCTGATGAAACCATTGCGGTTTTACCGTAAAACCATCGCGTACCACTGGTTGCATCAATGGGTCATGCCTGCAGTTACTAAACAGTGTCGTGCTGCCAGCTCGCTGGGGGTATCAGGCGCCATAAAGCGCCGGACAGCTATTGCGCCGACATCATCGGTCGTCCCGTTTTTCATGTCAGTACAGACACAATGGAAAAACGGCTTGAACAGTATCATGCCCTTTCGCCCGGCCAGGAGCGCGTTTCCTTTCTGGCGGAACATGCAGACACTTGCGCACAGGCGACATGACATGTCCCCGCTTATGCCGCGATCGACTACTTCCGGGCAGAGCACATCGCACGCGGCACTTCAGGGTTGGACCGGGTGCGGATCATGTTTTTCTTCAACAACTGACAGTGCTGCCGATGGAACCATGCCAGACATCGGGTGCTTGCACCCAGGCTGCGGGTCCGGATCAGCATCGTCTGTATATATGCGTATATAGACGATGACAGGCCTGTCCCTCATCATGTGCCGTCATGTCAGGCCGCCTGCCGGGGCAGGAGATCATGCAGCGTGGTCTGGTCCAGCACATCAAGGAAAGCGGTCAGCGAACGGGCCAGCAGATGGCGCAGGCGGCACATATCGGCAAGCACGCAGGCCTGACCGTATTCTGGCTCGCATGCTTTCATGGAAAGCATGTCCGCCTCCATCATGCGCACGATGTCGCCGATGATGATTTCATGCGGCATGCACGGCAGTTCCAGCCCTCCTGCCCGACCCCGACGGGTATCGACAACCCCGTTGGTAGAGAGCCGATTGACCACCTTGACGAGATGATTATGGGAAATGCCATGATTTTCCGAAATTTCATGCACGGAAACGCGTCGACCGGGGTTTTGTCCCAGATAGACCAGAACACGAATGGCATAGTCTGTATGAAGGGTCAGGCGCATGGTATCTCGGCTCTGGCTCCCTGTCTTTTAAAGCCCGCCTGCGTGATGCAGTAGCAGACGGTAGGCCAAGGCGACGGCGTGCGGGGCATGGTGTTCCTGTTATTACACTGTGTAAGCTAAATTCTTCATGCCACACCAAAAAAGACCTATGCCGTCCTTATTGCAACCGGAAAATGCAGCCTTCCCGCTATATAGATAAATATTATCTTATTATAAGCTGGACTTATCATTGGATGGCACGACCCATCCCGACACGCGCGTTTTTTCAACCTCATGCGCATCGAATTCACGGCGGCTCACATGCCTTCGGCCTGCCTGCATGAGCCTGATTTACAGTTTTTTAGGCTCATGCAGGATATCATGCAACGTAGTACGATCGAGTACCGACATGAAGGCATTGATCGATTTGGCAAACAGCCCTTGCAGGCGGCACGCATCAGCCAATATGCATGCCTGCCCGTTTTCAGGATTACAGGACACAATTTTGCCCATATCCGCCTCCATAAGGCGGATGATGTCGCCGATAATGATCTGGTGCGGCGCGCCGGCCAGTTCCAGGCCGCCACTGCGCCCGCGCCGCGCCAGAATGACACCGTTGCTGGACAGACGGTTCACCACCTTGACCAGATGATTCTGGGAAATGCGGTGCGTCGCGGCAATCTCCTGGATCGCAACCCGTCTACCCGGGTTCTGCCCGAGATAGATAAGGGTGCGAATGGAGTAGTCGGTGTATAGAGTAAGGCGCATGGCGTGTCATGACGCCTGTAACGTGATCTCGGTATGATCTGGCGCAATGATGTGCTCCGCCAGCACAAGATTCGCAGCAGAAATCGGGGGAGAAATATAAAAACCCTGAATTCGGTCTGCACCAATCTCGCGCAGCACTTCCAACTGGCCTTTGGTTTCCACGCCGCTCACGGTCACGCTCAGCCCGAACGCATGGGCCAGACCAATAAGATGCGCCACCACGCCACGCGCCTGCGGGTTGGTTTCAATGTCCTGGACCAGCTTGCGTGATATTTTAGCCTGCGTGAAAGAAATCGTGCGCAGAACCGAGATTGGCAGCGTCGCCAGCCCGAAATCATCAAGCGTCAACTGGAAGCCGAGTTCGCTCAGTTCCTGCAGGCGCTGTAGCACGCGATCTGAGCGCCTGCCCGCCAGCACGCTTTCCGATACTTCCAGCACGTAATCGGCCGCCTTGCCGCCCTGCCGCTTTATTTCAGCCTCAAGGTCATTCTGGAAGCCGATATTGAGCAGGTCCAGCCGCGACAGATTGATGGTGAGGTTGGGATACGCGTCGAGGCTTGTATTCCACATCCGCATGTCATTCTGGAAGGACTTGACCAGACGCGGGCTCATGACCTGCGCCAGGGCAGCATCAAGGAATACATCACGGAAGCTTTCCGCCGCCAGCAGCCCGCGCTGCGGGTGGTGCCAGCGCAGCAGCGCCTCGATCTGGTCGCACTTGCCGGTGCTGAAGTTCATGATCGGCTGGTAGTAAAGCTCGAACTGGTCCTTCGTCACCCCTTCACGCGCATCATTGAGGATCTGCGCCCGCTCCAGCGCATGCTGGTGCAGGGTAATGTCAAACATGCGCGCCTGGTGCCCACCCGCGCGCTTGGCGGCATAAAGCGCGATATCGGCATTCTTCTGCAGCGATTCAGCACTTTCCTGGCTGGCGATGGGGCTGACCCCGATGCTGCCCGACACGTTGACCATGGTGTTGCCCACCTCGATCGGCGCTTCGAGCTCGGCCAGCAGCTTCTCCAGCATGAGGGAGAGCGAAAATTTGTGCAGCGTATGGTTGAGGATGAGCGCAAACTCATCGCCCCCCAGCCGGCAGACCGCATCTTCAGGGTGAACAAGCGCCAGAAGGCGGTTGGAAATCACCTTCAGCACCACATCACCCGCATGGTGGCCATGAATGTCGTTGATCTGCTTGAAGCCATCGAGATCGAACATGACCAGCATGATGTCGCGGGTAATGTTCTGCGATTTATCTTCCACCGCGGTCTGGAGCACGTTGTTGAAGCCACCACGGTTGAACAGCCCCGTCAGCGGGTCGGTCGCGGCCAGCGACTTGAGCCGGTCGCGGGTGTTCATCAGTTCGGTAATCTCGAAGCGGGTCGCGACATAACCCTCAACCGCGCCAAGCGAGTTGTGCTTGGGCATGATGGTGGTGGCCACCCAGTACAGCGTGCCATCCTTGGCCCGGTTGCAGATATTGCCGCGCCAG
>NZ_BCTP01000051.1 GCF_001571345.1 Komagataeibacter xylinus NBRC 15237 | reverse complement strand
CCCCAAAAGCGCCATGGACAGAATACGACAACTCAAGCTTCTGCAAATACTTTGAAGTGAGCCCCGAGGGTTCGGTTGGCATATTCAAATACAGGTTCAAGGAAGGTGAAAAACTTGCTTTCACTATTGAGCAGGATTTCAAGCGTTGGCCAGACGCTGCATCATCGACTAGGGCTAGGTTCGAGCGGCTGACGGCGACATCGCTGGGCAGGACATTCAGCGAAGGCAGGACGCAATACATCCGCGATCAGGGCCTATGCCCTCATGTCGAAATTTTGGACGTCGTCGCTCCGCCATCCTCGGCGCTGGCCTACATTGAAGCGGTACTGCTGGACCGGAATTCAACGGAGAGGGAGAAGAAAGTTTTTAGCTTTATCGATGGTCTTGAAAAAGAGGTCATCAAGCTCACGACCTCGTTCCGGGAATGGAAAGCAACCTCTGTAAAGCGGGCATCAATGGACCACGACAAAATGCGCGCCGAGACGCTGCTGGCCATCGAGAGGCTGCAGACAGAGCATTCGCAGGAGGATGACACGGAGAGCTAGCACTACAGTTGCGATTCATTTTCCCGGCCGGATAGGTGAAGAATTTGCTGCCTGTCGCGATGTAGACCGGCTGAAATTCAAACCTCCTAAAAAGCATTGAAATCATGAACAATTAGAGAACAAACTAAACTGCAACTGTAGTGCTAGTGACGCGAGGCCTGACCACCTGACACGAGAGATTGGAAATTTATCAGCTCGCGGGCGACGTCGCCTAGGTCCCCTCAAGCTAGCGCAGCGGCTTCCTCCTCGCTGATCAGATAACGATCGAGTACGCTCGGGTCAGAGAAACGCTCAGCGACCGCTGCCACAACCGAATTGAAACGCTTGTCCAGATACGGCCAGTCGTGGTTCGAACTGCTGACATCTTGCGCATGAACGATGCGGAAGTTCGCCTGCTCGTAGTCGGCAGATGAGCGTTGGCGAAGAGCGGATAGTATAGCCGCTGAGAAGCCAGCGATCGCGGGACGACCTGCGGGGTCAGGGTCGAGGCATCGGCGGATCAGTTCGTCGAGATCTGCATCGCCGACCGTGCCCGTCGGCCGGCAACCGCCATCGAGCCATCTCAGCCACATTCGCTTCTTCTGCCACCGGTTGAAGACACCCGACGCACGATTTCGCCAAGGGCGCGTCGGTTCACCAACGGGGTGCTGCCCAAACGTAAGTAACTCGTAGGCAATGAGCCCCAACGACCACACGGACGTGTGGCGGCCAAGCGGCATTCGCCGCCACTGCTCGGGCGCCATATATGCTTTAGTGCCATCGAACACGCCGCACTCACTCGCGAGGTTTACGCTGCCGAAGTCAGCCAGCTTGGGTATGCGCCAAATCGATGCATCCGGCAGTCCGGAGGCGACGCGCCGCAGATCTTGGACGAACACGTTCTCGGGTTTGAGATCTTGGTGTGCGACAAGGCCCTTCATATGGCAGTGATCGAGTGCGGCGGCGAGATAGGCGAGCATGCCGAGACGCCCCTCAAAGGTGAAGCGATCATCCTCAATCAAAGCGGCTAGGTCGCTGTCCCAAAAACGGAACCAAGCGATCGGCGCATCATCGATTAGGTCAAAGTCGAACGGCCAGTGGACGAACTGATGGTAATACATTGCGCGCTGTAGGCGAAGTTCGCGCAGGAAGCGCGTCGCGGCCTCGCCGACCGTAGCAGGGGTCGCGAGCGGGACCTTGACGCATGTTTCGGTGGCCGTACCCGCCTGAAACCTGAATATTCGGCCGGCAAACCCGCTGGTCGTGCTTAAACAATCGCCGACGCCCTTACGGGTGCGGATCAGGAAATGCTGCAACTCGGGCGGGATGTCATGGAAGCTGTGGGGGACTGTTTCGTCGGGCATGTCCATCTCATAGCCCCAATCGCTGCCATTGTAACCGGAGAAAACTGAACTCGAACCGGACGGCCCGGTACGTGTAATCGCGCCTTGGGTCGCTGACGCGGCTATCATCAATGTACAGTCGACAGTTGCCTGCTTTACCTTCCGGCCCACGCCTGCTCGTTCTTGAGATGCCCTGCTGTGCAATGCGAGCGGCAGCTTTATCCAAAAACCCCGACCTTTCAACTCGCACTGACGAACGGCGGCAGGGTCCCAAACGCGGTCTATCGCGGTGCGCCTGACAATGTCGGCTTTCGGGAAAACTGCCACCACTTCGATGTCTGCCTTGAGGGCGGAACCCTCCTGTCTGCTTGACTCTCGCTAAGCGGACCAACCGCTTCCGCCTTCTTTCAAGACATAAGCGAAGCCGTTTAAGCTTCTGGAAAGCGGACATTAATAGACCAAGTCGGAAATGACAGAAACGTTATTTCCGACTTGGTCTCAACAAAACCAAAAGCTCCAATGCCGACCGGTAAAGCTCGCGCTAGGCGTCTTTAATATCCCATTTCTCATATAAGACTTCGAGTAGTTGGCGTTGGCGCGCTTCGACGATGGCTTGGGTCCATTCTTTCTGCGCCATTACTTGGCTGGTTAGGGCATATGAGGAAACATTTTTTGTGCCCGAAAAGTAGATGTTGCATTTTGCTCGGAATTCGTAATTCTGTGCTGCCGAGTTTTTCTTCTTGTTCAGAGGTACCAGATTTGCGAGCCTATGTACCCACGCCTTGCGCTCATCTGTATTAGGCCACCACATCGCCCATTCGCTATTCTCAGGCACCGTCTGTGGCAGCACGTGCTCAATCGTTAAGACCGAGGGGTCGTAGGCGGCAGCACCGTCAGAGACGAAGGAATCGATCCGCAGGATCAAATAGTTGCGCCGACGCGATGTCAGTTCATAGATGTTGCCATTCAATGCATCGCGAAACGCTGCGTGGTTCTCATCTGTGAATTCGAATTGCACCATATCATCAGGCTCGACACCAGACTGTATATCGTTGATTAGTTCTGAATAGACCTCGATACGATCATTCACGTTCCAGCGACAGATATGCATAAATGCGGCAAGGCGCTCGAGCAGTTTGAAGAATCGTGCGACCCGCTTTGGCTTGTTCCGATGTTCTTTGAGGTAAAGCATCGCTGGTGGAATCCAGTCAGAATTGTCTATCCGCTGGAGCCATTTGATATAATAGTTGATGCTCTCTGCATCAGAAGTCGCCGAGTAAGATGCATTGCGGATCGCGTCCAATGCATCGGCAAAAGGCTCGAGAATGTCGTCAATAAAAATTTTCGGGTCGGGGTTCTTTGGAAGAACGTGGGTTCGGAACTCCTCAAGTAGAGTCCGTTTCGCTTTTTCCTTGGCGTAGATCATCCGAATGTAGGTGAAGAGATCTCGGAACCCGTCTCGTGTGAGCTCGACCTCCATCTCCTCCCACTTATCGTTATAAGCTTGGCGATCGCTTTCGTTTTTCAATTTGCCAATTGTATCGGCTTTAATAATATCAGTTGGCTGAAGATCCAGACCTCGGCTGTTCATTACCGAAAATACGCGAAAAGCCGATTCTTGGCTCGCCGTCGAAACGGTCACTAAATAGCATCTCGTGAGTAAGAAGGTGACAAAGCTCCGCAGTCTCTCCGGTGTCGGCAGGGCATTGGCAATCGCCTGAACGAAATGCTTTGCATTTGAACGAATATTGATCTGAGACTCGTTATCTAGCGATTGCGGATCGAGAGCAATCAGCGCGCCGAGCTGCAAATCTTGGATATATTTGGCAAAGAACCCTCTATCGCGTTCGCGCAGCGACAGTCTGGGCTTCGGTAAAATCCCTTCCATCCTTTTGCCTGGTTCGAGAATATAAGGACGAAGCTCTTCCTTGTCTTCGCCGTCGTTAGCACAAGCCATCGCCGCGAGTAGGATGGTGAGCGTCGTCAGGCGCTGCTGTCCGTCGATCACTTGCGAATAGGCGCTGTCTTCGGACTTGATCAGAACAATACTGCCGAGAAAATAGCCTTCTTCCTGCTCTGCCAGAAAGAAAGCAATCAGGTCGTCAAAAAGTTCGCCAGCTTGATCGGGGGTCCAAGCATAAGGCCGCTGGTAGGAAGGAATGACATACTCAAAATCGGATGAGAAAATTTTAGAAAGAGGATACTCAGCACCACTAATTTTCTTTGACACGATCAGTTCCTTAATTGCTTTCACTTGAAAGTGCTAATCGTCTTTCGTCCTGTCAATTAACTTCATGAGCAGACAATCAGCAGTCGCCTTCTTAGCGGACACCAATGCGCCGATCTGTTTCTCCTAAAACTGGACATGGCTAGATGATGTGCCGGCGCTGATCTCCGCCAATTCCGGCGCGTTCGAACATCGCGATCTCATCAGGTTGTTGCAAACCCATGAATCACAGCCTTCTGAAATCACTCAACTCATTTTGGTTCAGACAGTAAGTTGAGCCCCTGTCACAGCGGCAGTCGGTCCTGGCGTCAGTTGCTTTCAAACGTCGCGAACGCGTCTTTTTCAGAAAGCACAGCGTTGGCCGGACGGTTCCAGAAGATTGCCTGCAACTCGCCGTATTCCTCTATCCTGATCACCATCGCCGCGTCTCGTAATCCCTGCCGTGATTATACCTCTGTTTATGCTGTATGTCGGGTTTGGGGGCCATTCTATCCGATCGGTCATCTGGCTGTCGAATAGAATGCCTCTGATGGGACCGGACATGCCAATTATGGGATACGTCTATGGCTCTTCGATCTGCAATTCCCGGATCGCATCTGCAATATCTCGCCGGTTCATTACATGGTATGATCCATCTCCGATATCGACCTCGAAATCGAGAGCCCCACAATATCCATTGATCCTGCCGTATCCTGGCGCTCTTGGGCGCATGTCACGCTCGCCTTTAACCTCGTGCTTAGCCAAATTTACTCGTAAATTGTCTATCATATTGATCAATGGGAATATTTTTTTCCTATCTGATTTGACCTTCTCGTAGAAATTGGCGTCAGTCTTCATCCGTTCAATATGCTCAAACTGCATATGATCAACCAGGCTGTTATCTATTTTGGAGAACCTGGCTATCTGCTCGTCGAGTTTACCTTCATCCTTCCATTTCATCAGCTTGATCACTCGCGCCCGCCATGTACGCAGCAACTCATATACGGCGAAAATCCACATCTGGGACTGTGCTGACACGAAAGCCGCTGAATCAGTTGGCGTTCGCTCGATCTCGAAATACTCCCTGAGAAGGTCATATTCGATCTGAGTAATGAACATATCGACGACTGCTATGTTCATGGCCTGCATATTCAGGAACATATCATCGAACAGAGATATGTTCCTGAATACGTGTAGCATTCTTGACGCATCGATATCCTCGATGTGCTTGTATTGCAAATGTCGCTCATCGTGATCATCACACATAATGCTAGGCTCCGGGTTAACCTCTGATGACGATCTTGATCGCTTTAGGTTCCAGATCATAGAATGCAGCCATGCCCTGCTTCGCTTGAGCGATAGTAAGCGACGGAACGCTTCCATCGTCCGGGTTAGATTCGTGATTCGCCTCATTCGTCAGCGCTCAGTTCGACCTCGATCTCAACGTCTGTTTCGATCTCCGATTCGATCTGTGTTTGCAGTTCGAGAACTGCAGTCCGAAGAGGGCCATAGATGCTGATCTCCTGCCCAGCGATTTCGAAAGTAACGGCAAGCGCGTAGCGCGCCGTCGCGTCCGGGTCGTGGCTCCACCCCTTATGCCCGACCACGGCAATGCAGAAATGATCAGGCAAAGCGTTCGAGCGAACGATGGCCCAGTCCTTTTGCACCGTGCCACTGTTGCGCTTGTGCCCGCGGATTACTCCCGATGTCGGACTTTCGTGCAACGTCCACGGTAAAGTCGACCCGCGCAAGGGTTCGTCATTATTCACTTCATCTTTCAGAGCGCGTACCTGGAAGTCATTGAGTCCCTCGCCAAGCTTGCTGGTCTTCCAGTCAACCCACGTCGAAAGATATTTGCGCAAGTTCCGGCGGGTGCGACGAGGCTGAGCCACATATGACAGCGTGACATCAATCCGCACATCGAATTCGTCCGCCTGCTGGCGCAGCTCTGCCGGGATCGGTATCTGATAGACGTGACACTCGGCCGCGTGAATCTCAGTGCTACCGCTGGTGATGAAGGTTGTGCGGTTATCAGTGTTTGCCGTCGCGCGTTCCTCGTCAGGGATGCCGTACCCTAGGGAGCGCAGGGCATGCGATGCTGCAGTGCGCAGGTCTTCTCTCTCTGCTTGTGACAGGTTATCGAGTGGATTGCGCAGTCGTGTCAGCAGATCTTCGGCCCAAGTCGGCCATTGCGCGGACTGCACTACTAGTGCGCGGTAGAGTAGCGCAGGCTCATTGGGTAGGACCTGCTGCACCTGTGCCGCGATACGAGCCACCTTGGGTGCTGCAAACGAAGTACCTGTTGCGTCGCGATCATATGCAGGTCCCGGCGCGTGCAGGGTGGAGCGGACCAACTCGGGGCAAGCGGTCGGGATGCCGCCGCCACCTTGGATATCAGGCGGATTACCGGTGGTACGGATCCAGTCGCCGCCATAAGAGACCACTTCTGGCTTGATGACGTTCCAGATGCCTGGCCCCGTCCGCGAGAAGGCCGAAGGCCCGTCGGGCTGGACAGTGAAGCTTCGCCATGCGCCCGCTGCTGCGGCGTCGTAGGCGATAGAGCCGACGGTTAAGGCTTGCAGGCTTTGTCCGGGATTGGCGATCCGGACGGAATTTTCCGAGAGATAGGCAGGGTAGTCTCGACCGGCGGCAAGATGCTCGCGAACGCCGATGAAGGGGGCAATCCCAGTAATCGGAAGGTTTCCCGCGCTCTGCACGATGAGTACGTCACGTTCGTTGCAAAGCTGATCGATCTCTGCAGCCCACGACGACATGTAGCGCGTGCGGCAGTGACCACGCGCGTTGATAGAGTGGTTGAAGATACGCGTCTGCCGCGGCCCATCGTTGAAACACTCAACAGCACGTCTAATTACTTCTGGCGGGAAGAGCGTGTTGGGCATACAATTCTGCGCATTAAGTACACGTGCGTTTTGAATCCAGAAGCTCAATTCAGGTGTGCCTGCCTTCGGAACTTCCTCACCGTAAAGCACAGCGCCGGCTACTCTTGTTCCATGTCCCCCTCGCGCAACTTCGTCGGCGACAGCCGTGGCGGCCATCTCAGGCAGGAAGCAGTGTGACGCAGCGTGATCGACAGCCGGCTGCAACAAGACGTGTCCTTCCTGAATGCCGCTATCGATCACGCAGACTGTCGGCGCGTCCGCATTCGGTGGGGTCGGGGTGACCTCCTGACCGGCTTGACCTACTCGTCCCGGGACAGCTTGAGGAAGTGCGATATCTTCGGGCTCAACGACTTCGAAGATGTACGGATAGTTCTGGACAAAATCTTTGAACCCCTTGCCCGATATTTTGAGTCGGATTGTGAAGCTGTCGGGCAGCACACCCGCATCGAAGGGTGCTCCCTCTATGTTGCTAAGAATCTCGGCTTGGTAGAATGCGCAGAGACTCTCGATCTGTTCTTCGCGCTCGAGCTTCAGCGAATCCCACGTCTCGTAGGCACTGTTGCGTGTTTTGGACCAGGCAAGCTCTTTTGCGGCCCATGTGGCATCGGTGTCGCTTATGCCGCGCTTCGGCACCGATGGGATTTCCTTTGTGCCAGCACATGCGATCCCAATATCGACAATGAAGTCTTGATTGTCTGCAATGTTTCCCCAATCGGCAAAGAGCCGCTCCGACAAAATGCGGCCCAGCCGGTCGGGGTCGTCGAGCAGCTGATGGACGCTGGCGATGGTTGCTGAGCCACGAACATTCACGGGAAAGCCATTGACCATCGCGAGGAACGACGCCACGTCGATATCTTCCGAAGCGACGATGACGTAGCCTTCTTCTTGCTCGGCCACGATCTCGAAATCGAAGCGGTTCCTTAGATCATCTAGGTCCAGCCCCGTATCCACCTTGAGTAGGATGGGGACGCCGTTCGGCATGACGGGCAGTGCTTGACCTTGTCGTTGCGCCTGCCGGTCTTTCCAGTTGCTAGAGAGCGCTTGCGCAGCACCTTGCAGTGCTGTGCTGTGGTCTTGCCGGGCGTTTCTATTCGCCTGCGTTTGCGGGTCGGTTTTTCCTCCGCCCCGAAGGCGTGCACGCCCTCTGTAACGGAGCAAAAGCGGCAGATGTTCGAAGTTATGCGCTACAGACATGGCTTACGCCCGTTGAGCGGCGTCGTGCCGCTGCAACTCTTCGACAGCCCTGAGTAGCCTGTCTTGCGAGAGGGATGGGTGACCCGCTAGCACGGTAGCCTTGGCGGCGTCCTGAGCGGCCTTCACAACCATTGCGGCCGACGAGCCTTCGAGTTTGGCAACTAGAGGCTCCCAGGCAATAGTTCTGTCCACCTGTAAAGAGGAAAGCGTTATCTTCAGCAATTTTTCGATCTCGTTCTTTTCCGGTAGCGGGATGGCAAACACATCGTCGAAGCGCCTGAAGAGCGCCGGATCCAACGCGGTCTCCAGATTGGTGGTCGCGACAAGTAGCCCCGGCGCGTCGTACTCTTCCATGAGTTGCAGCAGCGAATTGACTATGCGTGACACCTCGCCGATGTCTTTGGAGGCCGTGCGCGAACGTGCAATGAAGTCGCATTCGTCCAGCAACAACACGCAGGGCTTTTCGCGGGCACTCCTAAAGATAGACCGCAGATTCTGAGCCGACTCACCGAAGAACGAGGAGATCAGCATGTCGAAACGCACCTTCATCAGCGGCAAGCCTGTATTCCACGCAAGCCTCTTGGCACCCAGCGACTTGCCGCATCCCGGTGGGCCGTAGACCAGTACCGTTTTGCGGGGTTTGAGCCCGAAGACGTGCAGCCGGTCCCTTGCCGCATACTCAGCTTCGATGCGAGCGAAGCGTTGCTCAACGGCTTCGGGCAGCACCATATGGTGCTCCAGCTGGTCGTGCGGGATAAGTGTGGCCAGCTGCTCCCCGTGACGCCGGCTCGTGGGGAGCTCTTTGAGCGTACGCTGAATGTCAGTTGACGGAGCTGGCAATGGGGGTACCCGCCTCGTCTTAGGTTGCTTGAGGATGGCCTCGAGCTGCTCAGCCAGCCTGACATGGCCGGACTTGCGCTCCGCTTCAACGATTTTGGGGGCAAGCCGATCTAAGTCAGACAGCGAACCATCGGCAATGGCGCGCACTACTCTTTTGAGGATATCTGCGTTCATGCGCTATCACCTTTACTTGCGGGTCGTTGGTCGAGGGGTGGCACGCCAATGGACTGAATTTCATTGCCGAAGGCTGGGCCGCACATTTGTTTTCGGATTGAGCGTTGCCGGAGCATCGCAATCATGTCACGCCTTCCAGGCCGCGCTGGTGAACTAGATGCAGTAACTTGAGTGCAGTGCCAGCGGGCTTCTTCTGCCCAGTTTCCCACTTCTGAACGGTTGAAAGACTCGTGTTCAGTAGGCGTGCAAAAACTGCTTGGCTGACGTGCGCCCTTTCGCGGATGCGCTTAATCTCGGCGGGGTCCAGCGGGTCCACTGGTGGCGGCCAGAGAGGGTCAATTTCGCGTAGGGTGACTTGATCAATCGGGCCGGCTTTACCAAGGCCTTGGGCCGTGTTGTGCACGGCTTCAATGACGGGTGAACTCGTCTTGCGCATCGCGATTCATCTTTGCCGGAACGCTGTTAAAATCACGCAAAATTCTATAGCACTCAGTGCTATAGAATCGCAAGCCAGATGATTTGACGTGTCGGTGCCATCGTGGGCGGCTAGGCACCACGCGTTTCCGGTGTCCGAGCCTCGCAGCATATCTGCCCAAGGCTGGCTTGACGGCAACTCAAGCACTATCGACAACTGGATTGTCCGTTACCTCAGCGTTGGAGGGGGACGCCATAGAGCGGTCGGCTGCGCTCGCGATCTGAACCGCCCCGGGATTGGCGGAGGTGCCCGCTTCCAAGAGTTTGCGCTGCAAAGCCGACATACCGTTCTCCCCCCGTTGCAGTCATTCCAAAGGCCGCGGAGGATCGACACAAGCAAGCATGCCATCCGACAAGGGTCGTTGAAGACGTAAAGCCTCGCCGACAGGCGCATTCATCCAAACATCCAGTTCATCCGGTTGTGTCAGAATGACGGGCATAGCCTTCGGATGGATCGCCCCAACTTCCCGGTTTGCCTCGGTGGTCAGAAACCCGAACAGGTCGTCCGTCGTTTCCCCGTCAGCCAGTTTCCGCACGGACGTCCACCGGCACCAGATCCCGGCAAAGAAAGCCAGTGGTTCTCCGTCGCTGCGGGCAAACCACACCGGCCGCGATTTCCCGTCAGGCAGACGCTCCGGTTCCGAGAACGCCGTCAGCGGCACCAGACAGCGATGTTGCATGTCTTCCCAGCGTTTCCACCATGTCGAGGTCGGATTGCGGATATTGGTGACGCCGCGATCGACCTTATGCCCCTTGAGGTAACCGGACGGTGTCGGCATGCCCCAGCGCGCCATGACCAGTTCACGGCCATTCTCGCTATTCCGCACAATCGGCGCCATCGTGTTCGGGTAAATCTCGGGCAATGGCTGGAGATTCCCCGTGCGATCCTCAAGAACTTTTGCGATCTCCCGGATCGCCTGCGGGTTCGAGGTCATGGAATAGAGATTACACATCCGCGTTGCTCCCTTACGACCACATACCACGCAGGCGGGCGGCCATATCGATCCGTACCGACTTCACCGCGTCCTGCCTTTCCTGCTCTTCCGGTTTCACGACTGGCCATGACACGGCTTCGTACAAAGGCAGCATGTCCCGGTCGATGAAGCGCGTCCGCGAGGCATAGACATGCCGGTCACCCCTGCTGTGCTGGCCATGCACGTAAAAACGCTGCGGCACCATGATATCGAGACTGTCCTTCGCCCGCGTCATGGCGACATAGAGCAGCCGGCGTTCCTCCTCGATATCGTCCTGCTCGCCGGTCGCCAGATCAGACGGAATGCAGCCATCCACCGCGTTCATGACGAACACCTTCGTCCATTCCTGCCCCTTGGCGGAATGGATCGTCGAGAGGATCAGGTAATCCTCATCCAGCAACGGCACGCCGGCCTGATCGGACGTGGCATCCGGCGGGTCCAGCGTCAGTTCGGTCAGGAATTTTTCCCGTGAGGGATAACCGCCGGCGATCTGCTCCAGTTGCACCAGATCGGCCAGACGGGTGGACGCGTCCTCATGCAGCCGTTCCAGATGTGGCTCATACCAGTAACGCACAGCCGCGATCTCGCCCGGCCAGCCGACCTGCTGGCTGCCAGGGGCTGTCAGCAGGTTCACAAACCCCGTCCAGGCTTCGCCACCGCGCTGCGGGGCTTTGACATCCCTCAAAGCCTCGAAGGGATGGGCACTCTCGCTCATCGTGTCCAGTACGCGCCGGGCTGAGGTCGGCCCCACACCCGGCAGACGCTGCAATATCCGGAAGCCTGCGATGCGGTCGCGCGGGTTCTGGGCAAAACGCAGCAGGGCCAGCACATCCTTCACATGCGCACTGTCGAGAAACTTCAGGCCACCGAACTTCACGAACGGGATGTTGCGCCGAGTCAGTTCCACCTCCAGCGTGCCGCTGTGGTGCGAGGCCCGGAACAGCACCGCCTGCTGTTTCATTGGTGTCCCGGTCTCACGCTCTTCCAGCACCCGGTCGGCGATATAGTTTGCCTGGGCAGTATCGTCCCAGATGGTGACCAGTCGTGGTTTTTCCTCCGAAGCCCGTTCGGTCCACAGATCCTTGGTGAATCGCTCGGCTGCCTCGCTGATTACCGCGTTTGCGGCATCGAGAATGGGCTTTGTCGAGCGATAATTCCGGTCCAGCGTCACGATGCAGGCGGGGGGATCGAAGGACGTGGGAAAATCGAGGATGTTGCGCACGGTCGCGGCCCGGAAGGCATAGATACTCTGCGCGTCATCACCCACCACCGTCAGCCCGCGTCCGTCCGGTTTCATCCCGAGCAGGATGTCTGCCTGCAGCCGGTTCGTGTCCTGATACTCGTCGACAAGCACATGATCCCATTTGCCGCCGATATCAGCGGCCAGAACCGGGTCGCTGACCATCTGCGCCCAGCACAGCAGCAGGTCGTCGTAATCCAGCACGCCCTGTTCCTGCTTCGCCGTGACGTAGCCTGCAAAGAGCTGTCTGAGCTGAGCTTCCCAGCCGGCGCACCACGGATAGTGCTTCAGCAGCACATCAGGGAGCGGCGCGCCGGAATTCACCACACGGGAATAGATGGCAAGGCACGTGCCCTTGCCGGGAAAACGCTTCTCGGTTTTGGAAAAGCCCAGATCATGCCGGATCAGATTCATCAGGTCTGCAGAATCTTCCCGGTCATGGATCGAGAAGGCTGGGTCCATGCCGATCTGCTGCGCATATTCCCGCAGCAACCGCGCGCCGATGGAATGAAACGTCCCGGCCCAGGCCAGCGCGTTGGCCAGAGGACCAGCCTTGTCGCCGAGCACTGTTTTGCAGATCCGCTCCACGCGCCGCGTCATCTCGACACTGGCCCGACGCGAGAAGGTTAGCAGCAAAATGCGGCGCGGATCGGCGCCCGATGCGATCAGATGCGCGACCCGATGGGCCAGCGTGTTGGTCTTGCCCGATCCGGCCCCGGCGATGACCAGCAGCGGGGATGAATCCGCCCCGCCCGGCGAGACTCCGGTCCCGTGCGTGACGGCCTGTCGCTGCGCGTCATTCAGACGGGACAGATAATCGTCGCCGTTTGAGGCGGGAGAAGTCTCTGAATTCAATTCCTTAAGCTACCTTCACCAATAATTCCGGGTGGTTATGCGTCCTGCATCATGCCTGAGGCAGTGCGAATTTGCATTGACTTCCATCGCCGCATCAGAACAAATCACGAACATATAATCATGAAATGCGCCTGCACAAGGGACATCGAGCCGTGAAATGACTGCTGAACTCAATAAAAAACCCGGTCTGGAGACGCTGCGGGCCGCGATCAGCCGTCTCGAAGGGCACAGCGACCGACGCCGTAAGATGCTGCCCTTTGGCGTGCGCGAGATCGATGCGCGTCTGCCGGGCGGGGGGCTGGCGCTGGGAGCGCTGCACGAGGTGGCGGGCGGCGGGAATGATGCCCTGCACAGTGCGGCGGCCGGACAGTTCTGCGCCGGGATTGCGGCCCGTACGCGCGGCAAGGTGCTGTGGATCGTCACCCGCCAGGATGTATTTGCCCCTTCCCTGAAGCAGGTCGGTCTGTCGGCACGGCGAACCATCTATGTCGAGGCACGCTCGGACGTCGATGTGCTGGCCTGTTTCGAGGAAGGACTGCGGCATGGCGGCCTTGGGGCCGTAGTTGCCGAGGTGGCGCGTCTGTCCATGACGGCCTCACGCCGTCTGCAACTGGCGGCCGAGACGTCCGGTTCCCTCGGCATCGCCATCCGACGCTGGCGGCGGCAAACGGATGCGGCGGATTTCGGCCAACCCACAGCTTCCGTCACACGCTGGCGGGTCTCCGTCCTGCCATCCGTCCCGCTGCCGGTTCCCGGCGTCGGAAGACCGCGCTGGTTGCTGGAACTGATCCGCGCCCGCGCAGGCGAATGTGCCGATTTTGAAGTGGAGGCCTGTGATGGCAAGGGTCGTCTCTCTTTACCTGCCGCTCTGGCCGACGGATCGGATCAGGAAGCGGCTGGGCAAAGACGCGCCAGCGCCTGAAGTGCCGCTGGCACTGGCCGGTCGTGAAGGACGGCGTCGAGTTGTCTTGTCGGTCGATCTCGCCGCCCGGAAGCTGGGGCTGCGCCCCGGCACGCCGGTAGCCAAGGCCCAGGCGCTCTATCCCGATCTGGTGCTGATGGACGCTGATCCCGACGGTGACCGGCTGGGTCTTGAAAAGCTGGCCCTGTGGTTCCAGCACCGTATCGCGCCCATCGTGGCCGTCGATGCGCCGGACGGGCTGGTGCTCGACACGACGGGGGCGGATCATCTGCATGGCGGTGAACTCCCCATGCTCAAGGACATGGTTCATCGCATGGCGGGCGCCGGCTTTCGGGCAAAAGCTGTGGTGGCGGACACATGGGGCGCCGCGCACGCCATCGCCCGCTATGGTAGGGCACCGATTGCCATTGTGCCCTCAGGCGGAACAGCCTCTGCTCTGGCCGATCTCCCGGTTGAAGCACTGCGTCTGCCCTCCACCATTATCGAGGGGCTGGCCACGTTGGGGGTATCCCGCATCGGGCAACTAGCCGCCATGCCCCGCGCCCCTCTGGCCCTGCGGTTCGGTCCGGATGTGGCCCGCAGGCTGGATCAGGCGTTCGGGCGCATTGGGGAGGCCATCGTACCAGTCCGCCCGGTCGATCCGGTCGAGGTCAGCCGGAACTTCGCTGAACCCATCGGGGCTGCGGAGACCATTGCCCGCTACATCGGCAAGCTGGTGCCGCTGCTGTGTCAGGGACTGGACGAGCGTGGACAGGGCGTGCGGCGTCTCGACCTGCTGCTGCATCGGGTGGACAGCCGCACCGAGGCGATCCGGGTGGCCACGGCCATGCCGGTGCGCGACGTCAAGCGCCTGACCCGGCTGCTGTGCGAGAAGATCGAAACCATCAATCCGGGCTTTGGGATCGAACGCATGGTGCTGATCGCCTCTTTGGCCGAACTCATGGACCGGCGGCAGACCGTCTCCTCCCTGATCGCCGAGGAAGAGGCCGATGTGTCCGACCTGATCGACACGCTGGCCAACCGTGTCGGCACGCAGGCGCTGTACCGGTTTGCTCCGGTGGAAAGCGACCTGCCCGAACGCTCCTTCTGCCGCGTGCCCGCGCTGGCGCCCGAGGAGACGAAGGACTGGCCCGAGCACTGGCCACGTCCAACACGCCTGCTGGCGCGGCCCGAACCCGTGCAGGCCATGGCGGAACTGCCGGATCAGCCACCGCTGTTCTTCATCTGGCGGGGCGTGCGACGGAAAGTGAAATGCGCCGACGGGCCGGAGCGTGTCTTTGGCGAATGGTGGAAGAATGATGCCGAACTGACTATCGCCCGGGATTACTTCCGGGTGGAGGACACCAGCGGCGAGCGGTTCTGGCTCTACCGGGCCGGTGACGGCGAGCATGGCGAAACGGGTTCGCAGGGCTGGTTCCTGCACGGGATTTTCGGATGAACGACTTGGCGCCGCATTACGCCGAACTGCAGGTGACGACCTATTTCTCGTTCCTGCGCGGGGCCTCGTCGCCCATCGAGTTATTCGAGCAGGCAAAAGTGCTTGGGATCGAGGCGCTCGGGATCTGTGACCGCAATTCCCTGGCGGGCATGGTGCAGGCATACGGAGCGGCGAAGGCTACCGGCGTCCGGCTGGTCGTCGGCTGTCGCCTCGACCTTGCCGATTTTCCGGCGGTGCTGGTCTATCCGACCGACCGCGCGGCTTACGGCCGGTTGTGCCGACTGCTCACCATAGGCAAGGCCCGAGCCGGCAAAGGAAAATGCCATCTGCTCCGGGAGGATCTGGTCGCCTGGGGCGAAGGCCTGATCGTCGTCATGATCCCGGACACGGCGGATGATGCCTGCGCCCTGCATCTGCGCAAGCTGAAAGAGGCCTTTGCTAACCGGGCCTACATGGCGCTGACGCTACTGCGCCGCCCCAATGACCAGATGCGTCTCTACGAACTGGCGAACCTGGCGCACCAGGCCCGCGTGCCGACCGTCGTGACCAACAACGCGTTGTTCCACACCCATGACCGTCGCATCCTGCAGGATGTCGTCACCTGCATCCGCCACAACACCACGATCGATGAGGCGGGATTTGTCCGCGAGCGCCATGCCGACCGCTATCTCAAACCGCCACAGGAAATGGCCCGGCTGTTCAACCGTTATCCCGAAGCGGTGGCTCGCACCATGGACATCGTGGAGCGCTGCCGCTTCTCACTTGATGATCTGGCGTACCAGTATCCCGATGAAGTCTCCGTGCCCGGCCAGACCCCGCAGCAGGCGCTGGAGGCGCTAACCTGGGAGGGAGCCCGTTCCGTCTATCCGGATGGCGTACCGGATGACGTGGCGGAAACGCTCTGCCATGAACTCGGCCTGATCGGGCGGATGCAGTATGCGCCGTATTTTCTGACGGTGAACAGCATCGTCCGTTATGCCCGTTCTCAGGATATTCTCTGCCAGGGCCGTGGCTCGGCGGCCAATTCTGCCGTTTGCTACGTGCTCGGCATTACTGCCATCGATCCGGCCCGCAACTCGCTGCTGTTCGAACGCTTCGTCTCCGAAGAGCGGGGTGAGCCGCCGGATATCGACGTCGATTTCGAACACGCACGACGCGAGCAGGTTATCCAGTGGGTCTATGAGCATTACGGTCGCGACCGGGCGGCCCTGACAGCAGTGGTGATCCGTTATCGTGCCAAAGGGGCCTTGCGGGACGTCGGCAAGGTCATGGGACTACCGGAGGATCTGATCCGCACGCTGTCTGGCCAGATCTGGGGTTGGGGGCGCAAGCTGGATGATGAGGCCCTCAATGACACCGGCATTGACCTGTCCGACCGGCGCATCCGCCTAACACTGGAGCTGGCACGTTGCCTGATCGGCGTGCCCCGCCATCTGTCACAGCATCCCGGTGGTTTTGTGCTGACGCATGACCGGCTGGATGAACTGGTGCCCATTGAGCCGGCCTCGATGGAACAGCGCCAGATCATCGAATGGGACAAGGACGATATCGACGTCCTGAAATTCATGAAGGTCGATATCCTTGCGCTTGGCATGCTGACCTGCATGAAAAAGGGGCTGGACCTTCTGGCCGAACACAAGGGCCAGCACTTCACGCTCCAGACCCTCCCGGCTGAAGATCCGCGCACCTACGCCATGATCCGCAAGGCTGACACGATCGGTGTGTTCCAGATCGAGAGCCGGGCACAGATGTCCATGCTTCCACGGCTCAAGCCACGCGTGTTCTACGATCTCGTCATTGAGGTCGCGATCGTCCGCCCCGGCCCCATTCAGGGGGACATGGTGCATCCCTATCTCCGAAGGCGCGAAGGGATCGAGCCGGAAAACTATCCGACACCTGAACTGGAAAAGGTTCTGAAAAAGACGCTCGGGATCCCGTTGTTTCAGGAACAAGCGATGCAGGTCGCCATGATCTGCGCGGGGTTTACCGCCGCCGAGGCCGATCAGTTACGTCGGGCCATGGCGACCTTCAAGAATACTGGGACCGTCTCGCAGTTTCAGACACGCCTGATCAATGGCATGCGCGCCAACGGGTATGATGAGGAATTCGCTCAGAGGATCTACCAGCAACTGGAGGGCTTCGGTTCTTACGGATTTCCCGAGAGCCACGCGGCCAGTTTCGCCATTCTGGCCTATTCATCGTCGTGGATGAAATGCACCCATCCCGATGTGTTTCTGGCATCACTCCTGAACAGCCAGCCGATGGGGTTCTATGCGCCGGCGCAGCTTGTCCGTGATGCGCGTGAGCACGGCGTGGAGGTCCGGTCTGTGTGTGTGAATACCTCACGCTGGGACAGCACGCTGGAAGGACCGGAAAGCTACAATGGCCGATTTGCCGTGCGGCTGGGCATGAGTCTGGTGAAGGGACTAGCCAATGACGATACGGCCCGGATTGTTGCCGCGCGAGCCTCGCGCCCGTTTACCTCGATCGATGACCTGTGGCGTCGGGCCGGTGTGAAGGCGGCAGCTCTGACCCATCTGGCCGAAGCGGATGCGTTCCGGCCTTCGCTCGGGCTGGCACGGCGCGAGGCTCTCTGGGCGATCAAGGCTCTGCGCGATGAACCATTGCCCCTGTTTGCGGCAGCCCAGGTAACGCGGGAAGCTGAAGAACCGGATGTGCTGCTGCAACCCATGCGCGACGGGGCCGAGGTGGTGCGGGATTACAACCGGCTTGGCCTTACCCTGCGGGATCATCCCCTGACCTTCCTACGCAAGGATCTTCAGGCCAGGGACATCATGTCCTGTCGGCAGGCGCTGGCGGCAAAGGATGGGAAGCGTCTCACCGTGGCGGGGCTGGTGCTGGTCCGGCAGCGACCGGGCTCCGCCGAAGGCGTGGTGTTCATGACCCTGGAGGACGAGACGGCCAACATGAACGTCATCATCTGGCCGGATCTATTCGATGCGAACCGGCGCGTGGTACTGGGCGGGCAGATGCTGGCGGTGACAGGCATGCTCCAGAAGGAAGGTGACGTCGTGCATCTGGTCGCGAAGGAGATCACCGACCTTTCCGGGCTGCTCGCGGACGTCGGTAATCGCTCCTCTACGGAGAGCCCCCATGCCAACGCTTCCACCGGCGAGCGTATCGTCGTCAGATCGCGCGATTTCCACTGAGCAACGAGGCTAGGGACAGACATCACGCAATCGTGAAGAACCCCGATTTCAGCCCAACCTACGCTGGAGTTTCACTCCCATCTGCATCCTATACGCATCCTGCAGGGAATTTTAGGCAACAAAAAACCCGCCTGATTGAGG
>NZ_BCTP01000050.1 GCF_001571345.1 Komagataeibacter xylinus NBRC 15237 | reverse complement strand
ATCTGCCGCCGTGGTCGGCGGTTTATCAGCAATCCCGTCGTTGGATGGATGCCGGCTGCTTCGAGACGCTGGCCTGCGATCTACGTGCCGTCTTGCGCATGGCTTCCGGTCGCCAGCCGGAACCCACCGCAGCCATCCTCGACAGCCGGACATTGCGTTCGACACCCGAGAGCGGGCCTCGCGCCGGTTACGACGGGGCCAAACGCAAGCGGGGCTCGAAGCTGCATATGGCTGTGGATACGCTGGGGCACCTGCTGGCCCTGCATGTCACGCCAGCCAACCGGGATGATCGCGCCGAAGTCGGACGCCTCGCCGCTGCCATTCAGGAGGCCACTGACGAAAGCATCGAACTGGCCTATGTCGATCAGGGATATACGGGCTCAAAACCAGACGAGGCGGCCCGCACGCACGGTATCGCACTCGAAGTCGTCAAGTTGCCCGAAGCCAGGCGCGGCTTTGTCCTGCTGCCGCGCCGATGGGTCGTCGAGCGGTCTTTCGCATGGACCACACGATGCCGCAGGCTCGTCAAGGACTACGAGCATTACGCTTCAACCCTCGCAAGTCTCCATGTCGTCGCTTTCGCATGTTTCATGCTCAGAAACACCGCTATACTCGCTCAAGGTGCATAACACCCTCTAGACATAAGCTGATCCAATATCATCATATCCTGATTTCTTCATGTTGCTGTGTCTAAACATAGGTTTTCCCTCAGCCTTCCTATTTTACCATGCGCGAAGCGAACCGCGTCAAGGATGCGCGGTCCGCCCGGGCATGAACCGTCCGTCCTGTCTTCGAAAAACGAAAGGAGCAGGACAATGATCACACTCAACGATACCATCCACGCGCTGCGTAACGAACTGACCAGCTTTTACCTGAGCCACCGCGAGCGCCGACGGGTCGAGCGGGAACTCAAGGAAGCACGCGCACGCCGTGATGCCAAGGCCCCCGGTCTGACGGGGGCTTTTCTTTCCAGTTTTTGTGTCAACCCATCATAATGCTGAAAAAAAAAGCTGGTGTTCTCGCCAGTGCCTTCCTGCCCGGATGCCGTCATATGCCCCCGATGAGATCGCGGTTCATATAGGCCAGCCGTGCAAGGGCCGAAGCGGATGTGTGAATACATAAGTGAGATATGGGCCAAGACTTATGCCCTGCTTCGATCCACTTTCAATAAAGATTGGTACAGCCTGCCTGTTTATTGCCGTTTCCCGTTATGGGTAAGACCGGGCACGCATGATTGTGCCCGATCTCGCCTGTTTCGTCAGAAC
Source organism: Komagataeibacter xylinus NBRC 15237 (assembly GCF_001571345.1). Classification (GTDB taxonomy): domain Bacteria; phylum Pseudomonadota; class Alphaproteobacteria; order Acetobacterales; family Acetobacteraceae; genus Komagataeibacter; species Komagataeibacter xylinus. The sequence goes on along the minus strand of NZ_BCTP01000050.1, from coordinate 17,721 downwards.
GCCGCGTCGATATCCACCACGTTGATCAGCTTGTGGTTGATGAACTCCTTGATGCCAAGACCGATCAGTTCACGGCCATAGCCGGAGTTCTTGATGCCACCGAACGGCAGGTCTGCCTTGGGCGACAGCGGATGATTGATGAACACCATGCCGGTGCGGATGGCGCGGGCCACACGCATGCCGCGTGCCTCGTCCCCGGTGAAAACGGAACCACCCAGACCGTAGGGGGAGTCATTGGCGATACGGATGGCGTCCGCATCATTCTTCGCACGGTAGATCTGGGTCACGGGGCCAAAGAACTCCCAGTGGCGGGCCGCATTCTTCCCATCAAGATTGGACATCAGCAGCGGCTGGAAAAACGCGCCCTGTTCGGGCACCGGCGCACCGATGATCTCGACCTTCGCACCCAGATCCATTGCCCGCGTAACCTGATCGCGCAGGTCATCTGCCGCAGCCTGTGAGGACAGGGGGGCCAGTGTGGTGGTCGGGTCCATCGGGTCACCGGCCTTCAGGGCGGCGACACCTTCCTTGTACAGGGCAAGGAACTGGTCATAAACCGCATCCGCCACGATCAGCCGCTTTGCTGAAACACAGACCTGACCGGCATTCCAGTGGCGACCGATCACTGCCCAGCGGGCTGCTTTTTCCACATCGGCGTCATCGAGAACAATGAAGGCATCTGCGCCGCCCAGTTCCATGGTCGCCTTTTTCAGCGCCTTGCCTGCAATGCCGGCAATCACGGTACCAGCACCTTCCGAACCCGTCAGGGCGACACCACACACACGCGGATCATTCAGGATCATGGCGGTGTGGGGGCGTGCTGCATACAGGTTGCGGAACAGGCCCTTTGGCAGGCCCGCTTCGGCCATCAGCGTATCAAAGGCCGCGGCACACTGCGGCAGGTTGGAAGCATGCTTGAGCAGCACGGCATTACCGGCCGAAAGCTGCGGCGCGATGATGCGCACGACTTGATAGAAGGGGAAGTTCCACGGTTCGATCGCCAGCACGATGCCCAGCGGTTCATGAACCAGAACGGGCTTGCCTTCCGCCGGGTTGGCGACGGGCAGGATTTCCGGCTTGAGCAGTTCTTCGGCGTGGCTGGCATAGTATTCGAAGATCTCGGCGGAAAGAATGACTTCTTTCTTTGACTCTTCGAACAGCTTGCCCATTTCCAGCGTGCCAAGGCGGGCATATTTGTCAATGTCGCGGCGCAGGATGGAGGCCGCCGCGTTCATGACCTTTGCGCGGTCGGCAAAGGACGTGTCGCGCCAGCTTTCAAAAGCGGCATGTGCTTCGCTCAGGGCCGCCTGTACTTCCGCATCCGTGGCATCGGGGAAGGTGGCGACAACTTCGTTGGTATAGGGATTGGTTGATGCGTAAGCCATTTTGGATATCTGTTCCTTAATATAGCCAGTTATGTCCGGGATATGGCGTGTGGCCATATCCCGGTGGTCGTTCAGTGGAAATCAGGCGGCGGCTTCAAGTATCTGGCGGCTGACATCCAGCGTGACATCACCGTTTTCACCCAGATGGGTCATGCCGTGATCTTCAAGCTGACCAATCAGGTCGTTGATGCCTTCCGCCCCGATGTCGTAGGCAGACAGGCGGGTCGGCACGCCAAGGTTTTCGAAGAACTCTTCGGTCTTGCGGATAACGGCGTCGATCCGCTCGTCTTCCGTGCCCTCGGTCAGGTTCCACACCCGTGCGGCATATTGCAGCAGCTTGGCGCGCTTTTCGGCGCGGCGCACCTTCAGCAGGGCAGGGAACACCATGGCCAGCGTGCGGGCATGGTCGATGTGGTATTTCGCCGTGATTTCATGACCGATCATGTGCGTGGTCCAGTCATGCGGCACGCCCGCACCGATCAGACCATTCAGCGCCAGGGTTGCAACCCACATGAGGTTGGAGCGCAGGTCATATTCGTCTGGCGTGGCAATGATACGTGGCCCGATTTCCACCAGGCTGGACAGCAGCCCCTCGGAAAAGCGGTCCTGCGCCATGCCATCGACCGGATAGGTCATGTACTGCTCCATCACATGCACGAAGGAGTCCACAACGCCGTTGATGACCTGCTTCATCGGCAGGCTCATGGTGCGCATGGGGTCCAGCACGGAAAAGCGCGGATAGACCAGCGGGTTGGAGAACAGCAGCTTGTCGCCCGTGGACTGGCGCGAGATCACGCTCAGGCAGTTCATTTCAGACCCGGTGGCGGGCAGGGTCACAACAGTGCCCAGTGGCAACGCCTTTTTCGCAGCCTCGCCCTTGCTGACCAGAATGTCCCACGGCTCGCCTTCATACGGCACGGCGGCGGCAACGAACTTGGTGCCATCCATGACCGACCCGCCGCCCACAGCCAGCAGGAAATCGAGCTTCTCTTCCCGCACCATGGCCACGGCCTTCATCAGGGTTTCGTAAGTGGGGTTGGCTTCAATGCCACCAAACTCACGGAAGGTGCGGTTGCCCAGCGCTGCGCGGACCTCATTCAACGTGCCGCTGCGTTCGGCGCTGGAGCCGCCATACAGAACAAGCACGCGGGCTTCGGGCGACAGTTGGTCATCAAGGCGCGCAATCATGCCTTTGCCAAACAGGACCCGGGTGGGGTTGTAGAATTCAAAATTCTGCATTTTTACACCTATTGGACCGGGCGTCTCTATTAGACCGGTCATCTATTAAAATCGCAGGACAGACCGTTAAGGCATGTCCGGCACGCTAGATTTCCAGAAGCCGCCTGCTTGCCTCCCAGGCATGATCAAACGGCGGAGAACTATGGGTGATCTTCACCATAAGCGTCGATCCCAGCCAGAGCTGATAAAGGGAAGCCGCCAGCATCAGCGCAGGCTGTGTGCTGCCGACGGACCCTTCTTCCTGCCCGTTGGCAATGACGGTACTGATCCGGTCAATGACCGTGCGGGTACCGACATCGAGAATGGCGCGCATCCGTTCGGACAGGTCCGAGACTTCCGCTGCCAGCTTTACGATGAGGCATTTGTTGCCGATCTGCCCTTCGATATGGGTATCGCGCCAGAACTGGCAGTAGCGGGTAATCCGCTGTGCGGCGTTCTCATCGTCGTTGCCCAGGATGTCATCCATCTTTATCAGGTAATCGTCGATATAGGTCTGGAGCAGGGCCTCGCCAAAGGCTTCCTTTGATTCGAAGTAATGGTAGAACGACCCCTTGGGAATGCCCGCAACATCGAGTATCTGGGCCAGACCGACGGCCGAGAAACCACGCTGGCCGATAAGCGGCCGGGCCGCTTCCAGAATGTGCTGCCGGGCAGCGCGATGTTTCTCTGCGATCTTCATGGAAGTCTATATACGGGTGACCGGTCGGCATGTCCAGACAAAAATTAGACCGGTCGTCTCTTTCTTGTTCCCTGACTGGACGAGGCAGGGAAGGGCGCGCCACTGCGACAGCCTTGAAGTCCGCTGTCCCGATCAGAACAGCGGACTTTTTACCTATCCGGCCGCAGGGACCGGCTTCCTGTTCAGGCCGGGGTATGCACCAGTTTCTTGTTGATGAATTCTTCAATGCCCAGCGAGGACAGTTCGTGGCCATAGCCAGAATTCTTTACGCTACCAAACGGCAGGCCGGGCGCAGTCCATGTCGAACGGTTGATGAAAACCATGCCGGTCTCGATCTGGGCCGCCACCCGCTTTCCACATTCGATGTCGGTGGTGATGACAGAGCCTCCAAGCCCGTAGGGGGAGTCATTGGCCAAGTCGATGGCCGACTGTTCATCCGGCACCCGGAAAATCATGGCTACGGGGGCAAAGAATTCCTGATGAAAAGCCGGGTTATCCTCGTTGATGTTGTCAAGGATGGTCGTTTGCAGGAAATAGCCGGGGCGGTCAATGCGCTTGCCGCCGGTCACCACGTGCGCACCATGGGCCACCGCCGTTTCAATCTGGCCCAGCACCAGTTTCAGCGCGCTTTCACTGCATAGCGGGCCAAGCGTGGTCTTTTCATCCATCGGGTCGTCCGGCACCAGGTTTTCCAGTACGGCCTTGAAGCGTGCGGTAAAGGCATCGGCAATCTTTTCATGCACGATAAACCGCTTGGCCGCGACACAGCACTGCCCGGTATTGTTCATCCGGCCCCAGACCGCCCATTTGATCGCGACATCCAGGTCGGCGTCATCCAGCACGATAAAGGCGTCGCTGCCACCCAGTTCCCTGGTGTTCTTCTTCAGCGCGTTGCCGGCTTCGGCCACCACGGCCTTGCCCGCGCGTTCGCTGCCGGTCAGCGCCAGCTGGCAGGTGGACAGTTCCAGGCGCCAGATCCTGCTGACCAAAACCAAGACCAGCAGGCCGCGCACCATCAGTTGGCATACACCCGGCGGCAACGCCACCGGGGCGCTGGAGCAGGGGGCGGCTACGGGCTTTCTCTACACGAGCAGCACCACGGGCAAGCCGTTCGCCAATTTCTCATCCAACCATGCCCAGATCATGCGGCGCATCCAGCGTGACAACCCGCTGTTCCGGTGCTTCGGGGTGCATGACCTGCGGCATGCCTTCGCGGTGCGATGGCTGAAGGAAGGAGGGAATATCTATCGCCTGTCCCGCCACCTTGGACACAGTTCCGTGAAGGTGACCGAACAGAACTATCTGGGCTTCCTGACCGTGGAAGAGCAGGAGCGGGTCCAGTTCCAGGCAGAGCAGATTTTTGAAGGGGTCCCCACAAAATCCCCCACACCGGCCTGAAAAACCGTCCCAAAACGACCAAAGCGCCCCGTAGGGCGCTTGGCAATTTCTCGTTTATTTACAAGAAGTTCTGGCGGAGGGGAAGAGATTCGAACTCTCGATACGACTTGACATCGTATAACGGTTTAGCAAACCGCCGCCTTCAGCCACTCGGCCACCCCTCCGCCGAAGAGCGCGCATTATAAGTAACACGGCGTTTGCAGGGCTGCTTCTAGCGTGTTGCGGCAACCCTGCATAGCCCTAAAATGCGTTAAAGCCCGTTTTTACAAAACTTTTTTCAGGGCTTCATTCACCATGGCCGGATTGGCCTTGCCCGCCATGGCTTTCATCACCTGGCCAACAAAAAAGCCGAACAGCCTATCCTTGCCGCCACGGTATTCTTCCACCTTGTCGGCATTGCGCGCCATCACATCGGCTACAGCGGCGTCAATCGCACCGGTATCGGTCACCTGCTTGAGGCCCTTGCGCTCCACAATGGCGGCAGCGCTGTCGCCAGTCTCGAGCATGTCCTCGAACACTTCCTTGGCGATCTTGCCATTGATGGTCTTGTCGGACACCAGATCCAGCATGCCGCCAAGAGCCGCAGCCGAGATCGGGCTGTCGGTAATGGTGCGGCCAGTGCGGTTAAGCGCGCCAAACAGGTCGCCCGTCACCCAGTTGGCGGCGAGGCGGGCATCACGGCCCTTGGCCACTTCCTCGTAATAATCGGCAATGGCCTGCTCGGCCACCAGCACGCTGGCGTCGTAGCGGGGGATGCCATATTCCTTGACAAAGCGGTCGCGCTTGTCATCCGGCAATTCCGGCAGGCCACGCTCAAGCGCATCCACCCATTCCTGTTCCACCACCAGCGGCAGCAGGTCAGGGTCGGGGAAATAGCGGTAATCGTGCGCGTCTTCCTTGCTGCGCAGCGAGCGGGTCTCGTTACGCGAGGGGTCGAACAGGCGCGTTTCCTGATCCACTTCGCCGCCATCTTCCCACACCTCGATCTGGCGCGTGGCCTCGACCTCGATGGAGTGCATGACATAGCGGATCGAGTTGACGTTCTTGATCTCGCAGCGCGTGCGGAACGGCTCGCCCGCCTTGCGCACCGACACGTTCACATCGGCACGCATGGACCCTTCCTCCATGTTGCCGTCGCACGTGCCCAGGTAACGCAGGATCTGGCGCAGCTTGCGCAGGTAGGCGCCAGCCTCCTCGGGGCAGCGGATGTCCGGCTCGCTCACGATCTCCATCAGCGCCACGCCAGCGCGGTTGAGGTCGATGAAGGAGCGGGCAGGGTCCTGGTCATGCATGGACTTGCCCGCATCCTGCTCCATATGCAGGCGCGTGATGCCGATATGGCGCACGGTGCCATCGCCCAGTTCGATCTCGACCGTGCCTTCACCCACAATCGGATGGGTGAACTGGCTGATCTGGTAGCCCGTGGGCAGGTCGGCATAGAAGTAGTTCTTGCGGTCGAACCGGCTTTCCAGGTTGATGCGCGCGCGCAGGCCGAGCCCCGTGCGGATGGCCTGGGCCACGCATTCCTGGTTCAACACCGGCAGCATGCCCGGAAAGCCCGCATCGACCAGGCTCACATGCGTGTTCGGCTCACCGCCATAGGACGCCGATGCCCCGGAGAACAGCTTGGAGTGGCTGATGATCTGCGCATGGACCTCAAGGCCCACCACGATTTCCCAAGCACCGGTCTTGCCTTCGATCGTGTAGGTCATTTCGCGGCCTCCGCACGGATGGCAGGACGGTGGGTGAAGCCTGCGGCACTTTCCAAAGCACTGCCGGTGGCCAGCAGGGTTTCCTCGTCAAACGGGCGACCGATAAGCTGCAGGCCCAGCGGCAGGCCGGTGGCCCCAAGCCCCACGGGCACGGACATGGCGGGCATGCCGGCCATGGAGGCTGGCACGGTGAAAATATCGTTCAGGTACATCTGGACCGGATCATCACTCTGTTCACCCTGCGCGAAGGCAGGGGTGGGTGCTGTGGGGGTGAGCAGCACATCCACCTTTCCGAACGCCTCGGTAAAGTCGCGGCGGATGAGGGTGCGCACCTTCTGGGCCTTCAGGTAATAGGCATCGTAATAGCCAGCCGAGAGCACATAAGTGCCCATCATGATGCGGCGGCGCACCTCGGGGCCGAAGCCCGCGCGGCGGGTGGCTTCATACATGGCGTCGAGCGTATCACCCGGCACGCGCTCGCCAAAACGCAGGCCGTCATAGCGGGCGAGGTTGGAGGAACACTCGGCGGGGGCCACGATGTAATAGGTGGCAAGGCCGTATTTCGTGTGGGGCAGGGACACATCGACGATCTCGCAGCCTGCCGCCTTGAGCCATTCGATGCCCTGCTGCCACGCCGCCGCGATCTCGGCGGAGAGGCCCTCGGCGCGGTATTCGGCGGGAATGCCCACCTTCAGCCCCTTGAGGCTGCGGCCTATGGCTGCGGAATAATCCGGCACGTCGCAGTTGACGCTGGTGCTGTCACGCTCGTCAAAACCCGCCATGGACTGGAGCATGATGGCGCAGTCGCGCACGCTGCGCGCCATGGGGCCTGCCTGATCGAGCGATGAAGCATAGGCAATGGTGCCAAACCGGCTGCACCGTCCATAGGTGGGCTTGAGCCCCACGATGCCGCAATAGGCGGCGGGCTGGCGGATGGACCCGCCGGTATCGGTGCCGGTCGCGCCCATGGCCAGCCCTGCCGCAACAGCCGCGGCCGACCCGCCCGATGAGCCACCGGGCACGAGGGCCGCTTCATCGCCATTGCGCTTCCACGGGTTTTCAACCGGGCCGAAGGCGGAGGTGATGTTGGCCGAGCCCATGGCGAATTCATCAAGGTTGGTCTTGCCTACAAACACCGCGCCATCGCGCAGCAGGTTGGCCGTGACCGTGCTTTCATAAGGGGGCACGAAATTCTTGAGGATGTTGCTCGCCGCCGTGGTCCGCACGCCATTGGTGCAGAACAGGTCCTTGATGCCCAGCGGGATGCCGGTCAGCGCGCGGGCCTCGCCTTTAGCCAGCACGTCATCCGCCTGCTGCGCCGCCTTGAGTGCTTCATCGGCTGTGGTGGTGATGTAGGCGTTCAGGCGCGGGTTGAGGGCGGCGATGGCGTCGGTATGCGCGCGCACCAGTTCCACGGCGCTGAATTTACGCGCGCGCAGGCCACTGGCGGCATCGGCAATTGTCAGTTCGGTCAGGCTCATCTTATTCAACAACCTTGGGCACGGTATAGAAGGGGCCAACGCCATCGGGCGCGTTGGACAGCACGGCATCACGGCAGTTGCCATCGGTCACCACGTCCGGCCGCGTGCGCAGGGCGGCATGGCCCGTGCCGACCATGGGGGGCACCCCCTCGACATCGACCTCGTTCAACTGCTCGACCCAGCCGAGGATCCCGTTAAGCTCCCCTTGCAGGGCGGGAACATCAGACTCGTCAATACCAATCCGTGCCAGTCTGGCAATGCGGCGGACGGTCGCGGGATCAAGCGACATGAAGCAATAACTTTCCATCAGAACAGGAGCAGAATATCCTGCGGCGCAGGACCGCTGAGGAACATACCCCCGACCATGCCCCTGTTCAACATATCCGATCTCCGCGCAGGCCTGCGCCGCGACCAGCGCCTGCTTGGCCTTGACCCTGGCAAAAAGACAATCGGCATCGCCCTGTCTGACGTGGGTCTGATGCTTGCCTCCCCGCATATGGGGCTCAGGCGCGGAAAACTGTCAGTCAACGCGGCTGAAATCAGCAAGATTGCCCGCGCGCAGGATGTGGGCGGCCTGGTGGTGGGCCTGCCGCTCTCGCTTGATGGCAGCTTCGGCCCTGCCGCCCAGGCGGCGCGCGACTGGACGCTGAACCTGTCCGACATGACCGGCCTGCCTGCGGCCATGTGGGATGAACGGCTCTCCTCCTCCGCCGTGAACCGCTTCCTCATTGCGGAAGCCGACATGACGCGCCAGCGCCGGGGCGAGGTGGTGGACCAGATGGCGGCGGCCTACATATTACAGGCCGCCCTTGATGCATCGATCCCGCAGGAATAGGGGCGCTTTCGAATTCGTGATGGCATGACTGGATTGTGCCAAAACCGGACCCCGGCGGTGCGGGGGCTGCTATGCTGGCCTCCACCACCGGCGCGCACCGGGACGTGACCCTTCCCAAACGCTTCATTTCGCCGGACCCATGTTGCATAAACAAGGATGCCCGGCCATGCGCCTGCCACACCTGCCGTACCTTCATATCCATGTGCATGACCGCCCGCTGGCAGGCGACCCGCACCCGCACAACCTGTTTCACTGGAAGCTGTATTTCTGCGAGGCGATCGCCACCGCCATCCTCATGATCCTCGGCCTGAGCGCTGTCATCCTGCTCAGCGCGCCCGCAAGCCCGCTGGGCGCGGTGCTCATGCACCATCCTTATATCCAGACCGCTCTGTGCGGGCTGTGCTTTGGCCTGTCGGGCACGGCAGCGGCCATGACGCCGTTCGGCAAGGTCAGCGGGGCGCATATCAATCCCTCCGTCACCCTTGCATTCTCGCTGGCCAAGCGCATCGGCGGGGTGGATGCGCTGAACTACATGATCGCGCAGGTCATCGGCGCCTTTATCGGCACGGCGGTGGTGTATGAAGCGGGCAGGCTGATCGCCTGGTGGGGCAACATGGCCGTGGCGGTGCATTACGGCGCGACCGTGCCGTATGGCCAGATCTCGGTCTGGTGGGCCATGTGGTCGGAAATGTTCGTGACCGCGGCGCTGATCGCCATGCTGTACTGGCTGGCCGCCCACCCGCGCTGGAAGTTCATCACGCCCTGGTCGGGCGGGCTGTTCTTTCTCGTGCTCAACCCGGTTACGGCATGGCTTTCGGGCAATAGCGTCAATTTTGCGCGCACGCTGGCCCCGGCGCTGTTTGCCGGGCAATTGTCGGGGCTGTGGGTTTACGTGGTGGGGCCGTTTGCCGGGGCGTCGCTTGCGGTCATGGCCATTCGCATGAACCTTTTTGGCAAGCTGCACCTGCTTGAGGCGCGTCTGGTCAATTTTGGCCACCATGGCCGCGTGCCGGGACTTGATGACCCGCACCGCAAGCTCAACCACCCCGATGATCCCGACCATGTGCCCCCCGGCGCGGGGCCAGCCTGAACCGGCAGGCCCGCGCAAGGCGCAACCCACACGTGACATATTCCGTTATTTTGCTACGGGGGAATTAGCGGCCATAGTGCCGCGCCGCCATGCCTGCCATGAGCTGCCGAGGGAGAGTGCATAAGAATGAAGCGTTTTTTCAACACGCGCGAAACCGTTGTCACCGAAGCGCTGGACGGGTTCCTGCGCTCAAGCGCGGGGCACCACCTGTGCCGCCTGGATGGCTACCCCGATACCTGCGTGATCATGCGCCGCGAGATCGACCGCCGCGAGGTTTCGGTCATTTCGGGTGGCGGGTCGGGGCATGAGCCCGCGCATGCGGGCTTTGTCGGCCACGGCATGCTGACGGCTGCGGTGTGTGGCGCGCTGTTCGCCTCTCCCTGCGTTGATGCGATCCTTGCCGCGATCCTGGCCACGACGGGGGAGGCAGGCTGCCTGCTGGTGGTCAAGAACTATACCGGCGACCGGCTGAACTTCGGCCTCGCTGCCGAGCGCGCCCGCGCATTGGGCAAAAAGGTGGAAATGGTGACCGTGGGCGACGACATCGCCCTGCCGGGTTCGGCCACCCCGCGCGGCGTGGCAGGCACGGTGCTGGCGCACAAGCTGGCGGGCCATGGCGCGGCACAGGGCTGGTCGCTCGAGCATGTGACCGAGTTCGTGCGCGACGGCACGAAGCGCATGCGCACTATCGGCATGGCGCTGGAGGACTGCAACCCCTATGAGCCCGCCCGCGCCAGTCGCCTTGCCGCTGATCAGGCCGAGCTTGGCCTTGGCATTCATGGCGAGCCGGGGGCGCAGCGCATTGCCGTGGCAGGTGCCAATGAACTGATGGCGCTGGCCGCCAGCACGCTGGAGGCCAGCCTGCCCACAACCGTGCGCAATACCCGCTTTGCCCTCGTGCTCAACAACCTTGGCACCGTGCCGGAGGTGGAAATGGCGCTGTTGCTGGAATCCTTCAGCCACACGCCGCTCGCCCGCCGCATCTCGCATGTGATCGGCCCGGCACCGCTCATGACGGCGCTGGACATGAACGGCTTCTCGCTCACCGTAATCGAGCTTGACGAGGCCATCACCAACGCCCTGCAGGCCCCCGCCCAGCCACGTGCGTGGCCCGGCATCACCACATTCGGCAGCCCCAGCGTGGCCCCCATGCCCGCCATGCCCGAGGCGTTTCCCTTCACGCCTAGCCATAATGCCGCAGTTGCCAGCCTGCTGGCGCGGGGCGCTGAAGTGCTGGTGGCCAACGAGGCCGCGCTGAACGAACTCGACGGCAAGATTGGCGATGGCGATGCAGGCTCCACCTTTGCGAGTGCTGCGCGTGACATCACCGCCGTGCGCGACCGCCTGCCCATGAACGACCCGCACCAGCTCATGGCCACCATCGGCAATATCCTGACCCAGCATGCCGGTGGCTCGAGCGGGGTGCTGTTTGCCATCATGTTCTCGGCGGCAGGCCACAGCAAACAGCCGTGGCAGCAGGCCCTGCGCGAAGGACTGGCCCATATGATGGAATGCGGTGGCGCCAGGCCGGGCGACCGCACCATGATTGACGCGCTCTATCCCGCCCTTGAGGCACTTGCCGCAGGCGGCGGCCTGAAACAGGCAGCTCAGGCCGCGCGCAAGGGCGCCGACGCCACCACCACCATGGACAGCGCCCGCGCAGGCCGCGCCGCTTACGTGCCCAGCGAGCACGTGCGCAACGTGCCCGACCCCGGCGCCGAGGCCGTGGCCCGCCTGCTTGAAGGGCTGGCGGCTGGCTGAACACCATGCGGAACAGCCGCAGAATAGCGGTTGTTCCGCGCGGGGCCGGGGGCAGGGGAGTGAAGCAGGCCGGGCCGCCTATGCCCGTGCGGCGCTGACACTCTCTTCATCAAGCACCTTGTCAGCATTCAGAAGGCACATCCGGTCAGGATCAAAGGGTTGGCCTGAAGCAAGCAGGGCGCTTGTCGTATCGGCGGCCAGTGCGTGGCTTACATCAAAACCATCATGCTGCGCATGGCCTGCCTGGAGCAGGACCGGAACAAGATCAGCCCAGGACAGGCAGGCAATCTGCGTCGCACCATCGTCCTGCCTGCGTGCCATCAGCACATAATCCACACGCGGCAGCATGATGGGCATGCCATCGACCCAGATGGCGGCGGTAAGTATCTTTTCATCCAGTGCAAAGGAAGACATTTTGGGAATGGCCTTGGCATCCCCCAACCTTTGCTGGCGGGCATCAAGCGTATCATTCCATTCCCAGCAGCGCATGAGCGTGGCACGAGGCAGCGCATACCTGAAAGGGTCCTGACGGGACGACAATATGTGGATGGCGGCAATATTGCCAGCATTCCACCCCTTGAGCAGGCCAGCAGGCGTATAGGGGCCTGACCCCATGCCATCCATCTGCGGGTCATCAATGCAGGCAGGGAAACGGGCCAGAAGGGCCGTGATTTCCCGTGCCATTTCAACAGCGAAAAAACCGGGCCTGCAATAGTTTATATTGCAGATTACGCTTATTATTTCATTTTTATTTTCATAATTTCTGTCTTCATCATCATTTACATCGTAATCCGTGGAAATGGTAAAATAGACACCGGTCTGATCATTCTGGTACCCGAAATCATCACTATCAATGAAGTAGTGTTTCCGGCTTTGCAGAAAATTCCAGAACTCCGTTTTTTCTACTGGTGACTCAAATTCAATGTCCAGATCATAACTCATGCCCTGTTCTTCCTCAATATAGGGAAGTAAGTATAATTATATCAGGAAGAAACGGCAAATCCATCCATGCCCAAAGGGGTAGCGCATCATGACAGATGGTTACCCCGGCTAGAAAATCAGGCTTTACGAACGAATTCGGATTTCAGGTTGATGGCGCCGACACCCGCGATCTTGCAGGCAATATTGTGCCCGTCCGTACCATCGACCAGACGGATGCCCTTCACCTTGGTGCCCCCCTTGATCACGGAGGAGGCCCCTTTGATCTTGAGGTCCTTGATCACCGTCACACTATCGCCATCAGCGAGCACGTTGCCGTTGGCATCGCGTATCTCGCCGGGGCCATCCGCAGCAGCAGCACCTGCCGCATTGTCCTTCGGGTTCCATTCACACCCGCATTCCGGGCAGGTCCACAGGCTGCCATCGGGGTAGACATGTTCGCACCCGCATTCGGGGCATTTGAGGTCGTTTTCCATAATTATCCTTACTGTCCGGACCTATGCCCATAAAGCACGCAGGCCTCAACAGGAAGGATATGGATCATGCAGGGGTCATTTTCTGGCCGCAGCCAGACACCCGGCAGGGCACGCGCCCCTTACTGCTGGGGCGCCGTGCCGCCATGGGTGCTGACACCGGGGCCACCCCCGCCATCCGATCCGCCACCAGCGGGCTTGGGCTTGTCGCACCCGGCAAGGCAGGTCAGAACGGCCACGGCCATCATCATCCGCGCAAGGTTTCGCATTGGTTTTCCCCTCTCCAGCTATTTTGGCTTTCAAGGGGGGTAAACCGCCGGACCGCGCCACGGTTGCGTATGAAAACGGGGCAGCGCTGCGCCAGCAGGCCTGCGGCGCACATCTCGCGCATGCGCATGCAGCAGCGATGGCGGTGCTGGAGGGAAGGATGTTCCATCCGGTGCCTGTCCGTGTGTTCGGGGCCGCCCTAGCGGACAGCCTGCTTGCGGAAAAAACGCTCGACAGCCAGCATGCCAAGCAACAGCGCGACGCCAAAGCCCTCGCGTGTATGGTCGATGAGGTAACGCATAACGGCCTCCTCCATTTTGCTTGTCAGCTTCATACTGACGCATCATTCACGCCAGCGGAAGTCAAAACGCCCATATCGCTCTTCACGATATGGAACTGATCGCACAGGCCGCCCGGGTGTTGCGCATTCATGGCCGTTTTTTTCTTTTCCCGCCGCCCAAGTTAAAAAACCAATTCAGGACGTTTTTGGTGAAGCTTTTTTCAAAAAGCTTCAAAAGACACCGCCTATCCGAAAGCAGGACGTTTTTACGAACGCGTCAGGACATAACCTTGCCAGCGCCCCGCACGACGGAATAGGAAAAAGGTCATGCCACGCACCTTACCGCACAGCCCCGCCCGCTCCATGCGCCCTTCCGCCCGCCACAGGGCAGGGGGCATGCCATGACCCGCATTTTCATTGATGCCGATGCCTGCCCGGTGCGCGACGAGACCTATCGCGTAGCGCAGCGTTATGGGCTGCACACCTTTGTCGTCTCGAACAGCCTGCTGGCCGTGCCAACCTCGACCCTGATCGAGCGCGTGGTGGTGACACAGGGCATGGACGTGGCTGATGACTGGATTGCCGAACATGCGGCCGCGCATGACATCGTCATATCAGCCGATATTCCGCTGGCCGCGCGTTGTGTCGCGCGCGGGGCCTGCGTGCTCGACCCCAAGGGCCGCATTCTTGATGATAACGCCATCGGCATGGCGCTGGCCGTGCGCAACCTCATGACCGACCTGCGTGATACCGGTGTCGTGACCCAGAGCAATCGCGGCTTTACCCGCGCTGACCGCTCCACATTTCTCTCAGCCCTCGATACCGCCGTGGTCAAGGCCCGCAAACGCGCGGCCGGGCACGGGCGGCCGCTGCCTGTCGTGCCGCCTACGGCATGAGTGTGGAAGGCGCGTAAAAAAAGCCGCCCGCATGGGAAGCGGACGGCACCGAGGCTGTGAACGCCGCCTTTTTTTTGCAAAAAGGCGGCGCCCAAAAACCTTTACCAGATCTTACTTCTGCGCAGCCTTGGCAAACAGGGCCGAGATGGGGCATCCTGCGCCTCGGTCTGGATGGCCTTGAGGTGGGCTTCGCTCTTGAAGCTCTCGGCATAGATTTTATAGACATTTTCCGTGCCGGAGGGGCGGGCGGCAAACCAGCCATCCCTGGCCGAGACCTTCAGGCCCCCAATGGCCGCGCCATTGCCCGGCGCGTTGGTCAGCGTGCTGACAATCGGCTCGCCCGCAAGCTCGCTCATGCCGATCTGTTCGGGCGAGAGGTTTTTCAGGATTGCCTTCTGCGCCGGATCGGCAGGCGCGTCGATGCGGGCGTAGTACGGCGTGCCAAGGCGCTTGGTCATGGCTTCATATGCGGCGCCGGGGGTCTGTTTGGTGCGGGCCGTGATCTCGGCGGCGAGCAGGCCAAGGATGATGCCGTCCTTGTCCGTGCTCCATACCGTGCCATCGCGGCGCAGGAAGGAAGCACCTGCACTTTCCTCGCCACCAAAGCCGAGCGTGCCGTTATACAGGCCATCGACAAACCACTTGAAGCCAACGGGCACTTCCACCAGCTTGCGACCAATTTCCTTGGCCACGCGGTCGATCATGCTGCTGCTGACCACCGTCTTGCCAACACCTGCGGCAGGGTTCCAGTTGGCGCGGTTGTTGAACAGGAACTCGATGGCGGTGGCAAGGTAATGGTTGGGGTTCATCAGCCCGTATTTGCCCGACACGATGCCATGCCGGTCGGCATCGGTATCGTTGGCGAAGGCTATGTCAAAGCGGTCCTTCATCTGCACCAGGCGCGCCATGGCGTAGGGCGAGGAGCAGTCCATGCGAATCTGGCCATCCCAGTCAGCGGTCATGAAGCGGAAGGTGGGGTCGACTTCCTTGCTCACGATGGTGGCGTTGATGCCGTATTTGTCAATGATCGGCTGCCAGTAATCCACCGCCGCCCCGCCAAGCGGGTCGATGCCGATGGAAATGCCGGATTCACGGATGATGTCCATGTCCACCACGGCGGCAAGGTCATCCACATACGGGTTGATATAGTCATGCCGCTTTGTGGTGGGGGCCTTGAGCGCCTGCTCGAACGGCACGCGGGCAACGCCGCGCATGCCCTTGGCCATGTAGTCGTTCGCGGCGTTCTCGATCACCTTGGTGATGTCGGTATCAGCCGGGCCGCCATGCGGCGGGTTGTATTTGAAGCCACCATCCTCGGGCGGGTTGTGCGAGGGCGTGATCACCACGCCATCGGCGAGGTCGCTGCTGCGGCCACGGTTGCATGTCAGGATGGCGTGCGAGATGACGGGGGTGGGGGTGTAGCCGTCCTTGTCATCAATGCGCACTTCAATGCCATTGGCGGCAAAGACTTCCAGCGCCGACTTCAGCGCCGGGCGCGAGAGCGCATGCGTGTCGATGCCGATGAACAGCGGCCCGGTAATGCCCGCGTTCTTGCGGTAGTCAGCAATGGCCTGGCTGATCGAGAGGATATGGTTTTCATTGAAGCTGGTATGGAGCGATGAGCCCCGGTGCCCCGAGGTGCCAAACGCCACCCGCTGCGTGGCAATGGCGGGATCAGGCTTGCGGGTATAATAGGCATCAAGCAGGGCATCGATATTGACAAGACGGTCAGGATCCACCGGCTTGCCGGCAAAAGGGCTTACGCTGGGCATTGACTGCTCCCGAAATACATTATGAAAAAGCGCATATTCCAACAAATTCCCTTACAGGCCGCCCCGGCAGGCGTCCAGCCACGCGGGGCAGGAAAATGACCGGAAGGCAGCAAGGAAACACATCATGCCACGACACTGGCGCGCGCTTTGGGGGAATGACATTGAACTATATCAAAATCCGGACCTTTTTCGTTTCCTTGTCCGCCCATCACGTTCCCGCGCGGGCAGGTTGCGTGGGGCACGGAGCATCCCCACCCTAAGCACATGAACACACTCTCACCACCCGATCACGCCGAACACCTGCGCCGCGACCGGCTGGAGCGCCTGCTGCGGCGCCTGCCAGCGCGGGGCGAACAGGCCATGCGCTGGCTGCTTCAGCCCGGAAGGGTCGTATTGCGCGGCATCATGGGCGGCGTGCTGATCGTGGGGGGCATATTCAGCTTCCTGCCGGTGCTGGGGATATGGATGCTGCCGCTGGGTATTATCCTGCTGGCGGAGGACGTGCCCTTCCTGCGCAGGCTGAGTGCGCGCATGCTGGAGTGGATCGAAACCCGCCACCCTGCCTGGCTGGCGCCAGCCCCCGCACCGGGGCAGGAGAAAGGTGATTTTACCGCGCACAGGGCGGCCGACGCAGCCCCGCGGTCGCCACGATCAGGGCATTGACCGCAAGCCCGATCAGGCCGGGATTGATCCCTTCGGGCATTAGGCCCGCCGAGTACAGCCCTACCGCCAGCCCGCCACCTGCCACAAGCCCCGCTGCAATGGCCAGAGCGGGCACGCGCCACCCGCACAGGGCCACCAGCAGCCCCGGTGCGATCTGGATCATGCCCAGATAATACAGGTTGTTGAGCGTGACCATGATGCTGCCCAGCCCCGCCGCCCCGGCGGCACAAAGCAGCAGATAGAGGCCAATCACCACCTGCGCGCCCACGCGCTGCCCCTTGTCCGACAGGCCATGCAGCATGTTGCGCGAGACCAGCGGCCCGATGGCAAGGCACACCCCTGCCAGAATGACCAGCGCCGAGACCGCGCACCCGCCCGCGACGATACCCTGCATCCATGGCGGCAGGGTGGTGGTCACGCCCAGCATGAACACATCATTGGCTGATGGCACAGCCAGCCCACGCCTGCGCACATATTCCGCGATCATGTACAGGAAGGGGAACATGAGCATGTAAAGCGGCATGAGGATCTGGTTGCGGCGCACCATCCGCGCCGAGCGCGCGGTAAACACGAAGGCCACCGCCTGCGGCGTAATGCACAGCCCCAGCGACTGGAGCATGATGGTGGAGACCACGAACATATCCTGCCGCGCGGGCACGGCGGGGGCCGGGGTTGCCACATACGCAGCGGGCAGGCCCGTGGCCAGCAGGGCGGCGCCCCCTGCGGCCATGATGGCCAGCACCAGCAGCACATCCTTCAGCACCGATACATAGGCCGGTGCACGCACGCCCGCCAGCGCCACCCAGCCAAAGGTCATGCCCGCACCAGCGCCTGCCAGCACGGCGGGTGTT
>NZ_BCTP01000049.1 GCF_001571345.1 Komagataeibacter xylinus NBRC 15237 | reverse complement strand
TCATAGGCCCGCATGTTCTCGGCAATATCCCAGTAAATCTCATGGTGGCCGAGGAAGCGGTAATCAAAGTTGAAGTGCGGCAGGAACGCGCCGGAGGCTGTCATGGTGCCATTGACGGGATGACGGTTATAGGCACCCCATCCTTCGCTGGCCAGCTGGTCGGTGAAATCGCTTTTGGTGCCACCATGTGTGGTCTGGGTAAGGGACTTGAAACCCGCAAGCAGGGTCATGCCGGGAATGATTGTCCATCGGTCCTGCAGGAAGAACTGGAATGTATTCGTGTTGAATTGATCAACGAACCAGGTGTTGCCTGTGCCAGCCGTAAAGTCGGAGTTGTTCTTATGGGCGCTGTTCAGGCCATCCTCATACAGGCGATCTGCATAGGACCAGGAATTGTTTTCGTACCAGATGCCTGTTTCAATGTGGTTGTGATGTGGGGCTTCGATGCCAAATTTCTGTGTAAACCCGAGGCGACGCATGGAGGCATGCGCCATTTCCAGCGCCATGGGAACACCGGTTACGCTGCCATCGGCCTGAAGCGTGGGCGTGCCATAGCTGGGGGACGTGACGAAGTTGTTCGTGCCGCCATAAATGGCGCTGTTCACGTTGCCATAGGCAACCGTGTCTGACGTGACATTCTTGAACAGGTCAAAATGGGCGGTGATGGAGGAGAGATAGGTGCGCTGCAACTGGGAGGCATCCCATGCATAGTCGCCGACCTCATCTGGTGTAAGACCCTGGGAGCCGGGGGGGCATCAGGCCATTCTGGCCGTAATAGGCCCACTGTTTGGCTTTATTGTAATCTGGCGTCAGATAGGTCGAATTGCGGCCCATTGTCTGCCACATGTTCTTGGTCATCGCCAGGTAGTTGTCCTGGGTGAAGTCACCATACCCGAAGAAGGCCGTGATCTTGCCACGATTGCCAACCGGCTGCACCAGTTTGGCATTGGCCTGCAGCTCATCCTGATACCCCATCCCTTTCCACAGATCGGTATCGGTCCGTGCAAAGGACGCATAAAACTTCGTGCCGGTCGAGTTGAGAACACCGCTATCCACCCGCGCATAGGTGCGGAATGCATTATAGCTGCCAAATGTCTGGCTGATCTTGCCGCCTGCCTTGTCCTTCGGGTCGGAGCTCACATAGGTCATGGCGCCACCAAGATTCTGCGCCGAGAATGAATCCAGTGCGCCTGCACCCTGTGACATCGTCATGCCTGCGATGTCATCCTGAATCATGGCCTGTGTGATCGACACGCCATTATCATTCAGGAAGCCCTGCGTGCCAAGCGGCATGCCATCGAGCGTTGCGCCGATCTGGTCCTGTGTAAAGCCACGTACGTAAAGGTTATTGGCATATGTATCGAGGCCGAATGCATCGGTCGAGGTGAAGTTCGCCCCTGGCGTGGTCTGTGCCAGCACCTGCATGGGGTTGGAACCCTCGATAAAACGGTCCATGACCGCGCGTGTCACGGCCACTTCGGCGGAGTGGCTGCGTATGCGCTGTACGCTGACCTTGAGGGATTCAGGTTTTGCGCTGGCAAGCTGGTGCTGTGCCGCCGTGTGCTGCGCCGCTACCGCATGCGTCTTGCCAGCGGTTTTTGCGGTCGTTTTCGCGCTGGTGCGCTGTGTCTTTTCTACTTCTGCCGCGCGGGCAGCATGACTGGCCTCTACCAGAGGGGAAAACGTATATCCCGTGATTGCCGTACACATGAGAAGTAATAACTTACTTTCACAGTATTGGGCTAGACCGGCTTTTTTGTGCATCTGTTACCTTGCCTCAGATCTGATTACTACATGGTTTCAGGAAGTGGGGTGCGGGTGTAAAAAAAGAGTTGGTAGACGCATGTAGTGTCATGCGCGAATAATTCCGGCGCATGGATTTGATATCGAAATGTTTTTATATTTATTCAAATTCCGTCAACCACAAAGAGTTGTGCAACCATTAACCTCAGGTTAAGGGGCCGCCTGAAAACCGGTAGTCTTATCGGAGCCTCATTTCCCTTCAATTCATGTTCTGTCAGGAATACCTGCCGGTCTGCACCCCCAGAATTTTAAAGGAAAAAATATAATAGATTGAAAAAAAGGAATAATTCACATGAGGCTCAGCCCTTCCGGCGTCTATAAAAAAAATCTGTACGATGGGGAAATGTTCTCTGCCCGGTATTTGCGCCAGACGGCAGGTACCTTCGTCTATTCCGGTGAGGTGCGAGTTTCAGGTCACATGTTGCATTTATGAAACATGTATTTTTCAGCGGATCTGCCCATATTCCATCAGCATGAGACATGTCCTGATTCGGAGCATTCTGTGATTGTATTGACGCATTCCTGTGAGAATGAACTCATGTGTTCTATGCCGTCCCGAAAGATCGCTCTGCGGCCATGCAGGCAAAAATTTTGCCCAGAACTTTAAAAAATACCGTGGCTTGAAACAGCCCCACTATTTCAGGGCGCGCTGACGGAAAAATCCAGCTCATATGATGACTGATCAGCCGCACGGTGCTGCCCGATGACATGAATGGCAGAATCCTGCGGCAGCAGGCAGTTTGCCAGCCATACCGTGTCGGGGCCATCTCCCCGGTTACGGTAGGCCAGATGATTGTCGCCCTGCCGCAGGCGGGCGGGCAGTGTCAGTTCAAGATCAATGACGCCCGTGCCGTTCTGCATGTCGGCAAGGGATGGAAACGTCATGGCCTGCACGAGCAGGTGTTCGGACTGCCCATTGAGGGAAAGCGACAGGGTATGCATGACGTGGGTCACATAAGCATGCTGCTCGCTGACCGACAGGCTGCCATCGCCGTTGCGGTCAATCTGGCGAATGAGCCCTGGCGCCACATCCACCCCGGGCGTAAGGCGCAGATGCAAGGCAATATGATCACGCGCAAGGCTGAATGTCGTGGCCTGCAGATATTCATCCAGCCGGTGCGCCTGAGCCGAAGCGGGCAGGAGCAGCAGGGCAATGGCCGCAAGACACGCCTGTCCGGCCCGGCTCATGGGTGGGTAAACCGGCTGCCATACCGATTGGTCGGGTCGCGGTAGACGGTGTGGACATGCAGTGTCGGGTCACCGCCAACGCCCTGGGGCGAAAACTCGATCAGCAGCCGCGGCCCCTGAATGCGGTAATAGGAAGACCCATTGCGGTCTGGTTCATGGGTGGTCGGGCCACTCCAGGCAAACCATGTCTGGTCCAGCCCGGCCCTGATTTCCGCCAGGCGCGGGGCGGCATAGGCATCGTTGATGATCCCGGCCCATTCGGTGATGACGTCCATCAGGGCCTGCTTTTGCGTGGCATTGAGCGCGTCCCCCCTGATGCCTTCGGGCACGAGTGTTTCCCCGTCATGACCTGGCCCCTGCACAAGATCCTCCACCTTGTAAGGCAGGATGGCCTGCCTGCGCTGCGTTTCATCGAGCAGGTCCAGCAGGGCGAAGGCCTTGTCGCTTTCGCCTGCCAGCACGCGCACCATCTGCCCATCGCGCTGGTAAAGCGACGGTTGCGCACCGGTCAGGGTGGGGGTCATGACGCCATGCGGGCCGTCAATGACCAGGTTCAGGCCCAGATGATGGCCGCCAAACTGCACCATCCACGGTCTGGTTTGTGAGGGTTCGCCAAAAATCGCAATGGTATAGACT
The DNA here is from genome assembly GCF_001571345.1 of Komagataeibacter xylinus NBRC 15237. Classification (GTDB taxonomy): domain Bacteria; phylum Pseudomonadota; class Alphaproteobacteria; order Acetobacterales; family Acetobacteraceae; genus Komagataeibacter; species Komagataeibacter xylinus. The sequence goes on along the minus strand of NZ_BCTP01000049.1, from coordinate 16,599 downwards.
GCCTCGCCCGACGCAAATTGCGTGCCGCTATCGGCAAGCGCCTGGTCGGCACCCATGATGTCGCGCACCTTCTGGTAGCCCTTCGCACTCAGCAGGGTCTGGAGCAGGTGCAGGGCGGCCCCGCGCTGTTGCGGTGTCAGGTGGCCCATCTGCACGCCGGGGCGCGGCACGTCGCTTACGGGAAAGTTGGACCAGATCGACTGCCCGTAACGCTCGCCCACAAAGCCGCCCGGCGGTCCCATGCCCGGACCCTGTTTCATCGGCGCGCTGGCCTGGGCACCGGTAACGGGCAGGGCGGGCTGGTCGGGCGCGCTGCGGCGGAAGCGGGCCAGCGTGCCTGTTTTCTGCGCTACAAAAGGAAACTGCACGTCCTTGCGCGCCTGAGGATCGAAGCTGTCGAGGAACGACCGGGCGGCGTCCACCGCTGCACCCGTCTGGCTGGCGGGCAGGGCGTTTTGCGTGGCAGGCGGGGCGGAAGGCGATGGCGCGCCGTGCGCAAGGGCAGGCAATGCGGCCCAGAACAGGCCGCCTGCTATCCATGATCCAGTCTTCATCCGGTCCCCTGCTCTCCATAAAGAAACCATCAAAAGTTTTTGGTGAAGCTTTTTTCAAGAAGCTTCGAAACAACGACACCTTTTTGAAAAAGGCGGCACCCAAAAACTTTTATCCAGTTATCAAAGTGCCTGCTCCAGGGCTGCGCGACAAGGGGCGGCCATGAAAACCGCCAGACCCGTCCCTTCCGCAAATCGAAGTCATTACCTGCGGCAAATGAGGGTTGTCCGCCACGTGTGTCTGAGGATCATGTGGCGCATGAACACTGTCGCTCCTGCACAGGCGGCGGGTGGGCCGGTTATCCATGCCGCGCCGCCACGGCCTTCCTATATTCCGCCTTTTGGCCTGCGCACGGTCATTGGCTGCCTTGGCATGCTGCTCGCCGTGCATGTGGCGGGGTTCAACGAGCATGTGACCGAGATCGGCCTGTCCGATATCCGCGGTGCCATGCATATCGGCCACGATGAGGGCACGTGGGTCATCGCCATCTACGAGGCGTTCAACATCGCCGCCATGGCCTTTACGCCGTGGTTCTACATGACGTTCTCGATCTATCGCTTTTCCATTTTCATGACGGCGGCGCTCGCCCTGTTTTCCATTCCCGCGCCGTTCATGCCCGATGTCACATCGCTGTGCATCCTGCGCGCCTTTCAGGGGCTGGCGGGGGGCTGCCTGCCGCCGGTGCTCATGACCGTCATGCTCAAATACCTGCCACCCCAGATCCGCGTGTTCGGTATCGGGGGGTATGCCATGAGTGCGACTTTCGGCCCCAATCTGGGCCTGCCGCTCGAGGCGTTCTGGTTCGAGCATGTGGGCTGGCACTGGCTGTACTGGGAGATCATTCCCACCGCCGCCCTTGCCATCGCCATGATGGCCTATGGCCTGCCGCGCGACCCGATGCATTTCGAGCGCTTCGAGAAATTCAACTGGCTTGGCATCCTTGTGGGTCTGCCCGCCATCTGCTCGCTGGTCATCGTGCTGTATCAGGGCGACCGGCTGGACTGGTTCCGCTCGCCGGTCATTACCGACCTCGCCTTTTGGGGTGGGGCGGCATTCATTGTGTTCGTCATCAACGAGGCCTACCACCCCAGCCCGTATTTCAGGATTCAGTACTGGCGCTCGCGCAACATCCAGGCGTCGCTGCTGTCACTGGTGGGCATCCTGGCCATCTGTTCCATCATGGGCAACATTCCCGCCACCTACCTTGAGGCCGTGCGGGGTTACCGGCCCATCCAGGCGGCCCCGGTCTCGCTGGTGGTGGCCCTGCCGCAGCTCATCATGCTGCCGCTGATCGCGGCCATCTGCAACAGCCGCAGGGTGGACTGCCGCTTCGTGCTGGCAGGCGGCATGCTGTGTCTTGCCACTGCTGCGTGGCTGGGCACATGGCTGACGGTGGACTGGGTGCGTGACAATTTCTACCTGATCCAGATCCTGCAGGTCTTTGGCCAGCCCATGACCGTCATACCCACGCTCATGCTGGCCACCATGGCCATGGGGCCGGCCGATGGCCCGTTCATTTCGGGCATGGTCAACATGCTCAAGGGGCTGGCCAACGCCGTGGCCTTTGCATTGTTCGGGGCGCTGAGCCGACGGCGCGAGCAGTACCACTCCACCATGCTGCTCGACCATCACGGCACGCATCAGTTGGCCCTGCAGGGCATGGGCGATCCCATCAACGGCCAGCTTGCCGCTACCTCGCCCGACAGCGCGCATGTGGCCCGCAACACGTTGCAGGTCTTCCATACCTACGTGCATGAGCAGGCCCTCGTGCTGGCGCTGAACGATATCTACTACATCCTGATCTGGGTCTGCCTTGGCTATGCGGCCATGAATCTCGTCCTGCCGCACCGCGTCTATCCCCCGCAGGCCCCTTCACCCGATACCCCTGCCCGTTAATCCGGAATTACTGATCATGATTTACAAGAAACCGCTGCTTTACGCAGGCTGTGCCGCCGCCGTGCTGGCCCTTGTGGCCTGGGGGGGCACGCGCCTGGTCAATGGCGATGGCATCAACCAGTACACCAACGATGCTTACGTGACGGCGGACTTCCCCACCGTCGCACCCAAGGTGTCGGGCCGCATCGACCGGGTGATCGCGCAGGATAACGAACAGGTGCATGCAGGCGAGGAACTCGCCCATATCGAGGATGACGACTATCGCGCCGCCCTTGAGGTGGCACGCGGCAACAGGCAGGCAGCACAGGGTGATGTCGCCAACCTTGAAGCCGAAATCGCGCGTCAGGATTCCGTCATTGCGCAGGCCCGCGCCGCCGTGCTGGCCGATCAGGCGGACCTGATGTTTGCGCGCCAGAATGCCACGCGGTACCGCAACCTGTCATCTGGCGGGGCGGGCACGATCGAGCAGAAGCAGCATTCCGAGGCGCAGGAAAAGGAAGCCGAGGCCGCCATCGCCCGCGACCAGGCCGGGGTGGATGCCGCAATACGGCAGGTGGCGGTGCTGCAGGGCCAGCTTGAACGCGCACGCGGCGTGCTGGTGCGCACGCAGGGCGATGAGAAGCAGGCCGAGCTGAACCTGTCCTATTGCACCATTCCCGCACCGATGGATGGCGTGGTGGGCGAGCGTGGCGTGCGCGTGGGTAACTACGTGCATCCGGGCACGGGCATCCTGGCCGTGGTGCCGGTACATGCGGCTTACGTGCTGGCCAATTTTCAGGAAACGCAACTGACCAAGGTGCAGGCCGGCCAGCGCGCGACCATCTGGGTCGATACATTTCCCGGCCATCCGCTCAAGGCGCATGTTGACTCGCTTGCGCCCGCCACCGGTGTTGCGTTTGCGCCTATCCAGCCCGATAACGCCACCGGCAACTTCACCAAGGTGGTGCAGCGCATTCCGGTCAAGCTGACCTTTGATCCCGGCCAGCCATTGGCCGACAAGGTGCGCGTCGGCATGTCGGTTGAAGCCAATATCGATACATCTTCCGCCCCTGAAGGCCCGCATGCCAATGATGCCCGTTATGTCTGGCAGTAAGGCCATGAAGCGCTTCCTTCTTGCCGGGCTTTCGGCGCTGGCGGTGGCGGGCTGCACGGTTGGCCCCAATTACCACAAGCCGCAGGTCAAGGCGCCCGCGCAGTGGCGCGCCACCCAGCCGCCAGCGGAAAGTCAGGTCACCATGGCCACGACCGACCCGCACTGGTGGACCCTGTTCAACGACCCCATCCTGACCCGGCTGGAAAACGAGGTGGCCAGCGCCAACCTTGACCTGAAAGCTGCCAGCCTGCGGCTGATGCAGAGTGTGGCCGAGCGGCGCATTGCCAGCGCCGCCCAATTGCCGCATGCCGAGGCCAATGCCTCCTACGGGCGCGAGCGTGCCTCCACCAATGGCGTGCTGGGGCTGCTGGGCACCATGGAGCGCGAGGGCGCGGGCTCGGTAGCCTCGGGCACGCAGGGTTTTGGCCCCACGGCGCTGCCCGGCAGCGTGGGCAACCCGTCCTTCAACCTGCCGCAATATGGCATGAACGCCTCGTGGGAGGTGGATTTGTGGGGGCATGTGCGCCGGCAGGTGGAAGCGGCAACTGCGGCCATGCACGCCACCGAGGAAATGCAGCGTGACACGCTGGTCTCGCTCATGGCCGAGACCGCGCAGGACTATATCGACCTGCGCGCCACACAGGTGCAGCTTGGCATCCTTGAACACAACATCGCGGTGGCTGATAACAGCGTGCGGCTGACCACCCTGCGCTTTGAGCAGGGTGCCGCGACCCGGCTGGACGTGGCGGAGGCCACCGGCCAGCTCCATACCTTCACCTCCCGCCTTGCCCCGCTCAGGGCGCAGGTTACGCACCGGCTCAATGCGCTGAGCTTTCTCGTGGCGCGCGAACCCGGCGCGCTTGATGCCGAACTCGGGCCGCCGGGCATCATTCCCGTCGTGCCCGCCACCATTCCCGTGGGCCTGCCCTCCCAGCTTGCCGAGCGCAGGCCTGATATCCGCATGGCCGCCGACCGGCTGCATGCGGCCACGGCCAATATCGGGGTGGCGATTGCCGATTTCTTCCCTCGCGTCACCCTTTCGGGCAGCCTCGACGTGCAGGCATTGCAGTTCAGCGGGCTGGGGTCATGGGCCTCGCGCCAGTATGGCTTTGGCCCTACGGCAACACTGCCCATCTTTGAAGGTGGCCGCCTGACCGGGCAGTTGCACCTGCGCCGCGCCCAGCAGAAGGAGGCGGCCACCATGTTCCAGCGCACGGTGCTCAAGGCGTGGCAGGAGATTGATGACGCCATGGCCGATTTCACCGCAGCCCAGCGCCGCCGCGATGAACTGGTCGAAGCCGTGCATGAGAACGAGATTGCGGTCGATACCGCCAAGGCGCAGTACGTGCAGGGGTCATCCGATTTTCTCAACGTGCTGACGTTGCAGAATGCGCTTTTGTCCTCACAGAGCGCGGAAGCGGATGCTACCGCCCATGTGGCGCTGTCGGTAACCAATCTGTATCGCGCGGTTGGTGGCGGGTGGGAAAGCTTCTACCCTGAAAAACAGAAGAAGACCCGCAAGCATGGCTAATTGATCAAAAACAGGAGCAGTTTCTGGGTGTCGCCTTTTTTCAAAAAGGCGACGTCTTCTGAAGCTTTTTGAAAAAAGCTTCACCAAAAACTTTTATCATTTCAGGGTATTATTGGTCCTGCCTTTTCAAACAGTCTTTTAAGGGGCGCACATGATCACGATCCGGCACGCAGCCAGCCTTGGCACGGCCCATGATGGCGGGCAGGTGCTGCGCTGCCATTTCGCCTTTGCCGATTATGCCGATCCGGCGCATGGCCATGAGGGCCGCCTGCGCGCGGTCAATGCCTGCACGCTGCCTGCGGGCGCGGCCTACCGCATTGGCCCCGAAGCGGCGGTGGATATCGTGACATGGGTGGCAGATGGCACGCTGGCTACAGGCATGACGGGCTTTGAACCTGATGCGCTCGGCACGGGTGGGCTGCATCTGGCCAGCACCGGCAGCGGCTGTGCGCAACTGGCATGGTGTGCGGGCGGGCAGGGGGCCAGCTTCATCCAGTTCTGGTTCCTCGCTGACACGCAGGGCATGACCCCTGCGCAGGAGATGCGCCCGGCTTTGCCGGAACTCGAAGATGGCGGCTTTCGCATCCTTGCATCAGGTTTTCCCGAGGATGACCCCGAGGAAGGCGAAAGCGTGGAGGACGGTGCGCCCGTCACCCTCGCCGCGCGTGCGCGGCTGCTGCATTCGGCCCTTCCGGCAGGGGAGGGGGCGGCTTACGGCACTGCGCCGGGGCGGGTGCTCTACCTGCTCGTGGTCTCAGGTGCCGTGCGGATCGGCACGCAGGAGCTGCATGCAGGCGATGCGGCGGCCATCAGCGGGCTGACCGACATCACGGTCATGGCTGATGAAGCGGCCGTGGTGCTGCTCGCGGATGTCGCGGCCTGAGGCCTGTGACCCGAACAGTGTTCACGGCGTGCGGGCCAGTATGTAATGAAAGTCCACATCCGCTTCATAATAATCGGTTGTGAGGCGCGGGTTGGTTGGCAGATGTGCGTTCTTGGCGACCGTGATGCATGATATGCTATCCAGATAATAAAAGCCGCTCGTTCTGGTCAGCCGGTAGCGTGTCACTACACCATCGCTATTGCGCACAACGACATGGACGGAAGCGATGCCCTGTTCTCCAAACCTGAAAGATTCTTCAGGGTAATATCTGAACTTGTAAATCGCATTGCCGATTTTACGGTTGAAAGCGGGACCATAAGGCGAGGTCACGGTGACCTGTATATCACCTGTCAGGTTACCTGCGATGGCAGTGCGTGGAAGGCTGACCCAGCCTGTCACGGCCAGCAGCAACGCGGCGCCGATAGGGTGATAGAGCTTCATTGTGTCCTGTGTGGTATCTGTTTTTGCACCATATGGTACATTTAACCTGTTTTTGGCCCGCTGTCTGCCCGGTCGGTTCTGTCGTGGTGGTCTGGCGATACTCTTGACAGGTGCGGGGAAAAAGCGTCTGGGTTGTTGCAGTTGAGGCCCGGCGCATGCGCCGTGGCCCGTAGGCGTTAACGTGAAACAACGCACAGAAACTGACAGCAGACATGCTGGCGGGCTGTGCGTGTGTGTATCCACCCTCACCGGTCTGCTGGCATGATGAGGAGAGACACGCATGATGACCCTTCCCCCCATTGCCCACCCTGATGGCGCGCCAGTAATCGAACGCGTGCGGCACGAACTGCGCCGCCGTCGCCTGCGGGTTGCGGACACCAAACACCTGAGCCCGCATATGATCCGGGTCACGCTGGCAGGCCCGGAACTTGCCGGGTTCACCAGTCCCGCGCCTGATGATCATATCAAGGTTTTCCTGCCCGATCTCGCGGGGCAACTGACGCAACGCGACTACACGCCCCGCCATTACGATGCGGCGGCGGGCACGCTGGTGCTGGATTTTGTCAACCATGCAGGCGGCCCCGCCGCTGCGTGGGCGCGGGCGGCAAAGCCGGGCGATGTGCTGGAGATTGGCGGCCCGCGTGGCTCGCGCATCATCAGGGGCAGGATCGACCACTGGCTGCTCATTGGCGATGAGACGGCGCTGCCCGCCATTGGCCGGCGCGTGGAGGCCCTGCCCGCCGAGGCATTGGTCACCACCATCATTGCCGTGCCCGGCCCGGAAGATGAGCAGGTCTTTACAGCCTGCGCTGCCCATGCCGCCCATTGGGTGCACCGCCCGCTGGCCGAGGCGGAGCAGGTGCACGGCCTGCTGGCGGTATTGCGGCAGGTTCCCCTTGTCAGGCGCAGTTTCGTGTGGGTCGGGGCCGAGGCAGGCGTGGCGCGCGCCGTGCGGCAGTGCCTGATCGCGGAAAAGAAGGTACCTGCCGCGTGGATCAGGGCCGCAGGCTACTGGGTGAAGGGGCAGGCGGACGCGGCCATCAGCGATGTGGGTACGTCAGAATAAAAACATATCTCGATATATCTTGAAATACGATATATCGGGAATTATATCGGACTCATGAAACACGCAAACAGACACGCAGGCGGTCGTCACCGCCATGTTTTCTCCCCCGAAGGGCTGGCGCAGGGCGCAGGCCGTCATCCGGGGCGCGGCGAGGGCCGTGAAGGTCGTGAGGGTCGCGAAGGCCGTGGCCACCATGGTCGCGGCGGCCACGGTGGCGGCCATCGGGGTGGCCCGCGCAACCGGCTGTTCGATTATGGCGAGATGCGCCTGCTGGTGCTCAGCCTGATCGCTGAAAAGCCGACCTATGGCTATGAACTGATCAAGACCATCGAGAAAAAATTCGGTGGCAGCTACACGCCCAGCCCCGGCGTGATTTACCCCACGCTCACCTGGCTTGATGAAGCGGGCTACATCCGCCCCGGCGCGGAAGAAGGCCGCAAGAACTATCACATCACCCCCGAAGGCGAGGCGTTCGTTGCCGCAAACCGCGCGGGGCTGGACGGGATCCTTGCTCGTGCGGCAACGGCCGGACCGCAGGGTCGTGGTGGTGGCCGCAATGCGCCGGTGCCCGTCATGCGGGCCATGGAAAACCTCAAGACAGCCCTGCGCCTGCGGTTGCGCAATGGGGACCTTGACCCGCAGGCCGAGGAAAAGATCGCCTCCCTGCTTGATGAAACCGCCCGCGCGCTGGGCCAGGCCTGAAGCGCGCCCTTTCGCGCCATGAAGGAGGATGATCATGGATGACAGGATTCAGCCGGTTCTGGACCTCTACCATGAGCGCATGCGTGCCGAACGCAGCGCCCCACGGGTGGAAGCACCCGGCGGGCGCGATGGCGGCCACGACCAGCGCATGCGCGCCATCGGGCCGGAGACGGGGCAGCTTCTGAACATCCTGGCCCGCAGCCTCGAGCGCCCGACCATTCTTGAACTGGGCACGTCGTTTGGCTATTCCGCCCTGTGGCTGGCCGAGGCCGCGCGGGCGCGGGGTGGCCGGCTGATCACGATGGAACGGCACGACTATAAATCCGCCCATGCCCGCAAAATGGCCGAACAGGCGGGGCTTGCCGCCTGCATCGACTTTCGCGTAGGCGACGCCGTGGCGATGATTGGCGAACTCGGCCACAAGGTCGATTTCGTGTTCGTTGATTTATGGAAAGACCTGTACGTGCCCTGCCTTGAGGCGTTTTACCCCCGCCTCAACCCCGGCGCGATGATCGTGGCCGACAACATGATCCGGCCGGGCACGGAGGACGTAAAGCGCTACGCACGCGCCATCCGCGCCCTGCCCGGCATGTCCAGCGTTCTATTACCGGTGGGCACCGGGCTTGAGGTCAGCCGGCTGGAAAGCGTGCTCCAGGCGGGTTGACCCACCCCCTGCACGGGGCGTTTGTAGCATATGGAATATATTCGCGGTTATATGATAGGGTACCTAAAATGAAGCTTTTATAACGCTGCTGATACAGGACTGTGTGTTTTGAACCGCGACCTTATGGATAACAGCACCCTCGACACGCTTGAGGCCATGCTCCGCACGCGCACCATCGAGGAACTGGCCCAGCAGTTCCACAAAGCTGTTGACGCCATAGGGGAGTTTTACTGCCTGCTTGCAAACGTGAACAAATTCCAGCCTGGCGCCATACGACCGACCCTGTCCAGCTACCCGAAGGAATGGACTACCCATTACATCGGTAACAATTACGGGCAGGTTGACCCGCTTTTGCCCCGTGCGATGCAGACTACGGTCGGGTTCGAATGGAATACGTGCGATGCCATGATGAACAAGAAGGAATGGGCTCTTGCCGCCGATATTTACGAGATCGGCGTGCAGGACGGTTTTGTCCTGCCCATTCATGGTCCGGGTTCATCGGTTTTCTTTGCAAGTTTTGGCCAGGCCGGGCGCACGATGCCCCTGCGCATGCAGATAGCCCTGTCAATGCTGACCATGCAGTACCATCAGCGTTATCAGCAGTTGACGGCACCACAGGTGATCCAGCCCGATATCCTGACCGCGCGTGAGCGCGAATGTCTGGCCTGGGTAGCCAATGGGCGCACTACATCCGAGGTGGCGGAAATACTGAACGTGAATGACAACACGATCAAATTCCACCTCAAGAACGCGCAGCGCAAGCTGGAATGCACCAATCGCGTCACCACGGTCATCAAGGCGCTGTCACTGGGGCTGATCAGCATATAGCACGCCTGGGGCTGGCAGGGACTGGCGGGCGGTGTCGTGTCTGCATCATGCTGCAAATGAACCGTGCGTCATTTCCGGTATCAATCAAGATAATAATCAATGTAATGACCGGGTATCCGCGCTGCAGATTGGTCGAGAATTTTAAAAACTTTTTGAAAAAAACTCATTTATAAAAGTCTATATTCATGTAATATTATAATTATAAAAACATACAAATGGATATTTGTAATAAATTCCATGCGCCTTACCTGGATTGCGGGTGGGATCTTAAACTGGGCATTGCCCGCAATGTGCAAACCGGCCTGCTGCCGGTCAATGGATTACGCCTTCAGCCTGAAAACGGCACGAGCGGGTGGTACATATGGGCGGGCGATGAGATGTCGCAGGATGATGATTTCTTCGTGCTGCTGCACACGCACCATATCCTGCACTGGTGCAAAATGGTCATTCCCTATCTTGGCCTGGCACCGGGATGGACGTTTCTGGTTGCGCCAGACTATGAAAACGCATGGGATAATGAAGCTTTGAGAAAATCAGCTAATACGAGCATTGATGAAGTATAAAAAGCTTCAAAATATCATCGCCTTTTTGACGAAGAGCGAGATCCCGAAACGTTTATTCTTTTTCAAATCCGCTCCATGCCGTCAGGCGCGGATCGAACCGCCAGCCTGCGGGCGAGGCCGCAAGGTGCTGGGCCAGATCGTTGCGTGCCTGCCGCGATGAACTGATCAGGCGCATCCCGCATTGTCAGGGCCGGGCAGAAGCCGGATGGATTACAACGGCAGCAGGCACGGGCTTGTGGGCCATGCGGTGCTGGAAATGGATGGCAAGACCCACCAGCCCCAGCCCGATCAGGGCAAAACACGCTGACAGCACCGGCAGCCCGGCATAGGACCAGCGGGTCACCACCATATGGCTACCCGCCCACGCGCCAATGGCGTTGCCGAAGTTGAAGGAACTCTGGTTCATGGCTGCCGCGATATTGGGGGCGGAGCCTGCGCACGCCACCACATAGGTCTGGAGTGGCGCCATGGGCGCATAGATGAACACCCCCCACGCGAACAGTAGCGCAAGGCAGCTCCAGCTCATGAGGCTGCCCGGCACAAGCAGAAGCTGCACCACCGCCACCGCCGCCATCAGCCCCGCGCAGGAGGGCAGCATCTTCCAGTCAGCCAGCCGGCCGCCCAGCAGGTTGCCCAGGCACAGCCCGCCCCCGATCATGAGCAGCACGGCATCGATCACATGCGTGCCCAGCCCGGTGCGCACCTGCAAAAAGGGCGAGATATAGGTAAACAGCGTGAACATGCTGGCCGATGTGCACATGGAAACCAGCATCATGGTCACCACCAGCGGGTGCAGCATGGCCCGGAACTGCGCGGCCAGCGGAATGGTGGCGCCACCTGCCCTGTCACGCGGAATGCACAGCCACATCGCGCTCCATGCCACCACGCCTATCGCGCAGATCAGCCAGAACGCCATGCGCCATGAGGTGAGTTGCGCCACCACGGTGCCCATCGGCACGCCCAGGATCATGGCCAGCGTCAGCCCGATATAGACGAGCGAGAGCGCTTCGGCACGTTTTTGCGGCGGTACGATCTGGCACGCCATGATGGAGGCCGCGCCGTAAAAGGTGCCATGCGAGAACGCGGTCAGCACGCGTGCCAGCATCAGGCTCCAGTAACCCGGCGCGAGCGCGCTGCAGGCATTGCCCGCAATAAAGATGCCCATGGTCAGCAGCAGCGTGTCGCGCCGCGAGAGGCTGTTGGTCAGGATGGCCACCACGGGCGAGGCGACCGTGACCCCGATGGCATAGCCCGAGACCAGCAGCCCCGCCTGCGCGATGGAGACATGCAGCCCCCCCGAGAGTTGCGGCAGAAGCCCCATGACGATGGTTTCCGTCGTGCCAAGGCCAAAGGCCCCGATGGCAAGGGCGAGCAACGCTATGGGCAAGAGACATGTCCTTGAACAGGTGGCGCATGCCGCATTGTCATGATGCGGATGCGGCGCGCGGTATGCGGCGGGAAAAGCGGGAATGTGCCAGATTTTGACAGGCTTGCAGCGTGAAAAATGACTGTAATATGGCAATATAATTTATACGCATACATGCTATTTCATTCACATATGCAATTCTATACATATGTCTTATTTTATGGTGAAAGAAGTGTTCATTCAGGCATCGCCTGCCCTTACAGGCCAGTCAAATGGCGCATGAGCTGCCCCATCGCCTGCATTGGCCCGGTATCGCTGGTATGGACCTGCCCATGATAGGCGATGCACATCTCTTTGGGGTATCCGAAAACATGGACATGCACCCTGTTTTCCGGCGGGGCGAAGGTTGGTTGCAGGTGCAGGATATCCTGCACGCCAGGGCCAGCGACCGGCATGAAAGCGGCTATGGAACCATGCGCAAAGGTTACGGACTGCAGGGTGTTCTCGCCTATGTCCTCGCCCCTGCGCTGCGCGTCAAACACCTTGTGGATGTTATGGGCAAGCCGTTGCGTGGCGAAGGCATGGTCGTGCGGGTTGTGGCCTCCGTCCGTACCCTCGGCCACCCCGATGACCTGGTTGCGGTCATTGAGCAGTGCTGCGCCGGAGATGCCCGGCATCAGGGCGGCAGGATCGGTAAACCATGCGTACAGATGCCCCTGTAGAGCCGGGGCGCGATGTTCCACCCCGCTGATCTGGTCATATGCGGGCAGGAGCGGGTACATGTCGAACAGGACCGCGTTATCGCCCGGCTTGCCGCGCACGGCGGAGTCAGGCTCCTGCGCCAGGCGGCTTTCTGAAGGGATGGTGGCCGGCGTCTGCCGTGCTTCGCCAAGTTTGTTGCCAAACCGGTCAAGAACATAAATTTTGCCATGCTGGCGCAAGGCATGCTGCGCGACGTGCCGTATTGTCAGGATGCGGTTATGCCCTTGGGGCGTGCGGCTGTCGCGCAGGACAATGCCCGATCCACTGACGTCGTTCCTGCCACCGGGGGTGGACACGTAAAGATACACGGTGGCCTCGAGCGCCACGCGCTCGCTTTCGGGCACGCGCTACCCGTCAAAACATGAATGTTCCGCCACGATATCCGGTCCGCTCTGGTGCGCCATGTCCTTGTAGGAAATGACAAATGGGCCAAGTCTGTGCGCAATGGGCACGATCACGCCGTATGCGATGATGACAATCCAGGGCAGCCAGTGCCACCGTTCGCGTAAAAAGCGCAGGATCATGGCAGGTCAATGCTGCAGCCAGGAAACATCAACCCGATCATATCAAGCGGGCGTGATTGCGACCACCGCGTATGGCGCCGTGCCGCCAGCAGGTTATTCCCCCACAACCCATTCCACGTTGCCCTCTGCCTGCCCATCACCCAGATGCGGGCACAGGGCGGCTAGAATGGCCTGTGCCTCGTCCTCGAAGTGGAAAGGCGGGTTGGCGATGAGCAGCCCGCTGCCATTGAGGCAGGTCGGGTCGAGCGGAGGGCGCAGGGTCAGTTCAACCGCCAGCAGCTTGCGCTGGCCTGCATCCTTCAGCCCGTTCATGAAGGCCCGCACCGGCGCGCGGTGCTTGATGGGATACCACGCCGCCACGATCCCGGCCGGGAAACGCCTGCGCGCGGTCATGATGGCCTGGGCCAGGCGGGCAAATTCATCCCTGCCCTCAAAAGGCGGGTCCATCAGCACCAGCCCGCGCTTTGCCTGCCGAGGCGGCAGCAGCGCGGTAATGGCCCCGTAGCCATCGCGGCCATGCACCGATACCTGCGGGTTATGGCGAAACAGCCGCCGCAGGTCGTTCTGGTCCTCGGGGTGGTGTTCGCAACAGGTCAGCGTATCATCGGGGCGCAGCAGGCGGGCGATGACTTCGGGTGAGCCGGGATAGAACAGCCGCCCCTCATGCGCGCGCATCACGTCACGCACGATATTCAGCCAGGGGCCAAGGGCGGCCTGTTGCGCAACGTCCAGCGGGGTCTCGAGCAGGCGCCCGATGCCTTCGCGCCACTCGCCCGTGGCCTGGGCCTGCGGGCCGGACAGGTCATACAGGCCGATACCGGCATGCGTATCGAGCACGGAAAAAGCCGAGGGCTTGCGGCACAGTGCCTTGATCAGGGCCACAAGCAGGGCGTGTTTCATGACATCGGCGAAGTTGCCGGCATGATAGCTGTGTCTGTAATTCAAGTCCGTCCTGCCAGAATGCGTTCACGGGCCGAGGCCCGTGTCGCGGCAAGCGTTATCGTGCTTTTGGCATGGCTGTCCATCCCGGCCCGAAGCCGGGCGTGGCCTAGCGCAGGAAGAAAGCCACCAGCGCCCACAGGGGCAGGGCCATGAGCAGGCTGAAAAAGATGCCACTCGCGGCGGAATACCGGCGGCGGGCAGGGACAGTCACTCGCTGGGCAGCAGGCTGGGAAACCGTCTGTGTCAGGGCGATACCATCAAACGACATGCGCTTAGGGCCTTAGAAACTGAAGGAAAGGGGAAAAGCACCCCCAATTGTGGAGTAGCACCACAATCCTGCCTTAAAAATAACACGATCTGCTGTCAATCACTTTTAATTAAACTGCCATCATTATCGCTGCCTGCATCTGCGCAGGGGGCTATAAAATCTGGCATTAACAGACACTTCCATAAAAGTTACGGGTTCCGCCCCTGCCCGGCAGCAGCCAGCGCAGTATGGCTTTCCGTGCCATAGGGTGCGGACCCGTACCCCGAAATGCATCTGTTCGGCCACGATTCCCGCCCAGCGGGCTTGTGGCCTGCAACCGGGGTTCCATCTGCCGCAGGGCCGCGCGCTGCGCCGGGGCAATGGCCCGATCGGGTCAAGCCGGTACGCGACGGCAGGCGTGAGAAAAATCTGTTCGTATCAGCCAGTCCTGAAATTTCACGGGCGGGCGCATGCTTTCTTTTGCTGCCTGCATGGGCGCGCCCTATATTTCATCTTGTCAGGAGCGAAAAGACAACGCGATTACCCTGACCGCGAAAGTATAATGGCATAATTCATGCATTATACAGAACAGATACCTGCATATAAATAGATCAGGGCTGTCATCATGCCCTGTCGAGAGGATCAGATCATGGTTTCCTCCAATGCACGCCGTCCGTCTGCCTGGACCATCGCCGATGCACTGAAAGTGCATGCCGATGACCCCACCACCACCATGCCCGTCATCGCCCAGGATTTTCCCGTTATTGATAATGCCCTGTGGCAGTGGGATACGGGCGCCCTGCGCCGCATCACCGGCGAGACGGTCACCTTCAAGGGCTGGTACGTCATGTGGTCGCTCGTGGCCGAACGCGCCGAAACAGGCGACGATGCGGCTGGCTGGCACAACCGCAACGCCTTTGCCTTTATTGGCTATTACTACAGCCGCAACGGCATTGACTGGACCTTTGGCGGTCGCATGCTCAATACCAGCGCCGACCTGCGGCCCGATGAATGGTCGGGCGGCCTGGTCATGCGCCACGGCAGCGAGAATGTGGTCGACATGTTCTACACCTCCGTCAACACGGATGTGAACCAGAGCGTGCCGTCCGTTTCCTCCGGTACGATCCATGCCGATGACAGCGGTGTGTGGTTCGAGGGCTTCACGGCCACGACCGAGATGTTCTCGGCCGACGGGCTGCATTACGCCAATGCATCCCAGGACCCGTATTTCGACTTCCGCGACCCGCACCCGTTCATCAACCCCGCCGATGGGCAGGTTTACTGCCTGTTTGAAGGCAACGTGCCCGGCATGCGCGGCGACTTTGTCATCACCGACCGCGAGGCGGGCCACCTGCCGCCGGGCTACACCGTGGGCGAAGGGGCAGGCTATGGCGCCGCCGCCATCGGCATCGCGCGGCTGGTTTCGTCCTATGCGCAGGGTGATTTCTCACGCTGGGAAATGCTGCCTGCGCTGGTCACCGCCCTGGGGGTGAACGACCAGACCGAACGGCCGCATGTGGTGTTCCGCAACGGGCTGACCTACCTGTTCACCATCAGCCACCACTCCACCTATACCGGCGGGCTTGAAGGGCCGGACGGGGTGTACGGGTTCGTGTCGCGCCACGGCATTCTTGGCCCCTACACGCCGCTGAACAGTTCGGGGCTGGTGCTGGGCAATCCGTCTGCCGCACCCTACGAGACCTACAGCCACTTCGTTGACCCGATGGGCTACGTGCAGTCCTTCATCGACACGCTGCCGGCCCCCGGCACCGACCCGCAGAACCCTGCAACCTACCGCATTGGCGGCACGCTTGCCCCCACCGTGCGCATAGCCCTGGAGGATGACCGCACCTTCCTGACCGAGGTGCATGATTACGGGCAGATCTTCGCCTTTGACGAATGGGCCGCGAGCGACCAGCCCGACCCCCGCCCCGCCACCTGACACCAGCCATTGGGGAGGCCGCCATGCAAGGCGGCCTCCCTGCGGGAACCCTGCGTCATGGACACCATGCTCACGACCCAGACCATCCTCTCTCTCCTGCCCGCCCGGTATGCCGCGGATGCGGTTGTCATCTTCTCCTTCCTCATTTCCGGCTGTGCGCTCGTCGCGCGCTTCTGGCGGCCACCCGCAGCCGGGTCGAAATGGGTGGTCGTGTGGACCTTTGTAACCGCCATGGCGCAACTGCGTGGCTGGAGCAGGCCCCCTGACAGGAAAGGCGATGCCACGGATAAGAAACCGTAAAGAGGTTTCGGGTGAAGCTTTTTTTTAAAAGATTCTGAAGAAAACTGCCTTTTTAACAAACAGCAGGGCAAAAATGATGCTGCGTAAACTTGGCTGCCGCCCTGCCGAAAGGCGTGCGCGCCAGCCCATGCTCACAACCATGCGGGGCTTCATGGCCCGCCGCGCGCCACAGCACCTGAACCGCGATGGCATCGATCCCGCCCCGCTCATGCTGGGCAATGATGTGCTGGGTGACTGCACGGCGGCGGGCATAGGCAACCATATCCGCGCCACTGCCGCACTTGCGGGCTATCAGGT
>NZ_BCTP01000048.1 GCF_001571345.1 Komagataeibacter xylinus NBRC 15237 | reverse complement strand
GGATCAGCGACAGCACGGGACCGAACACTTCGTCCTGCGCAATATCCATCTCCGCCGTGACACCGGTCAGCAGGGTGGGCGCGTAGAAGTTGCCCTGGTCATACGCGCCGCCGGTCAGGCGCCTGCCGCCGAGTTCGACCTTCGCACCCTGCCCGATGGCCTTGTGCACGATGGCATCGACCTTCTCGAGTTCGGCGGCGCTGATCTTTGGCCCCATGTCGGTGGCTTCATCAAGCGGGTCGCCGGTTTTCAGCGCGGCCACCTTCCCGCGCAGGCGCTTGAGGAATTCGTCATACACGGCGGTGTGCACATAGGTGCGCTCGTTGGCCGTGCACACCTGCCCGCAATTCATGAAGCGCGCGGC
Organism: Komagataeibacter xylinus NBRC 15237; assembly: GCF_001571345.1. Taxonomy (GTDB): domain Bacteria; phylum Pseudomonadota; class Alphaproteobacteria; order Acetobacterales; family Acetobacteraceae; genus Komagataeibacter; species Komagataeibacter xylinus. Next base: position 20,316 of record NZ_BCTP01000048.1, on the reverse strand, counting down.
AACAGCCGCATCCACCGCCTTTTCAATATCGGCATCCTCCATCACGATGAACGGGGCCTTGCCGCCGAGTTCAAGCCGCACTTCCTTCAGCCCTTCGGAGGCTGCGGCCATGATCTTGCGGCCTGCGGGCGTGCTGCCGGTCATGGTGATGAGCTTGGTGATGGGATTGGTCACGAGTGCATTGCCCACCGTGGCGCCGCCGCCGGTCACGACATTGAACACGCCTTTGGGGAAGCCTGCCTCGACCGAAAGTTCGGCCAGCGCGAAGGTGGCAAGCGGAGTGAGTTCATGCGGCTTGATGACGAATGTGTTGCCTGCGGCCAATGCCGGGCCAAGCTTACGCGCGGTCAGCGCAAGCGGAAAATTCCATGCCGAGATGCCCGCAACCACGCCATGGGGGATCTTCTCGATCAGGATTTTCTCGCCGGGGCGGCTGCCGGGAATGATGTTGCCTTCAAGCCGGCGCACGTTCTCGGCGGCGAAGCGGATCAGTTCGATGGCGAACCCCACCTCGATGCGCGCTTCCTTCAGCGGCTTGCCGTTTTCTGAGGTGATGATGCGGGCCAGCTTTTCGCTATCGCGCCTGATCAGTTCAATCAGGCGATAGAGATAATCCGCCCGCTCGGTCGCAATCTGCCTGCTCCATGCGGGAAAAGCCGCCTGTGCCGCCTCAAGTGCGGTGTTGACGTCATCCTCGCTCGCCACGGCCACCGTGGCCAGAACGGCGCCCGTGGCGGGGTTGTGAATGGTGTCGCGCCCGGACGTGCCGGGCTTGCGCCAGTCTCCATTGATGAACAGGTCATAGGTTTTCGGTTTGGCCGAGATATGGATCATGATCCGGTTTTTCCTTGTGCGGGCAGGTCATGGCGCGCGGCAAGGCCACCCGCGCCCCGGTGCAGGGGGCAGGGTGGGTGCGCGCGGGCTGTCAGTAACGGCGGAGCGCAGGCTCAGGATTCGAGGAACGGACGCCCCTCATGAGCAACAAGCAGGTCGTGCATGTCGGTTGCGTGTTCTTCCTCTTCCGCCAGGATCTTTTCGAGCATGATGCGCGTTGTGGGGTCATGATCGGCGAAATAGCGGATCAGTTCACGGTAATGCTCGATTACCAGCCGTTCGGCCACGAGGTTCTGGCGCACCATTTCAACAAGGTTGCCGCCATTGCCGTATTCGCTGGCGGAGCGGGTGGCCAGCCCCTCGGGCGAGAGGTTGGGTACGCCGCCAAGCTGGTCGATGCGCGCGGCCGCCCACATCATATGGGCGCGTTCTTCCTTGGCATGGGTGGCGAACTCGGCGGCCACGCTCTCGCTGGTAATGCCCTCGACGGAGATGGAATGCATCGTATAGCGCAGCACGCATACAAGCTCGGTCGCCACCACCGTTTGCAACAGGTCGATGGCGGTCTGCACATTACCCTGATAGGCGGGGGTGAGCGCACCCTTTTCAATGGCTTTTTTCGCGCGTTCGCGCAGGGTCTTCACGTCGGTCAGGAACGTATTTTCAGCAATATCGGCCATGATGGGTTTCCCTGTATATGGCGGCCCGCACATGGTGCAGGCCAGTTGAAAGGGGTTGCTGGCGTAACGGGCCGAAAGAGTGCGTAGTTCCCCCCAAATGGACTGTCGTTAATGACAAAACGCCCATAAACCCGAGAAAATGGGGGCTGAGGCAGGTTTTTCGCCTGCACAGGCGTTGCCATTCACGTCCAGATCATTATTGATCTGAATTAATAAGACCTATTTGCATTAAGGATGACTCAAGCGCATGGTAGCATTCACCGCAGGCCAGCCCGAAAAGCTTCCCCGCCGCGCCTTGAGCGAGGAAGCTTATGATCATGTGCGTCGTGGGCTGATCCGTAGCCGGTATCGCTCGGGCGAACGGCTGGTCCTGCGTCCGCTTGCCGCTGAACTCGGGCTGAGCCCCACGCCGGTGCGCGAGGCGCTGCTGCGGCTTGTGTCCGAACATGCGCTCGAACTCAACGACCGCAACACCGCCATCGTGCCCGCCATGACCCAGCGCAGCTTTGCCGAGATCCATGATCTGCGGATGGATCTTGAAATGCGTCTTGCCGCTGCTGCCGCCCAGCGGGCTTCTTCCCATGGCATCGAGGCGCTGGTCATCCTGCAGCACCAGTTCATGGATGCCTCACGCGCGCGTGATGACGGGGGCATGGCGGCTTTCAACGCCGATTTTCACACCACGGTCGCAGCCCTGGCCGAACTGCCGCTGACGGCGAACATCCTGCGCAACCTGTGGATGCGGATCGGGCCGATCTATGCCCTGTCGCGCCCGATGATCCAGGCCGAGCACGAAGGCCGCACCCACCCGCATGAAGACCTGATCGTGGCCCTGCGCCAACGCGACGTGACGGCGGCGCAGGCGGCGGTCACGCGCGATTTCGAGCATGCGCGGCGCTGGATCGAGCCCCGCCTGTCGTAACCGGCGGGGCTGTTGGGGGCCCCAGCTTAGGGCTGGCCCGAGGGGCGCATCTGCTGCGGCACTTCGATGTCGATTTCCAGCATTGAGACGGAGTTGCCCCGGTCGAGCTTGACCTGAACCTTGTCCTGATCCACGGCGATATGCCGCTTGATCACTTCAAGAATTTCAGCCTGCAGCTTGTTCAGCAGGTCGGATTCGTTGCCATTGCCCGTGCGCTCATGAGCCAGCAGGATCTGCAGGCGGTCGCGCGCGACGGGAGCCGAGGTCTTGGTATTGCGGCCAAAAAAGGATCCGAACAGGCTCATCAGCTTTTCCCCTTGAACAGGCGTGCCAGCAGGCCCTTGCGTTCAACCGGTACGGTAACTTCCAGCTTCTCGCCTTCCAGCCTGCGCGCGGCTTCGGCATAGGCGCGGGCGGGGGGGCTGTCGGGGCTGCTCAGCGTGACCGGGGCGCCAAGGTTGGAGGCGCGCAGCACTTCCTCGCTTTCAGGAATGATGCCGAGCAGCGGGATGGATAGGATCTCGAGCACGTCTTCTATGCGCAGCATCTCGCCACGGGCGGCGCGGGCGGGGTCGTAGCGGGTGAGCAGCAGGTGCTTCTCGATCTTGCCGCCGCCCTTGGCCTTCTCGGTGGTGCTGTCGAGCATGCCGATGATCCGGTCGCTGTCACGCACGGACGAGACCTCGGGGTTGGTCACCACGATGGCATGGTCGGCATGGTACATGGCCAGTTGCGCGCCGCGCTCGATGCCTGCGGGGCTGTCACAGATCACCCAGTCGAACTTTTCACGCAGCTGCGCCATCACGCTGGCTACGCCCTCGGTGGTCAGTGCGTCCTTGTCGCGTGTCTGCGAGGCGGGGAGGATGGAAAGCGTCTCGATCCGCTTGTCGCGGATCAGCGCCTGCGAGAGCTTGGCATCGCCCTGGATGACGTTGATCAGGTCGAACACCACGCGCCGCTCGGCCCCCATGACCAGGTCGAGGTTGCGCAGCCCGACATCGAAATCGACCACCACCACGTTCTGGCCTGTCTGTGCCAGCGCCACGCCGAGTGCCGCCGTGGACGTTGTTTTGCCGACGCCGCCCTTGCCGGATGTGACAACCAGCACTTTTGCCATGGAGGTAGTTCCTTGTGCGCTTTTGGGGGGTGTTTTCTTGTTCATGACCTGATGGATACGGTTGTAATATGGATGGGCGCGCATGATGCGCAACGGGGGCGGGACTTAAAGTTCAGGGTTTGCGGCCCCGGAGGGCGGGCGGCACAAGCGGCTGGACCACAAGTGTGTCATTATTGAGAATGATCTGGGCCGGTTTTTCAACATAACGCGGGTCGATTTCCTCGGCGGTGATGTAATAGCCGTCGATCGCAAGCAGTTCGGCCTGCATGGAATGGGCGAAGATGCGGGCATCGGGCTGGCCGTTCATGCCTGCTATGGCGCGGCCACGCAGCGGGCCATAGACATGGATCGACCCCCCTGCCGTCACCTCCGCCCCCGAGCCGACCGAGCCGAGGATGATGATGTCGCCATCGGGGTTCATGATCACCTGACCCGAGCGGATCGGCTGCTCGATGATCAGCGAGCCCCCGCGTGGCGGCTCGACGGGCGCAGGCGCCGTGTCATCAGGGATGTCAACCGCGCCCGAGGCGCGTCCGCCCTGAAAGCCCGCGGGCCAGTCCCACCCGGCGCAGGCGGGCCAGGTGGTGTCGCCCCCTTCGATTCCGATGATGCGGATGCCGCGCGCGCGCAGGGCGGGGTAAAGTTCGGCCAGTCCCTCGGTCCCGGCCTCGAGCAGGGAGAGGTCAAGAATGACCGGCTTGCCCGCGAAAAAGGCGCCCGACCGTGCAATCTGGGCATCAAGGCCTGCCAGCCAGTCGGCCAGCAGGGGTTCGGGCGAGAGGACCAGGGCCAGGAAGGACCGGCCACGGGCGCGGATCTTGGGTGTGGGACGCAGTTCGTCTGGCAACGTGTTCCTGTCCTGCTCTGGGTCAATGGGGCCTGTCTGTTTCAGCTACCGCGCCGGGCTGCGACTGTCGAGGAAATCCTGCTACTTTAAGGGCATGCAGGGCGGGTTTTGCAGCAATGCGGGCAGGTGCGCGCACACAAGGCTTGGCGAAGGGCGTGGCAATGCAATAAAGCGGGAACATGCGCATCCTGTACCACCTTCCCCTTTCGCCCTATTGCCGCAAGGTCCGCCTCGTGATGGGCGAAAAACGGCTGCCGTTTGAACTCAAGATCGAGCGTGTGTGGGAACAGCGCCCCGACTATCTTGATCGCAACCCCGCTGGCACCGTGCCCATGCTGCAAGAAGACACCGGGCTGTGCATTCCGGATTCGTGGGTGATCTGCGAATATCTTGAGGAAGCCTATCCCGACACCCCGCTGCTTGGCCGCACGCTGGCCGAGCGGGTGGAGGTGCGCAGGCTGGTGGTATGGTTTGACGAGAAATTCGGCCACGAAGTCTCGCGCAACCTGCTGACCGAGAAGGTGTACAAGCGCATCTCCGGCACCGGCAACCCTGATGGCGCAGCATTGCGGGCGGGATATGCCAATATCCGCACCCATCTGTCCTATATCGACTGGCTGGCGGAAACGCGGCGGTGGCTGGCGGGCAACCAGCTTTCGCTGGCCGATTTCGCGGCCGCTTCCCATCTGTCGTGCCTCGACTTCCTTGATGACGTGGACTGGTCGCGCGCGCCTGCCGCCAAGGACTGGTATGCCCGCGTCAAGAGCAGGCCCTGTTTCCGCTCGGTGCTGCAGGACCGGATTTCGGGCTTTACGCCGCCCTCCCATTACGCGGACCTGGATTTCTAGCGCATGACAGTGCAAGGGGGCGGTCATGATGCCATCGTGCTGGGCGCGGGGGCCGCGGGCCTCATGGCGGCTGCCACGGCGGGGCAGGGTGGCGCGCGCGTGGTGGTGCTCGACCATGCGCAGCACGCGGGGCGCAAGATCCTTATCTCGGGCGGCGGGCGGTGCAACTTCACCAACATGGATGCGGGCGCGGGGCAGTTCCTGTCCGCCAATCCGCATTTTGCCAAGTCGGCGCTGGCGCGGTACACGCCCGCCGATTTTCTGGCCCTTGTACAGCGCCATCGCATTCCCTGGCACGAGAAGGCGGCGGGCCAGCTCTTCTGTGACCGTTCGGCGCGCGACATCGTGGACATGCTCATGCGCGAATGTGCCGCAGGCCAGGTGGAGATGCGTCTGTCGCACCGCATCATCGATGTTGCGCGCGACGGCGCGGGGCAGTACCGCGTCGAGACCGATCATGGCGTGTTCCATGCGCCAAGCCTGATCGTGGCCACCGGCGGGCTGTCGATTCCCAAGCTTGGCGCCACGGGGCTGGCGCATGACCTTGCCCGCCGCTTCGGGTTGGGCATGGTGGCCCCGGCGCCCGCCCTCGTGCCACTGACCTTTGGCGCGCGCGACATGGCGTGGATGGAACCGCTGGCCGGGCTTTCGGTCAATGTGGGCATTGCCTGCCATGATGGCGCGGGGCGGCAGGCGCGGCATGTCACCTTCCGCGATGGCATGGTGTTTACCCATCGCGGGCTGTCGGGGCCTGCCATTTTGCAGGCGTCATCGTACTGGCAGCCGGGTGAAGCACTCGAGATCGACCTGCTGCCCGGCATTAATGCGGCGGCGCGGCTGCTCGAAATCAAGCGTGACCGCCCGCGCGCGGGCGGGGTGGCCATGCTGTCCATGCTGCTGCCGCAGCGCCTGGCCCAGTTTTTTGCACGCTCCTGCCTGCCTGAAGGCCAGCTTGCGGGCCTGCCCGATTCGGTGCTGACCGATATGGCCGGCACGCTCGGGGCGTGGCGGCTCAACCCGCATGGCACGGAAGGCTACGTGAAGGCCGAGGTCACGCGCGGCGGCGTGGATACGGCCTGTCTTTCCTCGCGTGATATGGAAGCGCGCGACGTGCCGGGGCTGTTCATGGTGGGCGAGGCGGTGGACGTGACCGGCTGGCTGGGGGGCTACAACTTCCAGTGGGCGTGGGCGAGCGGGCATGCGGCGGGGCAGGCCGTGGCCGAACGTCGCGGCTGAATGCTGTTTGCCGCCCAGCCTTTCCTGCTCATCTTCCTGCCGCTGGTGCTGGGGCTGTATTATGCCGTAGCCGCCAGCAGGGCTGCCCGCCAGGCCGTGCTCATTGCGGCCTCGCTTGTCTTTTACGGGTTGTGGGACTGGCGGTTCGTGCCCCTGCTGCTGGGCATGACCGGCTTCAGCCAGGGTGTTGCCGTGCTGTGGGGGCGCACCCGGTGGCGGGGCTGGCTGTGGCTGGGCATTGCGGGTAATCTCGCGGTGCTGTTCGGCTTCAAATACGCGGGCTGGCTGGCGGGCTGCGTGCTGTCGGCCATGGGCCGGTCATATGCGCCGTGGTCAGTGATCCTGCCGCTGGGGCTGTCGTTTTTCGTGTTCCAGAAAATATCCTACCTCGTTGACCTCGGGCGCGGGCAGGCGCGGGTGTACCGGCTGGCGGATTTTATGGAGTTTGTGACCTTCTTCCCGCAACTCGTGGCCGGCCCCATCGTGCGGCATAACGAACTGATCCCGCAATTTGACGCCAGCCCGCGCGGTCCCGCCATGTGGGAAAATCTCGGGCGCGGCTTCCTGCTGCTGCTGGTGGGGCTGGGCAAGAAGGTGGGGCTGGCCGATACGCTGGGCAGCCTGTGCGCGCCGGTGTTCGAGGCCGCCCATATGGGCCACGCTCCGGCGCTGGGGGCAGCGTGGCTGGCCGCCGTGAGCTTCATGCTCCAGATCTATTTCGATTTCTCCGGCTATTCGGACATGGCGATCGGCATGGCGCTGATGATGGGCATCCGCCTGCCGTTCAATTTCAATGCGCCCTACCGCGCCGTATCGGTGCGGGATTTCTGGCGGCGGTGGCACATGACGCTGTCACGCTTTTTGCGGGATTACGTCTATATCCCGCTGGGTGGCAACCGCTGCGCGCCCGCGCGGCAGGCAGTGAACGTGCTGGCCACCATGGGGCTGGCGGGGCTGTGGCATGGGGCGGGCTGGAATTTCGTGGCCTGGGGCTTGCTGCATGGCGGAGCCCTCGCCACAGCCCATGCGTGGGAGCGCACCGGGCGCGCCCTGCCACGGGCCGTGGGCTACGCGCTGACCATGCTTTTCGTGCTGCTGACATGGGTGATATTCCGCGCCGCCGACCTGCCCGCGGCAGGCCGCATGCTGGCGGGGATGCTGGGTGCTCATGGCGGCGGCAGCGTAACGGTGGCGCACCCCGTGGTGCTGGGGCTTGCGCTGGCCATTGCGGGGATTGGCCCCGCATCGCAGCAGGTGGTGCTTGAGCGCGTGCGGCCCGCGCCGTGGCTTGCGGTGGCAGCCGGGATCGCCTTCGTGCTGCTGGTGTTTCTGGTGGGTGGCAGGCCGCCTGAGGCGTTCATCTATTTCCAGTTTTAAGGCTGGTCCAGATTACCCAGCCCTTTTGAAAAAAGGCGACGCCCAAAAACTTTTATTCGTTTTGTTCTGCGGATCTATTGCAATAGTTACGCTGCCCATTGCCCAATCCATGAAATTTTAAAAACCAGCCTGTAAACCTGCCAAAAACCGGAAGGACGTTTTTGGTGAAGCTTTTTTCAAAAAGCTTCAAAATCCCCCGTTTTTCAAGATAACATGGACCATATCATGCAACCGGGACTGGTATTGGCCATGATGCTTTCCAATCTATGCAGATACAGCCCATAATGGGGCACGATTGCACCACCTACAGGCAGGAGCACATGGCAGGCAGGCGAGACAGCATGGAGGATGGCCCGGCGGACCTGTTTGGCAACGCGGCGGGGCAACCGCAAACGCGTGGGGCGGTGGCGTTTCCGCAGGCCCCCTCCGCCCAGCCTGCCCGCAACCAGCCCCTGGCCGACCGCCTGCGCCCCACCACGCTCGATGAGGTGGTGGGCCAGGACCACCTGCTCGGCCCCGATGGCAGCCTGCGGCAGATGCTGGCCCGTGGCTCGCTCGCCAGCCTGATTTTGTGGGGCGGGCCGGGGGTGGGCAAGACCACCATCGCCCGCCTGCTCGCCGCCGCCGCCGGCCTGCGCTTCGTGCAGCTTTCGGCCGTGTTCTCGGGTGTGGCCGACCTCAAGCGCGCGTTTGAGGAGGCCCGGCGCATGGCGGCCTCGGGCGGCGGCACGCTTCTGTTCGTTGATGAAATCCACCGCTTCAACCGCGCCCAGCAGGATGGCTTCCTGCCGGTTGTGGAGAATGGCACCGTGGTGCTGGTGGGGGCCACGACCGAGAACCCGTCCTTCGCGCTCAACAGCGCATTGCTCTCACGCTGCCAGGTGCTGGTGCTGCACCGGCTGGATGATGCGGCGATGGAGCAGTTGCTCGACCGCGCCGAGTCCACCACCGGCAGGCCCCTGCCGCTCACGCCCGAGGCCCGCGCAACCCTGCGCGCCATGGCCGATGGTGACGGGCGCTACCTGCTCAACATGGTCGAGCAGCTTCTGGCCCTGCCGCCGCAGCGCGAGGCACTTGATCCCGCCGCCCTGTCTCGCCTGCTGGCCCGCCGCGCCGCCCTGTATGACAAGGACCGCGAGGAGCATTACAACCTCATTTCCGCGCTGCATAAATCCCTGCGCGGCTCCGACCCCGATGCGGCGCTGTACTGGTTTGCCCGCATGCTCGAAGGTGGTGAGGACTCGCGCTACATTGCCCGCAGGCTCACCCGCTTCGCCGCCGAGGACGTGGGCATGGCCGACCCCCAGGCCCTGCCGCTGGCCGTTGCCGCGTGGGAGACCTTCGAGCGCCTTGGCTCGCCGGAGGGCGAACTGGCACTGGCGCAGCTTGTGGTGCATCTGGCCACGGCACCCAAGTCGAATGCGGTGTACAAGGGCTATAACATGGCCCGCCAAGCCGCGCGGGCCACTGGCAGCCTCATGCCGCCCGCCCATATCCTCAACGCGCCGACCACGCTGATGAAGGATATCGGCTACGGCAAGGGCTATGAATACGACCATGATGCGGAGGGCGGCATATCGGGGCAGAACTACTTCCCCGATGGCATGCGCAGGCCGAAACTGTACCAGCCGACCGACCGGGGATATGAACGTGAAGTCGCGCGACGGCTGGACAGTTGGAACAGAGTGCGCGAAAGCCGTGGGTCATGAGTGTCGTTACCCTTACCGTCAGCGATGACGAAGCCGATATCCGCCTCGACCGCTGGTTCCGCAGGCATTACCCGCACCTGACGCAGGGCGCGTTGCAAAAGCTGTGCCGCACGGGGCAGGTGCGCGTGGATGGCAAGCGCGCCACCGCTGCCACCCGCCTTGCGCCGGGGCAGGCGGTGCGCGTGCCGCCCATACCCAATGCCAGCCGCCCCCCGCCGCTTGCGGTCAAGCCGCTTGATGAGCGGCAGGTGCGCGAGATCAACAAGATGGTGCTGTACCGCGATGACCATCTGATCGTGCTCAACAAGCCCGCGGGCATTGCCGTGCAGGGCGGCCCCGGCATCACCCACCATATCGACGCGCTGCTCGAGGGCCTGCGTGAAAACCCCGATGACCCGCGCCCCCGCCTGGTCCACCGCATTGACCGCGATACGTCGGGCCTGCTGCTCGTGGCCCGCACGCCGGGCGTTGCCGCCAAGCTTGCCGCCGCCTTCCGCGGGCGTGACGTGCGCAAGGTCTACTGGGCCGTGGTGGTGGGGCGGCCGTCGCCTGCCACCGGCATCATCGACCAGCCTTTGACCAAGCTTGGTGCGGGAGCCGGGGCCATCAGCGTGGTGGCCGAGCGGGGTGATGCGGATGCGGTGCATGCCCTGTCGGAATACGAGGTGCTGGATGCGGCGGCGCGCAAGATGTCGTGGCTGGCACTCTCGCCGCTGACAGGCCGCACCCACCAGTTGCGCGTGCATTGCGAGGCGCTGGGCAACCCCATACTGGGCGACCCGAAATACGGTGGCGACAAGGCGCATGTCACCGGCTTTGCCGACAGGTTGCACCTGCATGCCCGCAGGCTGGAACTGCCGCACCCGGCTGGCGGCACGCTGGTGGTCGAGGCGGACCTTTCGCCCCACATGCGCGAGACATTCAGGCAGATCGGGTTTGTTGCCCCGGCCGCCGCACCGGCCCGGCGCAAATAACGCCGCCCGGCACCACAGGACAGGAAGTAAAATGGCACAGAACGGAAATGCAAAACGGATCCTGATCGGGGGGGCGGTCGCCCTTGTGGTGATAGCGGGCGGCGGGGGGCTGGTGCTCAAATCCATGCTCGACCCCGATGCCGTGCGCGCCAAGGCCATCGCCGCGATTGAAAAACAGACCGGCCGGCAGGTGCGCATGGGCGCGCTTGACTTTCATGTCTTTCCCACCCTTTCGCTTTCGGTGAAGGATGTGGGCCTGTCGGACATGGCGGGCGGGGCCTATACCGACATGGTCACGGCGGACAGCCTGCAGGCCAGCGTGGGCCTGATGGCGCTGCTGCACCACGAGATCCAGCTTGATGGCCTGAAGCTCGACCATCCGGTCATCCACCTCGAGCGCACCGAACAGGGCGTGGCCAACTGGCGCCTCACCCCCACCGGCGCGCAGGCCACCGCAAAGCCTGATGCCGCAACCCAGCAGGCGGCATCGGACTGGAAGGTGCAGATCGGCAGCATCCGCATCAGCAATGCCGATGTGGACTGGGATGACCGCCTTTCAGGCAGCAAAGGCAAGGTGGCGCTCGACCACATCAACCTGACCGATGTGGATGGCAGCAAGCCCGAGATCGACGTGGCGGGCCATAACGATACCGGCAGCTTCACGCTGGCGGGGCATACGGGGTCGATCAACCTCACCTCCACCGCGCGCTCCGGCTGGCCGGTGGCGCTCAAGGCGGCCTTCAAGGCTGGCGGCGAGCAGGTGGGCCAGGTGGCGCTTGATGGCACCGTGGCCGATCCCGACCACATGAAGGGCTATAACCTCACGATTGATGGCAACATCGCCAGCCTCAAGGCGATCGATGCCTTCGTGCCGGGGCTGAACCTGCCCGACGTGCGCCGCCTCACGCTCAAGGCCAATGTGGTTGACGGCAGTGCCCCCGACAAGGAAGGCAGCGCACCGCTGCTCAACTCCCTGCACCTCGACACGGGCGCGGTCGATGCGGGGCAGTATCTGTCTGGCCTGACCCTGCAGGGCCTGTCGATCGATGCGCCGGGGCCGAAGGATGCGGTCACGATCAACAGCCAGGGCCAGTTTCAGGGCAAGGGGCTGAAGCTGACCGGAACCCTCGGCTCGCTCCAGCAGCTTGACGCGGCGGTGATGTCGCACCTGGCCGAGGCGCTGCCGCTGTCGCTCGACCTGTCGGGTGATCCGGGTTCGCTGCGGGTGGCGGGCACGCTGGGTGGCTCGCGCGCGGTGGTCAATGTCACGGCCACGGCAGGGCAACTGCCGCTGCCCAATGGCGCGGTGCTCGATCATCTCGATGCCTCGACCCATCTGGTAAGCGAGGATAACGGCGCGCATTTCCAGCTTTCCGACCTGGTGGTCAAGAGCACGCAGCTTGCGCTCAAGGGCGGGCTTGACCTGTCCGTGCATGGTGGCGCGGGCGGGGTGCCGCTGGTCAGCGGTGCGATTGATGCAAGCTGGCTCAATGCCGATGCCCTTATGGGCCCGCCCGCGCAGGCGGATGCGAAAAAGGTGACGGCGGCACCCGCGCAGGCCAAGGCGAATGATGATGCCCTGCCGTTCGATGAACTGCGCAAGCTGGACATGGACCTGCGCCTGAGTGTCGCGCAGATGGAATTCGAGGGCGATACGTACCGCAATGCCCTGACCCATATCAACCTGCGCAGCGGCGTGCTGAAGGTTGACCCCCTGCAGGCCGAGGGCACGGGCCGCCGCCTGTCGGGGCAGTTCGAGGTGGATGCCACTGCAGGCAAGACTCCCACCGTTTCGGGCACCATCGGCACGCTGGTGCTGCCCGCCGCCTGGCTGGAGAGCAAGGCCGGGCTTTCGAACATGGTGCAGGGTGCGTTGCAGGTGGTCGGTTCGGTCAGGACGCAGGGCAATACCCGCACCGAACTGCGTAACGGCATGACCGGGCACCTGGGCGTGTCGATGGTCAATGGCACGGTCAGCGGCAGTGCGCTGGGCGAGATGCTGGGCGATGCCGCGCGGGGCGCGCTGGGTTCCGGCCCGATCGCGCTGCGCTGCTTCGGCCTGCACATGGCCATGGCCGATGGCACGGCCAATGTTGATACCATCGGCGTGCAGACCAATGCGCTGACCGTGACCGGCAAGGGCACGGTGGGCATGGTGTCGCAGGCGCTTGACCTGCATCTGGTGCCGCAGCTCATGATCAGCGGCACCGGGGCTTCCGTGCCGCTGCGCGTGGGTGGCACGCTCGGCGCGCCGCGCCCCAAGATGGATGCGGGCTCCGACGGGCGCTACGCCATCGGCCTGCTGCTTGGTGGCTCAAGCAGCAATGCCGTGGCCGATCCGTGCCCGGCTACCCTCAAGGCCGCGCGTGAAGGGGCGAGTGGCCCCGAGCCCACCACGGCAGCGCCCAAGGCGGAAGGTGGCGCCAATGGCGCAGCTGGCCTGATTGGCAACTCCAAGGCCTCGCCCGACGTGAAGAAGGTGGGCGGGCTGCTCAAGGGGCTGGGCATCCTCAAATGATGAAGGACGGCGTACGCCCCCCCACGCCCCAGACCGCCGGCAGGCGCCGGCGGTTCTGGGTTGCGGCTGCGGTCAGCCCGGTTGCCGGGGGCGGCTTTACGGTGGAACTCGACGGGCGGGGCATCCGCCTGCCCGGCGGCACGGCGCTGTGCGTGTCCTCCCTTGCGCTGGCGCAAGCCATTGCCGATGAATGGGCGAAGGCGGGCGGGGAAAAGGGCGGTCATTTCACGCCCGATGACCTGCCCATGACGCGCATCGCGGGCACCATGATCGAGCGCGTGGCCCCTGACCCGGCAGCGCAGGTCGCGGCCCTGCTGCATTACGTGGATGGCGAGTTGCTGTGCTACCGCGCCGATTATCCGGCCCCCCTGTGCCGGCAGCAGCAGGCGGAATGGGATCCGCAGCTTGCATGGCTGTGCGCGCGTCATGACATCGACATGGCTGTGACCACGGGCATCATGCCGCTCGTGCAGTCACCTGCCGTGCATGACGCGTGGCGGGCGCTCCTGGCGCAAATGGATAACGCCACTCTGGCAGCTCTTGGCGTGATGGTGCCCGCGATGAAAAGCATCGTGCTGGGGTTGGCGGTGGTAACGGGCGCGCTGCCTGCGGCAAAGGCTGCTGGGATTGCCAGCGTGGACGAGCGCAGCCAGATGGAAACATGGGGCGAGGACGCGAAACTGCTCGAAGCCCTGCGCCTGCAGGCAGTGGAAGTGGAGGATGCGGCGCGCTTCCTTCAGTTGTGCCGGGCAGTATAAAACCGTCTAAACTGATAAAAGTTTTTGGTGAAGCTTTTTGAAAGAAGCTTCGAAAAAAGGCCGCCTTTACGAAAATAAAGGCGGCCTCAAAAACATTGACTATCTGTTTTGTCCCCGCCTCAGGGCACTAGCACCGTGGCGCTGGCTAGGCAGGCAATGCCTTCCTCGCGGCCGGTAAAGCCGAGGCGCTCGGAGGTGGTGGCCTTGACCGAGATGCGATCGACATCAACCCTGAGCAACTCGGCCAGGCGGGCGCGCATCGCCTCGGAATGCGGGCCGATCTTGGGGCGCTCGCAGATCAGCGTTACATCGGCATTGACCAGCATGCCGCCGCGCGCGCGGATGCGCTCGCCCGCATGCACCAGGAAGCGCGCGCTGTCGGCATCCTTCCACTCATTCTGGCTGGGCGGGAAGTGGCGGCCAATGTCACCCTCGGCCAGGGCGCCGTAAATGGCGTCGCACAGCGCATGGATGCCCACATCCGCATCGGAGTGGCCTGCAAGGCCGCGCGTGTGCGGCACGGTGATGCCGCACATGATGAGCGGGCGGTTCTCGGCAAAGGCATGCACGTCGTAGCCCGTGCCGGTGCGCGGCAGCAGGGTCGGGCCGATCAGGCGTTCCAGTCGCACCAGATCCTCCTTGTAGGTCAGTTTGATGTTGTCTTCCGCACCCGGCACGATGGCTACGGGATGGCCTGCGTTTTCCAGCAGGGCGGCGTCATCGGTGGCGTCGGCGGCTTCGGCCGCGCGGTGCAGGTCGCGTAGCAGCCCGAAGCGGAAGCCCTGCGGCGTCTGGGCACGGAACAGATCGGTGCGCGGCACGGTATCGGTAATGATGCCATCCTTCGCGCGCTTGATGGTGTCGGCCACCGGCACGGCGGGGATCACGCCCGCATGCCCGGCCAGTGCCGCGATCACGCCCTGCGTCACGCTGGCGGGCACGTAGGGCCGCGCGCCGTCATGGATCAACACCAGATCGGGGCGCTCCGCCCCGGGCAGGCGGTCAAGCGCCTCAAGGCCTGCGCGCACGCTGGCCTGGCGCGTCTCGCCGCCGGGTACCACGGGCAGGACCGCGCAGCCCTCGGGCGCAAAGCCTTCGAGCGCACGGGCGAGCAGGGCTGGATCGCCCACCGGCTGGATGAGGCCGACATGAGGGGCAAGGGCATCCGCCGCGTGGCGGATGACGGGCCAGCCGCCGAGCGTGACATACTGCTTGGCGACGGGGGTCGCGGTCTGGGCGCTATACCGGCTGCCCTGGCCCGCGGCGAGAAGAATGGCTGCAACACGCATGATGCGGAGCAATGCGGCCATGTGGGCCGCGCGTCAAGCATTGTGCGCGGGCAGGGGCAATGCCGGGGCTGTTCCGGCCCCCCTTTCCGGGTTGCCACAGTCGGGCAAAAATGTTCGTTGCGTGCCCCGAAGCTGATTGCACGGGGCGGCGGGAGCAGGTATTCTGCCTAAATCATAAGCATTCTTGATGGATAATGTAGCTGGCCTGTTTCCACGTTGCCGCACGCGGCTGGAAAGCCGGCGGGGAAGTAGGGTTCATGTCGTCTCAACTGCTCTCGCCCATTGATCTGGGTGGCGGGGTCATTCTCAAGGCGCCGGTCATTCTCGCGCCCATGGCGGGTGTGACCGACCTGCCGTTCCGCAGGCTGGCGCGCAGCCTCGGGGCCGGGCTGGTCGTGTCGGAAATGATCGCGTCATGGGCCATGATCCGCGAGAACGAGACCACGCTGCGCATGGCCGAGGTGGCCGATGATGGCCCCAATTCGGTGCAGCTTGCCGGGTGCGACCCCGAGGCGATGGGCCAGGCGGCGCGGATCGCGGTTGATCGCGGGGCGGACATCATCGACATCAATTTCGGCTGCCCGGTCAAGAAAGTGGCCGTGGGCCAGCTTGCCGGTTCCGCCCTTATGCGTGACGAGAGCCATGCGGGCCGCCTGCTTGAAGGCGTTGTGCGCGCGGTCAATGTGCCCGTAACGCTCAAGATGCGCATGGGCTGGGACCATAACAGCCTCAATGCCCCGACCCTGGCCCGGATTGCACAGGAATCGGGCATTCGCATGGTAACCGTGCATGGTCGCACCCGCCAGCAGTTCTATAACGGCACGGCGGACTGGCACTTCGTGCGCAACGTGGTCGATGCGGTGGACCTGCCGGTTATCGTCAATGGCGATATCCTGAGCGTTGAGGATGCCCGCGTGGCACTCGAGCGTTCGGGCGCGCAGGGTGTCATGATCGGGCGCGGCTGCTATGGCCGCCCGTGGTTCCTGGCCCAGGTGGCGCGCGCGTTGATGCATGGCGAGCACGTTCCCGAGCCGGATCTGGTGGCGGAAAAGGCCATCGTGCTGAAGCATTACGGCATGATGATCGACCATTTTGGCGCCCATCCCGGCCTGCGGCTCGCGCGCAAGCATGTGTCGTGGTACTCGGCGGGGCTGCCGGGTTCGGCTGGCTTCCGCGCTGCCGTGAACAGGATGGACACGGTCGATGGCGTGGTCGGCATGATCCATGAATTCTATGATGGACAGATTGCCGCGGGCCAGGTGCGCGGGCCGCGCCCCTCCACCGTGGAGGCCGAAAGGGCCGCAGCACGCGCGGCATGAACCATACCCCGCCCGCACCCTCCGGCCATGTGCCCTGCGCGCCCGATAACGTAACGGGCAACGGGCGGGTCATACTCGATTCGCTGGCCCTGCCGGTGGTGGTGGTGCGCGCCGATAACGCCATTGGCTACGTCAACAGCGCCGCCGAGCCGTTTTTTGGCATGTCGCGCGCGCATCTGGTGCAGATGCGCCTGACCGACATCCTGCCCGGTGACAGTCCGCTCTTCCTGCTCATGGAGCAGGTGCGCGCGCAGGATCACACCGTGGTCGAGCACGAGGTCACGCTCGAAAGCCCGCGCCTGCGCCATGATGGCGTGACCGTGCAGGGTGCTCCCGTAATGGAGGAGCCGGGCTCGGTTGCGCTGACGTTCCATGACTTCTCTGCCGTGCGCGTGCTTGACCGCCAGCTCACCTTCCGCTCGGCGGCGCGCAGTGTTGCGGGCATGGCGGCCATTCTGGCGCATGAGGTCAAGAACCCGCTCTCGGGCATAAGGGGGGCGGCGCAGCTGCTTGAAACCTCGGTGGGTGAATCCGACCGTGAACTTGCGGTGCTGATTCAGGATGAAGTCAACCGCATCCGCGACCTCGTGGACCGGATGGACATGTTCAGCGACCGACCGCTCGAGCGCAGGCCGGTCAACATCCACCGCGTGCTCGAGCATGTGCGCAGGCTGGCCCAGCAGGGTTTTGCCGCCGATATCCGCTTCGAGGAAGTATACGATCCCTCCCTGCCGCCGGTATGGGGCAACCGCGACCAGTTGGTGCAGGTGCTGCTCAACCTGGTGAAAAACGCCGCCGAGGCCCTGCACGACCACCCCGAGGGCGACGTGCCGCCCCAGATCACGCTCACCACCAGCTACCGCCCCGGCATCTGGGTTTCCACCGGGGCGGGCAGCCAGCGCGTGCAGTTGCCACTGCTGGTTTCGGTGCGTGATAACGGGCCGGGCATTCCCGAAAATATCCGTCCGCACCTGTTCGAGCCGTTCCTCACCACCAAGACCACGGGCAGCGGGCTGGGGCTTGCGCTCGCAGGCAAGATCGTGGGCGACCACGGCGGCGTGATCGAAGTGGAAAGCCAGCCCGGCCGCACCGATGTGCTGCTGCACCTGCCTGTCGTGACCGAAGACCGGGGCACGCCCTGAAGCCCCGCCAGAGTTGAGAGATTTATAGCGTATGTCGCTGCCGACCATTCTTGTTGCCGATGATGACCGCTCCATCCGCACGGTGCTGAGCCAGGCGCTTGGCCGCGCGGGCTATCAGGTCCGCGCCACTGCCCAGGCCTCCACGCTGTGGCAGTGGGTGGAGGAAGGCGAGGGCGACCTCGTGATTACCGATGTGGTCATGCCTGATGAGAACGGGCTGGACCTCATTCCGCGCATCCGCCGCATCCGCCCCGACCTGCGCGTGGTGGTGATGAGCGCGCAGTCCACGCTCATGACGGCGGTCAAGGCCACGCAGCGCGGCGCGTTCGAATACCTGCCCAAGCCCTTTGACCTCAAGGAAGTGCTGGCCGTAGTCGCCCGCGCGCTGGCCACCCCCGCCATGCCGGTGCAGCCCGCGGCCGCGCCCCCCCGGCCCGAGGAGCAGATGTCGCTCATCGGGCGCTCGGTGGTGATGCAGGACATCTACCGCATCATCGCCCGCCTCACGACATCGGACCTGACCGTGATGATCACGGGCGAGAGCGGCACCGGCAAGGAACTCGTCGCCCGCGCCCTGCATGACTACGGGCCGCGCCGGGCGGGTCCGTTCGTGGCCATCAACATGGCCGCGATTCCGCGCAACCTGATCGAGAGCGAACTGTTCGGCCATGAGCGCGGGGCCTTTACGGGGGCGACGAGCCGGGTGGCGGGCCGCTTCGAGCAGGCGGCGGGCGGCACGCTGTTCCTTGACGAGATTGGCGACATGCCACCCGAGGCCCAGACAAGGCTGTTGCGCGTGCTGCAGGATGGCGCGTTCACCACCGTGGGCGGCACCGTGCCCATCCGCGCCAATGTGCGCATCATCGCCGCCACCCACCGCGACCTGCGCCAGGCCATCCGCGAGGGTGCGTTCCGCGAGGATCTGTATTACCGCCTGAACGTGGTGCCCATGCGCCTGCCGCCCCTGCGCGAGCGGGTGGAGGACATTCCGCTGCTGGCGCGGCACTTCCTCAACGAGAACGCCGATGGCGCGGGCAACGTGCGCGTGCTTGATGAGGAGGCGATGGGCCGCCTGCAGGCCTATCGCTGGCCGGGCAACGTGCGCGAGCTTGAAAACCTGATGCGCCGCATCACGGCACTCCACCCGCAGGAGAGCATCGGGGCCGACATCATTGATGCCGAACTGGCCGAAGTCAGCAGCAGCGGCGTGCCGGGCGAGGGCACCAGCACCGAAACCCTGGCCGAGGCGGTCGAGCGCCATCTCCGGCGCTTCCTCGCAGCAGGCGCCGGGCAGGACGACATGCCCATGAGCGATATCTATGACAAGGTGATTGCCGAGGTGGAGCGCCCGCTCATTGCCATGATGCTCTCGGCCACGCGCGGCAACCAGATCCGCGCCGCCGCCATGCTGGGGCTGAACCGCAATACGCTGCGCAAGAAGATCCGCGATCTCGACATTCCCGTGGTGCGCGGGGGGGCATGACCACGCCCGCCCCGTCGCGCCCCGGCGTCGCCTACCGCCTGGCGCGGCGCATGCTCGACATGCTCGTGCGCCGCAACGTGGCCCTGGTGCTGGTGCTGCTCGCCCTTGTGCTGGGGGTGGCGACCTTTGTGGTGCTGTCGGGCGGCAATTCGCTGGCCCATCACCCGCAGATCCAGGCGCTGGTGTTCATCCTCAACTTTCTGGTGCTGCTGCTGCTGGCCACCTCGCTGACCGAAAAGGTGGGCCGCGTGCTGGCCGAGCGGCGCAGCGGGCTGGCGGGCGCCAGGCTGCATGTGCGGCTGGTCACGCTGTTCGGCATCGTGGCGGTGGCGCCCACCATCGTGGTGGGCACGTTTGCCGCCGTGTTCTTTCACTACGGCATCCAGATCTGGTTCAGCGACCGGGTCAACACCGCGATGAACGAGGCGCTCGAAACCTCGCGCGGGTACCTGCAGGAGCATAACGCCAATATCCGCACGGAAGCCTTCTCGCTGGCCAATTACCTGGTCAGCGCCCAGAGCGCGCTGGCCGGGTCGGGCGATGACCTACTGCACAACCCCGATGCGCTCTCGCAGGTGCTGGATTCGCAGGCCACCCTGCGCGGGCTGGACGTGGCGGTGGTGTACGACCCGTTCACCAACACGGTCGTGGCCTCGGGCGGGCTGATGGGGCGCACGGCCAACATGAAGGACCTGCCGCCGCCAGCGGCCACCCTCATGGCCCGCACCAACGAGATCGCGATCCTGGATTCGGCGGATGAAAAGACCGTCCGCGCGGTGGTGACGCTGGGCGATACGCCGCCGCTCATGCTCATGATCGCCCGCCCCGTGGACCCCGACATCCTTGAGCACATGCACCGCACCGAGCAGGTGGTGGCCGACTACCAGCGCCTCAATGGCAACCGTGGCAAGATCCAGTTCACCTTCGTGCTCATCTTCGCCCTCGTGGCGGTGCTGGTGCTGGGTGCGGCCATCCTGATCGGGCTGATGCTGGCCAACCAGATCGTGCGCCCGCTCGGCCTGCTCATCCTGGCTTCCGAGCGGGTGAGCAAGGGCGATCTCGACAGTAACGTGCCCGAGGGCGACCGCGATGACGAGGTGGCCAGCCTGTCACGCGCCTTCAACCGCATGACCACCCAGCTTGCCACCCAGCGCGCCGAGCTGATCCGGGCCAACAACCAGATCAATGAACGCCGCCGGTTTACCGAGGCCGTGCTGTCAGGTGTTTCGGCCGGGGTGATCGGGCTTGATTCGCAGCGCATGA
>NZ_BCTP01000047.1 GCF_001571345.1 Komagataeibacter xylinus NBRC 15237 | reverse complement strand
CGAGGCATCCGTTCCAGAATTTCCCGATAATTGCATTATTTTCACAATTGACTTCAAACTATAAAATCTAATTTATTTGTAATATTTTGCACATATTTAATAAAGTAAGCATGAATTGATGTAAAATTCCTGCTATTTAAAACAAAATTATTAACAAATGTTCATGAAACTATGTTTCTGTCTATCAAGCATGTCTGAATTCGCAACCAGAGGAAACCTGTGCTGCAAAATAGGCCATAAGCGCATCAGGGATTGATAAAAGTATTTTCCATAAGTGGGGCCGAACCAAAAAATACATTATTCCATAAGCGTATAGTCTATAAAATATATATGTATTTTTTTATTTGAAAAACAAAAAATGTTTCGATTATGCTTTAATCATAAATAAGTTTTGGTGAAGATTTTTCCAAAAAGCCCCAGAAGAACGCTGCCTTTCTGAAAAAAGGCAGCGCCCGGAAGCTTGTGACTTTTATTCTCGCACGATTACTACGCCGGTGGCTGCCCGGCTTCGGGCGTCTCGTCCGCTTCGGTGGTGGGGGCCTCGTCACGGTCAACCACCTTGATGGAATCCCCCACCAGCCCCCTGGCAAAGGCCTCGGCGGAGAAGGGGCGCAAATCCTCGGCCTGCTCGCCCACGCCCACCAGATGCACCGGCAGGCCAAACGCATCGGCCAGCGCCACCACAATGCCGCCACGCGCCGAGCCATCGAGCTTGGTCACCACAAGCCCGGTCACGTTGACCAGTTCCTTGAACACCCGTACCTGCTCCATCGCGTTTTGCCCGGTGGTGGCATCGAGCACCAGCAGCACGGAATGCGGCGCGGTTTCATCAAACTTGCGCATGACGCGGATGATCTTGGCCAGTTCCTCCATCAGCGCGCTCTTGTTGTGCAGGCGGCCTGCGGTGTCGACCAGCAGCAGGTCGGCCTCTTCCGCCGTGGCCCGCTTGAGCGCCTCGAACGCAAGCCCCGCCGCATCGGCATTGGGCCTGCCCGCAATGACCGGCACGCCGGTGCGCTCTCCCCACACCTGAAGCTGCTCGACGGCGGCGGCGCGGAAGGTATCGCCCGCCACCATCATCACCTTCTTGCCCTGCTCGCCATAATAGCGGGCCATCTTGCCAATGGTGGTGGTCTTGCCGGTGCCGTTCACGCCCACAACCAGCACCACATGCGGCCTGTGCCTGGGGTCAGGCTCGAACGGAATGGCGACGGGCTGGAGGATGTTGGCAATTTCCTCCGCCAGGGCCTGACGCACTTCCTCGTCCGTCACCTCCTTGCCGAATTTGGAGCGGCGGAAGGATTCAATCACCTTGCCCGCAACACTGGGGCCAAGGTCGGCGGAGATCAGCAGGTCTTCCAGATCTTCCAGCGCCTGGTCATCAAGCTTGCGCCGGGTAAAGACGGCGGTCAGCCCGCCGCTGAGTTTCTGCGTGGAGCGCGACAGCCCCGCCTTGAGACGTGAGAAGAAGCCAAGAGCCATATCAGAGAATTTCCGCCACCAGTCCGTTATCGTCAACCGCCACCGGGCGCACCGTCTCGATCCGCCCCGCACCCGACACAGCACCTTCCGCCAGCCGCACCGGCGCGAATTCTTCCGAATGGCCCGCCGTGTCGGTTTCCATCAGTACGCGCAGGGTGCGCCCGCGCAGGCGTTCATGAAAGTCGCGTGCCGCCTGCGCCCCCGCTGCACGCAGCCGCGCCGCGCGCGCCTTGCGCTCGGGCACGGCAATGGCGGGCATGCGGGCCGCTGGCGTGCCGGGTCGCTCACTATAGGGAAAGACATGCAGGTAGGGCAGGGCATTATGCCGCACGAATTCGAGTGTCTGTTCAAACAGCGCGTCATCCTCGGTCGGGAAGCCTGCGATAATGTCCGCCCCGATGCCGATATCGGGCCGCAATGCGCGGGCACGCGCCACGACAGAAGCCGCGTCCGCCGTCAGGTGCCGGCGCTTCATGCGCTTGAGGATGATGTCGCTGCCCGCCTGCAAGGACAGGTGCAGGTAGGGCATGAAGCGCGGCTCGCCTTCGAGCAGCTTCCAGATATCCTCGTCAATCTCCACCGGATCAACCGAGGACAGGCGCAGCCGCTCAAGTTCGGGCACAAGGGCCAGCAGCCTGCGGCACAACTGCCCCAGCAATGGCTTGCCCGGCAGGTCGTGACCCCATGAGGTGATGTCCACTCCCGTCAGCACCACCTCGC
This sequence comes from Komagataeibacter xylinus NBRC 15237, assembly GCF_001571345.1. Classification (GTDB taxonomy): domain Bacteria; phylum Pseudomonadota; class Alphaproteobacteria; order Acetobacterales; family Acetobacteraceae; genus Komagataeibacter; species Komagataeibacter xylinus. The sequence continues at coordinate 19,203 of NZ_BCTP01000047.1, read as the reverse complement.
GGTAGCCCGAGCGCACCAGGGCGCGCACCTGCTCCACCACGGCACCCACCGGCACCGAGCGCGAGGGGCCGCGGCCAAAGGGAATGATGCAGAAGGTGCAGCGATGGTCGCAGCCCTGCTGCACCTCAACAAACGCGCGGGTGCGGCCTGCAAATTCGGTCACCAGATGCGGCGCGGTCTCGCGTGCGGCCATGATGTCGGACACGGCATGGCCTTCGCCCAGCGCCATCTCGCTCCAGCTTGCGGCTTCCAGCTTCTCGCGGTTGCCCAGCACGCGGGTCACGCCGGGCAGGGCGGCCCAGCGTGCGGGGTCGATCTGGGCGGCGCAGCCGGTGACCACAATGCGGGCATCGGGCCGCTCGCGGTGGGCGCGGCGCACGGCCTGGCGCGCCTGGCGCTCGGCCTCGCCCGTAACCGCGCAGGTGTTCACGATCACCACATTGTCCAGGCCTGCTGCGTGGTTGCGCATCACCTCGCTCTCATAGGTGTTGAGGCGGCAGCCGAAGGTCAGGATTTCGGGCTTGGTCATCGGGGGTAGTCTTCAGGGTTGAAGTGGCCGGTAAAGCTGGTCACGGCGGGGCCGGTCATGAGCACGTGGCCGTCTGCTTCGCGCCACGTAATGTTCAGTTCGCCGCCATCCATCGCCACGGTGCAGGTGCGCGCGACCAGTCCGCGCCTTATGGCGTTGACCACGGCGGCACAGGCGCCCGAGCCACAGGCCCGCGTCAGCCCGCTGCCACGCTCCCACACGCGCAGGCGCATGGCGTCCGGTGCGGTGACATGGGCAAAGCCGATATTGGCGCGCTGGGGAAAGAGCGGATGATGCTCGAGTTCCGGCCCTGCCACGCACGGGTCCATCGCATCAGGCACGGGCAGGAAGAAGGTTGCGTGCGGGTTGCCCATCGACACGGCCGCAGGATTGCCCGCTATGGGCAGGTGCAGCGTGTCCATGGCTTCGGCCAGCGGTACATCTTCCCAGCCCTGCGCCGGCACGCCCATATCGACCGTGACCATGCCGGGGCGGATGATGGTTGCGGGCAGCACGCCCGCGCGGGTCTGCAGGCCGATGCTGGTGCGCCCGCTTTCACGCGCCACAAGGTCGGCAACGCAGCGCGAGGCATTGCCGCAGGCACCGGATTCCGAGCCATCGGCGTTGAAAAAACGCACGAACACATCAGCACCCTCGGCACAGGCCGGGCGCAGGATGACAAACTGGTCGCAGCCAATGCCGGTATGCCGGTCGGACAGGGCGGCAATACGGGCAGGCGTGAGGTCATGGCGCTGCGCGCGCTCATCGACCACCACAAAATCATTGCCCAGCCCGTGCATTTTCAAAAAACCGGTCATCACCCGTCCTGTATAGCGGTTCGCCACCCCTTTATGCGAGCGGGATGGCACCGCCCGCGCCCGCTTGCAAGCCCGATCAGATAAAACGCCCCGGCTTTCCGCGCTGCAGCACCTCGATCCTGTAGCCATCGGGGTCGGTGATGAAGAAGAACCTTCCCACGAACTGCTCGCCACACGACATGTCCTTTACCGCAAGCGGCGCAAGGCCCGCTTTGGTCAGCCGGGCATGCTCGGCATCCACATCAGCGACTGACACGGCAAGGTGCCCATAGCCATCGCCCAGGTCATAGGGTTTTGTGCGGCCGTGGTTTACGGTCAGTTCCAGTTCGAATGTCTGTTCATCATTCGACAGGTAGATAAGGCTGAAGGTATCAAAAACAAGCCGGTCGGCCACGGTTAGGCCGAAGGCGGTTTCATAGAAGGCAAGGCTCGCGGCTTCATCAAGCACGCGGATCATGGAATGGATCATACGGGCCATTCGGCTTTTCTCCTGTTCTCCACGGCACGGGGCATGATACGCCCACCCCGTATCGCATTGTTACACCTGCACTGTCTGGCACATTCATGAACGACCTGCACGGGTTCCACCCGCATTCCTTCACCGTCGCCTCTTCTGAGTCCGATACGCTGTTCTATTCGCGCAGGCCCACCGGCCCCCAGCTTGACCAGGGCGCGCAGACAGCCATCACAGCACTTTATCGCACGCTCCTGCCCGAGGGTGGCAACATCCTCGACCTGATGGCAGGCCCCGACAGCCACCTGCCGCCCGACATGGAATTCGACAGCGTGATCGGCATCGGCGTGAACGCGCAGGCGCTTGATGCCAATACCCGCCTGACCGACCGCGTGGTGGAGGACATGAACGAGACCCCCGACCTGCCGCTTGCTGATGAAAGCATGGATGCCGTCCTTTTGTGCGATGTCGCGCCCTATCTGCGCCAGCCGGTGCAGGTGCTGCGTGAAGTGGCCCGCGTGCTGCAACCCGGCGGCCTTATCATCATTACGTATGGTGCGCGCTTCATACCGCACAAGGCCACGGCGCTGTGGCAGGCGCTTGAGCCTGATGACCGCGGGCGCATGCTTGGCGTGCTGTTGCAGCGCGCGGGGTTTGGCCCGGTGGATACCGGCAGCGTGACCCCCGCGCCGGAGGACATGTTCTGGAAGGATGCGGTCATGGCGCTGACGGCCCGCCGACCTGACATTTTGTAACATTGGCTGCCCATATGGCCGTATTCCGCCATGAAGGGCGTGGCACAAACAGCACGGCGTAGCGGATCACGGCTTATTAAAACAAATTATCATTTACCCGGCCTGCCGGACATGTTTTGTCACATCCTGTCTTAAACCTGTTCTGGGGCCTCCTGGCGATACATGCAGATTCCGTTCCTTTCCGGCAAGCCCGCCGGCCGTCTGGCCAGCCTGCTCATGCTGTGTTCCGTTCTGGTGCCCATGGCTGCCGCGTGGGGCGATGAGGATCCCGAATCGCTGGATATCATGGAACGCCAGATGGCCCACCTGCAGCAGCAGCAGCAGGCCCTGCAGAACGAACTTGCCGCCATGCACCAGCAGATAGCCCAGCACCGCGCCCGCATCGGCGGCACGTCGGCCGCGGGCGGCAGCGCGGGCCACCCGCTTGAGGTCACGGGCTCGGGCGGGCATGTGCGCGGCGGCTGGGTGCCGGTGGAAGGCCATGCAACCCAGCAGGCGGCGGCTGGCGAGCCGGTGGGCCGCCCCCATATCGGCGGCTATTCCGACCCCACATCTGCCCTTGGTGACCAGCCCACGGTTGAATCCGTGGTGGCGCACCGCGAGGAAGACCTGATCTCGCACATGGCCAACAACAATGTCGGCCCCCACAACCGCGAGACGGTAGGCGCGCAGTCGGCCGGTGCGCTGGGCAGCAAGGTGTTCCACCTCGGCCCGGTGGCCATCATCCTTGGCGGGTTTTTTGATGCGGCGGCGCTGGTCGAGAACCGTCAGGTGTCATCGGGCATCTTCAATTACTGGAATGCCATCCCCTTCCGCGACAGTTCGAATTACCACACCACCAACTTCAATGGCGATGCGCGGTATTCGCGCTTCTCGCTCATGGCGCGCGGGCAACTCAACCCGCACCTGACCGTGGCGGGCTTTGTGGAAACCGATTTTGGCGCGAGTGCCGAGACCACCAACCCGTACGAGAGCAATTCCTACGTGCCCCGGCTGCGGCAGGCTTACCTGACGCTGGATGATTCGCGCGCGAACACGCATTTCCTCATCGGCCAGGCCTGGACCATGCTCACGCCAGACCGCGTGGGCATCGTGCCCCGCCAGGAAAGCCTGCCCGAAACGATCGAATCCTCCATCCTCGCGGGCCAGACCTGGTCGCGGCAGTGGCAGGTGCGCGTGGTCAAGGACTTCCTCAAGCATCGCCTGTGGACCGGCCTGTCGATTGAGAACCCGGCCACCATCTATGACACCACCGGCTTCTCCGCCGCGGGTGACAATGGCGAATACAGCCTGGCCAATGGCGGCTATGCCAAGCTCGGCTCGAACGGCGTGGGGCTGAGCAGCGCCACCACCAACTATTCCAACGAGATCGCGCCTGACATCATCGGCAAGCTGGCATGGGATCCCTCATGGGGCCATTACGAGGTCGAGGGCGTGGTCCACTTCCCGCATGACCGTTCGGTCATCAACGGCGTGGGCGAGAACCATACCGCCATTGCCTGGGGGGCGGGCGGCTCGATGATCCTGCCGGTCATTCCCCACCGGCTGGAAGTGCGGCTGGCAGGGCTGGCGGGCAAGGGCATTGGCCGCTACGGCTCGGTGCTGCTGCCTGACGCCACGCTGCGCGCCAACGGCGCGCCCGCCCTGCTGTCAAGCGCCCAGACCACGGCAGGCGTGATCGCGCACCCCAACAAGGTGATCGACGTGTATGGCTATTTTGGCATGCAGCGTTCGGGCCGCAGTTATTTTGATGAAGATGGCGGCGCCTATGGCTATGGCAACCCCAATGCCGACAATACGGGCTGCATGACCGAAGGCTCGGACCTCAACTCCGCCGCACTCGGCGGCTGCACGGCCAATATCCGCTCGGTGGAGGAGTTTACCATCGGGGCATGGTACCGCTTCATCCACGGCCAGTACGGCACGGTGCAGGCTGGCACGCAGCTTGCCTATTCGCGGGTGCATACATGGGGTGGCATGGGCGGCGCGCCCACGACCAGCCTGAGCGAGATCTTCTTTGATTTCCGCTACCTGCCTTTCCAGTAAGGCAGGCGTGTCATGGCGCATATTGCGTCAGGCCGGGAAAAGGGGGATGGTGGCCCCGCAATCGGGAAGAACGGAAAGGCCTGCGCTCATGTCCATCAGGTTACGGCATTTGGTCCTTGCTGCGTGGCTGGGCGCTGCTGTCGCGCCAGGCATGGCCATGGCGGAGGGCGGTCATGCCGATGCAGGCAATGAAGACCCCGGCGAGGCCTCGCAGCGCCATGCCACGATGCACCAGCTTTCCAAAAAGCCGCCGCTACCCACGCTGCATATGGATTACAGCCAGTACCGCTTCATCCCCAAGGGCGACAGGATCAAGGAACAGCCAGACGTGAACCGCCTGCTGTTCTGGACTCCCACCGGCGAGCCGGATGGCTATGCCGAAAAGCGCGGTACCGCCGTGCTGTATTACGACCGCACCGGCAAGGCCGTGCGCGTGGATACCAACCCCTACAACCGCTAGGGCAGATCCGGTTTGAATGGATACATTCGAACTGGTGAAGATGCTTGATAAACAATGAGTTGGAGCAGTTCCACTGAGCCAGGGTTCAGTGGAACTGCTCCACGGGCAAGAAAGACGTCTTTGGGTGTCGCCCTTTTTTGGAATGTACCGTCTTTCAAAGCTTTTTGGAAAAAGCTTCACCAAAAACTTCTGTTATTTCAAAGTATTGTTCATGAAAAAAGGGACCACCTGATGATGGTCCCTTCCTTCACGTAACGGCGTGGCCGGTCAGATGGGCATGGCCCGTTCAAACACGGCTTCAAGCGCCATGATGCCGGGCAGCGTCTTGCCTTCCAGCCATTCAAGGAAGGCGCCGCCCGCACTCGAGATGTAGGAGATATGCTTCTCCACCCCCGCATGGCGCAGGGCGGAGACCGTATCGCCACCGCCGGCAATGCTCTTGAGCGCGCCTGCATCGGTCAGGCGGGCCACCTCGCGCGCGACTTCATTGGTGGCTGCATCAAACGGCGTGATCTCGAACGCGCCAAGCGGGCCGTTCCACACCAGTGTTTTCAGCGTGGTGAGCTTCTCGTTGATCAGCCTGACCGTCTCCGGCCCCACGTCGAGCGCCATGGCATCAGCCGGAATGGCATTGACCGGCACCGTTCGCGTGGGCACGTCCGCCTTGAAGTCGGTCGCGGTCACGACATCAACCGGCAGGATGATGGCGCAGTTCTTTTCCTTCGCCTTGGCCATGATGGCACGCGCGGTGTCGTGCATCTCGGCCTCCTGCAGCGAGCGGCCCACATCCACGCCTTGCGCTGCAAGGAAGGTATTGGCCATCGCGCCACCAATGATCAGCATGTCCACTTTTTCAAGCAGGTTGCCGATCAGGTCGAGCTTGGTCGAGATCTTGGCGCCACCCACGATGGCGCCCACCGGGCGGGCGGGGTTTTCAAGGGCGATATTGAGCGCGTTGAGTTCCGTCTCCATCAGCCTGCCTGCAAAGGAAGGCAGCAGCCGGGCCACGCCCTCGGTCGAGGCATGGGCGCGGTGGGCGGCGGAGAACGCATCATTGACGTAATAGTCGGCCAGTGCTGCGAATTCCTTGGCCAGGGCCGGGTCGTTCTGCTCCTCGCCGGGGTAGAAACGGGTGTTTTCCAGCACCACCACGTCGCCATTCTGCATGGCGTCAACCGCCTGCTGCACCTTGGGGCCGGTGCAGTCATCGACAAAGGTGACCGGGCGGCCCAGCGCATCGCCAAGCGCGTTGGCAATCGGGCCGAGCGACATTTCAGGCACCGGCCTGCCCTTGGGGCGGTCGAAGTGACTGACCACAATCACTTTCGCGCCCTTCTGGGCCAGTTCCTGAATGGTGGGCAGCAGGCGCAGGATGCGCGTGGCGTCCGTGATCTGGGCGTTGCGCACCGGCACGTTCAGATCAGCGCGCAGGAGAACCTTCTTGCCCGTGGCATCAAGGTCATCGAGCGTCTTGAAGCTTGCCGCACCCATTACAGGGCACCGAATACGGCAGCCGTGTCGGCCATGCGGTTCGAGAAGCCCCACTCATTGTCGTACCAGCTACAGATGCGCACCAGCTTGCCGCCATCGATCACCGCCGTCTGGGTGGCGTCAAAGGTGGAGGAGGCGGGCGAGTGGTTGAAGTCGGTGCTGACCAGCGGCGCGGTGTTGTAGGCAAGGATGCCCTTGAGCGGACCCGACTCGGAGGCCTTGAGCAGGGCCGCATTCACTTCCTCGACGGAGGCCGGGGCCTTTTTCGGCACGAAGTCGAGCGAGACGAGCGACACGTTGGGGGTCGGCACGCGGATGGCGGTGCCATCGAGCCTGCCCTTGAGGTGCGGCAGTACCAGCCCCACGGCGCGCGCGGCCCCGGTCGAGGTCGGGATCATGTTCAGCGCGGCGCCACGGGCACGGCGCAGGTCCTTGTGCAGCGTGTCCACCGTGCGCTGGTCGCCGGTGTAGGAGTGGATGGTGACCATGTAGCCACATTCGATGCCGAACGTGTCATCAAGCACCTTGGCCACCGGGGCGAGGCAGTTGGTGGTGCATGAGGCGTTCGAGATCACGGTCATGTCTGGCGTCAGCACGTCCTGGTTCACGCCGTAAACGATGGTGGCGTCCACGCCCGATGCCGGGGCGGACACGATCACCTTGCGCGCACCTGCCGTAATGAGCTGGGCAGCCTTTTCCTTGTCGGTAAAGCGGCCGGTGCATTCGAGTGCCACGTCCACGCCCTGGAAGGGCACCTTGGTGGGGTCGGCCTCGGCCGAGACGGTGATGGGCGCGTAGGTGCGGCCATTGGTCGTGATGATGATCTGGTTGCCCTCGACCTTCACCTCGGCGGGGAAGCGTCCGTGCACGCTGTCATAGGACAGCAGGTGTGCGTTGTCGGCCACGCTGCCAAGGTCATTGATCGCGACCGGCACCACATCGGTGCGCCCGCTTTCAATGATGCCACGCAGCACGAGGCGACCGATGCGACCAAAACCGTTTATTGCGACTTTAACAGCCATGTTCTTATTATCTCCGTAAGGGTCAGACATGTTCACACACTGGCATCGAGCGATGCCGTCCCTGATGGTGGAGGCGCGCCGTTTCCTCCCACGGTTTCCATCGCGGTTCCGGCATGGGGGTGGAGCAGCCGCATGGCATCGCGGCAGATCCGCTCCGGCGTGATGTCGGCCAGGCTGTCGGGCGCATCAGGCGTTGGGGCGGCCCCGAACCCGTCAATGCCCACGAACAGCCCGCCCGTTCCAAGCCAGCGATCCCATCCAAAACCCGATGCGGCCTCGATTCCGATCCGGGGCGCTGTTCCCAGCACGGCAGTACGATACGTCATTTTTTGGGCGGCGAACAGTTCCCAGCACGGAAGTGATACAACAGCGGCCCCGATGCCCGCCGCGCGCAGCAGCGCGCGCGCGCCCAGCGCCACGATGGCCTCGTGCCCCGTGGCCACCAGCGTGACCTGGCGCGGGCCTTCGGCCTCGGCCAGCACGTAGCCGCCGCGCGCGCACAGGTTGGTCAGGCCATGCTGTTCGCGCTCGGGCGCGGCGGCGGCAATCGAGGGGGCGGATTCCAGCACCAGCAGGCTTGGCCCGGTCGTGCGCCGCAGGGCCAGTTCCATGCATTCCATGCTCTCGCGGTGGTCGGCGGGGCGGAACAGCGCCATGTTGGGCATGGCGCGCAGGCTGGCCAGTTGCTCGACGGGCTGCCAGCCGCCCGCATTCTCGCCGCGCGGCAGGTCGTCATCGCTGAGCAGGTAGATCACCTGCTGGCCGGTCATGGCGGCGTAGCGCAGGGCGGGGCGCATGCGGTCCACCGCGATGATGGTGGTGGCGCCAAAGGCCAGCAGCCCGCCATGCAGCGCAATGCCGTTGAGCAGGGCGGCCATGCCATGCACCTGCGTGCCACATGAAAGATCGGGCTCGCCGCTGCTGCGCCGCAGGGCGGAAAAATCCGGCATCATGCCCTGGCGCGAGCGCAGGCAGGTCAGTTCGGGCAGCAGTTCATGCAGGGTTTCGAGTCCGCGCCGGGCCGAGAAGGCGGGCGAGGCACGGGAGAGCAGCGCGCTGTGCTCGCGCCATGAACGCTGCCAGTCAGGCTGCCAGAAGGCGGGGCGCTGGTTGCGGGCCATGCGCTCGAACTCGGCTTTCTGCCGGTCCTTGAACAGGCGGCGCAGCCACGAGCGCCGCGCGCTGGCCCCCCGGCGCGCAGCCCCTGCCCACAGGCCCGGATCATCGACAAACGGTGGTGGCGGATCGGTTTCGGGCGGGGCGATGCAGGCGATCAGGCACGGCTTGTGCGTGCGCTGGGCGGAGGCGATGACGCTTGCGATCTGTTCGGTATTGCCCGCATCGACCTTGCGCACCGACCAGCCCGATGCGCTGTAGCGCGGCAGGATGGTATCCACCTCATCGCGCTCGGTGTTCCACAGGCCCACCACCAGGGTCACGCGGTCAAGGCCGAGCTGGCCTGCCAAGGCAGCGCTTTCCAGCGCGACACCGGTGGAAAGCTCGCTCCAGCACCCCAGCGCCCACACGCGGTGGTTGACCACCGAGCGGCCAAAGCGGGCGGCGAGCTTCTGCTCGGCCAGCGCCATGCCGATCGCGGCCCCCAGTCCCTGCCCGTTGGGGCCGCATGCCTGCCGGTCGCTCGCGGCAGGCGCGCCGGGGCGCGGCGCCTGGCCCGACAGCTCGGCCATGATGTGCGGCAGCACCCGGTAGCGCGGCGAGGAAATGACCAGGCGGTCACGGTCCGGCCAGTCGGGGCTGGCGGGGTCGAAGCGCAGGAAGCGACTCCACAGCACCGCGCACAGCCCGGCCATGACCCGGGCGTGCGGCGCATGCCGCCGGTCGGTTTCATGAACGCCGATGGCATGGCGGATCGCCGTTGCCAGCCGATCGGGCATGGAAGGGGCTTCTGGTTGCAGGGCAGGCGAAATCACGAGGGCTTCTTGATCTTCGGGCATGCGGCATCGTCCATGAAGCAGGGTATGATCGGTCGGAGCCGGTGGGTACTGTTACTGCGCCCGGTGCATTGCGGCAACATTGCTGCGCGCGCCCCTATGCCGGGCGGGGTGGATACTGTATCGGTAACGGGTCATGCCCCGTCCATCCTCCCGCTTTGTCCGCCGCGCCGTTCTGGCGGCCGTCCTGTGCCTGCCAGCCATGAGCGGATGCCGGCTGGTCGGCCAGAGAACCTTCAACCGCCATGCGGGCGACCCGCCCAAGCTGCCGAGCACGCCGGTTCCGCAGGTTGCAGGCATCGACAGGCCGCCGCTCGTCACCATCGTGGCGGGCACGCCGCCCGCGCAGTGGCAGCCCGCGGTCAGGGCCGCCGTGGCCGATGCGCTTGCGCGCAAGCCCAACGCGCTGTTCACCATCGTGGTCAATGTGCCGGTGGGGGCCGCAAGCGGCCTGCCGGACATGAAGGCGGCGGTGGATACGGACGGCCAGCCTGTGCTGCAGGCGGTCATGGATGCGGGCGCGGGCACCGCCCAGACCGAAATGGATGCCCGGGGCGTACCCGCCGACAGCGCAACGCAGGTCTGCATTTACGTCGAGTAGTTCAATGCGCTTTTGCACTTTCCGCCCCCATCATGCCATAAAGGCCCGGTTGCCGGTGGTTAACCGCCAGCTCTAGCGCCGATGAAGGGGCGTTCCATCCCCCGGCCTGAGCCACCCCGCACGGTGGGCGTAATGAATGAAGGCCCCGTAAACACGATCGGGGTATGGCATGGAGAAAACCAGCAGTGTCCAGTAATCATGTGGATGGGCATCCCTTTTTCCGGTTCTGCCAGACGGCGCTGGCCGATATCCGCGCCCAGGGGCGGTACCGGCAGTTTACGCCCCTGTCACGGCTGGCCGACCGCTACCCGCTATACGAGCAGCCCGAAACCGCGCCCACGCCATCCACGCCCGCCTGCCCCGAAGATAGGGAGGTGGTGGTCTGGTCGTCCAATGACTACCTTGGCATGGGGGTCGAGCCTGTTGTGGTCGAGGCGGCCATCCGCGCCATCCATGAGCATGGCGCGGGTGCTGGCGGCACGCGCAACATCGCGGGCACGAGCCCGGTGCACACCGCGCTGGAGGCGGAACTGGCCGACCTGCACGGCAAGGAAGCGGGGCTGCTGTTCGGCTCGGGCTACGTGTCGAACCAGGCATCGCTCCAGACCATCCTGACTAGCATGCCCGGCTGGATCTGTTTTTCCGACCGGTTGAACCATGCCTCCATGATTGCGGGCATCAAGGGCGCGCGCGGGTCGAGCACGGTCATTTTCGAGCATAACGACCTTGCCGACCTTGAAGCCAGGCTGGCCGCCGCCCCCAAGGACGCGCCCAAGCTGATTGCGTTCGAGAGCGTGTATTCGATGGATGGCGACATAGCCGACATCGCGGGCACCTGCGCGCTGGCCCGTAAATACGGCGCCATGACCTACCTTGATGAAGTGCATGCCGTGGGCCTGTATGGCGCGCAGGGCGGCGGCGTGTCGCAGCGCGATGGCGTGGCCGACCAGGTGGACATCATCGAGGGCACGCTGGCCAAGGGCTTTGGCGTGCATGGCGGCTACATCACCGCCACGAGCAATATCGTGGAATATCTGCGCCTGAGCGCCTCGGGCTTCATCTTCACCACCGCGCTGCCGCCTGCGGTGGTGGCGGCGGCGCTGGCGAGCGTGAAGCAGGTGCGCAAGGATAACTGGCGGCGCGAGCGTATTTTCGAGCGTGTCGATACCTTCCGCGCCAAGCTGCGGGCAGCGGGCATTCCGTTCAACATGACACCGAGCCATATCGTGCCCATCCCCGTGGGCGATGCCCGGCGCTGCCGCGAACTGAGCGACCGGCTGCTCAATGATTACGGCATGTACACCACCCCCATCAACTACCCCACCGTGCCCCGTGGCACCGAGCGCCTGCGCCTTACGCCGGGGCCGCGCCATACGGATGCGATGATGGACGAGATGGTGGCGGCCCTGGGCCACCTGCTGCGGGTCAATGACCTGGCCGATGCCTCTGCCGTGGCCATGGCCTGATGTCATGCCCTTTTCCGGTCGCCCGTCATCACGGGAGCCGGAAAAGGGGCCTGATCCAGTAGTAACCTGAAACAGAGGAAAGTTTTTGGTGAAGCTTTTTTCAAAAAGCTTCGGGGGAACGCCGCCTTTTTGAAAAAAGGCGGCGCCCGAAAACCTTTATTTCCTTAATGGTTCTGCGCGATGGCCTTCTTCAGGTCATCGTAGCTGACGGCGCCAGGAATGATCTGGCGGGCGTTGAACACGAAGGTGGGCGTGCCATCGAGCCCGATCGCGCGGGCGAGTTCCATGTTGGCCTGCAGGATGGACGTGACCTTCGCGCCATTCATGTCACTGACAAGCCGGGTGGCATTCAGCCCCGCCTGGGTGGCCAGCGTGCGCATGCGCTCGACCGTGGGCTGCACGGAATCGTTCATCACCACGCCCTGCATGCGGAAATAACCTTCCTGCCCGCCCTGCACGAAGGCCGCCACAAGCGCCTGCGATGCGATCAGGCTGGGCTGGCCGAGCACGGGAATGACCTTTTCAATAATGCGCAGGTCCCTGTTCTCGCGCGTCAGGCGGTCGAGGTCGGGCAGCACCTTGCGGCAGTAGGGGCAGCGGGGATCATAGAATTCGACAACGGTGGTCTGGCCGCTGGCATTGCCGAGCACGCCATCGCTTGCGGTGGGCGTGGTCAGGTCGCCGCGGTGGCTGTCCAGCGCGGAGCGGGCCGCGTTCTGCTGGGCGGCGTTGGCGTTGCTGCGCAGGGCGGCGATGGCGTCTGACAGGATGGTGGGGTCGGTTTTCAGCGCGTTGCGCATGATCTCGACAATTTCCTGCCGCTGGGCGGGGGTGAAACTGGCCTGTGCCTCCGCAGCCCGGCCCGCGCCCGCCGTGGCAGCCAGCATTGCCCCCGTGGCGAGCAGGGTGGGCAGCAGGCGTGGTCGGTTGTGGCGGGGCGAAAGAAAGGTCACGGGTTTGCTCCGTTGTCATGTCGCGATAGGGTGGTGTGTAAAGGATCGGGCAGCGGAAAGAAATGGGCCATGCCGCCGCGCGGGCGCCATGCCTGTTGCCGATGGCCCGGAACGCCGCTAAGTCGTGAAGGGTCTGCTACGATCGCGCGGTCGTTATGAGCCGTTCAACGGAATGAAGCCGACCTGCCCATTGGAGAAGCGTTGCGTGCCTGAGCATTCGTCGATCACCCCTGTCGCCCGTCGGTCCATGCGTACGGCGCTTTGTGCTGTTTTGGCCCTTTCGGTTACGGGTTGCGCCTTCAAGAACTACTCCCCCGTCAAAATCGTTTCGAGCATGTTCGGTCCCTCGCCGGGGCAACTGATCGGCACGGTCTCCTCCGATGAGCCGCAGGCCACACTGGTCGGGCGTGACATTCTCCAGCGCGGCGGCAATGCGGCGGATGCGGCCACGGCCATGGGGCTTGCCCTGGCCGTGACCCTGCCGTCACGGGCCTCGCTTGGCGCGGGCGGGGCGTGCCTTGCCTATCGTCCGGGTGACCAGAACGGGGGCCGCGCCTTCATGTTCCTGCCCGTGGCAGGGACAGCCGACGGGGTGGGCATGCCACATGCCGACCGCCCGGCGGCGGTGCCCATGCTGGCGCGCGGGCTTTACCTCATGCATCTGCAATATGGCTCGGCCGCGTTTTCCGAGATGGTGCCCGATGCGATCACGCTTGCAGCCAATGGCATCAATGTGAGCCGCCAGCTTGCCACCGATCTCGCCGCAGTCCAGGTGCCCCTGCTGGCGGATGCGGGCGTGCGCGCGGTATTCGCCCGCTCGGACGGCAAGGCGCTGGCCGAGGGCGATGCGCTGGTGCAGACCCATCTTTCGGGCGCGCTGGACCAGATCCGCAGCATGGGCGTGGGCGATCTTTATAACGGCGCGCTGGGCCAGTCCTTTGTGGCGGGCAGCCAGAAGGCTGGCGGTGGCCTGACCATGCCCGACATGCGCGCGGCCATTCCCTCCGAGCGCCTGCCGCTCTCGGTGAGCAGTGGCGAGACTCAGGTCAGCTTCCTGCCGCCGCCTGCCGATGGCGGGCTGGGTGCCGCGGTGGCATTCCGCACGGCTTCATCATCCGATGCGGCAACCCGCGCGCAGGCCAGTGTTGCGGGCTGGCGGGCACAGAATGGCAACCACGCCAGCGGCACGGGCGATGACCTGACCGCCCGCGCGCAGGCCTTTGTCAATGCAGGCGGGGCAGGCGGCGGCGGGCTGCCATCGCTGCCAGCTTCAACCTCGTTTACCGTGGTTGACCACGGTGGCATGGCGGTGGCGTGCAGCCTGAGCATGGACAACCTGTTTGGCACCGGGCGCATGGCGGGCAATACCGGCATCGTGCTTGGCGCCTCGCCCGCACGCCTGCCGCAGCCGCTTTATGCTGCGGCCATTGCCAGCCAGGGCCGCGCCTTCCGCGCGGTGGTGGCGGGGTCTGGGCAGAACGACGCGGCGGCGGTAACCGGCATCGCCATGCGCCAGCTCCTTGCGGGGCAGACGCCCGATGCCCATCCTGTAACCGCGCAGGGCCGCGTCAACGCCATATCCTGCCCGCACGGGCTGCCGGGTGATGGCGCGACCTGCGCCGCCGTAACCGACCCGCGTGGCGCGGGGCTGGCCATGGGGCCGCGCTAAACGGCGGTTATTGCCCGGCGGGTCATCATTATCGGGACAGGAAAGGAACAGGGCCATTGTAAATGATCCTGTTTTGTTCCATATTGCAGGACATGACCCGCCCCTGTTCCGGGCTGGCGTGGCAGGGCAGGGTGCCCGTTATAAGGTTTCGTTCCACCACAAGAAGCAGGTAGGCAGGCAATGGCACAGGCTCCGGGTATAGATAAAAGCAAGGCCCTGGAAGGGGCATTGAGCCAGATCGAGCGTGCGTTCGGCAAGGGTTCGATCATGCGCATGGGCGAGCGCCCGTCCGAGCAGGTGGACGTGATTTCCACCGGCTCGCTCGGCCTCGACATAGCACTGGGCATTGGCGGCCTGCCGCGTGGCCGTATTGTCGAGATTTATGGCCCCGAAAGCTCGGGCAAGACCACCATGGCGCTGCACGCCATTGCCGAGGCGCAGCGCAAGGGGGGCACCTGCGCCTTCATTGATGCCGAGCACGCGCTTGACCCCGGCTATGCCCGCAAGCTGGGCGTGGATGTTGACAACCTGCTCATCAGCCAGCCCGATGCAGGCGAACAGGGGCTGGAGATTGCCGACACCCTGGTGCGCTCGGGCGCGATTGACGTGCTGGTGGTCGATAGCGTGGCGGCCCTTGTGCCGCGCGCCGAGCTTGAGGGCGACATGGGCGACAGCCATGTCGGCCTGCATGCCCGCCTCATGAGCCAGGCCCTGCGCAAGCTGACCGGCTCGGTCTCGCGCTCCAACACCATGCTGATCTTCCTCAACCAGATCCGCCTCAAGATTGGCGTGATGTTCGGCAGCCCCGAGACGACGACGGGCGGCAACGCGCTGAAGTTCTATGCTTCCGTGCGCATGGACATCCGCCGCATCGGCTCGATCAAGGACAAGGACGAGGTGACCGGCAACCAGACCCGCGTCAAGGTGGTCAAGAACAAGATGGCGCCGCCCTTCCGCCAGGTCGAGTTCGACATCATGTATGGCGAGGGCATCAGCAAGGTTGGTGAACTGATCGATCTTGGCGTCAAGGCAGGCATTGTTGAAAAGTCCGGCGCCTGGTTCTCATGCGACAGCCAGCGCATCGGTCAGGGGCGTGAAAACGCCAAGCAGTTCCTGCGCGACCACCCGGAAATGGCCGCCGATATCGAGCGCCGCGTGCGCGAGCAGGCCGGTGTGGTGGCTGAAGCCATGCTCGTCGGCCCTGATGAGGAGGCGGCTGACTGATTGCCCTTGGCCTGTTCCATTGTAACAGGCTATCGTCCCTGCGCTCTGGCGTGGCCTGTGCCACGGGAGGGAGCAGGGCCTGAAAAGCGGGGGTAAGGGCAGCCGGAATGAGACCACGTCTTGCAATGATCGGCTTGTTGGCCTGCCTTGCCGCCTGTAGCGGCGGGCATGACGACAATAATGATCCGGCCGATGTGGATGAAACTCCCCGCCCGCTTGGGCGCAGCGCGTGGGAGGGGCACCATGCCACCCACGCGGACAATGCCCTGCGCCCGCTCTCGCGCCACCTGCCCAGGCCGCCCGGTCCCAACGAGGATGGCGCCACCGAGGATTATCATCCACCCCCTGATGCAGAGGCGATGCGGATGATCTCATCGGGCTATGATGCCAATCAGGCGGGCGATGATGATCAGTCCGGCAGTGATGATGACAAGCATTTTGTCGTGCCGGACACGCAGCTCAGCTTCGGTAAACCGGGCAGCAAATAGCTGCGTGTAAAGACGTTTTTGGCGAAGCTGTTTTCAAGAGACTGTTTGAAAACAACCCATTGATAAAAAATATAAAAGTTTTTGGGTGCCGCCTTTTTTCAAAAAGGCGGCGTTCTTCGAAGTTTTTTGAAAAAAGCTTCACCAGAAATTTCCTTATGATTTCGGGATGTCTTCGGGCTGGCTTTTCAAACGGTCCCTTGATTTGTTTGCAGACCCGCTCTTACAGCACCAGCACGGCTCGGATGTCGTTCACATTGGTCAGCGTGGGGCCGGTCATGACCAGGTCGCCCGTCTGCTGGAACACCGTGTAACTGTCATGCGCGCGCAGGGCGGCACGCGGTTTGCAGCCTGCGGCTTCGGCGCGGGCCAGCGTATCGGGGGTGATGATGGCTCCTGCCGCGTCCTCGGTGCCGTCAATGCCATCGCTATCCGCCGCAATGGCCCAGATGCCCTGCTGCCCCTGCAGGGCGCAGGCCATGGAGAGCAGGAACTCCGTATTGCGCCCGCCCCGGCCCGGCGCGGGACCGGCGGGGTTGATGCTCACCGTCGTCTCGCCGCCTGAAAGCAGCACGGCAGGCCCCGCCACGGGCAGGCCGTGCAGGCGGGCCGACAGGGCTATTCCGGCCATGATTGTGCCTGCGTCGCGGCTTTCGCCCTCCAGCGCGTCGCCCAGAACAAGGGGCGTCAGTCCGCATGCGCGTGCCGTGCGGCTCGCGGCCTGCAACGCCATCAGTGGCGTTGCGATCAACGTGACCTGATTGGCGGGCGAAAGCGCCATCGGCCCGGCATCCTGTGCCAGCACCTTTTGCGCCGCCTCGGGCAGGGCAATGCCGTAATGGGCAATGATGGCGCGGGCATCGGCAGGCGTGGTGGGGTCCGCCACCGTGGGGCCGCTGGCGATGGTCAGCGCGTCATCGCCCGGCACGTCGCTTATGGCCAGCGTCACGACCCGCGCGGGACTGGCGGCTTGTGCCAGGCCGCCGCCCTTGATGGCCGAGAGGTGGCGGCGCACCACGTTCATGTCGCGTATGCTGGCCCCGCTATGAAGCAGGGCGCGGTTGATGGTGCGCAGGTCATCGAGTGTCACGCCCGCCTTGGGCTGTTCCAGCAGCGCCGAACCGCCGCCGGAAATCAGGGCGATGACCAGGTCATCAGGCCCCAGCCCCGCTACTTCCGCCATCATGGCGTGGCCTGCGGCCATGCTGCGGTTGTCGGGCACGGGGTGGGCGGCCTCCAGCACGCGAATGCGCTGCGTCGGGGCGGCATGCCCGTCGCGCGTGACCACGCAGCCGCTCATTTCCACATCCGGCCAGGCGCGTTCAAGGGCGGCTGCCATGGTTGCGGCAGCCTTGCCCGCGCCCACCACCACGCACCGGCCCTTTGGCCTTGGGGGCAGGTAGCGTGCAAGTACCTGGGCGGGCAGGGCGCTGTGAATGGCGGCATCAAGAATGCGGCGCAGGGTGGCGCGGGCATGTCCGTCCGTCCAGTCCGCAGGCGTGCCCTGCCGGGGGGTAGCGGAAAACGGATGGATGGTCGGATCGTTCATGACGCTATCCTGTCATTGGCGTGGCGTGCTGTGGGGGGCGCATGGGGGCTCAACGGCCTGCCTGCGGGCGGGATGCCTGCCAAAGGCACCGTGGGGTCCATACCATCGGGGCAACATGGCGCGGTGTGTCACAATTGTCACGTCTGTGTCAGGATGGGCGGAATGGGGCGGGTTGTGGCGGGCGTACACGCTAAATTGGGCGGCCCATATCTGGATTGGCGCAGGCGATGGTGATACGCGGCAGATGGCCTGCCCCGCCTTGGGTGGACCGCCACAGCAGAAAGGACAAGGGCATGGAGGACTGCATGCTGGACGCGCGTCCCGTCATCTCCAGGCATCCGGCTCCCGAACCGGTGCAGCCTTACCTGATCTTTCCCCGCCCCGAATGGGCGGCCCTTCGCGCCAATGTGCCGCAATCGCTGGGCGAGGCCGATATCGCGACCCTGCGCGGGCATAACGAACCGGTCTCGCTTGAGGACATAACCGAGATCTACCTGCCGCTGTCGCGCCTGCTCAACCTGCATGTCATGGCCACCCGCAGCCTCAACAGCATGGTCAAGAGCGCGTTCATGGGCAGGCCGGGCGTGACCATGCCGTTCGTGATCGGCATCGCGGGTAGCGTGGGGGTGGGCAAGAGCACGTTTGCGCGCCTGCTGCAGGCCGTGCTGTCGCGCTGGCCCGACCACCCGAACGTGGCGCTGGTCACGACCGATGGCTTTTTGCTGCCTACGCGCGCGTTGGAAAAGCGTAACCTCATGCACCGCAAGGGCTTCCCCGAAAGTTATGACCTGCGGCAGATGATCGGTTTCCTTTCGGCGCTGAAGGCAGGCGGGCGCAACCTCAAGGTGCCGGTCTACTCACATGAAGCCTATGACATCGTGCCCGACCGCTATCAGGTCATCGACCAGCCCGATATCCTGATCTTCGAGGGGCTGAACGTGCTCCAGACCGTGTCCGAGCAGCCGTTCATGGCATCCGATTTCTTTGATTTCTCGATCTATCTCGATGCCGACACAAAGGTGATCGAGGACTGGTACGTCAGGCGCTTCCTGCTGTTGCAGAAAACTGCCTTCCGCAAGCCCGGCTCCTATTTCCACCATTATGCCGACCTGCCCGAAGGTGAGGCCGAACTGCTGGCGCGCGACATCTGGCGGCGCATCAACCTGCCCAACCTGCAGCAGAACATCCTGCCCACGCGCGAGCGCGCCCGGGTGGTCATGCACAAAAGCCCCAGCCATGCGATCGATACGGTGTGGATGCGCCAGATTTAAGGATCGGCTGTTAAAAGAGGAAAAGCTTTCGGGTGCAGCCTTTTTTCAAAAAGGCGGTGATCTTGCAAAGCTTTTTGCAAAACCTTTCACCAGAAACCTTTGCCGGTTGTGCGTCTGAACTCCCCTTTGGCATAAAAACGGCCCGGATTGCCCCGGGCCGCTCTGACTGCGCGAAGATGTGCGAGCTGCTTATGCGTTGAGATAGACGGTCTTGGTATCGACATAGGCTTCAAGCCCGTACTGGCCATCCTCGCCGCCAATGCCACTATCGCCATAACCGTGGTGGAAGCCCTGTGCGGCTTCCCCGCCTTCGCGGTTGACGTAGATCTCGCCAAAGTTCAGTTCGTTGGTCATGCGCATGATGTTCCTGAGGTTCTGCGTGAACATGTAGGCGGACAGGCCATAGCGCGAGTTGTTGGCCTGGGCGATGGCATCATCGAAGTCTTTCACGCGGATCA